>JAUNIS010000026.1:0-14044 GCA_030523325.1 Phascolarctobacterium sp.
AACCTCAATTCCGAATTACGCATTCCGAATTCCGAATTAAAAAACGAGGAGACTCTATAATGTACCCATAACCTTGGACACGAATAAATGAGTGGTACCCCTGGATTTAGACAAATCCTGAAAAAGTAACCTTGTTTTTAGACACATCACATTTGGGAGTAATGTCCGTGGACTGCAGCCTGTACTTATGGTATCCTTATCTAAACAGGAGGTGCTTATGAGGAGGCATTTTTTCACGGAAGAACAACAAAATATTCTAAGAAATAACCCGTATGTTTACAAGGTCACTGATGTCACGTTAAGGGTTACTCAGGAATTTAAACAAATATTTTTAGAAGCGTACAACAATGGTGAACGTGCTCGGGAAATATTTGACAAACACGGCTTTACGAAAGACCTTGTCAGTGATGGCCGCCTATGGAGTATGGCAGACCATATCCGTAACGAATACGCGAAATACGGAGACGTCCGAGACGGAAACAATCCGAGGTCCAGTGAAGAAAAGCCTAAGAAGGTCTTGTCCAAAGAGGATGAGATTGACAAACTCCGAACCGAAGTCGAATATCTGCGTCAAGAGATTGAGTTTTTAAAAAAAATCACATCTCTGGCAAAGTCAAGAAAGTAGGCGCCATGCTTATGGACGAATCCTCTTGTGTATTCGAAATAATTCACCAAACGATTCACTGCTCAGAAAACAAACTTAAGGCCAAGGATCTCTGCGAAACGGCTGGAGTCTCAAGAAGCGGCTACTATGCCTGGCTCAGAGCAAGTACTGCCAGGGACAGGCGAGAGGAAGAAGACCACAGAGACTTCGACATTATTCTTAACGTTTATAAGAAACGAGGATACTCAAAGGGTGCCAGAGGCATCCATATGGACCTCCTGCACGAGGACCCACCCGTAATAATGAACGTCAAGAAAATACGCAGGCTTATGAAAAAATACAAGCTTGAATGTCCGTTGCGGAAACTGAATCCACACAAGCAGCTAGCCCGGGACATGAAGACAGAAAACGTCGCAGAGAACCTGCTCAGGCGAGAGTTCGAAAAATACGGACCTAGAATGGTGCTTCTTACAGATATAACATATCTTCGATATTCAGACAGGTTTGCATACCTGTCTACGATAATAGACGCGTATACGAAGCAAATTCTTTCGTATGTGGTCAGCTCTTCGCTGGAGGTAGATTTCGTTCTAGAGACAATAGAGAAGCTGATTGCAGAACACGGCATATCACTGCATGCAGAAACGATAATCCACTCAGACCAGGGCAGCCATTATACTAGCCATAAATTTATTGAACTAGTATACAACAAAGAACTACGACGTTCTATGTCCCGTAAGGGAAACTGCTGGGACAATGCTCCTCAGGAGAGTTTCTACGGCCATATGAAGGACCACATAAAGGATCAGCTGAAGAACGCGTCAAGCTTCGATGAAGTCCATAGGATAGTGGATGATTACATCGACTATTACAACAACGAGAGATACCAGTGGGATCTGGCCAAGTTATCTCCGAACGAATTTTATAAATTCGTTACGACAGGCATATACCCGTTGGATATTTCCCACCCTCCTGCCGCACCGGTAATCGAGAAAAAACCGTGGGAACTCGGGGAGAAAAAAACGTCAGAAGAAACAGAAAACAATAATAAAAAAGATACCTAAGGAGCGGGAGCGGAGTCAAGGGACAGTACGCTAGAATGGGCAGCCCTTGACGAAGCGACACGGATTATCCTGTTGTCCAGAAAGCGGCGAGCTGCTTTTCTGCCCTCCGGCGAGGACGGGTTTGGGCGGAGCCCAAGACAAAATACTTGCTCGATATTTCGAGAATTTACTTAAATGTTGTCGTCTAAAAAAATTTACCACTCATTTTAAAAATGTCCTTGACAAAGGGTACAGTTCATGCTTCGCAATTTTTTCAATTAAAAAATTTATTAAGTTCTAAATTTAAATCTTTAGGATGCAATAATTTTTTTGTTAGCACTTCGGTTTACGCCATATATTTTACGAAGCTCGATACATTCATTGCGAATTATTTTACAGATCCTCAATTGCTTCCGCTGTAGTTTGAACTGCGTCGTGGAAAACCTCTAGGACGTGGTCGATAACTTCGATAGGCATGATTAGTGGTGGTTCCATGCGGATAACCTTGGGGTTGTTTAATGTGTAAGCAACGATGATGTTCTTGTTAATCATGAGGGCCATAAGCATACCGCCTGCGCCTTCTTTTGTTAATTCAATGCCAATCATCATGCCTTTGCCACGAACTTCCTTAATGACGGTCGGAAATTCAGCGGCAATTTTTTTGAGGCCTGCCATTAAATGTTCGCCTGCGGCTTTGCCGCGAGCAAGAACATTTTCTTCTTTGATATATTTAATTGCTGCGACACCTGCCGCACAAGCAAGCTGATTACCACCAAATGTTGAGGTATGCAGGAAAGGTGCTTCGATTAAGCCTTGCCAAGCTTTAGGACTGCCAATGATCGCCCCAATAGGCATAACCCCGCCGCCTAACGCTTTGGCCGAGGCCATCAAATCAGGGGTAACATTGTCATGGTTACAGCCAAACCATTCACCTGTTCTACCGATACCGGTTTGAACCTCATCTGCAATTAAAAGGGCGCCTTTTGATTCACAGATAGCTTTTGCTTCTTTTAAATAGCCAACAGGTGGAACGATGATCCCGCCTTCACCTTGAATAGGCTCTAAAATTACGGCAGCAGTCTCTTCGTCAACAGCTTCACGCAAGGCTTCAACATTTCCATAAGGAACGTGGGTGAAGCCACTGAGCAAAGGTTTAAAGGGATCGCGATATAAATCACGACCAGTTGCAGTTAAGCTGCCCATCGTCTTGCCGTGAAAAGCATTTTCTGCAGCAACAAATTTAGGACGCTTAGTTGCAAGTCTTGCTACCTTTAAGCAGCCTTCAACAGATTCGGTGCCAGAATTTACAAAGAAGCTATATTGTAAATCTCCCGGAGTAATTTCCGCAAGAAGTTCAGCTAAATCGGCCATAGGTCTATTAAACAAAACCTTGCCACACATAGGCATGCCGTGCAATTCTTTTTCAACGGCTTCAACTACCTTAGGATTGCGATGGCCAATGGCAAACATACCGTAACCACCTAGACAGTCAATAAATTGCTGTCCTTCACTATCCGTAATAGTCCAACCCTCAGCAGATGCTTCAATGCTACCCAAACCCATAAAGCGAAATAATTTTGCTTGGGCTGGATTAATAAAGTTCGCATATTTTTCTATAGTCTCTTCTACGTAATTCATAGTTTGGTCTCCATTTTATAGAATGTAAAAATTTTTAGTAGAGCAAGCTCGTTACCGATACAAACTCAATGCCGGTGGCTTTGAATTCGTCCTTGTATTTTTCCCAACAAGCCGCTGTTTGAGGTCTAGCATGACAAATAGCGATACAAGAACCATTGCGTTCGGCACGAGCAAAGGCTTCATAAATTTTCTTGCGAATGTATTCAATATCCGCCTCATTATCGAGGAAGATGTCGTTGCGAGCAGTTGACACGTTCATAGAACGAGCTGTATCACGAGCAACGGATTGAGTTGAAGTGAAACTATCGATAAAGAACATGCCCTTGGCTTTGAGTTCCTTGAGCACTGCTTTCATCGTTTCTCTATCGCTTGTTGCCTTGCTGCCTTGATGATTATTTACACCGACGATACCTGGGAGACTTGCAACTAATTTACGAGTCTTAGCTGCTTGCTCTTGCGGTCCATCGTTAACCTTGACAGTAATATCTTCTGCAGGTGCATTGCCCATAGCCTCCATTGGTAAGTGCAGCATGGCAACTCTACCCTTTTGCTTAATCAATGAGAGAGCGTCCGCGCTATGTACCTTATTAGGAAGAATAGCATAGCTAAATGGCAAATTTGTGTCAAGCAAAGTTTTTAAAGGCTCAAGAGTTTGCCCGCAATCATCAATCACAATTGCAACCTTGCCCTTGTATTTACGGGAAGCAACAGGTTGAATCTTTTTCTCTTTCACATCCTTATCTTCTTTAATAAGATTAGTGTTGTGGAAGAAAACGATGGTATCCGTCAAGAAATTTCTCGTACCGTCACCTGCTTTTGTTTTAATGCCTACGCGAGACTTGTATCCGTCCCAACGTCTGTAATTACAGGACTCACCGCCTAAATAAACAAGGCCTTGCGCTTCAATTTTTTCTTTGAGCCAATCCCCAGCGGCCGCAAGACTTGTAGTTGCAGGAACACCGACGTTAAGCTCCCGTTGATTAATCTTAACCTTGGCTTCAACACCTGGAACGGTAATTTCCTTGAGACCGTGCTCATCTTCTTTCAATTGCCAATTATTTTTTTTCAATAAAATATTGTCGAGAATGCGCTGAGCTTCTGTGGATTCAGTTACAAGACTAACCTCTTTCTTTACCTCTGTCTGCATAGCCGGCTTAGCATCGCCCACATCCTTCTTGCTACGATCTTGGGCGTAAAAGAAGCCGCAAGCCATAGCGATAAAGGCGATAGCCGCAATTAAGCATACAACCATATACCTACTACTGCCAGATTTTTTCTCGCCATGCTGTGAAGACTTCAGGGCCGAATTAACAGGTTCCTTCTTCTCTCCTTTTTCATTAACAGGAGTAATAGGGGTAATATTATCCTTATCGTTTTTATTTTTTTTGGACATGCGTTTCTCCTCAAGCTCGCGGATGAGCCTTATCGTAAATATCTTTTAAGCGTTCCAAATCCACATGAGTGTAGATTTGGGTAGTCGATATATCCTTATGTCCCAGCAATTCTTGGACAACTCTTAAATCCGTACCATTATTTAGTAAATGAGTAGCAAAGCTGTGACGAATCACGTGGGGCGTTATATGCTTTTTAATACCAGCAGATTTTGCGTAGTCGGTGATGATTTCATAAAAACGAGTGCGAGTCATGCCTCTCCCTGAGCGAGTTACAAAAAGCTCCTTAGCATTTGCATGCTCTTCACCTAAAATTTGCGGTCTAACAAAATCTAAATAATGCATTAAATATTTTATAGCAGTCTTGCCAAGGGGAACGATGCGTTCCTTCGAGCCCTTGCCATAAGCGATAATGCGTTCTAAATCTAGATGGACATTATTAACAGGAAGATTTACAAGCTCGGATACACGCATACCTGTTGCGTATAAAACTTCTAGCATGGTCTTGTCCCTATAGCCTTCTAATGTACCGAGATTGGGCTCGTCTAAGAGCAGCTCCATCTCTTCAATGCTTAAAAACTTTGGTAAGCGCTGCTCCTTATTAACGGCCTCGAGACTTTCAGCCGGATCACTCTGCAAATAACCCTCATCAACCATAAAACGATAGAATGCTTTTATCGAGGCTAATTTACGAGCAATAGTCGCCGGTTTTCTGCCTAAGCGTTTAAGTCTCGTCAAATACGAACCCAACTGCAGGCGATCGAGTTCAATAAGCCTGCTTGTATCCTCAAAGCCAAAATCCTTCGCCAAAAGCTCTAAATCTGCACGATAAGCCGAGCGAGTATTATCGCTCAAGCCCATCTCCACAGTCAAATATTCTAAGAAGGCTGTTAAATAATCATTCATCACGAATTTCCTCTAAATTTAGAAAGCTCTACGCTCTGGAATGCTTTGCAAATCTAAACTCTACCAGGTCTTAGCAAATTTTCGTGTACATGGGCATCTGCTTTTATAAGCAGAGTTGTTAACCAAAAGTTTAACAGAAAAGCTGTAGAATGTGCCGATTCTAAAAGCTTTACCAAATATCTCAAGTTCTCTGCGAATCAGAAAAATTTTGCTAAATCTCTGTAGAGCATGCTAATTCTAAAAGTTTTGCAGAAATCTTCGTCTTTGCTAACTACTACAGTCTAGCTAATTATCAGTCTTTGCGAATTATAAAAGATTTGCAAGATATCGAAAAAACCAGTTTTTAGTGCCCTAAAAATAAGAAAACAACGCCTGAGCGCCGTTTTCTCATATGGATTAATCTTTCTTCTCGGGTTGCATAATAGAAATATTTGCTGCAGGAGAGATGGTAGAAATTGCATGCTTGTAAACGAGCTGTTGTCTACCCTCATTTTCAATGATAACGGTGAAATTATCAAAACCGCGTACGAGACCACGGATTTGGAAACCATTTACCAAATAAATAATTACACCAATATTTTCTTTACGAACATGATTCAAGAAGCTATCTTGAAGGTTCAGAGCGTTTTTTGCAGTAGGATTCATAAGGTAACCTCCGATTGTAATCTAAACAAGTTTGCAACATATATTTTACAACATTTGCCTCTTTTCCTCAAGTATTTCCACCATATTTTGCACAATAGCGGAATAATTGAGTGTTTCGTCCACGTCAAACCAATGAACATAAGGCATCTTTTTGTACCAGGTTAACTGACGTTTTGCAAAATTACGAGTAGCCTGCTTAATTTTTTCAATTGCAAGCTCGCGGTCCATGCCATGGCGTAGATACCACACCATTTGTCGATACCCGATAGCTTGCATGCTTTGCGCGTCCTCAGATAGTCCCGCGTCAAGAAGAGAACGAACCTCGTCTTCTAGTCCCGCGTCCAGCATCATGTCGACACGCTTATTAATACGAGCATACAAAAAGTCGCGGTCCATACGCAAGCCAAAAACTGTTGCGTCATAAATAGATGCGTCGCGGGTGCCCGCTTGACTAACGTGACTACCACTCATTGCTATTTCGAGAGCGCGAATCACGCGACGCACATTATTGGGGTGAATAATTTTGGCGGCGTCACTGTCGATTTGTTGAAGTTTTTCGTAGAGGGCTACGGGACCTGACTGTCTTGCCTCGTCTTCTAGTCGTTTACGTAGCTCGGTATCTTCATCAACTGAACTAAATTCGTAGCCCTCGAGCAGTGCCTTGATGTAAAGACCAGTGCCGCCGGCAATAATGGGCAAATGACCGCGAGCATTTATTTCCGTAATTAATTTTTTGGCTTGCGTCACAAAATCAACCACGTTAAAGCTTGCTTCGGGAGGAAGAATATCAACCAAATGATGAGGAACAAGTGCAAGCTCCTCCTTAGAAGGCTTGGCCGTACCAATATTCATCTTTTGGTAAACGAGGGACGAGTCACCAGAAATAATTTCGCCATTTAGCCTACGTGCAACTTCAATCGCGCAATTACTTTTTCCTGTTGCCGTCGGACCAAGAATAACTACTACTCTTTCCTTCACTCCTCTTCCCTCCTTATAATACCAAATTTAATGCGTGAATATTTACCCCCAATAAATTCAGTGCAGCCGTACTCACGCAAGATATATTCTGCACGCTCCTTGATAACAATTTTCGGAGCGATTTTTAAAGCTAAATTAATTGTCTCAGCGTCCAAGGGTTTATCGTAGGACAAAGGACGCAAAGCATCCATCGCCATGGCTCCCTTGACGGGACGCTTAAACATAGGATCAAAATAAATTACGTTGAAATCGTTCGGCTTGCAAATTTGCAAAAATTCTTTCGCCGTAAGATTATAAGTTTTAATTCTGCGCATGGCTGCTGTGAGGCGAGGACTATCCGTCTCGTAGTTTTGCAGACCATAATTAACGCAAAAATGCAAAAGCTTTGAGGCTTCTGTGCCTACAACAAGACCTGACTCACCCACAATTAAACTGGCAATGGCTGCATCCTGAGCTAGACCCAGCGTTCCATCTAAAACTCTCATCCCCGGCTTTAAGTCTAAAGCATCAATGAGATGATCACCTTTACCAGTTTCAATATTTAAGAAACGCAAGTAGGTCATGTTTTGATGATAAGAAAATTCTCCTTGAGGTGAGTAAATACTCGGTCCATTGTTTTGGGCAACGATTATGACATCAAGCTGGTGACGAGCAAGCATTTCCCCAAGATTTTCCTTATGAGTGCGCTGGATGTAAGGAACATTTAACGCTTTTGCCCAAGCTTTTGCTTGTTCAATACATAAATCATCGCTCTTAGCGTTCCTCGCATATGTTACGGCAAATCGTTCCTTCATTAAAAGCCCGTCCTCTTAAACATTTTGTAGAGCTTGTCAGAATCAATTGCGATCATACAAGGACGCCCGTGGGGACAGGTAAAAGGATGAGTCGTATTCAAAAGGTCGATGATAAGCTGGCGCATTTGCCTCATATTGAGGACCTGTCCAGCCTTAATCGCAGCCTTGCAAGCGGTCATATGTAAAATTTCTTGACGCAAATCGGAAGGATTCAAAATGCGCAGCTCGTTAATTGCCTTGCCAATTTCACTTAAGAAATCTTCTGCATCTTCTGCTTTAATATCTACGGGCAGAGATGATACACGCAGCATATTTTCTCCAGCTGCCCCAGCATCAACGCCCATACGGAAAAATTCTTCGGCATGCTCTTCGATAAAAGCAATTTCTTCTTCCGGCATGTTAATATAAAGCGGCATCAAAAGCTGTTGGGCGGGAACGCTATCCTTAAGAGCGCAGAACTTGTCAAAAAGAATGCGTTCGTGAGCTGCATGTTGGTCAATTAAATACAAGCAATCATCACTTTGGGCAATGATAAAGGTTCTATCTACCTGACCGATGGGCCAAATAGTTGCGATACCGCTCTCTGTATCCGTGAAATAAATATTTTCTTTGTCGGCGGATTCGGTCGCACTAGCAAATAGCTCTGTCTTGGCGAATTCTTCCACAGCCTCGTGCATGCTCATGCTTGGTGCGGAAGCTTCCTCATAATCCTTGGGTTCATTACCCACAAATCCTTGGGGTTCAGTCGTAATAGTGCCAGAGTTTTTCGTCCCAAAACTTTTTTGTTCGGGGGTCTTAAAAATTCCAGCATTATTTTTGAAAATGTTTTCCATGCTAAGGCCACTCTTCTTACCACCAAAGGGTTCGTAGGGAGCCGCCTCTCTTGGAGGATTAGTAATAGCTTCAGGATTGGGCTTTGCAAAAAGATTGGGCTCGGGCATTACCTCGCGTAAAGGATTATCCTCGAGCAAGGTTATTTCTTCCTTACGAGCACTCATAGGCTTGGTAAGGGCATCCGTCAACGCTTTAAACATAGCACGATAAACAAGACTGTCATCACTGAACTTGATTTCGCTCTTTTGCGGATGCACGTTGACGTCGATACTCGCCGTATCAACCTGAATACTTAAAACTGCAAAAGGAAAACCGGACTTGGGAATTTGGGATTGGTAGGCATGGTCTATGGCTTTGGCTAACATTTTATTTTGAATGGAACGACCATTAACCAAAAGAGTTTGCCATTGACGAGTATTTTTTAGCAAGGTCGGTTTACCGATGAAGCCGGAAATTTTTACCTTGGGATCTTTGAAATCTACAGTCAAAAGCTCTTCCGAAACATTCTTTCCGTAGAGCTGACGAATGGTATTTTTTAAATCTCCGTCACCAGGTGCGTTTAAAACTTCCTTATCGTTATTTTTTAAAGTAATGTGTACATCGGGTCTTGCTAATGCAAGCTTTGTCAAAAGCTCGGAAATATAGCGACCTTCCGTGCTAACTGTTTTCAAAAATTTTCGGCGGGCAGGCACGTTGAAAAATAAATTTTCTACGATAACTGTTGTACCCTTGGAGCCACCTGCTGAAGAAACCTCCATATTGGAGCCACCATCAATATGAATGGAAGTAGCAAATTCTTCGTCATCCGTGCGAGTTAACAGGGTAAAGTTGGAGACAGAGGCGATGGACGGTAAAGCTTCACCGCGAAATCCTAAGCTTGTGAGACTAAGCAAATCGCTTGCCTTACGTAATTTTGAGGTTGCATGACGAAGCACTGCCATACGAGCATTAGCCTCGCTCATACCAGAGCCATTATCTTCCACGCGAATATATTCCGTTCCTCCTTGGAAAATACTTACCTCAATATTTGTTGCACCTGCGTCGAGAGCATTTTCAACTAATTCTTTTACGACACTTGCAGGTTTTTCAACAACCTCACCAGCCGCAATTTGGTTAGCTGTATTTTGATCAAGCAAAAGCACTTCTTTTTCTTGCATCAACGTCCACTCTCCTTTCGTGCTTCATCTTGCAATTTATATAAGGCGTTCATTGCTTCAATGGGAGTCATGGACATAACATCCATCTCCAATAATTGTTCCGTAATATTGCTTGTAAAAAGGCTGCCCATAAACATGTCTTGAGTATTTTCAGCAGCTTTGGGCACAGGCTTAGCCTGAGGGTTTTCGTTGTCGTATTCTTCAAGAAATTCTTCAGCTCTGTCAAGAACCTTTTTCGGAAGTCCTGCAAGCCTTGCTACATGAACGCCGTAGGATTTATCCGTGCCTCCAGGAATAATGCGACGTAAAAAGACAATGTCTTTGCCCTTTTCTTTAACGGCAACAGAATAATTTTTAACACCGGCTAATTCATCCTCCATGGAAATGAGCTGATGGTAGTGAGTTGCAAATAAAGTTTTTGCTTTAATTTTATCATGAATGTACTCCATCACTGCACGAGCAATGCTCATACCGTCGAAGGTGGATGTACCGCGACCAACCTCGTCTAAAATTATCAGGGAATTTTTTGTCGCATAATTGAGGATTTGGGCAACCTCGTTCATCTCTACCATAAAGGTTGATTGACCAGTTGCTAAATCATCTGATGCACCTACGCGAGTGAAAATTTTATCTACGGGGCAAAGATTAGCGCTGCGAGCAGGTATAAAAGAACCCATCTGAGCCATGAGAGCGAGCAGCGCGACCTGACGCATATATGTTGATTTACCAGCCATATTGGGGCCGGTGATGATAATCATGCGTTCATCGGTATTGTTGAGATTCACGTTATTAGGAACAAAAATTTCTTTCGTCAGCAGCCTTTCGACAACTGGATGGCGACCATCTGTAATTTTTATTTCCCCCATATTGTTTAAAGCTGGACGTAAGTAATGATATTTAAAGGCTGCGATAGCAAGAGAATTAAATGCATCCAGATGAGCAATAACGTGAGCCGTTTCTTGAATGCTTGACATTTGCTCGCGAATTTTATTACGCAAATTATCGAAGAGATGATATTCTAAGGCTTGGATTTTTTCCTTGGCTCCAAGAATTTTATTTTCGAATTCCTTGAGCTCAGGAACGATGTAGCGCTCTGCGTTTACAAGAGTTTGCTTGCGGACAAAATTATCTGGGACGGAGGATGATTGACCCTTAGAAACCTCGATATAATAACCAAAGACCTTGTTGAAGCCAACCTTCAGTGTTTTGATGCCTGTTTCTTCTTTGATTTTCTGTTCGAAATTGGCCATCCAGGTTTTGTTGTCGTTGGTGATGGTCCACAGCTCGTCAAGCTCTGCGTTATACCCCTTGCGAATCATCCCGCCCTCACGTACGGAAAAAGGCGGCTCATCCACAATAGCATTAGCAAGCTCGATTAAAATATCTTGATGCAGATTAAGATGCTTATGTAAATTGTTTAGTGTTCGAGATGTACATTGACTAAGTAATTGCTGAATCGCAGGCAGTGCTGCTAAAGAAGAACGCAGTGCAACTAAGTCACGTGCATTCGCCGAGCCGACCTCGAGCCGAGAGAGAATGCGCTCCATATCGGCAACCGGTTGTAATTCACTTGTAACCTCGTCGCGCATTTCCGTTCTTGTAACGAGCTCGGCGATGGCTTCTTGCCGTTCGTAGATGCGTGCTAAATCTAAGAGCGGACACTCAATCCAGTTACGCAGCTTGCGTGCACCCATGCTAGTCTTGGTGAAATCTAAGACACCTAAAAGGGTACCACGCTTAGTTCCATCCTGCATATTTTTAACAAGCTCAAGATTGCGAATAGCTGTTGCATCTAAATTCATGAAGCTTTCCTTCATGATTTGCTTGAGCTTGTTGAGGTGGGTTAAATCTGCCATTAGTGTTGCGTGTAAATAACGCAGCAAATATTCAACAGCACTTTGAACAAAAGGCTCAACCTTTTCATTAGCAAAATGTTGAGCAAAATAGTCGGATTCAGCAGATTCTTCTTGATATTGAGTAATTGTTAAGCCAGGAAGCCTTGCTTTGAGCCAGCTCTCTAATTCTTGCCAGGCTTCAAAGGAATTGACGATAACTAGCTCAGCCGGGGACAAACGATAAAGCTGCTCAGCGATTTGACTGACCCCTTCCGAGCCTTGGGCTTTAAACCAAGAACATTCACCAGTTGTAACATCACTGACCGCGAGACAAAGTCCTTCGTCATTAGCCAATAATAAAGCCAAGAAACGATGTGCTTCGTCCTCGAGAAGCTCTGCGTTTAAGGCTGTGCCCGGAGTAATAATTTTGATAACCTTGCGTTCAACAATTCCTTTTGCAAGCTTGGGATCTTCCATTTGCTCACAAATTGCAATGCGGTAGCCCTTGCGCACGAGCTTTGCGATATAGCCTTCAACTGCGTGATAAGGAACGCCGCACATGGGCATATACTCAGCGCCACCTGCTCGCTTGGTGAGTGTCAGATTCAGCTCGCGACTTGCAGTAATCGCATCGTCGAAAAACATTTCGTAAAAGTCTCCCAAGCGATAAAAAAGGAGCTCGTCCAAATGTTTTTCCTTCACAGCTAAATACTGCTGAACCATGGGAGTGTATTTAGTTTTATCGAGAGATAAAATATCCATTAATCAATTGCCTTACCTTTCAAAAGCCAGGTTTGTGCAGTGTCAATTTTAACGTTTACGGCTTGCCCCAGGGTATAAGCTTTACCCTCCGTAGGCCAAAGCACGAGAATGCCCGTACGGGTGCGACCACTCCAAACGCCTTCATGCTTAGAAGGACCATCAGCCAAAACCTCAAAGGTTTCACCAACAAGCTTTTGATGATTAGCGAGGCTAATTTCATTTTGGAGAGCCATGAGACGATTGAGACGTTCCTTCTTAACCTCCAAAGGAACTTGATTTTCCATGCGAGCTGCAGGTGTTCCTGAACGCTTGGAATAAATAAACGTATAAGCAGAATCGAAGCCGACCCTTCTTACTACGTCAAGAGTTTGTTCGAAGTCTTCTTCCGTTTCTCCCGGGAAGCCAACAATGATATCGGTCGTAATAACTGCGTTGGGCACATGCTTACGCACGGTAGCAATTAAATCTAAATATTTTTCTTTTGTATAGCCACGATTCATACGACGTAAGATTTCGTTGGAACCAGCTTGGAAAGGCAAATGAAAGCTTTCACAAACGTGCTCACAGTCGCGTACAGCTTCGATAACGGCTTCTACCATATCGCGTGGATGACTCGTCATGTAGTGAATACGTTCTACACCCTCGACCTCGTTACAAGTACGAAGTAATTTGGCAAAAGCTTCCTTATCCCCTGTTTGTTTGCCGTAAGAGTCTACATTTTGTCCGAGGAGAGTAAATTCCTTGTAGCCTTCTTTAACGGCTTGCTTTATTTCTTCCACAATATTTTCTACGCTGCGACTTCTTTCGCGACCGCGTACGTAAGGAACTATACAATAGGTGCAGAAATTATTGCAGCCATACATAATGGGAATCCACGCATGGAAGGGAGATTGACGCACGCGGTGACCCTCGAATTCTGCATCGTTAATCTCTAGAGATGTGTAGAGACCTTTTTTACGATTTGCCAAGAAACCTGTAAGTAATTCCTTGAAACCATTAACGTAGCTAGTGCCTAAAAGAATATCAACCTGTGGATGTTTTTTGAGCAGCTTTTCCCCATCCTTTTGAGCCATACAACCAGCCACGCAGATAACCACGTCAGGATTTTTCGCCTTGACAGCTTTGAGCTCGCCAATCTTACCTTGAATCTTTTTTTCAGCGCTTTCGCGCACGCAACAAGTATTAACGATAATCACATCTGCGTCATGAAAATCCTCCGCACGCTTATAACCCATCTCTACCAATTGACCAGCATAATGTTCCGTGTCGGACTCGTTCATTTGACAGCCATAATTTATTAATGCATAAGTCTTTTCTTTGCCCATTTATTGCCCTCCAAAAAATGTCTCTCTATATTAATTGTAGAAAACGCGTAAAATAGCAATTTATATTATAGCAGAAAATTAAACGAATGGGTAGAGAGAGTTGAGGGGTGAGGGTTAAGAGTTAAAAGTTAA
>JAUNIS010000026.1:14054-30055 GCA_030523325.1 Phascolarctobacterium sp.
CTTATTA
Source organism: Phascolarctobacterium sp. (assembly GCA_030523325.1). Taxonomy (GTDB): domain Bacteria; phylum Bacillota; class Negativicutes; order Acidaminococcales; family Acidaminococcaceae; genus Phascolarctobacterium_A. The sequence continues at coordinate 14,062 of JAUNIS010000026.1, forward strand.
CTTGGTATAATACATGGCATGAGAAGAAGTTAGGAGTTAAGAGTTAAGATTAAAAATTTTATCGTTTCTCTTGACTTAGACCCCACTCTAAGTTTTATAATATTTTTAGATTAAAATTTGGAGGTTGATATCAATGGCAAATGAAATTTTGAATAAGTATCCTCAGGCTCCGGTTGTTGGCTGCGTACGTGTAGACAATGACGCGGATGTTGATGCGTCCGTAGTTTATTTCACCAAGAAATTGGACGCTGAACATCTGATCAAAATGTATAACTTAGTCAATCAAGAAATTTCCGGCAAGGTTGCCATTAAATTACATACCGGCGAAGAGCATGGCCCCAACATTTTGCCCCGTGCATGGGTTAAAGCTTTGCAAGCTACCATTCCCAATAGTAAAATTGTTGAGACAAATACTTTGTATAAAGGCACCCGTTATACGACCGAGGCTCATCGCAAAACTTTAGAAGTAAATGGTTGGACCTTCTGTGATGTTGATATCATGGACGAATTTGGCAGCGTTGTTTTGCCTGTTAAAAATCCGTTCCATCTCAAAGAAGTTTCTATGGGCAAATCCCTGGTTACTTACGATTCCCTGCTTGTTCTGACTCACTTTAAGGGACACGCTATGGGAGGCTTCGGTGGTTCCATGAAAAATATTGCCATTGGTTGTGCCGATGGTCGCGAAGGTAAAGCAACCGTTCATGCTGTTGATGTAAATAATCAGCCAGCAGATTGGAACGCTTGGCCCGCTAAAGAACTGTTAATGGAAAACATGGCTGATAGCGCAATGGCAACTTGTGATTTCTTTGGCAAGAAAATTACCTTCGTAAATGTTCTCCGTCGTATGTCCGTGGACTGTGACTGTGCTGGTACGGCTGCTGCCGAACCGACCATTCCCGATATCGGCATCATCGCATCCACAGATATTCTCGCAGCCGACCAAGCTTCTATGGATTTGGTTTATAATAGCGCAAAGAATCAAGATCTTGTTAAACGCATTGAAACTCGTCATGGTCTGCGTCAGCTTTCCGCAATGAGTGAACACCATATGGGTAAGAAATTCTACAAACTCGTCGAGATTGAATAAAAATAAAGCAAGGCGTCGCAATTTTTGTTGCGACGCCTTTTTTAGTGCTCAGTTATGAGTGCTAAGCGCTGAGTGAAGAAATCGAGGCTTTGCCTTACTCTCTTTAAATCTTTACGTCTAGCTGTGCTGCCACGCCTACGCCTTGTACACGGTTAACGTTTTTATAATCGACACTGTCTACAGGGATGAGAATGATTGCCCGTACGCCAAGAATTGTTTGCTCTATTTCGAGAGCAGCCTTGCATTGATCAATTTTAGCTTGAGGACCTGATACTTGAGCCGCCCCAGCTCTAGAGCCGTCACCTACAGAAATGATTGGTACTACTTTGGTGGCATCAGTAGTGCTGACTCCATATTTAGCTGTAACTGTGTTAATTGCATTATTAAGTGGTTCTGCGGTTATATCAACTACCTTGCCTATAACACCGCCCTTTAAGACTGAACTTAAAATTCCAGCCTCAGAAATGCTTGTTCCAGAACCTAAAACAAACCCACAAACCAATGCCATAGCTATAAACTTTTTACCTTGCATTTTATTTACCTCCAAACACAAAAATAAAACAGAAAAAATTGACCTAGATAGTTTTATTATAACACTTCATTTTCTTTTTCCCATCCTTGCTAAAAATATTTTTTATGATACAATAAATTTATCCATAAAAGTCTTTTTTGTGGTCAATTTAGTAGAAAAAAGATAATTAGGAGGATACAATTTTATGAAGAAAAAATTATTAACTGCCTTACTAACTTTTGCTGTGACCTATGGTACATGTGCAAGTGCTCTTGCTTTCGCACCAAAAGGCGTAGACGTAGTAAGCATTAATGATGTACCCGGTATTGCCATTGGTAACTGGACTGACCAAAAAAATCAAACTGTACGACAGTTATTGCCTGCACCGAAAAAGCTGGGGCAATCGGGGGTGTTTCCGTATTAGGAGGAAGCCCTGGTACAAGAGAAACTGATTTGCTTGATCCTACCAAAACAGTGCAAATTATTAATGCAGTATGTCTTTCCGGTGGTTCTGCATTTGGCTTAGATGCGGCGTCCGGGGTTATGAAGGCAATGGAAGAAAAGGGTTTAGGTGTTCCTGTTGGAGTTACTGTTGTACCAATTGTTCCGGCTGCAGTAATTTTTGATTTGGGCCGAGGCAATGACAAGGCTTTGGGCAATAAAGAGCATCGTCCCAATTTTAATTCTGGTTACGAGGCAACCCAAAATGCTTTCAAGGGCTTAGCTTGGAAAGACGGTAACACAGGTGCAGGCATGGGTGCAAGATCTTGCCGTATGAAAGGCGGACTTGGTTCGTATTGCTACAAATATGGTGACCTTTATGTTGGCGCAATCGTAGTTTTGAATTCCAATGGTTCTGCAGTTGACCCTAAGACTAATGAAATCATCACTAGTCGTATCGATACAAAAACTAATACCTTCATCAATCGTGAAGAAATGGTTGTAGAAGCTGCTGATGTTCCGCAAGCAAAACAAAATACGACCATTGGTTGTATTATCACGAATGCAGTTTTGACTCAGGCTAATGCTAATAAATTAGCTCAGATGGCTCATGACGGTTATGCTAGGGCTATTCGTCCTACTCATACGCCCTCTGACGGAGATTGCATTTTTACAATGGCAACTGGCAAGGCACAAACATCCAGTACCACTTGGGGACAACAATCTGCGAATATGGCTATGCTAGGTGTCTTAGCAGTAAATGCTATGGAAAACGCTATCTTAAGTGCGGCTCGTAATGCTGAATCAGTTGTCGAGCCCGACGGGACAGTTATTCCAGGGGCAGCTACTTTGAAAGCTAATGGCACAACGCCTAAGCAACCGCAACAATAAAAAATTTATTACAATAAAAAAAACTGCAGCTCTCGCGAGCTGCAGTTTTTATTTTGTTAAGCACGAGCTAATTCGTATTGAAAGCAGAATCTTAGAAGAACCACTTGTATTGAACTTTAGCGCCGACGCCACGTTGTTTACCAACAGAGCCGAAGCCGTTCAAGTCGAGTTCGTAATGGTTCTTGGATGCAACTACGTAGCCGATTTCACCAATGCCGCTGGAGCCTTGGAGAGAAGCATCTTTAATGCCTACGCCATTTACAACTGCATCTGCGTCGCCGCTGAACTCATATTGGTATGCGAGACCATAATAGAGTTTGCCTCTATTGGTGAGTTGTTTATGCATACGCATACCTAAACGCATACGAGTGCTGTTGATATCGTCAAACTTGTACTCGCTACCGTTGCTGAGTTTTACATCATCGCCTTGCAAATGAGTGTAGAACAGTTTGCCATAGTATTCCAAGCTGCGAGAATCGCTTACCTTGGTTACATAGCCCATACCAAGATGTGCTGCGATATAAGTGCTGTCGCTATCATAGCTTACACGTTTACCATTGGTAAAGGTACCTACATAGTCAACTTCGCTGCGACCAACACGGAAGGAGCCTTCATAGTATACGCCGCTGTTGTTAACTTGTTTTGCCATGAAACCGCCACCTGCATATTCGGTGTCGCCTTCGCCGTGTACGCCGTTATTCAGATAGCTGTCATAATCGCCCTTGCCATATTCAAAGATAGGACCATAAGTCAAGGAACCGCTCTTATTCTCTTCCATACGACCTAAGCCAAGAATTGCATTCCAGCCCTTGGTGTCGATATGAGAGCTGTGGCTATGACGCATCTTGCTAGCGCCAGCCAATGCGAAGATATGAGTATCGCGTTCAGCTTTAGCAGGAATATCTTGTTCGTTGCCTACTTTTTCACCGTCTTCTTTAGCTGCTTCGCTCATAGCATCAAAGCCGTTAGCGCTGAGCATATCAGAACCTTGGTTAATCATAGCAGTTGCAGCCAACATGGTTTCTACAGGAGACTTAGCGTCTTCTTTAGGACTAACCTTTGCATGAGCAACATAACTGTTACCTTCTTGGCTCATTTCGAAGGTATAATCTAAGAAATCGCCTTCAAGGTTAACAATATTGGTCATATTGTTAGCGGTCAGGTTATCGGCAGTGATCAAAGTAACCATGTCGTCATTTTGAACGACATTAAGTTCAGCAACTGTCATAGTTACCTTAGAATTGCTGATATCTGCGTCGCCACCGATAGTCAGGAAGCTGTCGCCACTGTTCATAGCATAGGTGTTAGGAACATAGAAGTTGTAGTTTTGGTTTTGACCGTTATTCAGCTCGTTAATGGTCAAGCTGCCACCGGTAATGGTACCATCTTCAGCCTTGTTGCCCACGGTCAAAGTGCCGCCGCCATTTACAGGCATATCCAGAGTGGTAATGGTTACAGGTTTATCGGTGTTCAGGTTAACGTTTTCGAAGTTAGCAACATTGCCAAGAGAACCAGTCCAACCATTCAAGTTCAAGGTGTTGCCGGTGATATCGTCACTGCTGTTGCCGCCGTACAGGTTGGTGGTAGACAAATCTTCAGGAGCGGTATCGGTTACGGTAACGATATTGTCGGTAGCAGTGCCACCGTCTTTATCGGTATAGCCACCATAGATATAAGGAGCATTAGGAGCAACAAATGCGCCAGTAATAAGAACATTACCGCCGGATTCGTTATCATCATGGGAGTAAGCACCAGTTACGAGAGTAGCCGGAGTTTCAGTGATTTCATCACCTAAGGTTAAGGTGCCGTCCGGAGTCTTATCGCCAGTGTCAATTGCGTTACCAGTCAATACTTTATCATTGTAAGTTACAGTCAGACTGTTAGGTTCATTAACAATGCCAAATACATCCACGTCAATTGCTTGGTTGCCAGGAGTGGTTACTTGGATAGCGCCGCCGTTATCATAAACTTTTTCAGGATCATCAGCCAATGCCAGACCACCAGTTGTGGTGAAGGTGCCGCCCAACAGTTTAACGGTGTCGCCAATGTTCAGTTCATTCAGAGCAATGTTAGCAACGATATTTACGTTGGTCAGATCGTTGATGCCACCAGTTACAGGTGCATCGCCGAGAGTTACTACAGGAGTTTCGCTAGCAGTTGCATAGTCGATATTGTCGATTACGATGGTATCGAAGTTTGCAACGCCACCGATAGTACCTGTCCAACCATCGATGTTCAAGGTGTTGTCGGTAATAGCTTCCGGAGTATTGCCACCGAAGAGTTTGATTGCAGACAAATCTTCAGGAGCATCGCCAGTTACGGTTACGGTGTTTTCAGTAGCAGTGCCACCATCTTTACCAGTATAGCCACCGTAAATTTCAGGGCTATTAGGAGCAACAAATGTGCTGGTAATTTGAACTTCGCCGCCGGTTACATCGTTATTTACATCATAGATGCCGGTAATGATGTTTGCATTGGTTTCGGTTACGCCGTCGCCGCCAAGAACGATAACCTTATCGCCTACTTCATCAGATGTGCCAGTGCCTGTAACAGCAACGCCATCAGCGTCGATATAGGTGTCGGTCAGGATATTATTTTCAATAGAAATGCTAATCTTGTCTGCAGCATTGGTAGGATTGCCCATTTCGTAAACGTTAACGGTTGTTTCGTTAGGAGTTACGATTGCTTGGTTATCTACAACGATGTCTAATGCAGGAGTAGTGTTGCCACTTACAAGAATAATTTCTGTGCCTTGAGACAGGTCTTCGGTCGGAGTCATGTTGTTGACATAAATGGTGGTGTTGGTAAGAGCACCATTGTCAGCAGTCAGGGTCAGAACAGGGTTACCGCTGTTATCAACAGGAGTATTATCAAGGTTCAAGGTCTTGAAGTTGGTAATGCTGTTGATAGTGCCGGTCCAGCCATCCAGGGTCAAGGTGTTATTAGGATCAACATTGGAGCCTACAAGGTCAACCTTGGAGAGATCTGCATTGTCATCAGGAGCTGTTTCAAGAGGAGAATCCTTGCCAACTACGGTTACAGTGTTACCAGTAGAAGACTTAGTCGTATCAGCTACATAGCCACCATAAATCTTAGTGGTTTCGCCTTGTTTTTCAGGAGCTGTACCAGTGGTGTACAGGTCGGTGAAGGTGCCGGTAATAACAACATTGCCTTTATCTGCATCGCCTGCTTCAGCATAGGTACCAGCTACGATGCCAGCACCAGAGGTGGTGTACGGATTGGAACCAATTTGTAAGCTGCCGTCGCCAGTAGCACCAGTGTGTTTATCGCCATTAGCATCGATATAAGTACCGGTCAGGGTATTTTCCAGAACTTTAGCACTAATCTTTACGCCTGCCTCGCTGGTGTCGGTAAGCTTTTCAACGCTTACGTTTACGCCAGTATCACCATAAGTATTACCAAGGAGGTCTTTAGAAATAGTGAAGGAGCCAACCTTTGCAGCGTCGCCGGTCAGGAGAACAACTTCCTCGCCAGATGCCAGAGTGGTGCTGGTGCTGTTTAATACAACGTCAACATTGCTCAGGTCCGGAGTGCCGTTAATGTTGATTACAGGACTAGCAACGGAAGAATCAACAGTGTCGTCAAAGTTGATAGTCTTGAAGTTGCTAATGCTGTTGATGGTGCCGGTCCAGCCGTCGATTGCCAGAGTGTTGTTAGGATTAACATTGGAGCCAACCAGGTCAACATTAGTTAAGTCAGGATTAGTAGTTGCTGTATTAGTTGCAGCATCCTTACCTGCTACGGTTACGGTGTTGCCGGTAGAAGACTTAGTCGTATCAGCTACATAGCCACCGTAGATAACAGTGGTATTGCCATCAGTAGAAGTTGCTGTATCAACAAAGTCATTTCCTTTATTAGTAATAACTACTTGACCGCCATTTGCATTGCCGGTAGCAGAGTATGCACCTGCAACGATAGTTGCGGTAGAGGTAGTAATGTTATTGCCTAAGGTCAGCAGACCTTCAGTACCATCGGTAGCACCCTTATTAGTTACATCACCAGTGTCAACATTATTACCAGTCAATACCTTGTCACTGTATTCCAGGCTCAAATCGTTGTTTTTATTATTAACTGTAAATACATTTGCATCAACGGCTTCGTTATCATCACGAACAGTAGCAGTTGTCATAGCTTGGCCATCGGTGTAGGTCTTGCTAGGATCACTTGCCAGAGTCAAGCCCTTAGTAGCAGTAAAGTTGCCGCTAATCAAACCAACACTGTCGCCTACATTCGTCAGCTTAGTAGTATCGATATCAGCAGTTACGGTTACGTCGCTCAAATCGTTAGCGCCACCGGATACAGGTGTACCATTCAGAGTCAGTACAGCAGTCGGAGTTGTGCCATAGCTAGCAGTAGGAACGTTAGTGATGTTGATAGCGTTGAACATATCAATACTATTAACAGTGCCAGTCCAACCGTTCAGGTTCAATGTGTTCTTGTTGTCAACACTAGTGCTAGTTGAATTACCAGCGCCAACCAAATCAACTGCTGTCAAGTTTGCATCAGCAGTAATAGTGTCATCGCCAGCATTTGCGCCCTTTACGGTCACAGTATTGTCAGTTGTAACCGTACCACCATTAGTAGCATAGCCGCCGTAAACCTTGGTGGTATCGCCTTGTTCACCCTTCGTAGCACCTGTAGTGTACGTATCAACAAAGTTGCCAGTAATCAAAACTTGACCACCAGTAGCGCCGCCATCAGTACGATACGTACCAGCAACGATATTAGCATTGGAAGTGGTAGTTCCGGTCGTAGCATCGCCCAGCACTAACGTACCATCAGTACCAACCATCATGTTATCGCTAGTGTTACCAGTAATATAATTGCCGGTCAGGATATGATCCGCATACGTCAGGCTGATATCATTAGCTGCGTTGGCAATAGTAAAGGAATTTACATCAACTCCAGTGCTACTATCCAAATTCGTACCATTGTAGGACTTAGTAGTGAAGGTAGGATTGCTGCCATTACCATAGTTACCTAAGGTTTCGGTAGTGCCATTTACAGTTTGCGTAATCACTACGTCCTTAGCTGCATCCGTATTACCAACCAGCTTGTAGGTATCACCTACAGAAGGCATATTAGCAATATCAACATCAGCAGTTACGGTGATTTGATCCATGCCGGTAGGAGCCGTGTTGAACTTAACCACAGGATTCGTCTTAGCAACAGTATAATCGATATTGCTAATCGTAATATTATCGAACTTATCAATGCTATTGATAGTGCCAGTCCAGCCGTCGATTGCTAAGGTGTTGGTAGAGAGAACAGTTGCATCAGTTGCGTCAGCAGATGCACCTGCACCAATCAGGTTAACATTTCTCAAATCTGCGTTACCAATAATCGCGCTGTCGCCAGCGTTCATACCCTTTACAGTAACTGTAGATACAGTGCCACTAGCCGACGGACCGCCAGCAGTTGCATTTGCTACATTAGTATAGTTACCATAGATGGTTGTCGTGTTATCGCCAGCAGGAGTAGTATTGGTATCGGTAAAGGTACCAGTAATCAGGACTTGGCCACCGGTTGCATTGCCTGCGTCAGAATATGTGCCTGCTACAACGCTTGCACCTGCTTCCTTATACGGATCAGAGCCCACAACCAAAGTGCCATTGCCGGAGTTGCCAATCCATGAGCCACCATCATCAATATAGGTACCAACTAAGAGTGCGTCATCAACTTGAACAGCTAACTGCTGCGAATTAGACATATCTTGTGTCAGCTCGGTAACGCCAACGTTGGCGCCTGTAGTGTTAACTGTCTTGTCGCCTGCCACATTGATTTCGAGCGTAACATTATCAATGTTGTCGTTGCCAGTCAAATCCATCAAAACAACCTTGTCGCCAACACCCAAAGTAGCAGCAACGCTATTCAGGTTAACGGTAGTGTTTGTCATGTCAAGGCTATTGTTAGTAATTGCCAATGCGGCAGGATCGCCGTCCGCAGTCTTAGCCATGTTCTCGAAGTTGATGGTATTGAAATTATCGATAGTATTAATTGTTCCTGTCCAGCCGTCAATTACCAACGTGTTGTCATCGGAAACATTGCCGCCCACCAGCGTAACGTCCTTCAAATCAGGAGCGGTGGTAGGAGCACCGGTAGCTGCCGTCGTACCCTTAACAGTAACAGTGTTATTGTCAGTAGATGTAGCAGCAGTATCTGCAGCATAGCCGCCGTAGATAATGGTGGTATTTCCTTCAGCACCATCAGTACCAGAGGTATACTTATCATTAAAGCCAGTGCTGATAATTACCTCGCCGCCGTCAGCTGCGCCGCTTTCGGTGTACTTGCCGGCAACAGTTTTAGCCGTGGAGCTAGTAAGAGTGCCAGTCAATTGCAGCGTGCCGTCAGCGCCCGTGCCTTGGCCAGTGTGTTCAGTGCCATCAGCTTCTACATAAGTACCAGCCAAAATGCTTTCTTTTACCGTAGCGCTAACCTTCTTGTTTGCAGCAGCAACGTCTGGATCATCAAAGTTGCTGGTATTAGTCAGGTTACCAACCATTACATTAGCAGTAGTCTCATCAAAGATATTGCTACTCAGCAGATCTGGATTAATAGTGAACGTGCCAACCTTATCAGCGCCAGTCGTCATCAACAGCACTTCGTCGCCCATCTTCAGGTTGCCGCTAACACTGTTCAGGTTAACATCATAAGTGCCAGTCTGAGTCGGAGCTTTGGTGAGGTTCAAAGCAGGAGTTGTGCCTGCAGCAGCATTGTCAAAGTTGATAGTATCGAAGTTAGAAATACTGTTAACAGTACCAGACCAACCATCGATGTTCAAAGTGTTAAGGTTACCAGCATCTGCAGTTCTAGTGGTAGTGGTATCATTAGAGCCGTACAGATCAACCTTGCTCAAATCTGCAGTGCTAGCAGCAGGAGTAGTAGCGTTAGTACCAGTTACGGTTACAGTATTGCCAGCAGAGCTAGGAGTAGTTGCGTTGCTGTAGCCGCCGTAAATTACTGTGTTGGTAGGAGTAGTGCTAGTCTTATCAGTTGCAGTATCTGTAAACGTACCAGTAATATTTACCTTACCATTATTAGCAGTTCCAGTAGCGGAGTAACTACCAGCAACGATAGTAGCATCGGAGCTGTTAAGGCCGCCGCCAAGTGTCAGAGTACCATCAGGATCAACGATAGTGCCACTATCTACAGCATTACCGGTCAGAACCTTATCGGTGTAAGCCAAGCTTACGTCATTAGCCTTATCGTTTACAGTCAATACCTTAACGTCAACGCCATTACCAGCAGTGTTCAAAGCACTATCCGTTAACTTAGCGCCGTCAGTGAGGCCAGTGCCCAGGGTAGTAGCACCATTTGTTAAAGTTACTCCATTAGCTGCAGTAGTATTGCCAGCAACAAATTTTACGGTGCTGCCGACAGTAGTCAGTTGACTCGGGTCAATATCAGCAGTTACGGTTACACCAGTCAGGCTGTTTTGAGTGCTGTCAGTTGCAGGCGTGCCTGTCAAATTCAGCACAGGAGTAGTAGCAGTGTAATCGATATTGCTAATATTGATAGCGTTGAACTTGTCAATGGTATTAACAGAGCCGGACCAACCATCGATTGCTAGGGTGTTAGCGCTGCTAATATTTGCAGCAGGTACATCAGCAACACCGCCTGCACCAATCAGGTTAACGTTACTCAGGCTATAAGTAGCAGCAGCCGGATCAGTTGCAGCATTAGTACCCTTTACAGTAACTGTAGATACAGTGCCATCAGTTGCTGCGCCGCCAGCATTCGCATTAGCGGTTGCTGCATAGTTGCCGTAAACGGTAGTCGTATCATCGTAAGAAGGTGTGGTATAAGCATCAGCAAAACCACCGTTAATGAGCACTTGGCCGCCCTTAGCATCGCCGGTAGCAGCATACGTACCAGCTACAGTGCCAGCACCAGAGGTGGTGTACGGAGCAGTACCAATTTGCAACGTGCCGTTGCCGGTAGCGCCGGTAACAGTCTCAACAGACTTACTGCTATCAGTAGGATCCGTATATTCATAAATATAAGTACCAGCCAAAATTTGACCTTGAACAGTTGCGCTTACTTCCTTTTTGGTAAGATCAGTCTCCGTTGTAATATTACTGGTATCCTCCAACTTAGCAGCACTAACGTTCAAGCCGCTGTTCTCAATAATATCAGTATTTACGCCGTCACCAATGGTAAATTTATTAACCTCAGCATCCGCGCCCTTTAACAGCGTAATCTTATCGCCAACAGCCAGCTGCGAGCTTACACTCTTCAGCGTTACGTTAACATTAGCGTAATCGTCAGGACGATTGGTAAGTGTCAGTGCAGGAACAACAGAATCGTCAGCCGTTGCATTTTCAAATTCAATAGCATTAAACTTCTCAATGCTATTGATAGTGCCTCTCCAGCCATCAACTACCAAAGTATTAGCGCTGCTAGCATTGTTGCTAGAACCATCTATGCTGTAGTAAGAACCTACCAGCTCCACTGCACTCAAATTAGGATCAGTGCTCGGTGCATCAACAGCAGCAGCAGTACCCTTTACGGTAATCTTGTTGCCGGCAGCTGCAGTAGCGCCATTAGTTGCAGCGTAGTTGCCGTAAACCAAAGTATTGTTGTTGCCGGTAGGAGTTGTATTAGTATCAGCGAAATCGCCAACGATAACAACATTGCCTGCAGTTGCATTGCCTGCACCATCAGCTACGTAAGTACCAGCGATGATCCCAGCAGTTTCAGTTTGCACGCCGCCGTCGCTGCCCAAGGTCAAAGTGCCTTCCGCATAGCCAGTAGGTGCGGTAGCAGTAGTGCCTTTTGCATTGGTGTAGCTACCTGCGATAACAGCAGACTTTACTTCCGCATAGATCATGTTGTTTTGGCCGTTGTAAGCCCACAGCTCACCAACGTCAACAGCAACTTCATTGCCAGCAGTATCAACACGTTTGCCGCTAACTTCACCATCGCTCAGTTTAGCGCTGGTAGTGGTGGCATCCAGGGTTACAGTATTATTAGTACCAGCAGTTACAACGGTACCACTAATATTAACTGTCTGAGCAGGACCAGTAACGCCGTTGATGAACACGTACTTAGCTTGGCCATCATTGTCCAATTTGTTAACATTGACAGTAGTAGCACTAACGTTAGCTCTATTCTTCAGGTTCAAAGTACCTGTTGCATCGTATTGAGAATCGTAGAGGTTAATGGTTTCAACACGACCCAAAATGCTATTTGCAGTAGCATTGCCGCCGGTCCAATCACTGTAAGCAACAGTCGGAATAAGTTTGCCATTAGCATCTACTTGATATGTACCATCTTGATTTTTTGCATAATCGGTAACGTACGCACCAATATTCAGCGTACCGCCGGTTATAGGCGGATTAGCGCTGCCACCATTAGGTGCAAGTCTTGCAGTTGCAACATTTGCATCGCCAGCCAAATAAATAGTATTGTTGGTATTAGTACCACCCCAGCTGCCGTTTAACTCGGTTTTAACGGTACCGCCCGTCATATTGATAACGTTGCCGCTGCCAGTACCATTATAGCTAGCAAACAAGTAAGTAGCTGTACCGTCGCTCATGTTGATTACGTTGTTATTAGTAGTGTTGCCGCCATAGCCGCCAATAATCCAAGTACTGAAATTGCCGCCGCTAATATTAACGGTGTTATTGCTTGCAGTTGTGCCATAACCAGCACGAATTTGGCCAGTATAAGTACCACCACTGATATTTACAGTGTTGTACTCTGCATCGGTACCATGGCCACCAATAACAAGGCCTTTTACCGTAGCGTCGTCGCTTGCAATAGTTACTACGTTATTCTTTGCTTCACTAGCATTGTAAACGCCATAAACGTTAGTGGACGAGAATGTAGCACCGTCTTCAACAGTAACAGTGTTATTATTAGAGGTGCCGCCGCGGGAACCTACTACACTACCGGTTACAGATAAGTTTGCACCACTTTGAACGGTAACCTTATTGTTACTACCGTAAAGGCCATAACCGCCATTGACTTCACTTGCATTTACATTAGCGTTGCTTCCAAAGATAATCGTGTTATTACTTGTTTCACGCACAGTACCACTACCAGAATTGCCGCCGTAAATAAGTACCTTACCAGTTGCATTAATAGTGCCGTTAATGGTCAATGTATTGTTGGTAGCGCTGCCAGATGTGTGACTGTTTGCGCCACTAGCATAACCACCCCAAATTTTAAGATCGTCGCCACTGTTTACTACGTTAAGCGTGCCGTTAAGGGTAGCACTGTTGCCAGAAGCATCATTGCCGTAGCCGCCTGCAAATCTTATACGACCTTTAGTGGTATCATTACCAGTGGTTACAGTACCATCAACCACTAAAGTGTTATTGGTTGCATTGCCGCCATAAGCGCCAAACAAATCCACATAACCGTCAGTTGTTACAGAACCGTCGGAGCCTATTGTTAAGCTATTTTTATCAACCTTTGCATTGAGTCCACCGCTGGTGGTCGGGTCTGTATAGCCGCCGTAAAGGTTGGTTTTTTCAGTTGTATGGCTAGTGTAAGCACCGTTAACAGTCAAGCTGTTTTCACTAACATCATGGCCGATAAACGCAGTATAGCCACCAAATAGACCTGTCAAGGCCTGACCATTGTTATCTTTATATGGTGCTTCAACCGGGGTTTGAGTCAATCCATCAGTACCAATTACCAGCTTGCCGCCGCTAATTGCACCAGTGTTATCGCTGCCACGGTCCTCGTACTTGCCGGCAATAATCCAAGCGCTATCTTCAACAGTGCTGGTATCAGCAGTGCCTAAGGTCAAGTTGGTCTCGTTAGCTTGATTTGCGTAAGTTTTAGCGCCGGTGTTGATGTATTCGCCAGCAACAACGATGGGTTTAACGCCAACGTAAAGCTTGGTCGGGGTGTTGTAAGCAGCCAAACGGCCAATATCTACAGCATAGTTGTCGCTAGTGTCGTCGCCAGCGCCAGTGTTCTTTCTAATGGACACGTTCGTTTTGCTGTTGTTAATTGCAACGCTAGCATTGGGGCCAACAGAAATATCGCCAATTTTAGTATCATTACCGCTAGCATCAATATAATGTACATCATGAATCAACAATTCCTTAGCAGCTTGGGTGCCCAACGGGCTGTTGACGAATACGTACTCGCCCAGGTTTGCTTTAATGTTGAAAACGGAAGGCGCGGTAGTTGTGTCAGTAACACCATCTGCGAAGCCGTAAACATGAACGGTGGAAACGCCTAAGTTAGCGCTTTGGCCCTGCGTCATATTAACAGTGCCGGTCCAATCATATTGATGATCATACAGATTAAGAACCCAAGCATTGCTCAAATATTTCATAGAAGCGTCGCCGCCGGTCCAATCCACATATTTAAGAATCGGAATACGTCTGCCATCAGCAGCTAACACGTAGTTGCCATCATCATCCGTCTCATAACTGTCAACATAAGCACCAATGTTAATGCTATTATAATAGTTAGCATTGCCGGCAAATCTGTTAGAAGTTTGCACGTATGCATCAGAAACATCTACAGTATTAGCCAAATAAATGTCGTTGGAGTGAGAGTAGCCAATCCATCTGGTGAGCATTTGGGAGCCCATGACAACGTTTTTAATTGTGCCGCCGTAAAGATTCAAGACAACGTATTGGTTGGTGTAGCCAGTACCGCCATAAACACCGCCTACAGTACCAGCAGACATGTTAACGGTATTATACTTGGTTACATTACGCTCTTGTGTCCAGTTAGCGTATTGACCATAAACATTGCCAGCAATATTTACATCGTCAGAATAAATGCTAACCGTGTTGCCATTTACACCGCCAACACCACGCCAGTTGTGGGCACCATAAACATTACCCGAGACATTTACAACACTGCCTTCTTCAAAGGTAACGCTATTGCCACTGGCATAGTTGGCACCAGTAGCACTAGCACCGTAAATTGCATTAGCATATACGGTAGCGCCGTTTTTAACAGTAACGCTGTTGTTATCGGCTTGACTAGTGCCTGTAAAGTAGGCACCATAGATGTTGATTCTGTTATCAGCAGAGCCAACTGTGATAGAGTTGGTGCCATCGCCAATAATTACGCTATTGTTGGAAGCGGTAATGCCGCCGTTCTCAGCGCCAGTGTAAGCACCATAAATACCAGTGGTGCCTGCGCCGGTAACGTTGGCATAGATACTAACTGCATTGTCTTTGAGTGTAGTAGCGGTAGTAGAATAGCCACCGTACAAGCCTTCACCATCAGTCAGGGTAGCATTTGTGCCAAGGTTTAGAATTGCGTCTTCAGTTATTGCTGCTGCAGGATCTGTAGTAGCTGTACCACTTGAACTACCATATTGGCTGGTAGCCCACGCGCCTTGCGGCATTGCCACAACGCTTGCGCCGAGAAGCAACGAAGCCAATACCAGTCTTGTTAAGCTTCTTGAGCTGAATTTTTTCTTGCTCTTCATTAATAAGCCTCCTTACTTTCCTTTTCTTAATTTATTTAAAATTTATTTAAATTTCCCTCTGGAGCCAACAAAAAAAGCAACGTCTAATAAACCTCTCCAGGGAGGCTTGACATTGCTTTAAGGCTTATGAAACTTTGAGGGAAAATAGTTGTCAGTGCGCACAAGAGAAGAGTTACGTTCTCCCCCCCGCAAACAAAACTGTAGCACGTTCACTAAATACAGCTACGCTGTTACGACGAACATTACTAGCTTTATTTAATAACATAACCACGCCTCCTTCACTAACAACCAACGTTTCATGTGATTTAAACCACATGAAAAAAGTATATGGCACACGACTGCCAAATTAACATATTAATTATATCACCAGTAGTGAAAAAGTCAATAATTAAATGTGAAAAGTTGTCGGTGGGGAAGTTGCCAGCGGGGACGGCTTTTTCAGTTCATAGTTCATAGTGCTGAGTGCATAGTGATGGTGAGATTTTGCGGAGCAAAATCCTTTTGATAAGAATAATTTTTTAAATATGGAGATTTAATTTGCGAATTATCGCTAAACCTAGATCCTCGTATCTAAAGAGAATTTGCAATAGCAAGTTTTACACCGAATAGTGTTAATATATCAAGCGTTAGC
>JAUNIS010000069.1 GCA_030523325.1 Phascolarctobacterium sp.
ACTTTCCGTCCCCACTGACAACTTTCCCTCATGACATTCCTTTCAAAATATTTTAAAATACATTATCTATCGAAAATTTTCGGTAGCTGTTATTTTTGCACAACATATATTCCGGGTCAGTGGTTGAACGGGGTATTTTGCTTATAGTGAGTGATGAGCACATCATCGATGACAACAGACGAGGTCCTTGTGGTAAGCACCTTGTTTTTTTTGTCACGCGTGTTATGTGCTGGTTTTTATGTGCCTTTAAAGGCCGACAATTTTTAAGAAGGGGTGAGTAATTGCATGTTTAAACCGGTTCAAGTTGGCGATAGGAAACGCTATAGCTATGCTAGAATCAATGATGTGTGGCCCATGCCGCATTTGATTGACATCCAAAACAAATCTTACGAATGGTTCATCAAGGAAGGCCTTGTTGAAATATTCCATGACATTTCTCCCATTACCGACTTCACTGGGAATTTGGAATTGTCTTTTGAGAATTTTTCTCTGGATAAACCGAAACGCAGTGTTGTAGAATGCAAAGAACGCAGCGAAACTTATGCAGCTCCTATGAGTGCTAATGTTCGTCTCTTATATAAAGATACTGGCGAAATCAAAGAGTCAACTGTCTTCATGGGCGATTTCCCTTTGATGACTGAGACCGGTACCTTCGTTATCAATGGTGCTGAACGTGTTATCGTTTCCCAATTGGTTCGTTCTCCTGGTTTCTATGTAACTTGTGAGACCGATCCAACCGGCAAAAAATTATATAGCACTCAACTCATGCCTAACCGTGGCGCTTGGATTGAATTTGAAACCGATGCAAGTGATACAATTTACGCACGTGTTGACCGTACTCGTAAACTTCCTGCAACAACCTTACTCAAGGCTTTCGGCTTGGATACCGAAGAAAAAATTATTAAACTTTTTGGCGAGCATCCTGCAATCATGAATACATTGGAAAAGGATACTACTCGTAACCAAGAGGAGGCATTAATCGAGGTTTATAAAAAACTCCGTCCTGGTGAACCTGCATTACCTGAAAATGCACGCACATCCATGGAGCAAACCTTCTTCGATCCCAAGCGTTATGATTTGGCTAATGTAGGTCGCTACAAATTAAATAAAAAATTGGGTTGGAAGGAACGCCTGGAAAACGCAATCCTTGCTCAAGATCTTATTGACGAATCAACTGGCGAATTAATCGCAAAAACCGGCGAAAAAATTACTCTTGATGTTTTAGCTAAAATTAAAGAAGCAGGCATTTATGCTGAGCAAGGTGACGATGATTATTCCGAAGGTGGTCTCTATAGCATAGAAGTTATGCATCGCGACCAACCTATGCGCATCGTATTTACTTCCGGCATTGGTCGTCGCCATCATAATGTTAGAGTTAACGATGTCTTTGCAGCATTTAACTATTTGTTGAATGTTATGGATGGTTATCGTGGAACTGATGACATTGACCATTTGGGTAATCGTCGTGTTCGTTGCGTAGGCGAACTTTTGCAAAACCAATTCCGTATTGGCCTTTCCCGTATGGAACGTGTTGTTAGAGAAAGAATGCAAATCTCTGACACTGAGGTTATTACCCCGCAATCCCTCATCAATATTCGTCCTGTTACCGCAGCAATTAAAGAATTCTTCGGTAGCAGCCAATTGTCTCAATTCATGGACCAAAATAATCCGCTTGCTGAACTGACTCATAAACGTCGTCTGTCTGCATTAGGACCTGGCGGCTTGTCTCGTGAACGTGCAGGCTATGAAGTTCGTGACGTACACAACTCTCACTATGGTCGTATGTGTCCTATCGAAACTCCTGAAGGTCCGAACATCGGCTTGATTGGTTCTCTGTCTAGCTTCGCAGTTGTAAACCAATACGGTTTTATGGAAACTCCTTATCGTAAGGTTGACAAAGCAAACAATCGTGTAACTGACGAAGTTTATTACATGACTGCTGATGAAGAGGATAGATATGTAATTGCTCAAGCAAACGAACCCTTGGATGAAAATGGTTTCTTCTTGGGCGAGCGCGTAACCGCTCGTAAGAAGGACGACGTACTTTCCATTTCTCCGTCTCAAGTAGACTATATGGACGTATCTCCTAAGCAAGTAGTTTCTATTGCAACTGCACTTATTCCGTTCCTTGAAAACGATGACGCAAACCGTGCACTTATGGGTGCAAACATGCAACGTCAAGCAGTTCCTCTGCTTTGTACTCAAGCTCCTATTATTGGTACAGGCATGGAATTCAAGGTTGCAGTTGACTCTGGCGTTTGCGTTTTAGCTAAACGAGCTGGCGAAGTTATTCGTGCAACTGGTGAAGAAGTTCAAGTTAGAACTGAGTCTGGTGAAATCGATCGTTATGAACTTTTGAAATTCAAACGTTCTAACCAAGGTACTTGTATAAACCAAAGACCTATTGTTCATAAAGGCGATATAGTTGCTGAAAAACAAGTTCTCGCAGATGGTCCTGCATCTGATCACGGCGAATTAGCTCTTGGCCATAACGTAATCGTAGCTTATATGCCTTGGGAAGGCTATAACTACGAGGATGCTATTCTTTTGAATGAAGATTTAATTAAAGCCGATGTCTTCACTTCCGTTCATATCGAAGAATATGAATGCGAATCTCGTGATACCAAGCTTGGTCGCGAAGAAATTACTCGCGAGATCCCCAACGTATCCGAAGAAGCTTTGAAAGACTTGGACGAAGACGGTATTATTTGCATTGGTGCAGAAGTTCGTCCTGGCGATATTTTAGTTGGTAAGGTAACCCCGAAGGGAGAAACCGAGCTGACTGCTGAAGAAAGATTGCTTCGTGCAATCTTTGGAGAAAAAGCTCGTGAAGTTCGTGACAGCTCTCTCCGTGTTCCTCATGGCGAAGCTGGTAAGATTGTTTCTGTAAAAGTTTTCAAACGTGAAAACGGCGACGAGCTTTCTCCGGGAATCAATGAAAAAATTTGTATTCACATCGCTCAAAAACGTAAAATTTCCGAGGGCGATAAGATGGCAGGTCGCCATGGTAACAAAGGCGTTGTATCTCGCATTATGGCTAGAGAGGACATGCCTTTCCTCCCAACTGGTGAACCGGTACATGTAGTACTTAATCCTTTGGGCGTACCTTCCCGTATGAATATCGGCCAAGTTTTGGAAAACCATCTTGGCTGGGCTGCCCGCGCTTTAGGTATGCAAATCGACCAAGTTAACCAACTCACTGATGCAGCTAAAAAAGCTGTCGCACGAAAAGAGTTGGAAGACAAGATGGCTAAATACGGCTACGACGTTAAAGAATATGGTCTCCCCGATGTTGTTGAAATTGATAATTTCGGTGGCAAGAGTGTTAAAGCAATTCAAATTTCCGTGCCTGTATTCGATGGTGCCAAAGAACAAGACCTTGCCGACGCTCTTGAAATGGCTGGTATCTCCAAGACTGCTAAGACCCAACTTTATGACGGACGTACTGGTGAACCCTTTGACAATCCGACTACCGTTGGCTTGACTTATATGCTTAAGCTTCACCATTTGGTAGATGACAAGATCCATGCTCGTTCTACTGGACCGTACTCCTTGGTTACTCAACAACCTCTCGGTGGTAAAGCTCAATTTGGTGGTCAACGTTTCGGCGAAATGGAGGTTTGGGCACTGGAAGCTTACGGTGCTGCATATACTCTGCAAGAAATTCTTACCGTTAAGTCTGACGATACTATCGGTCGCGTAAAAACATACGAAGCAATCGTTAAAGGTGAAAACGTTCCGCAACCTGGTATACCTGAATCCTTTAAGGTTCTTGTTAAAGAATTACAGTCCATTGGTCTCGATATTAAAGTACTCAACGAAGATGAAGAAGAGATTTCTCTCCAAGATGAGGACGAAGATGATATCATAGTATCTCGCGACCATGATTTGGATGTAGAGGCCGTAGTTCCCGAAAGTCAAGAAGAAGAATCTGATGGCTATGACGAAAATCCTGACGATGATAATTACGAAACTAATATTATTGACGAATTAGCTGATGCAGGCCTCTCCATTCGTGAAAACGATGACGATACCATTTACGGCGAAGAAAACATTTAATTAAGGGGGCGATGATTCTTGTTAGATGTAAATAATTTTGTTTCCATGCGTATTAGCTTGGCATCTCCCGAGCAAATCAGAAGCTGGTCCTATGGCGAAGTAACTAAGCCTGAGACCATTAACTATAGAACTTTAAAACCCGAAAGAGATGGCTTATTCTGTGAAAAAATCTTTGGACCTACCAAGGATTGGGAATGCCATTGCGGTAAATATAAACGTATTCGTTACAAAGGTATTGTTTGTGAAAAATGCGGCGTTGAAGTTACTCGTAGCAAAGTACGTCGTGATCGCATGGGCCATATTGAATTGGCTACCCCTGTATCCCATATTTGGTATTTCAAGGGCATTCCTTCTCGAATGGGCCTCATCCTTGACATTACTCCGCGTAACCTTGAAAGAGTGCTCTATTTCGTAAGCTATATTGTTTTGGATCCAGGTGAAACCGACCTCGAGAAAAAACAATTACTTACGGAGAGTGAATATAACGAAGCTCGTGATAAATACGGAGTTGATGCTTTCCGTGTTGGCATGGGTGCGAGCGCTATTAAAGAATTGCTAGAGGAAATTAATCTGCCTGAACTGACTGAAGAGCTTCGTACAGAAATGCGTGACTTTACTGGCCAAAGAAAGCTTCGTGCAGTTCGTCGTCTGGAAGTATGTGAAGCATTCCTGAAATCCGGCAACAAACCTTCCTGGATGATTATGGATATTCTTCCGGTAATTCCTCCCGAGCTTCGTCCGATGGTTCAATTGGATGGTGGCCGTTTCGCAACCTCCGATTTGAACGATCTTTATCGTCGCGTTATCAATCGTAACAATCGTCTGAAAAGACTTTTGGAAATGAATGCGCCTGACATCATTATTCGTAACGAAAAACGTATGCTTCAAGAAGCAGTTGACTCTTTGATCGATAATGGTCGTCGCGGTCGTGCTGTTGCTGGCCTTGGTGGTCGAGCACTGAAATCCTTGTCCGAAATGCTTAAAGGTAAACAAGGTCGTTTCCGTCAAAACTTGCTTGGTAAACGTGTTGACT
>JAUNIS010000027.1 GCA_030523325.1 Phascolarctobacterium sp.
TTAAATTTTCCTCGAAACGTTCGCAAACTTTTTCTGCACGGACAGCCATGTAATCTTCAAGTCTTTCGATGTTACCATGACGTTGCATAACTATTGTTGCAAATTTACCGATTTCACCTTTGGTATTGTCAGCCAAATCTTTCGCGCTCTGCCAATCATCGGCCATGATAAAATCACAAAATTGTTCTACAAATTTCGAATCGCTATTATTATTTTTATAGTAAATAAAACGTTCTGCAGCGATGACGAGCACTGCCATAGAACATAAAAGCAACGGATACATCATAAAACCGCCTTTAAAAAAATAATCAAGACCTGTTGAAAACATTTTTTATCTCCTTGTTACATACAAAATTAAGTTCAAAAAAATTTTTAACAATTTACTCTTCTAACTCCTCAATGATAGCACCAAGTAATTTGTTCGTCAAGTTAGCATTGCCTAATATTTTTCTTGACAATTTCATAATGAGTGTTAAAATGTTGATAGTTAGGCTATGCTAACACTTTGGATGAAGTTAGCGCATTGTAGCGCATTGTTTTTTCAAGCCCACAACTTAAAAAATATGCAGACGCTAACGAATGCACTTTTAAGGAGATAGAATGTGATGAAAAAATTTAAGAAAACCAAACTGGCTTTATTAACAGCTTGTGTATGCAGCTCAATCATAAGCACGGCTTTTGCAGAAGAAGTTCACACAGACAAAGAATTTTTGTTGGATGACATCGTTGTTACAGCAACTAAAACAAGGATGGATGCAAAAGAAGTTCCTGTTGCAGTTGAGGTTATTGACCAAGCACAAATAAAAAATTTAGGCGCATATAGTGTTCAAGATGCTCTGCGTCTGGCTGCCAACGTAGATGTACAAGATAACGGAATGACTGGTAACCAAGTCCAACTTCGTGGTAATAGTACTATGCATACGTTAATCTTGATTGACGGCAAACGCATGGCTCAAGAAAATACACAATCCTCTCAAAACGCATATGAGTTGAAACGTGTCAATATTTCTGACGTAGAACGTATCGAAGTAATTCGTGGTAACGGTTCTGCTCTCTATGGTTCTGATGCTTTAGGCGGCGTTATTAACATCATCACTAAAACTCCTGATAAACCGAAAGTTACTATTGACGTTCATACCGGCACAAAAGATGCAGCAACTAATTTCCTCTATACTTCTGGTAAACAAGGAAAGTTTAGTATGAAGCTTGGTGGCGGCTTAGAAAAAATCCGCAGAATAGATTCTGGCAAATATAACAATTACACAGTATCTGGCAATAGCGTAACCAAAGTAACTGAGGCTAGTAGCACTAATATGTTCGGCACTCGCCGTTTCTTAAACACAGAGTTTAAATATGATTTCGATGATAATCATAATTTAGATTTCGGAATGAACTTCATGCGTGAGGAATTAAAATCCTACAGTACTAATAGCATGGGTAGTGATTACACAAATAAAGGTTCTATGGCAACATTCTTAGCAGCTAACGCAGCTAGAGGTGCTGCAACTAAAGCTTTAGCAAACATGGGAATAACCACTGACAATCCCATGTACCAAACCAGATACAACGCATTGTATAACCAGATGTATCCGGTAATGCTTACACAAATGCAAAACACTTATGGTGATATGGCAATGCCCCAAACCTATCCGATGATTCAATCTCACTTCTATAACAACACTCGTAGTGATTATAGCTTGAGCTTTAACGGTAAGGATGGCAAGCATGATTACAATATCCGTGCTTATCTGAGTGAATTAAGAAAAGAGAACACTTCCCATTACACCAATTTAAATACCAACGCCAATAAGATGGTTGACTTTGATCAAAACAATTACAAACAATTGGTAATCGAAGGCAAGGACACTTACTCCATGGACAAAAATAATGTTTTGACCTGGGGTGCCGAATATAAAAAAGATATTATGAATGGTACCCACATCAAAGATGCTGGCACCGATAAAAAAACTTTAAGCGTTAACGGTATGGACAAGCCTTCTTCTGAGGTTTCTTCAGAAACTGCAGCAGTTTATCTGCAAGACGAGTTGAGAATTGGCGATAAATTGATTCTTATTCCTGCAATTCGTATTGACCATCACAATGCATTCGGTACTCACACCTCTCCTAAAATTGGTGCTACTTACAAATTCAGTGAAAATACTCGCCTTAAAGCAAACTGGGGTAAAGGCTTCCGTGCTCCTACAGTATATGAATTATATTCTCAAATGGAAAAAGTCGGCATGGCTCCAATGCCAGTTAATGTAATCGGTAATCCTGATCTTGAACCTGAAAAGAGCACCAACTTCGACGTTTCCGTAGAAGCAGAAAGAGGCAAGATTTATACAAAAGCCAGCTACTATCACAACAAAATCAAAAATATGATAGACGGCGGTGACTATGATCCTGTAAAGCTTGCTCAAAACATTATTTGGTCTCAATATGTAAACCGTGACGAGGTTAAACTCACTGGTAGCGAATTAGAAATCGGCTATAACTTCAATAAAAATTGGACAGCAAGATTCAACTACAACTATTTGGATGCTAAAGATGAAACCACCGGTAATCGTTTGAGCTATCGTGCTCGTCATAACGGACTTGTAATGCTCACCTATACTGATGCTAAGCCAGATCCTTTGACCGTTAGTCTCTACAGCAAGTTCTATATTGATTATCATCAAAACAATACTTACACTACTTACACAGACACAGCTGGCAAGACATATAAGTATCAAAACGATTACACCTTTAATACAGTTGGCCTGTTAGTTAACAAACAATTCAGCAATCACTTACGTGTTTACGGCGGTGTAGAAAACATCTTTAACAAGAAGTTTACTTATGACACCTTCCACAGCTATTCTATCGATGGACGTACCTGGCGTATCGGCGCTGAATGGACCTTCTAAAATATTTTTGTTAATTTATAATACGTATAACCTTAGCCGGCATGCTTTTTAGTGTGCCGGCTATAGGTAAGTTTACGGATAATTTTTTACAAGGAGATTTTTATGAGAAAAATTGCAATTTACGGTAAAGGCGGCATTGGTAAATCTACCACAACGTCAAATTTATCAGCGGCTCTCTCTGGTATGGGCTACAAGGTTATGCAAATCGGTTGCGATCCTAAGAGCGATTCCACAAAAAACCTTATGAAGGGCAAACGAATTCCTACAGTCCTTGAACAGTTAAAAGCTAAAGGTGAAGCTTTAAAGCTTGAAGATATTGTTTTCAAAGGATATCAAGGTGTGCTCTGCGTCGAAGCTGGTGGCCCGACTCCGGGTATTGGCTGTGCAGGTCGTGGCATTATTTCTGCGTTTGAAAAGCTAGCTGAGCTAGAAGCATTCGAGGTGTATAAGCCCGACATCGTTATTTACGACGTATTAGGCGATGTTGTCTGTGGTGGCTTTGCCATGCCTATTCGCGGCGGATATGCACGTGAAGTATTTATTGTTTCATCTGGTGAAATGATGGCTCTCTACGCAGCGAGCAATATCGCTCAAGCGATCAAAAACTTTGGTCGTCGCGGCTATGCTCGTTTGAAAGGCATCATTCTCAATGCCAAAAACATTGAGAATGAACGCGAGCTTGTCGCTAAAGCAGCGGCGGAAATCGAAACCCAAATCGTGGAATACGTGCCGCGCTCTGGTGACATTCAATTAGCCGAAAATCAAGGAGGTACCGTTTTCGAATTTGTGCAAGACTCCCCCATGGTCGATGTTTACAACAAGCTTGCCAAACGTGTACTAGAATTAAGTGAAGACCAGGAGGTTTAAGATGAAAAAACTTTTATTAATCCTGATGTGTTTATCTTGTTTGTTCTTAGTTAGCGGCTGTGGTTCTAACAAGACTGAGACCAAAAGCGAAGGCATCAAGCTTGAATATACCCCTACTTTGCAAAAATATGGTTTTAAAGAACCAGTTAATTTAAAAAAATATCCTGAACGCGTCATTTCTCTCGTGCATACTCCCGTCCTTGCACTCCACGAGCTTGGCGTAAGCCAAGTAGGCGTTCCTGCAAATCGCCTCTATGCTTGGCCCGAGGAGCTCAAAAAGGTTAAACAATTCAATATGGGCATGAAAGCAAACTTCGATTTAGAAAGCGTTGTTGCTTCTAAGCCCGATCTTGTAATCTTACCTTATCAGTATCGCGATAAATACGGCAAGCAATTAGAGAAAGAAAAAATTCCCGTGTATTATGTTGACGCTGGCCCCACTGTTCCCTATGGATCCGTGAAAGAATTAGTCGACGTATTAATCAAAGCCTTTGGCAAGGATAAAGCTAAAGCCGATGCTCTGCATAAACGCTTTACCGATTGCGAAGTTAAGATGGCTGCAAGCCAAAAGGCTAATGCGAATAAAAAAGTCATGGTCTTAAACTCCGCGCCTCCTTCTCATTATCTGCAAACAGAAAATGGAACCATTGGCAACATGGCTAAGCATTTGGGCTTCAAAAATGTTTTTGCATCTGACAAGGGAACTATGGTACTGATGGACCGTGAAGCAGTTCTTTCTTATAATCCAGACGTAATTCTTTGTGCTGGCATGGGTAAAACTCCCGAAGAACAGCAAAAAATCATGGAAGCAGATTTTACCAAGAATGCAACCTACTGGAACCAAATCAAAGCAATTAAAGAAAAGAAAATTATTTACCTTCCCATTCAATTCAATGTTTCTACCGGCATCAAGGTCGTAGAGAACATCGAATACATTGACAAAGCATTAAAGGAAAAAGGTTTCTAATGAAAAGAGAAGTCTCTGTTTTAAAAATTAGTTCCACATGCTTAGTGCTGCTGGCAATATTATTTTTAATTTCCATCTTCGCTTTAACACTTGGTACTGCCCCCCTTTCCATGTCTCAGGTTCTTGATGCAGTACTCGGCAAGGGTCCCGAAGAAGCCCAGGTTATCGTAAATAATTTGCGTATGCCAAGGATCGTTTTAGCAGCTGAGGTCGGAGCATGTCTTGCAGTCAGCGGTGCTCTCATGCAAGCAGTTATGCGTAACCCACTTGCTGACCCAGGAATCATCGGCGTCTCGGCTGGTGCGGCAACAGCTGCCACAACAGTGCTTTTACTTTTCCCAGGGCTCCTCGCACTTGTCCCCGTCTTTGCTTTTGGTGGAGCAATGCTTGCCTGCGTGCTAATTTATATTTTAGCTTGGCGTGGCGGTGTGGACCCGGTCCGCATCATTTTATCAGGTGTAGCCATTAACACGGTCCTCGGAGCTTACAATTCTTTTTTGCAAATGCTTAACTCCGATAATCTGTCAGGTGTGCTTGCTTTTATGAATGGCAGTATAGCTGGTCGAGGCTGGGATGATATTCAAATCATTACCTTTTACGCAAGTATTGGTATTGTTCTCGCTTTATGTTGCGTAAAAAGTGCTAACATTTTGCAATTGGGCGATGAAATGGCTACAGGTCTTGGTGTAAACGTAAGCAATATTCGCATCTTCTTGTCTGCTGTTGGTGCTTTTCTTGCAGCTTGCACAGTTGCTGCAGCAGGAATGATCGGTTTTATCGGCCTTGTTGTTCCTCATATTTCTCGTATGTTCGTGGGTAGCGATTACAAGGCCTTGCTTCCCGTTAGTACTGTTCTTGGCGCAGTATTATTAGTTGCAGCAGATACTTTAGGCAGAACGCTTGTCAGCGGCATGGAAATTCCTGTTGGTATTGTCATGGCGGCAACAGGCGGACCATTCTTTTTGTATATGCTGAGAAAGAAGGCAAGAGTCAGTGGAACTTAAAGGCACAAATTTACAAATCGGTTACGACGACATCATCATCGTTCCCGACATAGATATCACCGTTAGAAAAGGTGAAATAACTACCATTATAGGACCAAACGGCAGCGGCAAATCCACAGTTTTAAAAGCCCTCACTCGCCTTTTGAAAACAAAAAAAGGCATCATCACTATTAACGGTGATGACCTTGCCAAAATCGATGGACGCACTTTAGCAAGAAGTGTGGGAGTGCTTCCCCAAAAACATAGCGCTCCTCCTGACTTCAAGGTTAAAGACCTAGCCATGTATGGACGCGTCCCCTACCAAAAATGGTACGAAAGAGGCAGTGAGGAAGACGAAAGAATCGTAGAATGGGCATTAAAAAATGCTGGTGCCTGGGACTTACGCAATAAGCCTGTGCACGCATGCAGTGGCGGCGAGGCTCAAAGAGTTTGGATCGCCACGGTTCTTGCGCAACAACCACAAATTTTATTCTTGGACGAGCCCACTACCTACTTAGACATCGCTCATCAACAAGAAACCATGCGCCTTGTTACGAAGCTTGTGCGTGAAGAAGGTATTGGCATCGTCATGGTACTGCACGATTTGGCTCAAGCTCTCGAAGTAAGCGATCGCATCATCGTCATCAAAGACGGGAAAAAATATGCAGAAGGCGATCCTGAAGAAGTTATCAGTCCCTCAATGTTACGTGAGGTTTACGGAGTTGAAGGAGAATTAATCAAGCTTCCCGGTCGCAAAAGGCCGTTGCTTGCTTATAAAGAAATTGTTTAATCTCGGAGGAGTTAAATGAACGGAAAAGAAATTTTAGCAAGACTTCCTCATTTGAGTGAGGTCGAAACCATTAAAGATGTTCCTCAATTAACACATGCGCTCTTTCCCGGTACCCACTGCCCCTTGATGGGTGCAGCAATGGCTGTAGGCGGCATTAAGGATGCGCTGATGGTTATTGTTGGTACTGACGAATGCAGCTATTATACGAAAACCCTTGCTATGGGTTTGGAAAATTTTGGTGGACCCAAGGGTCGTTGCTGCTCCGTAGTTTTGAGCCAGCATGACGTTACCTTTGGCAGCACCGAAAAAATGCATAATGCTTTTAAGGAAATTGTCGAAGAATATAAACCATCCTGTGTATTTTTAGTTACTACCTGCGTCATCGAAGTAATCGGCGACGACTACGACTCAATTGCTGACGAGTTGAGCCGCAAATACGAAATTCCTGTGCTCGCAGTTCACACCGAGCATTTTAAATGTGAAGATCATTTTCCAGGTTTAGAGCGCACTGTCACTGCTTGCTTCGATTTAATGGAAAAAACTGAGCAAGGCAAGAGCGTCAACGTTTTAGGTCAACGCATGGGCAACTTTGCAACCACAGAGCTCTACAAGGTATTAAAAGATGCTGGCGTAGAAATCGGTATGCAATTACCCTCCGGCACAACCTTAGCCGAAATCAAAAAAGCTGCCCAAGCCAAGGTTAATATTGTAGTACATGAGCTTGCTCTCCCTCTGGCCAAAAAAATGAATGAAAGTTTTGGTACTCCCTACGTATATTTCAATAAATTTGTAAATCCAGATAAAATTATGCAAGCCTACACCGACCTGTTTAAATTCTTAGAATTACCCTTACCGAAAGAAATCACTGGTAAATTTATGGCAGCCAAGGGTATGGAAAAAGAAATTGCACCGTCCTTAAAAGGAATTACCTATATTTATGGTAACTCTCCCTTCGCTTGCTTCGAATACAATGCGTACATGGCTAAGCTGGGTATGATTCCACAAGTAATTCAAAGCAATCATTTGCCTGAAGAAGCCGGAGAAGATATCGCTAATATTCTTAAATTCGTTGACCCATACATTGTCAAAGCTGCAAACATTGCTCCCTTACAATATGTATACGACGAATGTAAGCCATATGTTTATGTTGGCCATGAATTTGCTGACAGATTGCGTAAAAAAGGTATTGCAGTTCTTCACGCAGACCCAGCAGGACGAATGCAAGGCTTTGAAGCAGTAATGTTCATCCTCGGCAATTTACAAAAAACTATCGAAATGGCAAAGGAATACAAAAAGGAGGCAACTAAATGAGTTTAGTTAGATACTTACCTAATCCTTCCGATCGCATGGGCATTATCTGGACTCTCTTAAATGTTGAAGATGCCATTGTTCTTGAATATGGTCCCGCTGGCACAACCCACTATAGCATGGGTTTGTATGGCGGTCTGGGGATCACCGTTAACAATAAACTTTTTACCACTCATATGAGCGAAGACGATGTAATTATGGGTGACGTTACTCGTCTTGAAGAAAGTCTCATAGAAATTGACAAAGCTTATAATCCTAAAGTTATTTTCGTCGTAGCCTCTTCCATCGCTGCTATCATCGGCTCAGATTTAAAAGGCGTTTGCAATTATATGCAAGATGAGGTTAAAGCACGTCTGATAACTTTTGAAGGCGGCGGTTTCCGTGGCGACTACAGTCAAGGAACTCATGAAGCTTATAAACTTATTGTAAAAAATCTTGTCAAAGCTACCGAGGAAAAAGAAAACACTTACAACATCATCGGTGCTAGTTCATATTCTTACCGTATGGCTTCAGACGTTTGGGAGATTCAAAATCTTCTGAGCGAAACCTTTGGTATGAAAATGCACGCATGTCTATGCCTCAAAACAAACGCTGACAAAATCAAAACTATGTCCGCAGCAAAATTAAATATCGTTCTGAGCAACCAAGGACTTTCTGCAGCAGAATATTTAAAAGAAAAATTTGGTATTCCTTATGTTTACGCAGCACCATATGGATACTCAGCAACTGCTAAATTCTTGGAAGACATAGCTGATGTATTGCAGGTTAAACCTAACTCAGGTGTCATTATGCGTCTTAAAGGTAAAGCTAGCGGCATTGCCGGACTTGGTATGATGGCTATGATGATGGGTAAACGCAAAAAACAAATCGCTTGTATCAAAGGCGAATACGATAACGTTCGTGGTCTCAGTGCCTTTCTCGAAGAAGCTCATATCGATGTCCCTGTCCAAGTTTCAACTCATAGCATTGCTCAAGTAGAAGATGCTGGTAATGTTAAACATTATGCTGATGAAAAAGAATGGTTAGAATTATTTGCTAATGCAAAGGATGCTTTGATTTTCGCCGATGACATTGCGCTCATGCAAGCTGATGAATCTAATACAAAGGTTACATTTAGTTCTCCGTTCTTAAAATCTACACAAAGAGCTACTCATCTTCCTTTTATGGGAGAAAAAGGTGCAGACTACTTGCTGGAAATTATCGAAAGCTATTACAACAGATAGGAGTATAGCATGAATTACAAAAAACTCAAGGATGACGCAAAAACACAAGCACCTGATGGTGAATATGTTCTCTACTTCACCCGTGTAACCAAGGAAAACAACAATGCTTAATTCTTTTTTGCATTATTACAAGCCTCATAAAACGGTTGTCTTGCTGATAATTTTAGGTTCAATTCTTTCCGCAGCCTTAGAGCTTGTCTTCCCTATGGTAGTGCGTCATATTTTAAACACCCTGTTACCAAGCGGTGAGATTCCCACGGTGTTGACATACGCATTATTTTTAGGTATTGCCTATCTTCTGAATATGCTGCTCTCCTACGTGATGAATTACTACGGCTTCGCAATGAGTGCTGTTATCGAAAACGATATGCGTAAGGATTTATATACGCATATCCAAAAGCTTTCTTATAAGTTTTTCGATAATACACAATCTGGCACTCTTTTAAGCAGAGTAATGAATGACGTTTCGGAAATTTCTGAGTTGGCCTTCCGTGCTCCGGCAGACATTATCGTCTGTGTACTCAGCATGGTCGGAACTATGCTCATTCTCCTCTTTTTAAATCCTTTATTAGGATTTGTAGTCGGTATCCTTTTAATTATCAAAACAATTCATACTGTCTACATCAACCAAAAGATGAAGGGCACCTATATGAAAACTCGCGTCGCCTTAGGTAATTTAACTGCCAAGGCAGACGAAGGTATCAAAGGTGTTAGATTAACAAAAGCATTTGCTGCAGAAGATGAAATACTCAGAGCCTTCAATCAAAGTGCCTCCGATTATTTAGGAGTTCGCTATGCGACCTTTAGATTAAGAGCTTATTTTATGGGAAGCATCAGTTTCTTCACTAATGCTATTAATCTCGTAATTCTGGCTATTGGCGCAATATTAATCGGCAACAAGCAGTTAACCTTAAGTGATTTCGTAGTCTTCTTCCTCTATATCGGCATCTTTATCAAACCGCTTATGCGTCTTTTGATGTTTACCGAATTATACCAAAGGGGTATGGCTGGTTATAGACGTTTTTACGAAATTATGAGCATCGAACCAGATATTACTGATTCGCCTGATGCAAAGGTTGCCGAAAAGCTGCAAGGAAATATCGTCTTTGACCACGTAGGCTTCTCCTATGAAAATGGTAAGGATATCATCAAGGATCTCTGCCTCAACATTAAGCCTGGTGAAAAGGTAGCCTTCGTCGGTTCAACAGGTGCCGGCAAAACTACTCTCGCCAATCTGCTCCTGCGCTTTTACGAGCCTCAGAAAGGAAAAATTATCGTTGATGGTATAGATATCAAAAACTATACGCAAGCGTCCCTGAGAAGTCAAATAGGTCTTGTTCAACAGGATGTTTTCCTTTTCTCCAATAGCGTCCGGGAAAATATTCTATTAGGTTGTACCAACATCAGTGAAGACGATATCGTAGAAGCTGCAAAAAAAGCTGCAGCAGATTCATTTATTGATGAATTAAAAGATGGATATAACACGAAAATTGGCGAAAGAGGTGTCAAGCTTTCTGGCGGACAAAGGCAAAGACTTGCCATTGCCAGAGTATTCTTAAAGAATCCTCCCATTCTCGTTTTAGATGAAGCAACTAGTGCTTTGGATAATCAAACAGAAAAATTAATTCAAAAGCAATTAGATGACCTCGCCCAAGGAAGAACAACCATCATCATCGCCCATCGTCTCAGCACGATTCAAAACGCTGATAAAATTGTTGTTCTGGAAAATGGCTCTGTTGCCGAAATAGGAACGCACGAAGAACTTCTCGCAAAACAAGGAGCTTATTACAAGCTCTACGGAGCAAATAAAACTGAAGAATAAAAAAAATCCGTTGAACCCAATCGGTTCAACGGATTTTTTATTTACGGAAAATTTTAATTTATTAAACAGGCGCTATAATTACATCATCCCAGGCATGCCACCCATAGGAGGCATTGCAGGTGCAGCACCAGCTTCTGCAGGTTTATCAGCTACAAGAGTTTCGGTGGTCAGCACCATAGCTGCAATACTTTCAGCATTTTGCAAAGCACTGCGAGTTACTTTCGTAGGATCTACAATACCTTCAGCAATCATGTCAACATATTCTTCGGTAAGTGCATTGAAGCCAAAGCCACGACGACCGCGTTTAATAGTGTCAACGATTACCGCCCCTTCAAGGCCTGCATTCAGTGCGATTTGGCGAACAGGTTCTTCGATAGCACGTTTAACAATTTCTACGCCAGTTTTTTCGTCGCCAATAACTTTTAATTTGTTGAGAGCACCTTGAACTTGAAGTAAAGCAGTACCACCACCTGCAACAATACCTTCGGCAACAGCTGCACGAGTTGCATTCAATGCATCTTCGATACGCAATTTTTTATCTTTAAGTTCTACTTCGGTAGCAGCACCTACTTTAATTACGGCAACGCCACCAGAAAGTTTTGCCAAACGTTCTTGCAGTTTTTCTTTATCGAAGTCAGATGTGGTCTCAGGGATTTGGGCACGAATTTGCGCGATGCGTTCGGCAATCATATTCTTGTCACCCAAACCATCAACAATTGTAGTCATGTCTTTAGTTACGCGCACTTGACCAGCTTGACCAAGATCCGCCATGCTCGCAGAATCCAATTTACGACCAACTTCTTCAGAGATTACGTTCGCACCGGTGAGGATAGCAATATCTTGCAGCATAGCTTTACGACGATCACCAAAGCCAGGAGCTTTTACAGCAACAGCTTTAAAGGTGCCACGTAATTTATTTACTACAAGAGTAGCCAGAGCTTCGCCTTCAATATCTTCAGCGATAATTAAAAGTTCGCGGCCAGCTTGAACAACTTTTTCTAAAACAGGCATGATATCTTGAATCATGGTAATTTTACGGTCGGTAATAAATACCAAAGGATTACTCATGACAGCTTCCATTTTCTCAGCATCGGTAGCCATATAGGGAGAAATGTAGCCACGATCAAATTGCATGCCTTCAACGGTTTCAAGGAAGGTATCCATAGTCTTGGATTCTTCTACAGTGATAACACCGTCATCGCCAACTTTTTCCATAGCATCGGCAATTAATGCACCGATTTCTTCATCGGCAGCAGAGATAGAAGCAACTTGTGCTTTAGCAGCTTTCGTCTCAACCTTTTGAGAAATAGTCGCGAGTTCTTCGACGAGAACATCGACAGCTTTCTTCATGCCTTTTTTAATAATCATCGGGTTGGCACCGGCTGCAACGTTACGCATACCTTCTTTAATCATAGCTTGCGCGAGTACTGTCGCAGTTGTAGTGCCATCGCCAGCTACATCATTAGTTTTAATTGCAACTTCTTTCACGAGTTGCGCACCCATGTTTTCAAATGGATCTTCTAATTCAATATCGCGAGCAATGGTAACACCATCATTGGTAATAGTCGGTGCACCATATTTTTTCTCCAATACTACGTTGCGTCCCTTAGGACCCAAAGTTACCTTTACAGCATCTGCCAGTGCGTTAACACCACGCTCCAAGCTGCGACGAGCTTCTTCATCAAATAGGATTTGTTTAGCCATTTTATGTTCTCCTTTATATCTTTACTTGACATGCCTAAATCCGTTTATACTTCGTTGTCGTCAATTTCCCAAACGGTCTGTACATTTTATGTACTATCCCGTTGGTTAAATTTTCCTCCACCTCGTCATACGAATTTATCCTATGCCGATTGCAATTCTATAAGTTTACAGATTATCGATAGATTGCAAATTAATCAATTAAATGCAATTTGATTAACGGCTTGCGAATTAATCTTTAGTTACGACTGCGAAGATGTCGCGTTCACAAATAAGTAAGAATTTTTCACCGTCAAGAGTTACTTCTTGTCCGCCAAATTTTGCGAAATATACTTGGTCGCCAACTTTTACATCTACAGGTACGCGCTTGCCATTGTCATAAACTTTACCAGGACCAACAGCTACAACAATACCAGTGACAGATTTTTCTTTGATTGCAGTATCCGGAAGTAAAATTCCGCTTGCGGTTTTAACTTCAACTTCCACAACTTTTACAGCAACATAATCGGCTAAGGGTTTTAACATTTTATATACTCCTTTCGACATTAAACGTGAGAGTTTGATAAACATTTTTTGATTAGCACTTTAAAAGCAAGAGTGCTAACTCACATATCTATATTATAAACCTTTGTAAATATTTTTCAAGTCCTTTTGCTAATTTTATATAATTTTATTGTTATTTTTTAATGTTGAATGCAAAATTTCTCTTTCAATAAGAATTTTTTTCAATTTTATATTTTAATTTTTAAATTTTCTAACCATAAAGTCAATTAATCAATAAATTTTTATTTTTTTATAAAAATAGGCTGTTGAATGGCACAAACCATTCTAACAGCCTATTTACTTATTTTAGGCCTAACCTAAAAATCATTTGTTTTGTTCCAAATGTTTAGACGCTGCCCTATTAATGTCAAAAGCACGGATAAGTTCCGTAACAGCTTGACTGGGCGAAACAACGCCATTAACTACTGCCTCCATAACTGCGGGCATACGACCCTTTACCATAGGATCTTCATTGAAGAGGTTATGCAAATGTTCATCAATCATACTATGAACCCAACTTAAAACCTGAGCCTGACGGCGACGTTTGAACACGCCCGACTCCTTGGTAACTCTTTCAAATGCTTTCATAACATCCCAAAGCTCGGGTAAGCCCTTCTTTGTATAGGCAGATGCGAGATAAGCATGAGTCTTCCAACCTTCTGTTGCAGGACGAATGAATTCTATCATACGTTCATATTCACCTTGGGTAACAACTGCTTTAGGATAGTTATCACCATCGGCTTTATTGACTACAATAGCATCGGCAACTTCCATGATACCTTTTTTGATACCTTGAAGTTCATCGCCGGCGCCAGTCAAAACGATTAACATGAAGAAGTCAACCATAGAGCGTACAGTAATTTCTGATTGACCAACGCCAACAGTTTCCACAAGAATAACATCGCAACCATATGCCTCGCAAAGAAGCATAGTTTCACGAGATTTACGTGCCACACCGCCCAATGTACCTTTAGCCGGAGAAGGACGAATGAAACAATTAGGCTCGCGAGAGAGCTCTTGCATTCTTGTTTTATCACCCAAAATAGAACCACCAGTAATGGAGCTCGTCGGGTCAACT
The DNA here is from genome assembly GCA_030523325.1 of Phascolarctobacterium sp. Taxonomy (GTDB): domain Bacteria; phylum Bacillota; class Negativicutes; order Acidaminococcales; family Acidaminococcaceae; genus Phascolarctobacterium_A. The sequence goes on from JAUNIS010000027.1 coordinate 14,189, forward strand.
GCAAGAACTGCAACCTTGTGTCCCATACGACAAAGCATTTGACCAAAGGTTTCAATTATCGTACTCTTACCAGCACCAGGTATACCGCTAATACCGATACGTAAAGCATTACCGGAATAAGGCAAAAGAGCTTGTAGAACTCTTTGAGCTTTGTCAAAATCTCTTGGAGCGTTGCTTTCGATTAAGGTAATGGCCTGGCTGAGCAGCATCCTATCCCCATTTTTCACACCTTCAACTAAGTCATCGGTGGAAATTTTTTTCCTTTTGGGGAACTTGCGACTTGTAACACCGGGAACATATTTCGCCTCACTGACTGCATTTACTGCACTGTCGATACCTCCCATTACTGAGCAGGCAAATTCTGGATTCGCATCTTTAGGGACCCAAGACGGGCTTATATCTTTTTCACCGGTTTCAGGCATAACTTCACCTCATTATTCTTCAGCGTCTTCTCTTGCACGGTCAACTAACATTTGTAAAAGTTGAGTGCAACATTTAGGAATATTGGTACCAGGTCCGAAGATACCTGCTGCGCCATGTTCATAGAGATAATCATAGTCTTGGGCAGGAATTACGCCGCCAATGCAAACAAGAATATCTTCACGACCGAGTTTTGCAAGTTCTTCAACCAGAGCAGGAAGCAAAGTTTTGTGACCTGCAGCCAAGCTGGAGAAGCCAACCATATCAACGTCATTATCTACTGCGTCTTGTGCAGTTTCTTCCGGAGTTTGGAAGAGAGGACCAACGTCGACAGTCCAGCCCATATCTGCAAAGGAAGTAGCTAAAACTTTTTGTCCACGGTCATGACCGTCTTGACCCATCTTAGCTAAGAAGATACGAGGACGACGACCTTCTAATCTTTCGAATTCGTTAGCCAATTCATTAGCTTTAGTCAGTTCATCACTGCCAGTGAATTCAGAAGAGTAAACGCCGGATACAGTATGAATTACAGCATTGAAACGACCAGATACTTTTTCAACTGCATCAGAAATTTCACCTAAGGATGCACGGTCGCGTGCAGCTTGAACAGCCATTTCCAACAAGTTGCCGTTGTCTCTGGATTCTGCTGCCTTGGTAATTGCTTCCAAATCGCGACGAACTTTCTCTGGATCACGAATGGAACGTAATTTTTCAAGACGTTTAATTTGAGCGTTACGTACAGCAGTATTGTCGATGGACAATACGTTCAGCGGATCTTCCTTAGCCAGACGATATTTGTTCAGGCCAACGATTGTTTCAGTACCGCGGTCAATATTAGCTTGACGACGAGCAGCACATTCTTCGATACGCATCTTCGGTAAGCCAGTTGCGATTGCTTTAGCCATACCGCCGAGAGCTTCAACTTCTTGAATATGTGCCCAAGCACGACGAATAATTTCGTTAGTGAGGTATTCAAGATAGTAGGAGCCGCCCCACGGATCGATAATCTTACATACTTTAGTCTCGTCTTGAATATAAAGTTGGGTATTACGAGCAAGACGTGCAGAGAAGTCGGTCGGCAATGCGATTGCTTCGTCGAGTGCGTTAGTATGCAAGGATTGAGTATGACCTAATGCAGCTGACATAGCTTCCATTGCGGTACGAGCGATATTGTTGAACGGATCTTGTTCGGTAAGAGACCAACCAGATGTTTGAGAGTGAGTACGCAGTGCCATGGATTTCGGATTTTCAGCGCCGAAGCTCTTAAGAATCTTAGCCCAAAGAACACGAGCCGCACGCATCTTAGCAACTTCCATGAAGTAGTTCTTGCCCATATCCCAGAAGAATGACAAGCGTTTTGCGAACGCATCAACAGGTAAGCCAGCAGCTTCGCCGGTACGAATATATTCCATACCATCGGCAAGAGTATAGCCTAATTCTAGATCGCAGGTAGCACCGCATTCTTGAATGTGGTAACCAGAAATAGAAATACTGTTGAACTTAGGCATGTATTTAGTGGTGTATTCGAAAATATCACCAATGATACGCATGGACATTCCAGGAGGATAGATATAAGTATTACGAACCATGAACTCTTTCAAAATATCATTTTGAATAGTACCAGCCATGATAGATTTATCTACGCCTTGTTCTTCACCAGATACGATAAAGAAGGAAAGAATCGGCAGAACCGCGCCATTCATAGTCATGGATACGGACATTTGATCCAGAGGAATACCAGAGAACAAAATGTTCATATCGAGCATGGAGCAAACAGATACGCCTGCTTTACCTACGTCACCAACTACACGCGGGTTATCTGCGTCATAGCCGCGGTGAGTCGGCAAGTCGAAAGCGATTGACAGACCTTTTTGGCCTGCTGCCAAGTTACGACGATAGAATGCGTTAGATTCTTCTGCAGTGGAGAAGCCAGCATATTGACGTACAGTCCAAGGACGGAATACGTACATGGTTGAATATGGCCCACGCAGGAACGGGGGAATGCCGCTCATAAAATCTAAGTGATTGCATTTTGCATAAATGTCTTTGGTGTATAAAGGTTCTTTGGGGATACGTTCCAAAGTCGTATCGTAAAGGGCGTCATAACCTTCGCCCATTTTTTCTTCAAGATTTTTCTTCCATTCGTCATAAGAGCAAGAAGGATGTTCAGGAATGGAAATTTTTGTGAAATCGGGATTCATAGCCATTATTCAATCATTCCTTTCTTCTTCTGCAACATCTTCAAGGTTTGGAAGCAATTAGCTTTAACACTAATGAAATCATCTACACCTGCCGCACGATAAATTTCTTCCAGATCCTTCGGTGCAGCACCAGCAAGGAACAGGGTGCCAGATTCTTTCATAGCAGCTTTAATTTGTGGAGCTAATGCAGGTACAATTTCTGGATATGTTTTATCTGTGGAGCAAATAACTGCAACATCGTAATCGCCTTCTTTAAATGCTTTAACACATTTTTCATATTGAGTACCGTCTTCTCCATCTTGGAAGCCATCGTTCAGATGAACGTTGAATTCACCAACTTGAAGGAAGCTGGTGGAGAAGTCAGCCCTTGCTTTATGTTGAGGAATCGGTCCCATGTTGCACAGGAATACTTCAATATTCTTGCCGGTTTCTTTCATATAACGTTCCGTATCGAAGCGAAGAGCTTCATAACGTTCGGTCCAATGATGAACGCCGATAATTTCTGCTTCAGTATCAGCTGCTTCTTTGCTAGTTACTTGAGAGATTGTCGCGCCACATTCAAATGCTGCTATAGAACCCTCAACGGATTTAATGTCAGCAAGCTTGTCAGCCAAGAAAGCTTCATCAATATCAGAAACGTATGCACTAACTGCAGCTACGCGAGATTTCTTCAAGGCTTCTTGATCTTCCACACGTCTTTCCAAAGGTTCTTCAGTCATATTGGGATACATATTAACGCCAACTGCACGGTCAGAACGTTTTTCCAAATTTTTGAAACGAAGTTCGAGTACATCGTTAACAGCTTTTTGCGGATATCCTTCTTTAACTGCAGCGACCATACCGCCCATACCTTCAACTTTTTGGAACTCAGCCCAAATTTTTTCAATCATTTGCTTGGTCAAGGTTTCAACTGCCCAAGAACCACCAGCTGCATCAACAGGACACATCATACCAAATTCTTCTTGCAACATAATATGAAGGTTACGAGCAATACGACGAGAGAAAACGTCGCCCTTACGAATCAACTCGTCGAACGGAGGATTCTCATAAGTTGCAACACCACCAACTACTGCAGAAAAAGTTTGAGTAGTATTACGAAGCATATTTACGTAGGGATCAATAACAGTTTTAGTAAAGCGTGCGCTACGACCATGAATATTGATTGCACGATCGCTGACCTCTGCACCAAAGCCTTCCATGATTGCAGACCATACTACACGTGCGGCACGGAGTTTTGCAATTTCAATAAAGAAGTTGGCACCTGCATTGAAGCAGAAGGTCATACCTTTATTAACATCTGCAGCGTCAATACCTTTCTTCGCCATTTCACGAATATATTCAACTGCGCTCGCAAAGCTATAAGCAACCTCTTGAGCTGCCTCAGCACCGCCGTCAGTGAACACATCACCGCGTACGAAAATAGGACGAATCTTAGGTGCATTAACTTTAACATAATTCAGACAAGCAGCCATTGCATCAAATGCTTCAGCAAGATTTGCTTTACCATTGCGGAGGAGTTCGCCAATTGGGTCAGCACCTATAGTACCTCTTACTTGAGCAATATCTTTGCCTTGTGCTTTGAGTGCAGCAGCCATCAAAGCAATAATATTTTTAGCAGAAACGCCAGCATAAATCATTACGGGGAATTTTTCAAAATCCAAACCGTTCAAAAGAACATTCATATCTTCAACAGTAGTAATATTTACGCCAGTATCACCAATAACTTCAGCATCTTTTGCATCAATGCCACAGCGAGTTGCTGTATCAAGACCTATATTATATACGGTAGTACCTTTAGAAGTTTCTTCTTTCAACAATTCATTATTGTCGAGAGGAAGACTTTCGTCACAATATTGAGCAACACCCCAAGGTTCATGTACATAACCATTTACGGTTGCACCACGCAGATAATCGCCTGTACCAGGATAATCATCCGTAGGAAGGATAGGATCTACATCAATACGTCTGTAGATAGGATCAAAAGTAATGCCTTCGTAGTTTTTGGTATACATGACTTTGTCAAAGGGAGCACCTTTGAGAAGAGCATTACATGCCTCTACCCATTCATCCCACTCAGGCAGCTCGAATTCATCGAAGCTTACGGCAGGGAATTCAGCTTTTTTGCCAGATTCCTCTAAAATCGCTTGCAGTTCAGCATCAGTCAACTGTTTTTCTTTTACGTTGACGTCTTGCATTTCTTGATCAGCGGCCATAGAAATTTCCTCCTTTACAAATTTAAAATAGAATAACACTTCATCAAAGAACGTTAAGTTCAACTCCTCGCAAGATGACGGTCATTCATTTATGTACACGGCTTCAGTTTAGCCGATGTAGCTATGATTAAAGTTTGGCGATGAAACCATCTTCCGCCAATGCGTCTAGATCAATTTCTCTAGGAGCATCCGGGTTTTTGCGCAAATAATTTTGTTCTTCCTCTGGTGCTTCGATAAAATTAACGGCTTTTACGTAATTTACATAAAGATAACGAGGCTCAGGGCCTTCACGCTTCGTATCATTAACGAGCATCTCTCCAGTTGTAGCAATGGATTGCACGCCTCTATTTTGCATAAACTTGACGTAATATTCTATTTGCATGACATCTTCTCCTGAGTAATAGAAGATGCAGCTTCTCTTTAAATCTCTTGCTTGCTCTTCTCTTGTTTTTTCGTCTTTAGGACGAAGCATTTTAAAGTAAAGAGCGAGAATATCACAGATATCTATTTTGTTGGGATTATAAGTGATTTTAACTCCAAGGGCCGCACCAGTCTTCCCAGATTTAAGTTCTTCTAGACTAGGTTTCTGAATATCAGAATTAACATAGCCAACTTTTGTATCTACAACGCCTTTATATCTTGAGAAGGCTTCTTGGAGATCATATACAGATATACCGGATAAAATTATACTTTTCATGCTTAAGCCTCCGTTAATTGACCTGTGATGGCAAAAAGAAAACGCCACCACTGAGAGTTGTGATGGCGGAATTTTCTATACAGCAGCTCCACACTGCTGTATGAGAGAGGAGAAAGGAAATGATTTTAACTACATAAGGAAAATTTCAGAATAGCATTTACGTTAAAGCACGGAGTGTCCAGTTCCGCGAACAAAATGATTATGATAACATCGATGGCTAGACCACTCTCATTCAGTCCGCCATCTTTTGACCAAATGAGCTATGGAAACAAAAACCGCTTTTCAAAATAACTACAGTTGTAACAACAGTTATCATGAAAAACGGCGAAATATCAAAGAATAAAAAATTTCTTACTCTTCCGACATCTCTCCCCGTCTCTCGCAGGTCAAACGACGATGCATCTTATAGGCAGTTCTTCTGACTTGGCGTCGTCGCAAATATCCGTCTTCCCAGTTTCCCAGTGACTCGTTGGTATTCGCTCTTCCTTACAGCGGCGGGACCGTGCCGGACTTAAACCGGCTTCTCTATTAAGCTCACGCACCTATAATATCAATATCAACTTGTTGATTAAATTATAATAGTTACTAATAAGAAAGTCAACCCATTTTCGAAAATTTTTACAAAATATTTATCAATCTATAAATTCTGTTTATAAATAAAATTAATATTAAAATTATCTTGTAAATTTTTGTTTAACTGACAACAACCTACAAAAAGAAAAACTTATATGTTAACTTCTTGTTAAGTGATAAGTACTATGATAAGTTATCCTTGTCACACTAGAAAATTTCTTCTCCCTATTGTTATTTGCTCGTCATTAGAATATAATGAAGAAAATAAAAACTTGGAGGACGTCATGTCAGGAAAGTTTGAGAAAACAGACAATTACGTTTTAGATAAAATCAACACACTATTAAAAGAAAAAAATATGTCTCATTATAGATTGGCAAAAAATTCCGGTCTACTACTCTCTTCATTATCTGTAATGCTAAGTAGAGGAAGTACCCCCAACTTCATCACTCTCGATAAAATTTGCCATGGTTTTGGTATAACAACGGCCCAATTTTTTAACTATGATGATGAACAAGTCATCCTGACCAAGAAACAAAAAGAATTCTTGAACCCATGGACGCAGCTTTATGATAACGAGAAGCTTAAGCTTAAAGCTTATATGCAAGCAATCACTGATTATAATTCAACTCACCAAAAGAAAAATTAACAGAAAAAGGCGGGGAGTAAATACTCCCGCACCTCTCATTGCACCGTACGTATAGGTCTCGTATACGGCGCTGCATAACCGTTTGAACACAATACATTGCAAGCTACTGAGGTAGGCCAAGGAGTCGATCAATCCAGGTCGACTTTTTATTTTCCTAGAGACTATTCATTATTACAGCTCTGACTTTTTGAGGCTTTTATTATTTGATTCAAGTTGGTAAACTGACTCCCATCTATGAACTTTTTATCGCATGCGTTTCTGCGCTAGGTAGACATCTCGGAGTAAGACACACAATAAAAAACGTCTGACGCACGCGCTGTTGCATCAGACGTTTTAATTTTTTTCGAGCCCTTCGCAAATCGCGCAGCGATTTGTTTAATTCTTAACTAACCAATTTTAATCAAAAGCCAAATACGTCCTCAATCCCGAATTCCGAATTAAATTACCGCCTTAACTAACGATTAAATTTTATCAACGATGATTCTATTTGGTTTAATCGCCTTCGGACCCATAGTCTGTCCTGGCTTGCCTAAGAGGCAGCAACCAATACCAATGTGTCCCTCAAGCCCCCAAGATTCCAAATGCATCTTGCCTTCGTCAGTCTCAAACATCTCCGTACATCTGTTAATCCAGCAGGACCCAATCCCTAGCGCCCAAGCAGCAGTTTGCATTGCTCCAATAGCTAAAGCACCGTCCTTAAAACCATTTTGATTTTCTTCTGGCGCAAAAACAAAGCAAACAGTAGGAGCTCCGTAGAAAGGATCAACCTCACTTTCCCAGAAGCACTTGTTCAAATCGTTAAAGGTTTGAATCTTCACCGGGTCTTGCACAACAACAATCTTCACATCTTGCAAATTATGTGCGCAAGGTGCATTCAAAGCACAATCTAAAATAATTTTTAAAGCATCGTCAGGAACTTGTCCGACAAAAATACGACAACTACGTCTTGTTTTTAATACTTCTATAGCATCCATATGATATAAATCCTCCACGTGCACCTTAAATAGTGCACCCCTCAATACAAGAATTATATCACAGAACCATAGAGCTCTCAAATTCAATAAAATTATAGAACAATTTATAAAAGTTGTGAGATAAGTTTACTATAAATTCTTTAGCAGCCTTACGTGCTTAAAGCCGTCAATGTCCTGAACCTTGGTGTTAACACGATACATGCCGTCAATATTTTCTTCCGTGAGAACTTCATGTGGCGTACCGTAAGCAAAAACGTGAGAGTCTTTGAGCATTAAAATTTTGTCACAAAACATAGCTGCAAGATTTAAATCATGGATGGTCATAATAAGACCAATGTTTTGCTCCTTGGCAATATTTGCCAGGGTATGGAGAATAAAAAGTTGATTGTGCAAGTCAAGTGCGCTAGTAGGCTCATCAAGAATAATAAACTTAGGTTGCTGCACTAAAGATCTTGCGATAAAAACTCTTTGCCGCTCCCCGCCGCTCATCGCCTTAATGCTTCGAAAAGCAAATTTTTCCAATTCCATTTGCTTAATAATATCGAAGGCAATTTTTTTATCCTGTTCCGTATAATGAGTCGTAACGTAAGGCATGCGTCCCATGAGTACTGCATCAACAACATTCATACCGAAAAAAGAATTATTATATTGAGGAACATACGCGATAATTTTTGCAATCTCTTTACGACTAAGCTGACTAATTAAATCATAGCCGTAAAAAACCTTGCCTGCGCTTGGCTCTAAAATATTGTTCACACACTTAATAAGAGTCGTCTTGCCTGTTCCGTTAGGACCTAGGATACCTAAAATTTCCCCAGACTCAACCTCAATAGAAATATCATCAAGAATTTTTTGTTCCTTTGTATAGCCAAAGGATAAATGTTTTACCTTCAAGCTTTTCATAAGGAACTCCTCCTCGATTGCAAAATTAATTGTACAAAGATGGGTACACCCACAAAAGAAACGACGATGCCAACTGGAATATTTACCGGGTAAAGAATGAATTTGCCAATGGTATCAGCAAGCACTAAAAGTCCTGCGCCTAGGGTAGCACTCATAGGAAAAAGCACACTATGATCGTTGCCCACAAGATATCTCGCCATATGGGGAGCTATTAAACCAACGAAACCAATAACACCTGTAAAACTAATGATGGTCGCAGTTACAAGGACAGCAAGAATCATTGTCAAGGTTCGCAATTGCTCAGGGTTTATACCAAGGCTCTTGACGGTTTCATCGTCACCACTTGCCATTGCATTCCATTTTAAAGTAAGACGCGTACCAGCTACGTAACAAATAAGAACGATGACGCTAATCACCACCACTCCATGCCAATTAGCTCTGTTAAAAGAACCAAAGGTCCATTGCACAACCGCTGCAAGCTTATTTTCTTCTGCAAAAAATTGCAAGGTTGCGGTCAGAGCCGAGCAAAAATAATTCATGGCGATGCCTACGAGAATAATTGTGTTAGCTGTAATGCCGATTCTTTTGGCAACCATAAAGACAAGGGCAACACTACACATAGAGGCAGCAAAAGCGCTGCCAATAATAGCCGCATCGTTAAAGAAAATGGTACTGCTACCAAAAACAATACAAATAGATGCACCAAAAGCTGCTGCACTGCTAACCCCCAAAGTAAAGGGACTCACCAGCATGTTACGCGTAACCGATTGCATCATCATCCCGGCAATGCTAAGTCCAATGCCTGCAAGAATCGCCAGGCACATGCGAGGCATTCTCAGTAAAACGATAATTTTTTGCATAGCAATATTGTTGCCGGTGAAATCACCCGTCTTGATAAAACCGATACAAGCAGTAATTGCTTCCATAACCCCTATGTCCGTACCAAAAATTAGGCAGAACACCGCTACTAAAAGGACGCCCAAAGAGGAAGCAAATATTTTTTTATAAGCACTGCGTTTATATGCAAGATATTTATCTTCTAACAATTTCTTTCCCTAACCCTTCACGTAATTTTTGGATAAGTATGACCTGGCAAGTATTCCAGATTTAAATATTTTGTCACCCAAACCTTAAAAGCTTCCTCGGGGTGTAAGTCAGGCAAAAGCTCGGGGTATAAAAATTTGGCTACGTAAAGCACACCTACGATTTTAGCAGCACCACAGTGCGAAAAGTAGGACAGCTGAAAAATATTATTCTTCTTTACTGCTTCAATTTCGTTCCAACCAGGACGATTCACAAGCTCCTTGCGAATCGCAAGCTGTTCTTCAAGTGTGGGCGGCTTGTAAGAATATTTCCAACGAGGATCACTCATTTTCACAATCATTTGAGGATTACGAATAATAACGGCCTCGGGAACAATATGTCGTTCTACTGCATCGTCCATGATGTTGATGCCCCCAGTATATTTCACCATGCTGTAAAAATAACTGCCCTTCATAGTAGTCGCACCAGGACTTCCGCATTCAAAATAGACGGTCTTACGATTTTTCACATTTGCTAATTGTTGCTTGACATATGCAAGTTTACTACCGTAATAATTTTCTATTTCTTGAGCTCGTTCTTCTTTGCCAAAAATTTTCCCTAAAAGCTGACAATTAGCCGAAAACTTTTCCATATCGTGAGTATCTACTACGATAACCTTAATGCCAAAGCCCTTGAGTTTTTCTTCAGCATCATGCCAGCTGCCTCGACTAGAGATAATGAGTGCGTCCGGTTTCATGTCAATGACTCGCTCGTAGTTAATAACTAAACCATCACGGGCACAAATCAAATCCTTTTGTGTAAATTTATTCTGAAAGGCTTCATTGTTCCAAAGAATATTTTGGTCTACGCCAACAATTGTATCCAAGCTGCCCAAGGCTACGATTAATTCCGTAAGGTCCGTATTATATGCATTGGCAACCACCACTTTTTGTAGCGGTCTTTCTAAGGCAATCCTTCGTCCCAAACTATCTTCAACCAAAATAGCAGACTTACTGCTCTGTTTTGCCTTTTCTTTAGCACAACCTACAAGCAATGAGCAAATTAAAAAGCAAATGCTTAAAGCAAGAAATAGAGCGTTTAATTTTTTGTGAGAGTTAAACATAAATTTCACCTAATCAATCTAGTTTATACGCAGGATAAGTATGCCCAGAGATATATGACAAGTGCTGATATTTTTCCAGCCAAACCTTGAAGACCTCTTCAGGATTTAAATCCGGCAATAATTCAGGATATAAAAATTTGGCGATATACATGGTGCCAACGAGCTTACTTGCTCCTCCATGCACATAATGAGACAGCAAAAAAATCTTGTTATCCTTAACAGCGTCAATGTTATCCCAACCAGGACGATTCTTGAGCTCCGATAAAATTTTTTCATGCTCGGCTAATGTAGGTGGTTCATATTTTGACATAACATTAATGTCTGAAACCTTGACGATATATTGAGGATTGCGTTTGATGATGGATTCGCTATCCACATTAACGTTCTTAGCATCCTTAAAAATATTGTCTGCGCCAGAAAATTCCACCATTTTATAAAAATAATTTCCAGGAATAGTGGTGCTGCCTTCCTTACGATATTCAAAATACAAACGCTTTTTCTTGACGTCCTTTAATTGTTTTTGCAAATACTTGAGCTTGACCTCGAAATAATTGACTAAATCTTCAGCATCCTTTTCCTTGCCAAAAACTTGTCCGAGAAGCTTAGCGTTCTTACTAAAATCCTGGGTGAAATAAGCGTCGCAGACTATAACCTTAATGCCAAAGGGGGTAAGCTTCCTGCGAGCTTCTTCCACAGAACCATTGCCTGTGAGAATTAAAACCTCGGGGTTTAACTTAATTACGTTTTCAAAATTTATTTCACGTTGACTCGTGCCAACGACTTGTTCTTTTTTAAAGCGATTGCCAAAGCCTCGCTGATCGTTGTAAATATAATTATCCACGCCCACGACATAATCCATTGCATTAATTGCGTTAATTAGTTCAGCGTTGTATGCGTTAGATATGACGGCACGTCTAACCGGACAGGGAATCTCTACCTGTGTACCGCTGCTATCAGTAACAGTAATTGTTTTACCTTGAGAAGTCATCTGCTTTTCTTGTTTGTTGCAGCCAACAATTAAACAACAAAGACTTAGTACGATAAGAAAAATTTTTGCGATTTTTCGCATGATTACCTCTAAACAGTTTTAGGCAAGGAGGCTCAAAGCCTCCTCGCCCAAGAAATTTATAAATTAATTAGATGTCAAAGCTTGCGCCAATAGCAAAGGTTCTCGGATTACCAAGGATGCCCATTTGAGTTGTTGCACGCGGCAGCCAGTAATCCTTGCCAAACAAGTTGAAGCAAGTTGCAGTCAAGGTTACAGGCATGCGATTAATTTTAGTTTTGTATCTAACGCCAAGGTCATAAACAACAGAAGAACCGATTTCCAAGGTGCGGTTATCTTCAGTATAAATAGGAGCCTTACCAGTAAATACTGCACGACCAAAGATATTAGTATTTTCATCAGGTGCATATTGCAGCACGCCTACACCACTCCATTTAGAGGTTCCTAAAACTTGTCTGCCTTCATAGGTAGAATGATTCTTATAGTCGGAGTTAATGTAGAGGAGACCGCCGTTTAAGCTCCATTTCGGTGCGATTTGACCGCCGATAGAGAATTCAACGCCCTTGTAGTTTAATTCGCCGTCAATAGTTCTCCAGGTTTTACCGTCGATAGTTCTATCAAAGGTAGCTTCCTTTTCCATATCGAAATAAGAAATGCTTGTCATGAAGCCTTTGTTTTTGTATTTAATACCAAATTCGTTTTGCTTAGTCTTGGTCGGAGAAAGAACGTCGCCACCATTTTCGAAGGTACCCATGGTAACAATGGAGCCTTCTTGGAAGCTTTCAGTATGGTTAGCGAAGATGGACAGCTTATCAGTCGGTTTATATACGAGACCGTAGAGAGGAGATGTTGCATCGGATTTGGTTACAGAATGATTGGTTGCAGTAACGGTGGATTGATGGTGATGCACGCCAAGGTCTACATCCAATTTACCAATGGTGGAAGTATTGATTAAAGACCAGCCATTATATTTAGATTTACCACTCCAAATAGGACCAGTTTTGATTTGGGTAAATTTATCGTAGGAAATATTGTTTTTATAAATGTTGCCAGTAATCTTGCCGTTAGAGCCACTAGTACCCCATTGAGCTGCATACCAGTCCATATCATAAGCTGCAACAGTTTTGTTTTCTACAACGCCAACCTTCCAGTTGTGTTGAACGCCTGCTTGCAAATAAGTATTGCGAATAGCAAAGGGTTCGTTTCTCATATTACGAGATACGTCACCTGCATCATTGATAATATCAAGACGAGTACCTTGAGGAACTCTATAGGAATAGCCGTCGTTATAAGCCCAGCCAGCATTAACGAACATCTTGGTAGAGTCGTTGAATTTTTGTACATGGTTCAATACAGCCATGTAGGTTTTCATGCCAACTTGTTCACCGTCAAAAGCATAATTATTTTTTGCACTCGGTGCAGAGGGCAATCTTGTTAAATTTTTGTTGCCCATATAGAAGTAACGCATTGCTTCTTTAGTCTTGGTATCACGATAGCCTGCAAAAATATTTGTTTCTGCATGCTTGGTTTCTCTATCATAGTTAATGGAGAAAACATTGTTTCTAACTTTTTCGTTCTTAATACCTGTTTCTCCGTTAGTACCAGAAATATTTACGCGAATACCTTGTTCTTTATCCTTGCCAAAGCGACGAGAAACATCAAGACCAATAGTACCAGTACCACGACCAGCAAAACCAACATTTACTCTATTGATATCTTCCTTACCAGCTTTTTTTGTAACAAGGTTAATGGAACCGCCTGCAGATTCTTTAGCAGCAACACCATAAATACCTACGCTTGCACCGGAAGTAATCTCAACCTTTTCAAAGAAGGTCATAGGAATATTTGTTTGAGAAAGCATACCTGGTACGCCGTTAATACGGAATTGATATGCATTTGCGTTTTGTCCGCGCAGAGAGTAATCGTTATAAACAGTGCTGCCAGCAGTACGAATGCTAGGAGAGTTTACTAACACAGCAGTAGATGCTTCACTAGGATTGGCACCAAAAATTTCGATAGCCTTTTCCGTAATATTATTTTGTTGGAAGGGCAAACTCATGGTATCCTGATAACCTAAAAGACCTGCGGAACCATCAGTACTTACATAACCTCCGGGCAGAACACCTTTATCGCCGACAACGACAACAGGACCCATCTCATAGGTTTGCACTTCTTCTGCGCTGGCGCTCATAACGAAGCCTACACTTGCAACTGCAGC
>JAUNIS010000070.1 GCA_030523325.1 Phascolarctobacterium sp.
ATGGGTCAATTTTTTGTTTAGTTGTTCAATTTCATTTTACAATTTAAGAAAAATTAAAAAAGATATTCTTGTTACTAATGGAAACATAACTTTTATGAACTATAAGCATGAGGAATATATTTCTTTAATACTGGTATGCAATCTGTTTAATTAATGAAAAATAAAAATGTTTAATAATTTCTATGAAGAAAGGATATTTTTAGTAATTTACATTATGGGTTATAATCAATTTCAGTTAAAGGAATATATGTTATTTTCTCTGACCTAATCAATTTGAAAGGAGCGTTTATTATGGAAGAACTAGTCGAGGTAAAAAGTTACATGAATTTTAATGGCGATAGCGATGATGAAAGTCTTGTTGATAGACTTATGAAAAAAAGGATGGATCAAGTTAGAATTTTTCCACACTACAAGGAAGCTGTTAAAGATTATGTTTTTAGATATCAGGGTTGCAAGTTATCTAAGAAATCTGTTGAGGCATTAGGAAGAGAATGATTATAAAGATATTTTATAACATTATCAATGTCATTGGTGTATTTGAATCGAAATACATTCTTAATCACATTAAGGTAGTGCTTCTTTAAAATTACTTTACGAATTATAAAGAGAATTTTTCGGTGGGAAAGGAGGATGGCAAATTTAATGGAGATTGCAATAATTTGTAATGAAGAAAATTTATTAGATGATGAAGCCGAGAATCGGAAAATCATCAATTTTTTAAAAAAGGTGGATGAAAATTATTATCATCGAAAAATTCAAAATCGAAAAGAAGAGAGTAAAGTATTTCCACATAGAGGAGAAGATGGAAGATTGTTTTTAAAAACATTCGGTTATGTAAAACTATCTAATATTAATAAGGAGGAATAAATGTCACCTGCAATTAAATGTTTATGCTTACTCGCTGTGGTAGCATTCTTATTCGTTACTGAGTTAGTTCCTTTGGCTATGACTGCTGTTGGTGCGGCAATCGCTTGCTGGGCTCTGGAATTAGTTCCTCAAAACCAAATTTTTTTGGGTCTAGCCGATTCTACGGTAGTATTATTTGGTGGGATGTTTGTTGTTGGTGCAGCCATGTTCTACACAGGCCTTGCACAAAAAATTGGCGGACAAGTAGTTAAACTCTTTGGTACTAGTGAAAATTCTTTAATGTTTGGTATTATGGTTATTGCAGCTCTTATGTCTTCAGTTCTTTCAAATACTGGTACTACTGCTTGTTTGATTCCGGTTGTTTTAGGTATTTGTTCTCAAGCCAAGATTTCACCATCAAGAGAATTGATGCCATTGGCTTTTGCCTGCGGGTTAGGCGGTACAATTACACTGATTGGTACTCCGCCGAACATTTTAGCTAATGTAGCTCTTAAAGCTGCAGGCATGGAACATCTTCAATTTGGTTTCTTTGAATATGCATACATTGGCGTTCCCATTACTTTGGCTGGTATCATTTATATGATGTTTGTAGGGAAATATCTTCTCCCAGATGATACAGCAAACTTCGATACAGAGGTTGAGCAAGAAATAGAAGCTAATGTAACAAGCACAAGAAAGCAAATTATTTGCGGAGTCATCATGGTAGGTGTAATTGGTTGTATGGCAACTGGTGTAGTTGTTTTGGAAATTGCTGCGGTAGTAGGCGCTGTGCTCTGCGTTCTTACTGGCTGCATTTCTGAGAAACAAGCATATAACTCAATTGATTGGATCACAATTTTTCTTTTTGCTGGAATGATTCCTGTAGCATCCGCGATGAATACAACAGGTGCTGGTAAATTAATTGCTGAGGCAACTGTTAAACTCATGGGAGGCAATCCTTCTCCATATTTAGTGACTGCAGTTCTTTTCTGTCTAGCAGTACTTTTAACACAATTTATGTCTAACACAGCATCCAAGGCTTTGCTTTGTCCCGTGGGTATTGCGTTGTCCGCTCAAATCGGGGCATCACCGAAGGCAGTGCTAATGGCTGTGCTTATTGCATCATCTTGTGCGTTTGCTTCTCCAGTAGGTACTCCTCCCAATACTTTGGTTCTAGGACCTGGTGGTTATAAATTTATGGATTACGTAAAAGCTGGCACTGGTTTGGTATTCGTTTGTTTAGTAGTATCTATTTGTGTCATTCCTGTAGTGTGGCCGTTCTTCCCGGCGACTTAATAATAAACCCATTTGATTCCCTTAAAAACTCCTGATTTACTTCAGGAGTTTTTTTGTTGCACTTAAGTTTGGGATATCAGCCACATCAGATTTTGCAAGAATAACTTTTATGCGAAAGGAGTATTTTAATTATTTTATATGATGAATTATAATTGTAGATGAGAATAGGAATAATTATTATATTACTTATGAAGGATTTTGTTGATTATTTTCATAATATAAATAATATCTAAGAAGTAAGCGTATAGAAGGAGGTGTTCAGGTATGGACACAGCAGGTATTGTAAGTGCAGAAAACTTAGAAGAAGAATGCGAGGAGAAAAAGCTGATAGAATTTTTCAGAATGGTTGATGAAAAGTATTACCATAGAAAAATAGAGAATCGTAAAAATGAAATTACAATTTTTCCTCATAGAGGAGAGAGTGGCCAACTTTTTGCTAATACTTTTGGTTATGTAGGGTTATTTAAGAAACACTGAAAGTTGTAAAAAATCAATACAGAAATAGAGATATTGTTTTATTTTTTTAATAATTATAACTATAAAAATAAAAAAATATGTTAATAACAACTTTTGAACAGAACATGATTAAAAGTTGTTATTTTTTTTATTTTGGGAAATTTTAAGTAGTTTATGTTTGAAAATTTTTTTTGAAAGAAGAAAAAAGATTTTTGTTTTATGTTCATCACAAGGAATAAGTTTTATGAAAAAATGATATTTTTTATAATAAATATAATAATATATAATAAGGAATAAGAAAGATAACGTTCTTGTACTTATGAATTCCTAATCAAATGTCCCAAAATTTCCATTGTTTTTCAAAAAAACGCTCTCATATTTTGCAAAATGTTATCTTTCTTTTTCTTAAGAACTATGATGGGATTTCGATGGTGAGGTGAGGGTTGTGAGTTTGTATTTAAAAGCCATGATATTTTTTGTTTCCGCTTATTTCGCTGATATTTTTGGAGGAATATTATTGCAGTGTTGGGTTCAAGGAATAGGCCTTTTGCTTATTTCACTAACCTGGGATAAAAACGAAAAACCATTTCTTCCAGAAGATTTAGGTAAAATGATTGGTATTACTGGTTCCTTCTACATTTTAGCAGGCATTTACCGGCTAAGTATATAAGCTCAAAAAAATATTGGCTGTTGCAATTTTTTTCGCAACAGCCATATTTTAATTACAAATATTCCTTCAACCTTCCCAGCCGTTCTAATGCTTCATCTAAAGTTTCTTTTTGTCTTGCAAAGTGCACGCGGATTAAATTGTTGACAGGTTCTTTAAAGAAACTAGAGCCAGGCACAGCTGCCACACCAATTTCACGAACCATCCATTCACAGAACTCAAGGTCCGACCAGCCTGCAAATTTTGGTTTATTCATAAACTCTTGGATGTCAAGCATAACAAAATAAGTTGCCTCGGGGGTGTTGTGCTTAAGTCCGATTGCATCGAGACCCTTTAAGAAATACTCACGCTTTTCTGTATAAATTTTAAGCAAATCCTCGTAATATTTTTCCTCGAACTCTAAGCCACAGACGGCCGCTTCTTGCAAGGGAGCGGCTGCACCAATGGTTAAGAAATCGTGTACCTTTTTGCAGGATTCGATGACGAACTCGGGACCAATAAGATAACCAAGACGCCAACCAGTGATGGAATAAGTTTTTGAAAGAGAGCTACACGTAATAGTATGCTCGTACATGCCTGGTAATGAAGCTATAGCTATATGTTTGTTGGGCACGTAGACCATGTGCTCGTAAACTTCATCCGTAATTACAAAGGCGTCGTATTTAACTGCAAGGGAGCCAATTGCCTCTAACTCTTTTTTGCGGAAAACCTTGCCACAAGGATTAGACGGATTGCAGACAATAATTGCCCTCGCGCCCTCTCTGAAACCTTTTTCGATAAGCGAGATGTCAAAGTCGTAGGTAGGCGGAACGAGAGGAATATAAATTGGCTCTGCTCCAGATAAAATTGCATCGGCAGTATAATTTTCATAGAAGGGTGAGAAGACCATGACCTTGTCGCCTGGGTCGCACACAGTCATCATGGCACACATCATTGCCTCTGTACCGCCACAAGTAACTAGAACTTCCTTGTCAGGGTCAATGCCTCTCTTCAAAGTTTTGCCAGTTTTTTTGCAAGGGCAGCTCTGAAATTTGGGGCGCCAAAAGTTACGGCATACTGATGAGGACCGGTATAAACAACCTCGGACAACCTATCTAAGAGTGCCTTAGGTGGAGGAAAGTCAGGAAAACCTTGGGATAAATTAATGGCACCATATTCGTTACTGATTCTCGTCATGCGACGAATAACAGAATCAGTAAAGGTACCAACTCGTTCACTTAAAAATGGCATAAGAACTCCTTCGGATCAATTAGAAATTAGAAATGAGCAATGATGGTTGAATTTGCTTCGCAAATTCTTTTGATAAAACTGAAGAGTAAATCTAAAGATTTAATTTGCAATCGTTCTTTTCACGACGAATAGTTTTAATTTATCGAGCGAATCCTCGATGTAAATTCAGAATTTAGCATTCATAATTAAATCATCGAGCCGTAGGCTCGATACCATAATTGCTAATTGCACATTGCTAATTG
>JAUNIS010000028.1:0-19431 GCA_030523325.1 Phascolarctobacterium sp.
TCGTTAACATAGAACATGTTGCAACGAGTAGCTTCTTCTTTCATAGCTTCTTGAGCTTGTTTTTTGGTACCAACGAAAAGAATGTTTTCGCCTTGAGCTGCTACTTCACGAATGAAGTTGTAAGCTTCATCAACTTTTTTAACGGTTTTTTGCAGGTCAATGATATAGATACCATTGCGTTCGGTGAAGATGTATTGAGCCATCTTCGGGTTCCAACGACGGGTTTGGTGACCAAAATGTACACCAGCTTCAAGCAATTGTTTCATAGAGATAATAGCCATTTTAGAATTCCTCCTGTTTTTTACCTCCGCAGGGTTCATTTCCTTGCCCCAACGCGGCTAAACGTCAACAAGGGCATAGATTCCCCTACGTGTGTATTTTTACACTTTGATTATTCTAACATAAAAATCCCCTGCACGCAAGGGATTTTTGTAAATATTTGTAATTTTTGTTACAGAATTTTTTGTGAAAACGTTTGTAAATTTTTTCTAATGTAAATTGTAAAATGAAATTGAACAATCAAACAAAAAATGACCCATAATGGATTCCCTTTGCTAGAATAAAGTTACCACACAAAATACTACTGAAAGGAAGTCCATTACGGTTCAAATTAATTTTACCACATATACACATGAAAGAAAACGGGGGCAACACTTAAAATTTGAGGATCGCTGCTCTATCAAGATATTCAATAAGTTCGCTTAGAAGATTGCCTTGAGGCGAGGCGAAAAAAATTTGGACACGAAAACAGTACTAAAACGTACAGATTCATATCCAAATTGATGACAAGGATGAAAAATTTTTTTACTGAGCTTAAAGTTCTATGCTTTGAGCCTTAGCCAAAGTTTCCTTGGCCTCGGCAATTAAGTTTTCCATGATAACTGCACAAGGAAGAATTTCGTTCAAACGAGCGACTGCTTGAGTACACATAACCGTTCCGTTTTCAACGTCGCCGTCGATGAGACCACGTTTATTTGTGCCAGTGCCCATAGCCATAAGTTCTTCGTTTGGCGCACCAGAAATTTCTTTGGCATCGTATGCGTCGGTAAAAGCATTCTTTAGGCAGCGTACACCTAAGTTACGGCTGTAACCAGTTGTAACGGAATCCGTATCAGTTGCTTTGATGATTGCTTCCTTAGCTTTTTGGTTGATGATGCATTCATCACTGAGCATCCAACGAGAACCCATTTGCACGCCAGCAGCCCCCATCAGAAGAGCTGCTGCGATACCACGACCATCAACAATACCACCAGCAACAAGCACGGGAATGCTCTTGACTTCTGCCAAAATATTTTCCATAAGGCTCATGGTCGTTTGTTTTCCGATGTGTCCGCCACCTTCCATGCCCTCGATAACAATTGCATCAACGCCAGCCTCTGCGACACGTTTTGCTAATTTCAAATTGGGGATTACCGGAATAACCTTAACGCCTGCCTCTTGGAGTTGTTTAATGTGAGGCATAGGACTGCCAGCACCAGTCGTAACGAAAGCAACTTTTTCTTCACAAACAACTTTTTTAATTTCCTCGATATTAGGAGCCATCAACATAAGATTAACACCGAAAGGTTTGTCAGTCATTGTTTTGGCTCTGCGAATTTCATCGCGAACCCATTCAGCACTGCGACCACCAGTCGCAATTATACCTGCACCACCTGCATTGGATACTGCAGTTGCCAGGTTCGCTTCGCTAGTCCAAGCCATAGCACCTTGGAAGATTGGATATTTAATGCCTAGGAGTTCAGTAATTTGAGGTTTCATAAAAATCTCCTTTTTACCACAAAAATATTATTAAACAAACGCAGAAAGTTTTCTGCAAAATTAACTTGCTTACATTATAAAACAAATACATCTAGAATGCTAATCAGTATTTTTAATTGAAAGTGTTTATAATATTACACAAAAATAAAATATAAATTTATTCAAGTCGGATTATTTGACAACAACTTGAAAAATATTTAGAATAATATTTATGTACTAAGCTTTACTTAGTAAAATAAATATATATAATTTTTAAGGGAAAGAGGTCACAAATTATGAGATCTGACATTGTAAAAAAAGGTTCTACTCGTGCCGCTCATCGTTCTTGCTTCTATGCATTGGGCTACACCGAAGAAGAACTAAAGAAACCTTTAATTGGTATCTGTTGTGCGGCTAACGAAGTTATTCCTGGTCACATGCATTTAAACCAAATCGCTGATGCCGTTAAATATGGTATTTTAGAAAACGGTGGCACCCCGATGGTATTCCCCGCAATTGGTATTTGCGATGGTATTGCTATGGGTCATGACGGAATGAAATTCCCCCTGCCCTCTCGTGAAATCGTTGCCGATTCCATCGAAGCCGTTACTATCGGCCAAGGCTTTGACGCATTAGTTTTAATTCCTAACTGCGACAAAATTGTTCCTGGTATGTTAATGGCAGCTGGTCGTCTGAACATTCCTACCGTTGTTATGTCCGGTGGTCCTATGCTTCCTGGTCGTTATAAAGGCAGAGACATTTCTATATCTACTGCTTTCGAAGCTGCTGGCAAGTTTGAAGCTGGTATCATCGACAAAAAAGAGCTTGACGAAATTGAGCATGTTTGCATGCCCGGTTGTGGTTCTTGCGCAGGCCTCTTCACTGCTAACACCATGAATATCATGGCAGAGGTTCTTGGTCTTGCTCTTCCTGGCAACGGCACCATCCCTGCTCAATACAACGGTCAACGCGCTCGTCTCGCAAAAGCTGCAGGCAAAGCTGTTATGGAGATGTGGGAAAAACAAATTCTTCCTCGCGATATCATGACTCTCGATGCTTTCAAAAATGCAATTACTGTTGATATGGCTATCGGCGGTTCCTCTAACACTGCCCTCCATCTTCCGGCAATTGCTCACGACTGTGGCATTGATCTTCCTTTGGAACTTTTCGACAAGATTTCCAAGAAGACTCCTTACTTAACCAAATTGAGCCCGGGCGGCACCCACCATATTATTGATATTTACGAAGGCGGCGGCATCCCTGCAATCATTAAAGAATTAACCAAAATTAAAGGCGCAATCAAAAAGAATTGTATAACTGTTTCTGGCAAAACCATTGGTCAAATTATTAAGAACGCAGTTAACACTCGTCCCGACGTAATCCATACTGTTGAAGATCCTGTTGATACTACTGGTGGTATTGCAATTCTTAAGGGCAACATCGCTCCTGAATGTTCCGTTATCAAAGCATCTGCTTGTGATCCTTCCATGCGTGTCTTCTCTGGTAAAGCAAAATGCTTCAACTCTGAGGATGATGCAATCAAAGCTATTTGCTCCAAGCAAATTGTTTCTGGTGATGTAGTTGTAATTCGTTATGAAGGTCCTAAGGGTGGTCCTGGCTTTAAAGAAATGCTTAACCCAACATCCGTACTCGTAGGCATGGGCCATGACAAAGACGTTGCTCTCTTAACTGATGGTCGTTTCTCTGGTGCTACACGTGGTGCTTGTATCGGTCATATCTCTCCTGAAGCAGCTATTGGCGGTCCTATCGCTCTCATTCAAGACGGCGATATCATCGACATTAATATTCCGGAACGTACTCTTAACGTTCGCCTGAGTGACGAAGAGCTTGCTGAACGTAAAGCAAATTGGGTTTGCCCACCTCCGAAAGTAACCTCTGGTTACCTAGCTCGCTATGCAGATCTCGTTACCTCTGCAGCATACGGTGCAATTCTTCAATCCAATTACGAAAAAGAACGCTCTGGCAAGAAATAAGAGTAAGACGAACTTCAAACGTTTTAATCGAAAGGGAGAAGCAAAACTAATTAGCAATTAGTAATTAGCAATGAGCAATTATGGATGAATTTGCTGCGCAAATTCTTTTGACTAAAACTAAAATAAAGCAAAAAATACCACTGACTTTCATGAATCGAAGGTCAGTGGTTTTTTGTTGGAAGTTTGATTGATGATAAATAACAAATGAAGTATCATTAGCAACTGCTTGATAAAAAATATTCACTTTAACCGAGTAATCAAATTCAACCACAAACTGGTTTAATTATTTTTGTTATCTAGAGCAATTACCCCGTCCTTGAGCCAAACATTTATCAAAGTAAGATTGCCAACCCTCCTTTGCACCGTTTTGTCGTAACGAGCAAATACTTTGACCTTGTCACCTTGCCTAAACTTGGACAAATCCTCTTTTTTAATCAAATAAACATTAACCGTGTCATAATATCTCGCTTCGTTATATACTCCATTCACCTTTGATTGAATAGTTACAACAGGTTTTCCCTCATGATTTAAACCACCAGGCCACACCATTACCCCGCCAGTTAATTCTATATTCTTTCCAGAAAAATCTTTCTCTGCCTTGTTTATATCATTTGAGCATCTTATTAAAAATTCCTGAGCCTTTAATCTAAAATCAGCGTCTTTGCTACCGTCACACCCCGCCATCATTAAAACAAGCGAAGTCGACACTATAGCCAAAATCAATCGAATAGATTTCATATTAATCATCCTTTTATGGCTTAACTTCAACAGGAATGTATATTAAACAACGTACCTTCTTGCCTTTTGCATCCTTAGCCGGTGTAAATACCCAATTTATACTCGCATCTAGTGCAGCACCGTCCAACATTGGATGGCCAGACGAACCAGCCGTCGAAACATATTCAGGCTTTCCATCCGTTCCAACAAGCACACATACTGTTACTATTCCACTTACCCCACCGCCATACTTAGGATATGGTATGCGTTTAGATGAGATTAGCACAGGCTTTATAGCAGGAGCATTTACAATCGGTGCAACTTTTGGCTTGTTTTCCAGTTGCAAATCCAGTTTACTTAAATCCACCTGATCAACCTTTTCCATGAATTTGCTAAAAGACTTGTCGTCTCCAAGGAATAGTTCCATTGGTGATGCTAATTTAGCCAAGTCAAGTTTTTTAGATTGTTTGCTTGTATTAGGGTCATTGCTTCCTGCGACCTCGATATTATCAAGTGTTTCGTAAATCTCGCCGTCTCTGTCTGTCATATTAAACTTAGGCGTATAAATAATAAACAGTATCAAGGCAAGATGGAAAAAGGCTGAGAATGAAAAACCATAGATATTGCGTTTAGAGCTAATATCCATCTTACTGCCCCTTTTCTGTAGCCATAATAATTTGCCTTACTCCCGCTTGTTTCAAGCTTTGAGTTACAAATGCAAAATTTTCAAAAGAACTAGCCTTATCCACACGCAAAAGAATCTTTACATCACCATTTTTTTGAACAATAGTCTGCAAACTCTTTTCTAATTCCTTTTTCTGGGTTTTGATATCACCTAGAAAAATATTCCCTTCCGCATCAATTGACATAGGAAGAACTGACTCATTAATGGTTGTGCCTGAGCCCATATCACTGATTTTTACCGGTACTGCTTTCAAATTAGTCATATACATGGTACTGAGCATGAAGAAAACCAACAAGAAAAACATAATATCGATCATCGGTATGATGATGATTTCCGGCATGCTCTTTTGTTCCGTTCTAAATTTCATGCTTCCACCTACTTATTTACAGATAATAATTGCAAACAGCACTCTTCCAAGGATTTTTTCAGTTGATTGATTTTGTATTTTAAAGCTGCATACAAAATCAGAGTAAATATCGCAACAATCAAGCCAAAAGCTGTTGCAATCAATGCCTCGCCAATACCAGCAGTAATCGCAAACGGCTGCCCTTCCTTCAAATCAAAAACACTAAAGGCACTAATCATGCCAAAGATTGTACCTAACAAGCCCAAAAGCGGAGAAAGGGTAACAATAATGCTTAAGAAATTAAGTTTTTCCTCGTAAGAATTGAGAAGAATATTCACCTTAGTCTCCAAACTTTGAATACAATCCTCTTTCGCACCTCTTAGGCTAAGGTAAAATCTTGCGATAACTGCACTGTCACCAGAAATTCCACCCAAGGCGTCAATTTTAGTTTCGTTATTCTCTTCTGATTGAAGTACTTTTATAATTTTTGCCATGTCTTCATTGCTAGTCTTAGAATCTTTATAAGTCAGATAACGTTCTATAGCAATAGCCAAAGACAAGAAAGAACAGAAAAGTAAGGGATACATTATTATCCCGCCTTTTGTAAACAAAGTAAAAACACTCATAGCGCACCCTCCTCAAATCATCAATTAAAATACTTGCTTAATTCATTTATAAACTCTTTGTAACGTAAAGGCTTTGCGATAAATCCTTCAACACCAATTTCAACCCATTCTTTTTTCCCTTCGGCAGAACATTCTTTGTAAATGCCAATCAATTTAGAATTTCTAGTAAGTTTTACACACTCTGTTTGTATTTCCCTATCAGTTTCTGGAAAATCTAATGACATACAGACAACATCAAAGGCATTTGGGTTTTTCGTTAAAATCTCTTTAGCATCTTCCAGCTTCATAGCCTGTTCAACAGTGACATTCTTCTTTTCCAGAAGTTTTCTAATAACCAAAATCTCCAAGGGCGAACTTTCAATAAAGAGAATCTTCTTGCCTTCTAAAATCTCTGCAGGATCTACTATTTCATTAGTAAATTCCGCCGGTTTCTTACTACGAAGCATGGTTACATCAAAAACAACTCTTGTACCAACTCCAAGTTCGCTTTCTACAGAAAGATCTCCACCCATGGCTCTTGCTAAACCTTTGGCGATAGCAAGGCCTAGACCAGAACTGCCACTCATATGCTTTTTATCCTTAGCATAGAAAGGTTTAAAGATATCATGTAGCTTCTCCAATGCTATGCCACAACCTTCGTCAGAGATAATGAAATGATATTTCAACTTGCTATTATCTACCGCGGGAACTTGGTAAGCCTGAATAGAAATCGTTTTCTTTTTATCGGTAAACTTAAAAGCATTATCCAAAACCTGTCCAAGAATGCGTTCCAAGGCTTTCAGGTCGCCTACACAATCATCGTCATAGATCTGCTGCTCTAGAACAACATTATGTTTCTTTTTGGCATAACTACGACAAAACTTAGTTTTAAGCTTGTATAAGACATCAGAAATTTGAAGTTCGTTCTCCTCCAATTCAACTTTATTGGCTTCTAATAAACTAATATCTCTGAAATCGTTAATAATATTTCCTAACTTTTCCGCTTTTTCTTTGGCTTCTTCAAGTTGAGAACGTAAATTTCCAGGCTCAACATCGTTGATACTTTTTCTGATCAAAGTTAATATATTCTTTAACGGCATACGCATTTCGTCACTAATAGCCAAAGAATAATCACGCCTTATATCATTAGCCTGCGTTTTAGCCGCCAATTCCTTGGTTAAATCGTCATTACGCAGTTTTTCAAGATCAAAAATATCAGTAACATCTATGGCTGTCCAAAGCACCATTCCGTAGCTCTTATCAAAATTGATATAACGCATTTTCAGCTTCTGATTTTTTCTTTCTTTGGATTCAATCTCCACGACGAATTCATAAACGTCATTATCTCTCATATTTTCACGGATAGTAGAAATGCTCATTTGTTGCAAGACATCCTTTCTATCCTTGCTTGGAACAAAACGATAAGCAAATTCATTAACAATATCATTATACTCGAATTCTTGACCGGCACTATGTTGGAAAAGTTCCTCGTGATTAGAATAGAATTTAGCCTTATCTGAAATTAAATTGATATAAACGAGCATCTTATAATCATACTGTACAATGGCATCGATGATTTCCTGCATCATTTTACGCTCATTAATATCATATGTGTAAAGAAATGCCATGAGATCATTTGTACGCGGATCTTCCATCATCTGAATGGTAGAACGAGCCCACATGATATATTTTTCGTTACGAGAATAACGACGATAATCTATAGATAAAATATCTTCACCATTAGCACAGGC
The DNA here is from genome assembly GCA_030523325.1 of Phascolarctobacterium sp. GTDB lineage: Bacteria > Bacillota > Negativicutes > Acidaminococcales > Acidaminococcaceae > Phascolarctobacterium_A. The sequence continues at coordinate 7,836 of JAUNIS010000028.1, forward strand.
GTTGATTAAATTATCTCGGCTAAGCATAGCCACAAATTCATTTCTTGTTTCATAGTCTATAACCGTAGGAAGAACCTTCTCGGTAAAATCTTCCATAGGTCTACCTGCTGCAATGGTAGGAACCGGGAATCCGTGTGGGTCATGCTCCATTACAATACCTTTGGTTACATTGAATACTATGTATGCCATAAAATCCAAATCGACCCTATATCTACGCATTAATTCATTTTCAAAACGCTCTTCTTCAATTTCTCGTTCCTTTTTCTCTTCGGTTATATCTGTATAATAAGAAACATAAGCTGGATGTCCCATCCACTCCATAAGACAAACCGTGGCTTCAACCGTTTTATCCAAGGGTGGCAAATATGCCTCTGTCTTGTTGTTACCTGTGTGAGCAATTGCTAATTTACAGAAACGGCATGGATGATTCTCATGATAAAAATATTCATAGCATTTCTTCCCGGAGTATTTTTTGTCATCACAGTTCATGATATTTTGGCATGCTTTATTCATATAATAAAGATTAAAATTAACTGCATCAACAACAAAAATAGATGTTGAAATATTATCTAATATATTCTGCTGCATACCATAGGTATTCAAAGAAGTATAGAGCATCTCCCTATTCATTACAACATTTTTCAAGCGTGCCATTAGTACATCTCGCGTAACAGGTTGACGAATATAATCATCAGCACCAAGGCTAAGAGCCATAGTTTCATCATTAACACTGCCCTTGGATGTTGTTGCCATGATGATCAGATTCTTAAAGCTACTATCGTCACGAACCTCACGTAAAAGTTCAAGTCCAGTCATTTCTTGAAGATAAAGTTCCAATAAGACAATAGCAATGCTACGATTTTTCTTCAAAGTCTCCAAAGCATCCATTCCATTAGTAGACTCAAAGACATCATATTCGTCTTGTAAATAGTCTTTCAATATATTACGTTTTTCAGTTGAATCGTTTACAATCAAAAGTTTCTTTTTCATAGTCTGCTCCAAAATGCTTTAAAAAAAGCTGCCACTAACAGCAGCAGCTTTATTTACAACCGATTTTCGCAACAATAATACCTATTTCGTAAAGAACTATCATAGGCAAAGCCATTAATACTTGTGACAATGCGTCAGGAGGAGTCAGGAACGCTGCAACAACAAAAATACCTAGAATAACATATTTTCTAGCGGACTTTAAGAAATCTACAGTTACAACACCCATCTTGCATAATACATAAGATACAACAGGCATCTCAAATACCATACCGAAAGATATTACAAAACCAAAAAGGAAACCTACGTATTGACTGATAGATAGCATTGGCGTTGCCAGATTTTCACCAACATATACAAAGAAAGTAATTGCTGACAGGAACACAACAATATAACCAAAGGTGACCCCAATCAAAAATAGGACGACAGAGCCAAAAGTGAAGATAAGAACTGCTTTCTTCTCATTGTCATATAATGCAGGTTTAACAAAGTCCCAGATATGCCACAGGAATACCGGACTAGAGATAACAAATGCAGCAATAAAGCAAACCTTCAATTGAGCTGTCAATGCCTCCGCTAGCCCAATGTAAATCAATTGAATACCGCGATCTGTAATCGGCTTTGTTATTATCTTCATCAGAGGCTCGCTTACAAAAGAAGCTAACCCGAAAAAAACTACCACTAATGTCACTAAACACCAGATAATTCTTTTTCGGAGCTCTCTAATATGGTCACCTAAAGATGGCTCATATGACTCTACAACATCAAACGAATCATTATTTTTTTGCGGAAGATTTTCCATTAGCTTTCTCCCCGCCCTCATCGTCTTTAGACTTTACTTCTTCCTTAAATTCACGAATACTTGTGCCTAGAGCTTTGCCTAAACCACCAATTTTACCAGCTCCGAAAACAATAATGGCAACAGCCAAAATCAACAAAAGTTCTGTAGCACCTAAACGCATATCAATCACCTTGCCCTTTCAAGCATATTATTTTTCTTTTACAACATCATCTTTATCTAATTCAGCATGACGTAAAACTTCCTGCTGAGCTTTTTCAAAATCATTTTGCATCCCACGCATTTCCTGCTGGGTCTTTTTCATTTCTTCCATTTCCAGTTCCTCTTCAAAGGAGTCTGTTAAGGACTTCATAGCTGAGCGAATTTTTTTAATGCATTTCGCCAATGCGCGAGCAACTTTTGGAAGGTCCTTTGGACCAACTACAACAAAAGCTACTACCAAGATAACTAAAATTTCTGTGAAACCAATACTCATAATAACCACCTTTTGGTTAAATCACCCTAGCACAATAGTGTAGTTCAGTAATATTATACTACAAAACTACACTATTTGCATTTAGGGAGAAGGTGTTAAGTTTTTATAGTTCTAATTACTAATCTTATTTTTCTTCTTCAGCAACGATTTCGTCACCATTTTCGTCCAATTGGACGTCTTTCATGCTTTCCAATTTCTTGCCAGGCCAGAAATCCATAAACCAGTTATGGAACAGCATACAGCAAATAAACAGGATGCCAGGTGCCATTGGGAATTGTTGAGGATGAGAATAAGCTTTTTGGGTACCGAGCATTGCAGGGCTAAATTTGTAGTACAACCAATGGAATACGATGGTTGCAACAACAATAATAAGCAAACGAAGAGCAATGTTGATAGCCGGACCATATTTTTTCGGACCATTGTCAAAGTAGAAATTCAGAATCATAGCAGGAATCAACATCATGATTGCTAATTCGCCACTATGCAGATAACGCCAGTCAGGAGCAAGAATTCTCTTTGCACCGTCAACTGCATAACCCCAAGATACTTCTTGAACAAAGTTAAAGGTAAAGAATAACAGCATAGCAAATGCTAATACGCCAAAGAAACCAACGAAACCACGGGTAATTTTGTTTTTAATAAGAACAAAAGGATAACGATCGAAAGTAATTTCGAGCATCCAGATAGCTACGGTACCACACATTACCCAGCCAACATTGAAGTTACCATGCAGGGTATGAGCAAAATTGTACCACCAAGGATATGCAGCTGCGTATTCTTGGAACGGCCAGAACAATACATGATAGTGAGGATGAATGAGAACGAAGAATGCTAATACAGAGAACAGAGCGGTTACGAGAAATACTGTGATACCTCTTGCCGGTTGTTTCATATTTTGCCAAGGATGGTTCTCAAAGCAAACTGCTACGATTGGGCTCAACCAGGAAGCGATTGCAGCAAACATAAGGATTGCCAAAGAGGAATACTCACGAGCATAGAAAGATGTCATGCCCTTGGCAACGAGTTTATCTACAGTCAGATAAGGAATAGAGAAAGAACCTAAGAAATTATAGAAGAAGCCCCAGATAACGGCACCAACAATAGCGAAGTTAACACAAATCAAAACCGCGCCTTTTACAATCGGATGAGCTGATTCACGCCAACTCAAATTGAACGGCCAGAAATTAAATACATAAGCTTGCCAAATAGCAACAATCAAAATCCAGCGAATATACATATAGCCATATTGCGGAGTATACCATTTCATAATACCACGGGTATCCATGAAAATCCACCACAAAGCATAGAAGATTAAGAAAGAGACTAATACCCCAACGATGCCACGAATGGGCTGAGGCATCTTGTTTTCAAGATTGCGGGCTTCAAGCCACATATGATCTTTTAAATTCATCATAATCTATTTCATCTCCTGTCCTATTAACCAAATACAATTTGGTCGCCATTGCCTAAGAATAATTTCTTTTTACTCTTAAATCTTGCAGTACCTTGTACAACAGGCAAGCCAGCCAGAACCATTTTTTCAGCAGTCAAATAACCTGTGCAATGGTTGCAGCCCATTACTTCTACACCATAATGAGGCAATGCCAAAATCAAGTCATCATATTGAGGATCCCAATCTTCGAACGGAGAAATATGAAGACCACCTTGAATGCCATAAATCTTGTTGCCGCCTTTTACACGATGTTTGATTTCTTCCAAGAAAGAAATGATACCCATATGGCAGCAACCAGTGATAGCTACAAGACCTTTACCTGCCAGATTGAATACAAGACCCTGTTCGCCAGTTACACGGGTAATGATTGCGGAGTCAAAAGTGATGGAAGCAACGCCAGGGAATAAAGGATGAACCTTGCCAGATTCTCTAACCTCCAACTTACCTGTATGAGGATAATCATTTTTAACACCAGCAACATCAAAGTGAGCACCTTTGAGCAAATCAAAGCCTTCTTTATAGAAGCCTTTAGGAACGATTACATGAATACCTGGGTCATGTTTTAAAACTGATTCAATGCCCCAATAATGATCAAAGTGCTCGTGAGTTACGAACATAATATCAATTTCGTGATTATCGAGCATTTTGTCAACGCCCTCACGTTTGAAGCATTCGTCCATCCATGCTGTATTCCAACCACAGTCAAGCAGTATTTTCTTTTTGGTGCCATCCATCATCTCAACTTCAATTAAAGTAGAATAGCCACCAGAGTTATCTCCATTGTAACCTTCTTTTACACCCTTATGAGTCCAAGGAATAATATATTGGTTTACAAGAAGTCCACCAGCATCTTTCATATCCTGCACTAAACGAGAATTGTTAAACCAACTTGTTTCGGATACTACAGTACATTTAATGCTCTTGCATTCACCGATATCAAAATCGCCATCAGGCAATTTCGGTACAAATATATCTTTCATCACAGTAGAGGAAAGACCAGCCATTGCCAGGTAGCCAGTAGTACCACCAAGAGCAAGACCTTTCAGAAAGTTTCTTCTAGATACACCCATGATTAATCTCCTTCCATTAAGCTGCTGTTCTTGAGAACATGAAAATTGATACTATTTGAATAGTAATGTAGAACAGCACAGCACCTACAACCAGACCGCACATAAATCCTGGCCAGCTCATGCCTTCGTTTTGTTCACTTGTAGCTTTGTTTTCATCCATCTCAATTATCCCCCTTTCCAAATGAGGTTTTGATAATAATTTTATTTACTTCATCAGACAACTCGTACTCAGACTTGCCTGTATTGAACTCTTTGACGACAGTCCCCTGCTCTATAGTCTTATCGGAGTTGACTGCTTTATAACCCAAATGCACTAACCATCTTTCTAAAACAAAGTCATTAAACTTTTCACAATATTTCAATGCCGGAAACTGCTTATTATATGCTCCTGGTACAATTATCTCACGCTCTTTGCCTTCAGCATCTGGTAGACTTACTCCGTCTACCGCTATGCTGACTAGTTTATCTTGAGTGGTGAGTTTTGCTTCCAAAAGACTATCGCCTGCCATGAAAAATTCATACTCACCTATCTTGAAGAAACCAGGTGGCATATCCTTACGAAGAAGTAATTTCGGAATACCCTTACTCCGGATTGGTTTTCTAAATGGCTTGAGGAACTTACTCTCGTCTCCAGGGTCCGGGTCGGCAGCTTCATAAGGATTACCGCCGCCACCACAGCAGGCACACTCTTCAACTTCTTTATGAATTACTACCTCGGAATCATCAAACAAATCTCCCATTCGTAAGATTTGCTCAGCCAATGACAAATCGTCTAAACTATCTTCATCTACATCAGGATAATAACGTAAAACGAATTTACTCGTTTCTCTGTCTCCATCTTCAAGAAGATCAATGAATTTCAGTTCATAAACACCTTCTACTTTTTTCATCCAGTAATACCAAGTTGCCTCTTCACCATCAACCCGGCTCATATAATCAAGTCCAGATGTTGCTCTGTCTTGATGAAGGAGCCATATTGCTTTATTTAAAAGTATATTTATCCTACTCAAAACCTTTCGCTCCTTTTATTGCATATATTTCACGCGCTAGGGTCAGTTTATCTTTTTCCCCAACCTCAATGCCAAGTTGTTCAGCTGCCTGAACCATCATATCATAAGGAACTTCACTTAAAAGCGGATAACAAGTTTCAAATGATTCGAAATAATCCTTTTTCTCTTCTTCTCCGAATCCAGCTTCTTTAGCAAATGCAGTTCCCATCCTAAAGAAATACGCTGGCATTCCTTTTGTAAAAAAATCTCTTCGTTTCATATTGCACTCTTCCACAATTGAAAATTATAAAAAGAATAAATAAAATCTTTCGATTTTAATTATATATATTAAAAAAATATATACAAGAATAAACATTTTATATATCAGACCGTTGTGATATGATATGTTTACTCGTTGCAGATAGAAATTTTTAATATGACCATTCTCGTACAAGGGGAACACTCTACTTTTTTACCAAAAACAACCATTTTGTACCATACCTTATTGGTATGATATTGTTCTTGGTTATTATAAAAAGAAATTTTCTAGTTTTTTTCAGTTATGATATAATTATTTCATATTAGATTTGGAGATGAGCATATGAGAGTATCCACTAAAGGACGATATTGTTTGCGTATCATGGTATATCTTGCAGAAAACTATATAGTAGGCTACAAATCCGTTAAAGACATTGCTAAGGAGGAAGATTTATCCCTAAAGTATGTTGAAAGATTAATGCAAATTCTGTCTAAATCAAAGCTAGTAATTTCCGAGCATGGTCCTAACGGCGGATACAAACTAGCTATTTCGCCATCTGAATGTTCTGTTGCAATGGTAATTAAGGCAGCAGAAACTCAAGAATCAATAGCTCCTTGCTGTGATGCAAACAACACTTGCCCGCGATATGATAGATGTGCTACAGCCGAAGTATGGCAATTAGTTCAGACTAGTATAGATGAACTTTTAGAAAACATCACTCTTATCGACTTGTTAAAATCATTAGAAAACAAACGCGGAGAAAAAAGTTTATACTTGAGTTACCTAAACGCACTTAAGCAATAACAACAAAAAATACCACTGACTTTCGTGAATCGAAGGTCAGTGGTTTTTTGTTGGAAGGATTTTGCTGAGCAAAATCCCACCACGTAATTTAGCATTTAGAATTCAGAATTGAAAGTAGCTCACGTATCGTCTTTCCCAATAGTGGGTGTTTTACTTCCGGTGCAATCTGAACTAAAGGCAGAAGAACAAAGTCTCGATTTTGCATATCTGGGTGCGGAAGCTTGAGCTCATCCATGTCCATGACAACGTCTTCGTATAAAATAAGATCCAAGTCAATATTACGCTCGCCCCAATGACGCTTGCGCACCCGGCCCATTGCATTTTCGATGCCAAGAATTGTTCGTAGCAATTCCAAGGGTTCGAGAGTTGTCGCAACCTTGCAGACTGCGTTTAAAAATTTTGGTTGATCAATAACTCCGTAAGGCTCGGTAGAAATAAAATCGCTGACAGCAAGTATCTCGATGCCTTTGGCCTCGAGAAATTTTAAAGCAGTCTCAAGATTTTCTTTAAGATTGCCAAGGTTTGAACCAAGAGCGATGTATGCTTCATGCTTTAATAGTTCCTGGCACATTTAATTGCCTCCAGCATGCGAATAGCTTCGACATTTTCTTTAACGTCATGCACGCGCACAAGCTGTACACCTGCGTAAACCGCTTGACAGCTCGTAGCAATAGTTCCAGCAAGCCTTGCCTCAGCTGGAATATCTCCTAAAACTTTGCCAATGGTACTCTTGCGGCTACAAGCTAATAACACAGGATAACCAAAGCTCGTTAAAGTTTTTATGTCACGCATGAGCAAAAGATTTTGCTCGACATTTTTTGCAAAGCCAATGCCTGGGTCAAGAATAATTTTATCAGGTCCAATACCTTTTTCTCGCAGCAAATTTGCACGATTATTTAAATAAGTCGCTACCTCGCTAACGACATCCTTGTACTCGCAGTTGTCCTGCATATTTTTTGGATTCCCCTTCATATGCATAAGGATGATGGGTGCGTTCATGCGAATGACGGTCTTGAGCATATTTTTATCATTTTCCATAGCCGAGATATCATTAATAATATCAGCTCCACGCATAACAGCTGCCTCAGCAACCTCGGACCTATACGTGTCGATGGAAATTATTGCTTGGGGATAAGCCTTGCGAATAGCTTCGATCGCCGGAAGAACTCTCCTTGCCTCTTCCTCTTGAGTAACACTATCACTGCCAGGCCTCGTACTCTCGCCGCCAATATCAAGAATGTCTGCACCAGCACTCAGCATTTCCCCAGCCTTTTTTACGATGCTATCAATATCAACTCGGCTACCTGAGTAAAAAGAGTCCGGAGTAACATTTAAGATACCCATAACACGCATTTTTTCGTAGGTAAAAATGCGTCCATCAGCAAGCTTTGTACATAGAGCCTCGGGATGAAGTGCTGCCGTTAGTTCTTGGGCAATTGCACTCATGCCAAAGAAACCCATAGTCTCAAGCTTTTTAATTAAAATATTGTAGTGCTTACGGGTTCCTAGAAGTAAAACATCTACATATTTATCTTTGTTTAGGATCGTGCTCACAGGAGTAACTGCATCTCCCCCACAAGCAAGCATCTCTTGTTTGATAACATTAGCTGCAGGTGTACGCACATCAATTAATTTAAAAGGTATAATCTCCGCCTTATTTTCAAAAATAAGCAAGCTCGCTGGATGGGCACCAATGCTTGCTATGGTCTTATTTAATTGTTCAGAATTAATTTTCAGTAGCATGAGACTCACCCTTTTCTACAACGGCAAAAGCATTGTGATTATGAATGCTTTCTACGGATTCAACCTCAGCCCTGAACCAAGTAATGCGTTCATCTTCTTCGAGAAGTATCGCTAATTCACGCACAGCATCCTCCACAAAACGCGGATTATCATAAGCATGCTCGGTCACATATTTTTCGTCCGGACGTTTTAAGAGTCCATAAACCGGAGAACTTGCTGCTTTATCAGCCATGTCAGCAAGTTCTTCGAGCCAAACCATCTCTCTTGACTCAATAGTAATTTTTGCAAATGCTCTTTGATTATGAGCGCCGTAGGAAGAAATTTCTTTAGAGCATGGACAAAGAGTTTGAATAGGAATCTCGGCTTGAACCTTGAGGCTAAAGTTTTTACCCTTTTCCGCAATGTAAATGCAGTCAATGTCCATAGGCGCATCGTTTCCAGTTACAGGTGCAGGCTTGCGTAAAAAATACGGGAACTCAAGTTTCATAAAAGCCTTTTCCGCATCAAGATGCTCCTTCAATTGGTCCAGCAAGCTATCGAGCCCAGCTAAACTAATTGGTCCAAAGCTTTTCATACATTCCACAAAACGACTCATATGGGTGCCGCGCAAATCTTGTGGCAAATCCACAGCCAAGGTAACGCGAGCTACAGTATGCTGACTGCCATTTTCTTTATCTAAAAGTTCGATGGGCCAGCGCAAATTTTTAATGCCTACATGCTTTAAAGGAATGTTGCGCAGGTCTTTTTCACTTTGTACGTCCTTCATTTATTCACCTCTGTACACGCAACCACTAGTCCGTGTCTCCCAAACCTCAACCTCGTACAGATGATAATGGTCACTTTTTAATAAATCTACCAGCTGATTCCACACCCACAAAGAAATATTTTCTGCACTAGGAACAGGAATAACATCATTCAAACAATAATGGTCCAATTTAGAAAGCACAACATCATTAACTATATTTTTCAATTTAATAAAATCAATAACCATACCTTCATGGTCTGGCGTACCTTCTACCTTGACTACAAGCTTATATGTATGACCGTGCAATCTTTCGCATTTACCATTGTATGCAGGTAAAAAATGAGCTGCGTCAAAATCAAATTCTTTAATGATAATCATATTTTTCTCCTTATAGCTTGAAACCTGCAAAATTATCAACTTGACGCAATGCCTCGTAAGCTACAATGGCTGCACTATTTGACAAATTTAAGCAACGAGCTTCCTCAATCATCGGAATACGCACGCAATCTTGCGCAAATTTTTCGTGAATCTCATCGGGTAAGCCCTTTGTCTCACGACCGAAAATTAACAAGCTATCCTTGTCGTATTTAACATCCGCATAACTTTTATGAGCCTTCGTAGTCAAAAAGAACTTGGAGTTATTTTTGTATTTTTCTAAAACCTCGTAAATGGAATCGTAATAATGAATGTCAACAAGGTTCCAATAGTCTAGACCTGCGCGTTTTAAATATTTATCGTCCACACTAAAGCCCAAGGGACGAACTAAATGCAAATGAATACCAGTTGCCGCGCAAAGGCGAGCAATATTGCCCGTGTTACCGGGAATTTCTGGTTGGAATAAAACTATATGCATGAGTAACTCCTATTTTTTATCGTGAATAATCTTATCTACGCGCTCGCGCATAGATTGCTTCTCTTTTGCTTTTTTAGTATCCCTACGCTCATCTTTTTTAGAGATGGGCATAGTCAACATATTTTGGTAATGAGCAAGAATTTTTTCGCAATAATGACCGCCCATAGCCCAAGTTCCGTTTAAACCGTACCAATTATTAATGAGTCCTCGTTCCATGCGAATGCCATGGACCAATTTATAACGTGGATCAATAATTTCCGTACTAGGCACACTAGTGCGAGCATAAGCAAGCAAATGCTGAATATGAGCTCTTGCTCCAAGCTCCGGAGTTTTAAAGGACGCACCCTTCACTCCGCTTCCTGTTGTTCCAAGACCACAGAAATTATTTTGTTTTGGTAATACATCTCCCCTATATGAGAAAAAACCAGTTTCTAAGAGAGCTTGGCAAAAAGCAATATCAGGACGAATGCCTTCGCGTCCTGCTTCTTGCCAATAAATATTTACGATTTGTTCAGGAGAACAATCAAGTTTTGGAGAAGCATTATTCGCTTTTAAATAGGCCACAGCTTGAGATTTATGAGCCACTGACTCGCCGTAAATACTTATCTCTTGATAATTATCTGGTATCTGCGTGCCTTGGAAATAGGTTTTGCCATTCACTACCTCGTAACCAACGCCCTTGACCGTTTTGTTCTCAGATTTATTGGGTGCAGAAATTTTATTGCCTTTTTTATCCGTCTTATACTTTTTGTCAAATTCTTTTTGACTAACAGTCTTGCCGTCTATCTTATAAGTTGGGTTAACCTTTTTGTCACCCTTAACCTTGTTGTCGGGATTTACGTTTGGCTTTATTTTAGAATTCGCACTGACTTTTTGATTGGCATTCACAGAAGAATTCACTTGAGGTTTCTGGTTGGAATTAGAATTAACCTTAGGCTTGTAAACATCTGCATTGTTTCTGACATTTTCTGTAGACCTACGAGTAGATACAATCGGAGCGTTCTTGCTTTGCTGCATAGCTTGCTGTTGATTATTATTCGAATTATAAGTACGAGCGTCTGCAAAACCATGAAAACTAAGTATGCAGCTCGCAAGCACTGCCATTGATAAAACTTTTTTCTTCATATATAAATCTCCAAACATAAACAACATTTCAATTTATTATTTTAACCCATTTGGCAGGTTAATGCAAAATAATTTAGAAAGAAGATTTTATTTGAAGAAAGACTAAAGAAAATTATCAGCGTCCTCAAATTCAGCATTATTTTTAATCGTAGGATTTTGCTTCGCAAAATCCATCATCAATTGCTCATTGCTCTTTGCTAATTTCTAAAAAGAAGATTTTATTTGAAAAAAGACTTAAAAAAATTATCAGCGTCCTCAAATTCAGCATTATTTTTAATCGTAGGATTTTGCTTC
>JAUNIS010000028.1:19531-28093 GCA_030523325.1 Phascolarctobacterium sp.
GCAAAATCCATCATCAATTGCTCATTGCTCTTTGCTAATTTCTAATTGGATTTATACTTTCTCTATGATATAATATTCGTATTAAAGTATTGTTTGGAGGTGTTTACTTTGGCTCAATTCCATTATATTAATCATGCTTGCTTTACCATCACTTCTGGTGGCAAAACTTTTCTCTTTGATCCGTTCCTCGACGGCAATCCGGAGGGCTTAAAGCCTGCAGACATCAAATGCGATTACATTTTTGTTTCCCATGCTCACTGGGACCACATTGCTGATGCTTACGAAATCGCAAAAGCAAATAACGCACTCATTATTTCTACAGCAGAAATCGCTAACCAAGCAGCAGAAAATGGTTGCGAGGCTCACGGCATGCATTTAGGCGGAACCTTTATGTTCCCCTTCGGTAAGGTTCGTATCGCTCTTGCATATCACGGCTCAGGCATCGCAGGTGGTCATGCATGCGGTTTTGTGGTGGATCTTTATGGCACCAAGGTTTATTTTGCCGGTGACACGGCTCTTTACGGAGACATGGCTCTCTTACAAAGGCAGGATGCATTTGATTATGCAATCATTCCCATCGGTGGCAACTACACTATGGACCCCAAAGACGCAGCCATTGCTTGTGAATTCTTAAAAGCAAAATACGTTATTCCTATTCACTACAACACCTGGCATCCAATCGCTCAAGACCCGGAAGCTTTCAAAGCTGATGTCGAGGCAAATACTGCTTCCAAAGTTATTATCGTAAAACCAAGTGAAACCATCGAAATCTAATTTCTTCACTTAAACTAATAGCGCACTTAAACATTCGGCAACTTAATTGCAGCCAGTGTAAGTGCGCTTTATTTTTATTTTCCTAAAATTTCTACCATACTTTCTTTAGCAATGAATACAGCTTTTTTCAAGTCTTTATCAGCAATGTTGAGTGCTGGATTAAAATAGATAACATTGCCCAATGGTCTAAGTAGCAAGCCTTTCGGTAAAGCATGTTTATAAATTTCGTAGCCCATGCGAAGCTTGCCGTCAAAGCCAAGCTTTTTCGCTTTGTCAGTGACTAGCTCAATGGCGTTAATGAGTCCGATGTGCCTAATCTCACCCACGTTTTTATGGCCTGCGAATTCTTCGTTAAGCATCTTGTTAAACTTAACTGCTTTTACAACTACCTTTTCAAGAATTTTTTCTTCACGTAAAATTTTCAGTACAGAAAGTGCTGCCGCGCAGCCAATGGGATTACCTGCATAAGTATGGGAATGCATAAACTGCTTACCTGCGTTATAATCTGCGTAGAAGGCATCGTAAATTTTATCCGTTGTAGCAACAATGGACATAGGCAAGTAACCACCTGTAAGAGCTTTGGAAATGCACATCAAATCAGGATTAATCCTCGCATGATCGCATGCAAACATTTTTCCCGTTCGACCAAATCCCGTGGCAATTTCGTCTGCAATAAGCAAAACATCGTAGTCATCGCATAGCTTTCTCAACTTTTCTAAATATAGAGCCGGGTAAATTCGCATGCCTGCACAACCTTGCACGATTGGTTCTACGATGATGGCTGCAGTTTCATGAGCATGTTTTGCAAAAGCTTCTTCGGCAAATTTAAAGCATTCGCAAGCACAACAATCTCTATTCTTATTAAACGGACAACGATAACAATCCGGGGCTTGCACATGAATGTTATTCATCATCATAGGCTTGTATATTTGCGCAAACAAATCCATGCTACCAACGGAAAGGGCGCCAATAGTTTCACCGTGATAACCTTCGGACAAGCACATAAATTTTTGTTTTTCCGTATGACCAGTTTGATATTGATATTGGAAGGCAAGCTTCAGAGCAATCTCGACTGCAGCCGAGCCATTGTCTGCAAAATTAAATTTTGTTAATCCTTCAGGAACAACTTTAGCTAATTCTTCAGCTAATTTAATAGCTGGCTCGTGAGTAAAATTAACAAAAATAACGTGTTCCAATCGATCAAGCTGTTCTTTGATGCCCTCATTGATTTGTGGATTGCAATGTCCTAAAAGATTACACCACCAGCTGGAAATAATATCCAAGTAAGAATTTCCGTTGATGTCATACAAATAAGAACCTTTTGCATGGTCAATTACCATCGGAGGAAGAGTTTCGTAATCCTTCATTTGAGAACAGGGATGCCAGATATGTGCCAAGTCTCTTTCAGCTAATGTTTTCATGGTTAGATTTCCTTTCATTTATAAAAACTTTTAAGTAATTCAAGGTCCATTTCCAATTCCTCGCCGTTTTGTTTTACGATGCCAACAACAGGAATACCAGAAATTTCTTCCATCATTTTGCGATTATCAGCTTGCATAAAATCTGTTTCATCGTAATTGTTCAAAATAATGCCATGAATTGGAATATTTTTTGCACGCAAATAATGAATCGTCAAAACGCAAGCGTTAATACTACCTAAGGCTGCATTCGATACAATTATTGTTCCCAAGCCCAATGTCTTAATAATATCTTCGAGTAAAATATGAAACTCGTCGTAACGAATCGGGCAAATAATTCCCCCGCTGCCTTCTACGGTAACTAGGTCAAATCTGCTTTCGGATTTAGCATAATCTTCCTTGACAACTTTTAAATCTAAAGGATTTCCCTCTCGCAGAGCAGCAAGATGAGGACTCACTGCTGTCTCGTAAATATAAGAAACAAGAGAACTAGGTTCATCTTTCAAGTTGCTAATTTTAGCGACATAGGCGGCATCACCAGGAACTAGTTTGCCATCAATCCATTCAGCTCCACTTAATGCTGCTTTGTAGTAGCCCGCATTGATACCAGCTTCACGTAATTTTTTTACAATACGAGCCGTTACATAAGTTTTACCAATATCCGTACCAGTTGCAGTAATAAAAAGACCAGCCATAATACAACACTCCTTTTATGCACGTCTTAAAATCGGAATTAATTTTTTTCCTAAATAAGCACAGATAATACAAATAACTATATCACCAGGAACAGCTAATATAAAACAATAAAGAAACAATGGCCATAGGGCGATTGGTTGATTAATTACATAATTACCAATAACATAGTAATAAAGCATACCACAGACATAACAAATCATAAGACCAGAAAAATTTGCCAATAAAAGTTTTTTTATTGAGATCTCTCCCTCAGAAATTTTACCAGTAGCATATGTTCCAAGAACAAAACCAATGAGATAACCAAAGCTTGGATTAAAAACATAACCAGGTCCCCCGCCACTTGCAAAAATTGGCAAACCTATGATTCCGAGTATGACATAAGTAAAAACAGCCGAGCTGCCAAGCTTTGCTCCAAGAAGTAAGCCGGCCATTGTAGTAAAAAGAAATTGCAAAGTAAAAGGAACAATGGGTACAGGAATTTTTATAAAAGCTCCCACTGTAATAAGCACAGTGAATAAAGACATCATGACCAGGTCATGTGTTTTTGAATCAAATTTTCCTCGAGTCATTGTGTTAACCTCCTCGTTGTTTTCGGTTTGCAAAAAGAATATATTAAAAATCTTTTATTGTCAACCAATTGGATTTGCAGGGTTAACATTTTTTATAATACAACCTTAAAGAAAATTTAAAAAATTCACGCAAAAAGTTTGGGGAAATAAAAAACCAGGCCAACAAAACGATTACCTGGTTTTATGAAAATTTGCACTATAAATTTTTATCAAAAGGATTTGCTCAGCAAATTTTATTATCAATTATTAATTTTCAAGGAGCAATTTTAAAATATCTTTCCTAAATTGATCATTAAACTCTTGACTTCGACTATGCTCCAAGGTATAGACTATAAACGAGGTGATATTATGCGTAAAATTTTAGTTTATACAAGTGCTGCAATTATCAGCAGCTTGTTAATCGGTTGCAACCTATCTTTTGCTGAAGAAAATCCTGCTAACATTGTTGCTAGTGATGTTGCAAAAATTACTGCAGAACGTGCTAATGCGGATAAGACTGCTAAGCGTTTATTCGGCAAAGAAAATCCTGCTAATGTAGTAGGCGAAAAGGAAATGAGCCAACTCATGACTAAATTCATCTACGGAGACATTTATACCGAGGTTAAAACTATCGACCCGGCTATGCGTGAGCTTTTGACCATTGCCGTTTTAACTGCTAGTAATACTACTGATGATTTGGAAATTTATATAAAAGGCGCACTTAATGCAGGTGCAACACCATCAGCGATTCGTGAAACAATTTACCAATGCACTCCTTATATCGGTTTTCCAAGAGTAAAAGCTGCTTTAAATAAAATGCAAGGCGCTTTTAAACAAGCCAAGGTAAAACTTCCTTTGGATGTCAATGGTACTGTTAATGACAAAACTCGTTTTAACAATGGACTAGCTACCCAAAAAGAAATTTTTGGTGCTGCCATTGACAATATGTATAAAAATTCTTCTAACGATCAACAACATATCAACATTAATCTTTCTGCCAATTGCTTCGGCGATTACTACACTCGTCAAGTTCTAGATTTAAAGGAAAGAGAAATGATTACCTTTGCCTGCGTTTCCACTATTGGCGGTGCTGATCCACAAGTAAAGGCTCATGTTAACGGCAACCTTTTAGTTGGCAATACTCGTCAACAGCTTTTAGATATCATCACCATTGCTCTACCATATATCGGTTATCCAAGAACTCTGAACGCGCTGGCTGCGATTAATTCCGTAGTACCTGCAAAATAAAATTTCAAACTAATTTTGAAAAAACTTAAAACAAACTAAAACGGGCCTAGTGAAACCGAATGGCAACACTAGGTCCTTTTCTTTATGGCGATTTCTTTACAGTGCCTCGCTTTTAATCATCTGAAATTTTTAGTTCACACGTTTTTAGTTATAATTTTTAATTTGTGATTGTAAGTCCATTTTGTAGTGTGTCTCTTGAAGGTTAGAATTAATATATTGCAAAATTCTTTAGACGGAATCACCTCTTCTACTTCTGTCAGTTCTATAAATGATTTGTCCTTTATTAGTTTCTCACCTAAAGCATCTACAAGAGGATATAGACTTTGTAAAAACTTGTCTATGCTCTGAACTGCTTTTTCTTTACTAATTGCACTGACGCGAGCAATTTCCTGATAGGTGTGGTTTTGCATATGGAGTTGAGCCATTTCATAAGTAGGGTCTGCAGTTATTGTTTTTTCAACCTCATTAACGAAACCGACAAGGTCTAATTGTAAGACAGAGATGAATTGAGCGTAGGTAATGCTTTTGTCTGACTCCAGGATAGGTGTTAGGTCTTTCTGCTCTACTTTATCTAGATCCCCGACTTTTCTGATTTGTAATTTGTATAGTTGGTTTACCGTAGATTTTTTAATGCCAATTTTTGTAATGACATTGATATTTAGATTCGCAAGTTCTTTGTTTATCATAATCTTTCACCATAGTTTTCCGTATTAAAATAATTTTTCGATTCGATGACCTCACCCTTTAATTAAATTCACGCAAACCTCTGTTGCTTTAATGAGGCTTTCTACTGGTAAATATTCGTATCGCCCGTGATAATTCATCCCGCCAGAAAAAATATTTGGACAAGGAATACCCTGAGCGGAAAGACTGCTACCGTCCGTTCCACCACGGATAGGTCTGATTAAAGGCTCAACACCAGCTTCTTGCATAGCTCTCACCGTTCGTCGGTAATGTAGCCACAACATTGCAAAATTCCGTAAGCTCGACATCAACTAAACCTAAATCGTTTAATTCTTGTTCAAGCTTGCGTGCTAAATCCCACTCTTTCTCAGAGCTTGGATATCTATCTAGTGTTTCTGCAGAAGTAGTTTCTATCTCCACGTAACTCTTGAAACGTGCTAAAATATTTTCTCTATCTAGATATGTTTCCACATATTTGACCTCCTGCGCTGACAATCAGCAAAAAATAAAAAAGTAATGTTTATGGAATGCTTTCTTCGAAAAAAATTCCATAAACATTTTTTGCGTGAATTTAATGTGTTGCCACATACCAATGTAATACTACGTACCCTATCCCAGCAAGAGCCGGTGCGAGGCTGCGCATAAAAACATCATGCTTTTCTGTTTCAGTTTGAGCATATTTTTGACCTATGAACATAAAAATCAAAGACGAAACAGTCATAAATATGGCTATGAAATCCCAACTCTCTAACCAAGCAAACATCTATTTCCTCCTTATTTCGTGCGATCATCGATGAACATAGAGTCACCAAAGGAGAAGAAACGATATTTTTCCTTAACAGCTTCTGCATAAGTTGCCAGCATAATCTCACGACTAGAGAGAGAAGAAACGAGCATTAACAAAGTGCTTTGCGGCAAATGGAAATTGGTTATAAGAGCATCTACCGTGCGCCATTTGTAACCTGGATAAATAAAAATTTTCGTAAAGTTAGAGCCAGCAACAAATTGGCCAGACTCAGACGCAGCTTCCAGGGTACGCACGGACGTTGTGCCAACAGCAATAATGCGTCGACCTTCCGCCTTGGCTTTATTTACGGTTGCAGCAGCTTCTTCACTTACAGTATAAAATTCGCTATGCATGGGATGGTCTTCAATATTAGTTTCCGTAACAGGACGGAAGGTGCCAAGGCCAACATGAAGCGTAATGAAAACTTCCTCACAGCCCTTGTCTTTAATTTTTTGCAAAAGTTCTTTGGTAAAATGAAGACCGGCAGTGGGAGCTGCAGCAGACCCACGCTCTCTATTATAAACTGTTTGATAACGTTCCTTGTCTTCAAGGGGAGCGGTGATATAAGGAGGTAAAGGAGTTTCACCAAGACGATCGAGAATTTCTTCAAAAACTCCATCGTAAGAAAAACGTACGATGCGTCCGCCAAATTCCGTCTTACCAATTACTTCGCAAGAAAGCTCGTCAGAAAATTTTATTTGCGCGCCAACTTGCAATTTTTTGCCAGGTTTAACAAGAGCTTCCCAATCGGTTGTGTTCTTACGTGTCAGAAGAAAAACCTCTACGTGAGCACCTGTATCCTTGAAACCATGGAGGCGCGCAGGAATAACACGGGTATCATTAAATACTAAAACATCACCAGGTTTTAAGTAATCAACGATATCGTAAAAATGTTTATGTTCAATTTCCCCAGTATATTTGTCAACCACGAGCAAACGAGAATGGTCTCTCGGCTCCATCGGATGTTGTGCAATTAATTCCTTGGGGAGTTCATAGTCAAAATCTGTTACTAACATTGTGTACCTCGATAATAGTGCTGAGTGCATAGTGAAGGAATCGAGCGAAGCTTCATTCCGCAATTACTAATTAGCAATTAGTGTTGTTCCCGGATAATAGTGCTTAAGTATGTCTTTATACTTTGTCTTCTCATCAGCATTAGCCATACCACGTGCTCCCCAGGAGCTCAGCCCACAGCCGTGTCCCCTGGCCTTGCCTTTAAAGGTTAGCTGTTCTTCCTTATCGTCGCCAATAAGATGATAGGCCTTACGCAGATCAGACCAAACAGGCTTGTCGCTTTCATTAACCTTGATGGGCATTTCCTTACTGCCAACTTCATAACCATAATTAGTAAGGACAGGAATATCCATCTTCTCAGGAGCAGGAACACCTGTCTTCAAATCAAATAAAGAGCTGGGCAAATCCATAAGCTTAGCAATTTCTTCGCCAGAAAGCTTTGCACTGCCCTTATCACCAGTTACAATGAGATAACGAACACGTCCACTTATAGAACGGTCAGACCCCTTTTCATTCATTGGAGAAAGCAAAATGCTTTTCAATTTGCCAATAGCATGACCACCTTGCTCTAAATAATTTTGCAGGATAAAAGGTGAAACTCTCTTTTCCCACTTATTATCCGGACTATCCTCGTCAAAATCTTTAACGGATTGCAAATAAGCAAATCCTTCCACTGCCTCGGTTCTGCCTCCAGAACTAGAAGTGGAAATAGCATTAATCGGTCTGCCATAGTTATCAACTAAATATTCACCAGCTGTCGCTTGGACAAGCTTAGTGATATCGTTCTTTTCTATTTCCTTGCCCGTCCCCAAATAACGTAGCTCGCTATCAGTTGCCTTCAAGTCATAAGAGGTATTGGCAGTCATCTTGCTATATAAAGCATAGGTTCTTGCTGCAACTGCCTGAGCCTTAATGGCTTCATCAGGCCAGATAGGCATTACCTTGGTGGGCACGACACTTTCCAGATAAGTTTCCAAGGGTATATCGTTAATTACTAAAATATTTCCGTCTTCAATAGAAATACGCAGCTTGCCCTTGTAGCTTCTTTGGTTCACGGTAAAAAATTTTTTTTCATTATCATTGGTGATGATAATATTATCAGAGAAAATAATATTTTTATCAAAGGCTAATTTCCCGTCCTTGATATGCACGAAATATTTGCCTTTTTTCAAACTATATTCCCCATCCTCCGTAAGCACACTGCAGTCAGAATTAGTTCTGAACTCACATGTATTCTGATTTGTAATGAGAGCAACGTGCAGATGCTCTTCAGCAAACGCTAAACTGCTGATGCTTAAACACAGAATGGCAATTAATAAAAATAATAGTTTTTTCATGTTTGGTAAATTGCAAGTCCAAATTGAACACTTGCATTAATTAACTCACTTGAACC
>JAUNIS010000071.1 GCA_030523325.1 Phascolarctobacterium sp.
CTGTACTGAGGCTATCTGAACGAAGTTCGGATAGTCTCACCCGTAGGGGAAAAAAACTTGGGAAAAGAAGCTATAACTAGTGCTCGTTAGATTAAAAATAATTAGCAATTAGCAAAGAGCAATGAGCAATTAAAGAAAAGAATCGTCCAAAGTAACGCCCACAACGAACTTAGAAAGGAGGTGACCCCCGTGCTTGATGAAGAATTTTTCATTCGTCGTATTTCTGATTATCTTGCTCTACGAAATATTTCTCGAAATGATCTTGCTCGTCTGGCTGGAATTTCTACTGGAGCTCTCAGGGAAATTATGCAAGGAAAAAACGTTCCTACTGTCGCAACTGTAGAGAAGCTGTGTAAGGCATTAAATATTTCCGTTTCTCAATTCTTTGATACGGATGATGCTTTCCATGACTTAACCGAAGACCAAGTTAAACTGCTTGACCTTTGGACCAGCTTTAGTGAAGAGCAAAGAGAACATGCAAGAATTTATCTTGATGGACTCTCTAAATCTGACCGCTAAGACACATTAGCAAAAAAACGAAATGACTACTGGAAATAAATCCGGTAGTCATTTTTTATGTGGAGCCCAAGATATTGGGATAGAAAAAACTTGACAAAAGTTTGTAGTTTATAATGAAAAAAAGTCGCCCCTAGTTCATAACCAGGGACGACAAGTTTTTATGGGTTTTCTTTTTCGTAAGCGACTTTAATTAGCTTGAGAGCTCTTTTAAGTCTGTAATACTGATTGGCTCGAGAAGTTGAATCGATATTTTTCAAGGGTTCATCTACAAAGATACGTCTATAAACTAATTCCTTTTGATAGGGTTCTAATTCCTTCATGAGACATTCAACCACTATTTTGCTTTCGGCATCACGAAAGGAATCGTGTTTATCCTCGAGAGCAAATTCCAGCTCGTCGATGGAAGCATAATCCTTAGGAAATTTATCTTCCAAGGCTTTAGTGATTAATAAGTAGTGCAATCTTTTTTTGAGATAACCGCACATATTTCCCCTTGCTTCGAGGTGATGATAATGGACTTCGTTAAGGAAAATATCCCAAGCGACGTTTTCTGCGTCCTCGCCAAGAGTATTCTGGATATAAGACGTATGCACTTCCGACAAAATTAAGGGACGAAAGCGTTCGCATAATTCATCGATAGCTGCTTGCTCTCTGTCTTGAGCGCGGACAATTAACTCTCTGAGCTCATCATTTGTTAAGTTATCTTGAGGGCCTATAGTAAAACCTCCTTTCTTTTAGGATACTTTAACTATAGCAGAAAATTTACACGAAAAGAATATACCGTTTTTCTATTTTCGATACACTTGTTACGGAAATAGAAACAAGTCCTCATAAAAATTTTGTGTTTTCCTATTGACAGATTGAAATTAATAAAAAACAGGAGAAAATATGGATATTAACGATTTAAAAATCTTTCTGACGGTTGCGGAAGTTGGTAAGGCAAGAATTGCAGCCGAGATGACAAACCATTCACGTGGTGCTGTTTATCGCTCCATTAAACGTTTAGAGAATGAGTTCGGTTATGCCTTATTTAATCATAATAAATATAACAATACCTTGAATGAATACGGCTATATTCTCAAGGAAGCAGCTCCGGGCTTTATTGATGCTCAGGAACATTTACTGGCCAAGTTAAAGAGCGTGCGTGTCGAGGGGGACGCATTGAAAATAGCTACCTGTGACCCAGGACCTGCTTGGTTTATGGGCAAGGTTATGGCTCCTTTCCTGACTCGCGGAATTGAATCCCATGTCTTTCGTGATTTTGACAATGCTCTTTCAATGCTTAAGGGTGGAATAGTTGACATACTTATTGTTGCTAAGCCGGTACATGAATATGGTTTGACAAGTCAATTCATTGCACGTGATAAGCTGTATTTATCCGTTGATATTGCTGATGAGCGCTTTAAGGATGTTCGGGAAATTTCTCTCTCGGACAAGCGCATTGATCATTTGCTATATTATTATGTGTATGGAGCATTTTCTAAGCAATTAGATGCTATCTATGAAAAGCTGCCCAAGAGTACGAAGTTAATTCGCGAAGAAGAGTACTGGGATTATCATTTTCATATTATGAAAAAGAATATTATCACGACAACAACGAGACTTGTTGTTAATTATCGTGAGGATGGTCTTGCCCGTAATATTATTCCTGTAACTGATGCAGGCACGGACATAAATTATTACAAGGATAGCCAACATGAAAATCCCTCCAATAAAAATAAAATAATTAGACAATCAGTAATTGTTTGAAAATTCTGCTTGCTTAAGCATAAGTATAGCACGAGGATATGAAAATTCAATACAAGGGAAAATGTATACAAAGTAATGAGCAAGAGATGATGGATTTTGCGAAGCAAAATCCTTTGAGTGAAAATGGTTTGGCGAGATGCTATGACTTGGTGTATAATATTAATGAGGAATTACTCTAACTTTTGATAAAATGCGCCGTTATGGGCTCAAGGATTCCTTTTCATATAGCTGGGCTTTAAGAACAGTATTTTTAACTCAGAACTAATTGTCAATTTCCAAATAAAAATATTTGAGGGGGAAACGAAATGAGTCAAGAATATATTCTTCTTTTAATAATTTTGGCTCTGAGCATTGTCGGGCATAATATGTCCGTAACATATGCAGTATGTATAGTGCTTTTGCTCAAGGTTTTAGGTTTAAATACAGCTTTAGAAACCTTTGGGAAGCAGGGTTTAAATTGGGGAATAATTATTTTAACTGCTGCGATTTTGGTTCCCATCGCCAATGGTACGATAACCTACAAGGACATGACCAATTGCTTTACTAGTAGGACGGGAATTATTGCTTTGCTAGTTGGTAGCTGGGTCGCTGTTGCTGGACACTTTGGTGTCGATGTTTTAAAATCTACACCCGAGCTGGTGAGTTCTTTAATTATCGGTACGATGCTGGGCGTGTTCTTCTTTGATGGCGTGGCTGTTGGTCCCCTCATTGCCGCCGGCATAGTTTATTGGATCTTGAATATTTTGAAATACTTGCACATTTAAATTAGTAATTAAAAAAGAGTGCTACCGTTTAGGGTAGCACTCTTTGATATTTTATGGGAACGAATTATTGCAAATGTTTTGCTTTGATGGTATCCATCTTGCCTTTAACATTGAGATCGTCAATTGCAAAATTGATGAAGTTCAGGAAATCTTGATCGCCTTGAGGCATCATAATACCAAAATTAAATTTAGTATCTGCGAAAGGAACGTTCATCAAGGGAGCAGCGAGTTCCGGCATAAGCTTGCAATATTTAGCAGCCTCAGGAACCTCGGTAATCATAACATCGGCCTCGCCTTTAGCGATACGAGCCGGAATATCTGCATTGGTCTTGTTAACGATTACCTGTGCGTTTTTCAATTTTTTAGCATAAGCATGGTTGGTGCCGCCTTCATTGCACATAACCTTAACATTAGCTTTGTCAATATCTGCCTCGGTTTTGAATTTTTTAGCATCAGCCTTGCGGCAAAGAATTGTTTTCCAGCTGTCCATATAGCCGTTGGAGAGAGAAGTAGTGAAGGTACGGTTGGCTCTACGGGTAATACCGCAGATAGCCATGTCGAATTTTTTAGACTCTGTATCAGCCAACAAGGTCTTCCAGGTAGTGGGAACATATTCAACCTTAACGCCTAACATTGCACCGATTTCGTTAGCAATATCAACGTCAAGTCCTACGTATTCACCGGTTGCAGGATCCTTCAAGCTCATAGGAGCATAGTCACCGGTGGAACCTACTTTAAGAACGCCAGCAGCTTGGATGTCTTGAATCTTTCCAGCTTCTGCGTCCATGGTCATGGTCAGCATACCCATGGTACAAGTTAAGAGAGCGCCTGCGATTAATTTTTTAAACATGATAATCTACCATCCTTCCAAATTTAGGGTTATAATCATTATTCTATCTTTCTTGCTTTTTGTAAAGTTTTATTTTGCAAAACATAAATTTATCTTATGAGCCTCCTTTAATTTGTAAATTATTTAACACATCCTGTGAATCCTTCCCAGGAACTACAGCCAAAAATGTATACACCATCCCAATCTTGACAAACAAGAAGAAAAATTATAAAATACCTCTATGCTGTGAAAAAGAAGAGTAGTCTGCTCCCCTAGCGAGTTGGGACAGTGCAAGCCAACACCAGTAGACGAAAGGCACTTTGGAGCTGATAATCTAAATATTTCAAGGCGGGCTCTTATTACTTAGGAGTCAAGCAGGGTGGAACCGCGGAGTATGTATCTTCGTCCCTGTAACGGAACGTTACAGGGAGGGAGTTTTTTTTTGTGTTTAGGCGATAAAAATTTATGGGAGAAGATAATTTAATTCGGAATTCGGAATTCGGAATTCGGAATTATGGAATCGAGGCTTCGCCTCGATGAATTAAAAATATTTGGCAAGATTCCAAACTTTGCAAAACAAAACTAAAGGTTTAGCAATTTACTTTAATCGTGCGTTTTCAAAACAACTCGAATTATTTTAGCAAATTAATTTTAACTGAAAGATTTAAATTTGAAACTTCAGATTTACATTTAAGTTTAATCAAAAGATTTGCGCGAGCAAATCATCCTTAATTCGGAATTCGTAATTCGGAATTGTGGATGGATTTTGCTTCGCAAAATCCGTATGATTAAAAATATTTGGCAAGATTCCAAACTTTGCAAAACAAAACTAAAGGTTTAGC
>JAUNIS010000072.1 GCA_030523325.1 Phascolarctobacterium sp.
TATTTTGTTTTCTGTGTCGTAATGAAGTTTTGAAAGTTTTTTCTCCTGCGGCCTCATCTAAATCAGCATCCTACAATCCTTAAGTTATATTTGCACTCGTTATTTATTGATAAATTTGCGCTAAGTCTATAAAAATTTCCTTTTCTTGGGGTTGTGTAGAAAACCCCGAACGTGAGATAAATCCATATTTATAGCATTTAAAACCAGTTTTTTCTACTTGCATGATTTCGCTGGTAATCGTTTCTCTTGTAAGAGGGAAAGTACGAAATTTTGCTTCGTAGAAGATGTATCCATTAGAGTCCTTCGTGACGATATCAAACTCACCATTAGTTTTTGTTTGTGGGTCGTCATAATAATATTTGCCTATTAAGTCAAAGGGCTCCTTTAATAGACCAATTTTATTTTGCCTAATTAAATATTGTTGGCAAATTGTCTCGAACACAAGAGGAACGTAACTTGTCTCAAAATCCGTAGCAATGTAACGATCATAAAATACATTCGGATTCATGACATTCATTTGCGAGTTGTAGCAATAAATATATTTATAATAGAAGTGGGATAAGTTATCACAAATATGGTAACTGCTCTTTCTTTTGTTCTGCATATCATTTATGGGTGCTTGCTTAACAACTATCTCCATGTGGATAAGCTTGTCGAGGACATCCACCATAGTAGGTGCGCTGGAAACGTGAGATTGGGACAAAATATCGCTATACTTGTGATAGCCTTTAGCAATGGTTTCAAAAACTTCGTTAGCGCTATTTATTTTTGCTATCTCGGATTTCAGGTACATAGATACTTCGTTTTCTAAGCGGGCACCGGGTGAGGCTATTAGTTCGATGATGTTTTCCCTGACGGAAAGTTTTTCATCGATAAGCTTATTAAAATAAGGTATACCGCCAAAAACACTGTACAACCGTACCTTGTCATCGTCTGAAAAATTGGGGTAGAACAGCGCCGCATCATAGTAATCCATCGGCTTCAGGTCGATGGTTAAATCTATACGGCCGTACAAAGGATTTTCTTTCAAGATTAATCCCTTCATGGTATCAACTACGGAACCGCAGAGAATTAATTTTAACTTGCTTGCTTCACGATATTTATCCACTAGTGATTGAATAATGCTATCCAATCCCTTGACGGTCTCTCGCAGATAACTATATTCATCGAGCACTAATATTAGACCCTGTTCTTTTGCATTGGCAAATAAAAAGTCCAACAGCTCTTCTATGTTGCGAAAGGCGAGTTGGGGAAAGTGATATGTTTCGGAAATAAGATTTGCTAAACTTTCCACATTATTCATTTCCGTGGTTTGCTTACATTCGTAATAAAGGCTGGGGAGAACGGTATTGCGTAGTACTTCTTTAATAAGCTCACTCTTTCCTACGCGTCGTCTCCCATAAATGAGAGTCAAGAGTTGATTATCTCTTGCTAAAAATCTGTTTAATTTTTCTAGTTCAGTTTTTCTTCCATAAAATTTCATTTTTACTCGGTTGCCTCCGACTCGGTTTCTGCCGAGTTAATTATAACTCTTTTTTGAATTTTCGTCAATTCTTTACTCGGTTGTTACCGAGTAAAATTACGTTTACGATGTCGAGACAGATATGGCAGTTATAATGCTTGGAAAAATAGATAAATTACAATGTCTGGAAAGATAGATCATTTAAAGTGATTCACACTAGCGTGAATAATATATTCAATATGTTCTTTAGTAGATGATATTTTGATTTCGCCAACATGGGGTGGGCACTCCGTATCTGTAACTTTTCTTATACAATTACAGAAATAAATTTCCTTTTGGCTTTTTGTTTGACCCTGTTTTGGCAATAAATGATAATATAATCGTGATATGTATATTGACAAGGAGATGTTTTTTTGACTTTACGACTAAAGTACTCCTCTACAGGTGTTTTCCCATAGGTGTTTCTTGAAGGATGCTTTTCTATGGGGCCTTTTGCTCTTTAGAGGAGACATACAAGTGGTTCGTCAAAGGTCTTATGGAGGAGGATTATGTTCTGGCGGATGAAGAAAACTACAATTATTTGCTTGGAAATGTTTTCATTGCATAAAATTTTATTTTTAAGTATATAAAACTGTGCTACATAATAGTTATAACATAAAATTTTTATGTTATAATAAGAGCATAAACTTATAAATTAGGAGGTATTTTTGATATGTTGGCTTCTCTCTTTTATATTGCATTATTGGTTGCTATTGGTTACTATGCAAAATCTAAAGGTCGTAGCCCTATAGGTTGGGCAGCTATTGCTTTTTTTATCAGCCCGCTTATTGCTGGCATCATTCTATTCTTTTTAAAGAATTTAAATACGGATGGTTTTCAAGGTGATACCATCGATACAACCTCTAGACCGGCTCCTTCCACTCCGGAAGAACGTCATAGAGAACGTATGAACAGAGAGGCTAACAAGCCTAAAGAAGATGTTGATGAAAGCATTCGCCGTATGGAAGATAAGCTTGCTCTTGGTAAGTCCTCCGAGGAACCTACTATAGGCGATGCAATCGCAGGTGCTTCTGCTGGCACGGTCGGAGCTGCGACTATTTTTACTGAAGAGAAAGCTGCTGCTGAAGAAACAATGATCGTGGAAGAACCTGTTGAAGAAATTGCTCAACCAGAAGCAAGCAGTGACAATCTTCTTGTTGAAGAACCGCAAGAAGCAACCATCATCGAAGAGACTGCTCAGGCAGAAGTTGCTCCTGCACCCGGTTTTTGCGAGTCTTGTGGTCAACCTCTAACTCCTGGTGGGAAGTTCTGCACGAACTGTGGTGCGCCAGTGGGTAAATGATATATTTTCCAGAATTTTATTTAATGTAAAGGAGCCTTGGGAGGCTCCTTTTTTTAATTTTTGGGGTCTCAAAAATCTTGGATATCAGAAAGTTCTCTAAAATTTTCCAAAATTAGTTTTTTAAACAACCGACGGGAACAACATATACACCATCTTGACGACGATATGCATAGTCGCCAATTCCCGTCAAAACCATCAAGAAAGACGGAGCTTTCATTTTATCGGTATCAATCTTAGCTTCCATTGATTTAAGGCTCTTTGCACCTTCCTCAATAAATTTATCGCCACCAAGCTTAATTTCAATGAGACCATATTTGCCATTTCTTAAATGAATGACCGCGTCACATTCTTGTCCGTCTTTATCTCGGTAATGATAAACCTCACCGTTTAGAGAATCACTAAATACACGAAGGTCCCTGACGCAAAGCGTTTCAAAGAGAAATCCGAAAGTTTTTAAGTCGTTCAGCAAATCGTCCGGACCAATGCCCAAGGCTGCAGCAGCAATAGATGGGTCGACATAATACCGTGTATCGGAAGAGCGAATAGCAGTTTTCGAGCGAAGATTAGGATTCCATGCAGGCATGTCCTCGACCACAAAAATTTTGCGAAGCGCGTTTACATAGGACGCAACTGTTTCTTCGCTTATGGTAGTCCTGTCATTTGCGGCAACGTCCTGCGCAAGAACTGTATTCGCTACTTGACTGCCTTGGTTTCTCGCGTAGGAACGCATTAATCTTTTGACTCTTTCTGGGTTCTTTTGTATGTTATCTGCTCTGTTAATTTCAGAATGGACGACAGCGTCATAATAATCTATTGCCTGATCTAAAGCAATCTCATCACGCATGTCTATCGCTTGTGGCCATCCTCCCCGGCATACGAGGAAGGCTAAACGGTCGATGCTAAGATTTGAAAAGCCATCAACCTCTGTTTTACCGTCGAATAAACTTTTTAAGCTTACATCTCCTGTAGAATTTCCCGATTCGTATAAACTCATAGGTCTCATTGTTAACCAGCTGAATCGTCCCGTACCAGAATGCGTGATTTCCCTGGTGTCAGCAGGAACCGCAGAACCAGTAAGTACAAACTGTCCTAGTTCACTGCGATGATCAACTTCGAAACGGATGGCACCCCAAAGTTTTGGAGCAAGCTGCCATTCGTCGATAAGTCTCGGTGTTGCACCATTCAGTAAGCGCTTAGGGTTAAGTTCGGACATAGCTATATTCTGTTCTTTTCTTTCCGGATCATCCATATACAAAATGCTAGCAGCGATCTGCTCAGCAGTTGTGGTTTTACCGCACCATTTCGGTCCTTCAATCAGAACTGCACCTTTGCCTTCTAATTTGCGTTTTAAAATATCATCAGCAATTCTATTTCTATAACTTTTCACTTGGAGCGCCTCGTTTCTATTAATCTTGTTTTTAATATATACCATTATTATGTATTTTGCAAGGTTTTCCGACGATTGGCGAAATATTTTTCCGATGAATGGAGAAAAATAAATCCGACGATTGGCGAAAAGTTGTCAGCGAGAACCGTCACCGTTGACATATTCCTAAAAAGTATGCATATACACAAAATTTAGGAGTCAATCTTGTTGATTTGTCAGCGGAGAAAGATTTAATTCGGAATTGAGGAATCGAGCTTCGCTCGATTTATCAAAAGTTTTTACGTAGCAAAAACATCATTCACTCAGCACTTTAAAAGGCCGTTCTCGCCGACAACGTCTCCGCATTTTCATGCACTTTCCTTTGTCGCCAAATGAAAGTGCCAAAGGAAAGCGCGAGCTTTT
>JAUNIS010000029.1 GCA_030523325.1 Phascolarctobacterium sp.
ATTATGGGTCAATTTTTTGTTTAGTTGTTCAATTTCATTTTACAATTTAAGAATTATGTTAAAAGATTTTTTTATGATATAATGAAACCAACTATTATTTGGGAAGTAGGTGTTTTGATGAAAAGGAAAGAAATGTGGACCATAGCCATCTTTTCTCTGCTGATGACAGCATTACCTATGCTTGTCATGGCTGCACAAGAGGCTGATAAACCTAAACCAGCGCTATTTGCAACCTTTTGGGCTTTGGTGCCACCTGTAGTTGCTATTGTTTTAGCTCTTATGACTAAAGAAGTTTATTCGTCCTTATTTATTGGTATTGCTTTTGGTGCAGCTCTCTTTGCTGGTGGCAATTTTGAAGGAACTGTTCTACATATCTTTAACGAAGGCTTTATTAAAGTTTTGTCTGATAGTTATAATATGGGTATCCTCATCTTCCTCGTCATGTTAGGCACGATCGTTGCCCTCATGAATAAGGCAGGCGGGTCGGCCGCCTTTGGCCAATGGGCCGAGACTCATATTAAGACTCGCATTGGTGCTCAGCTGGCAACTATTTTTTTGGGGCTTTTAATTTTCGTTGACGATTATTTTAATTGCTTAACCGTCGGCTCCGTTATGCGTCCCATTACTGACCGACACCAGGTATCTCGTGCAAAGCTTGCTTATTTAATTGACGCGACTGCCGCACCGATTTGTATTATCGCTCCAGTATCAAGCTGGGCAGCCGCAGTATCTGGCTTTGTTGAGGGTGAAGACGGCTTTGCTCTCTTTATCAGTGCGATTCCTTATAACTTTTATGCAATTCTCACCATCGTTACTATGATTACCGTTACTATGGCAAGAATCGATTTCGGTCCTATGGCTGAGCATGAACGAGCTGCCTTTAATGGTGACGTAACTAATGGCTCAATTGAAGATGAAGAGACAGATACTTTAGTTGTCAATAAAGATGCAACAGTGAAGGATTTAGTCGTTCCTATTGTTAGCGTAGTAATTTGCTGTGTTATTGGCATGATTTATACCGGTGGCTTCTTCAAAGGTGAGACATTTGTTAATTCCTTCTCCAATTGTGATGCGTCCGTTGGTTTATCCATTGGCTCTTTCTTTGGTTATCTTGTAACTATGATTTATTATCGCACTCGCAATGTCATTCCTTTCCGCGAAGCTATGAATTGTTTGATCGCTGGCTTTAATGCAATGGTTCCAGCTATTTTAATTCTTACCATGGCTTGGAGCCTTAAAGCAATGACTGATAGTCTTGGTGCGAAGGAATATGTTGCAACTAATATGCAAATGGTAGCTGGGAACTTGGCCAACTTCTTGCCGGCAATTATTTTCCTTGTTGGTTGTTTCTTGGCTTTTTCCACTGGTACTTCTTGGGGTACCTTTGGCATTCTCATTCCTATCGTAGTTGCCGTTTTTCAAAACACCAATCACGAGCTTATGCTTATCTCCATTTCCGCTTGCATGGCTGGTGCAGTTTGTGGAGATCACTGCTCGCCAATTTCCGATACAACGATTATGGCCTCGGCAGGTGCAAACTGCGTGCATGTTGACCATGTATCAACTCAATTGCCATACGTAATCCTCGTAGCATTTGTAACTTTTATTTCTTACGTGATTGCTGGCTTCATGCAAAACGCTTGGGTCTGCTTGCCGGTTTCCATTGTCATGATGATTGGTGCCATCCTAGCTACAAAGATGCTGCATGCAAGAAATGTGGAAGAAGAATAGTCCTTGCATTTTTATCGGAAAATAAAATTAAATAATTTAATCGCTCACTATTTGGTGGGCGATTATTTTTATGGTATAATTTAGCTTGGATATTTATAATTTTTGGAGGTTAGAAGTTTGGAAGGACTTAATCCTTTATTAATAGATTTAGCTTTAATTCTTATTGTTGCCGGCGTCACAACTGTACTTTTTAAAAAATTAAATCAGCCCATTGTCTTAGGCTACGTAGTGGCTGGATTTTTAACGGGACCAAATTTTAAATATATTCCCACCGTCATGGACAATGCTGACGTGAAGCTATGGTCGGAGATTGGCGTTATTTTCTTAATGTTTGCCATCGGGCTTGAGTTTTCTTTCGCCAAACTAAAAAAGGTTGGTGTGACAGCTGCCATAGCTTTATTCTTCATTGTTACAGGTATGGTTGGTCTTGGTTATTTATGTGGAACGTTGCTTGGCTGGAAAACAATGGATTGCGTTTTTCTGGGTGGCATGCTTTCCATGAGCTCAACAGCTATCATCGTCAAAGCATTCGACGACCTCAAGCTTAAAGGCTTGCCCTTTACCGATGTTTGTCTTGGAATTTTAATTGTAGAAGATATTTTGGGCATCATCATGCTTGTATTAGTCTCGACCATGGGACAAACGCAAGGCAAGATCGATCCAAATGTTTTGCTCACAAGTATCACTCGTCTTGTCATTTTCTTAACCTTTTGCTTTGTGGCTGGTGTTTGGTTTATTCCGACCTTGTTTCAAAAGATTGGCAAGCTTTTGAGCGACGAAACACTTTTGGTTTTTTCTCTGGGGCTTTGTCTCGGTATGGTTTGGCTTGCAGTTTATTTAGGCTTCAGTAGTGCCCTCGGAGCTTTCCTTATGGGTTCGCTACTTGCTGAGACCCACGATGCCGATAAAATTGAAGAAATTATTCAGCCCGTGAAAAATTTATTCAGCGCTGTCTTCTTCGTATCAGTAGGTATGATGGTTGACCCGCAAATCCTCGTGCAATATTTAGTGCCCGTGCTCTGCATCGTTTGTGTAGTCATTGGCGGACAAATTATTTTCGCAACATGTGGCGTCATTGCTAGCGGCCACAACTTAAAAACGGCTATGCTTTGTGCTTTTAGCTTGACGCAAATCGGTGAATTTTCCTTCATCGTGGCCGAGCAGGGTAGTCATTACGCTCTGACTAGCGATTTTCTTTATCCGATTATCGTTGCTGTTTCTGTAATTACAACCTTTACAACGCCCTTCTTTGTAAAATTGGCCGAGCCGGCTCATGCCTTGCTTGAAAAACATTTGCCTGAAAAAATTAAAAAATTGTTGGTGCGTTACACGGAGAGAGAAGAAAAATCTGCTTACGATAGTGCTTGGCAGGATTTTCTTGTAAATTATTGCACGCGTCTTTTAGTTTATTCCGTGCTGCTTGTCATTGCCTCTATTTTGACCTGCATTTATCTGGCTCCTTTTCTCGCCAATATGTACGGTACCATTGGTGAATGGGCTGCGGGTGCTATCGCTACTCTTATCATTGCCCCTATTCTTGCGAAAATGTTGCACATGTCTGGTCAATTAAGATCACAATATTCGACACTTTATTTTAAGAAACGTGTTAATCGTATTCCTCTTGAGGCATTGAGGTTGTTGCGCATTTTCATAGCTTGGGTAGCTATTTACACTATTCTTGAAGCAATTTTGCCCATAGAAAGTATTTACGCCAAGGTTCTTTCTGTACTAGCTTGTGTTGGCATTTATCAATGTGATACCTTTTTAAATTATTTTAATAGGCTGGAAGCAGGTTTTCTTGTTAATTTAAATCAAAAGCATGTCAAACAACATCTTGATGAAAATGGCGAAGCGCTTTTCCCCTTCGATGAGGATTTTAAAACCGGCGTTTATGCTTTGGAAGATGCAAGCATGCTCATAGGTAAAACTTTATTGGAAGTAAATTTTGGCAAATATTACGGCTGTAACGTCTTGCGTGTTTTCAGAGCAGATGGGGAAGTCATTGACATGCCTGCTGGTAAAACTAAATTCGAGACTGGCGACTCCATTCGCGTGGTAGGTGACAGCCAGCAATACGTACAATTTCAGGCAGCGAATGTTCATGATAGACTGGGACTGTGCGTTAAGGAAGAACCCATCAGTCTTAAGGATTATATGCTGGAGATGGAACAAGAAGACGATCCCTTTTACGCGAGCCTTGTGGTTGTGCCAAAAAATTACGAATGGGTGGGCAAAACCATTAAGACATCCAACATTAAAACAGAAATTAACGCGCTTGTTATTGGTCTGCAAAGAGGGAAGTATACCTTCTCCAATCCTAATTTAGATATGGTTATTCAAGGCAAGGACGCTCTTTGGCTCTTAGGCAAGGAAGATTCTTGCAATATTTTAACGGATAGAAAATTGTTATAGGAGGTTTTAGTTATGAAAAAAGTTTTAGGTTTAGCATTGCTTTTAACTAGTATGAGCTGCGTTGCCTTGGCGAATGATATGGCTTTTTCTCCTCTTGAAAACGCTTCCGCCATTTTGATGCCAAAACAAGAAATCGCTTTGGCTTCAAAAATTAATAGCGCTGGTTATTACAAAAATATTCGTCTGTGGGGCAGAGTAAAGGTCGTAAAAAATTTTGCCGATATTAGAGTGCAGGTTGTAAATAGCTTCCCCGACTTAAAGGTAAAGCGAGTTACTAACTTCCCAGACAGTCTTGGCAAGTGGCAATATGTGGAGAACTTCCCCGATTTTACCATTCAATACGTGGATAGCTTCCCGGATATAAAAATTAAATTTGTTGATTCCTTCCCGGGTTTGCCTTGATAAGGAAGATGAAAAATGTTATTAGGAATTGATGTAGGCGGAACCTTTACGGACGCCGTTTTACTTGACGGTGCTCTACCAGTAAAGATGGCGAAGGTTCCAACTACCCACGAAAATATTTTAGAAGGAATTGTTCATGTTCTTGACAAGGTTCTAGTTGGTCAAAGAGCAGAAGACATTTCTCGTGCAGTTATTTCTTCCACCATCGTTACAAATTCGCTGGCAGAAAATAAATTGCCACCAGCCTTTCTTGCTGTTATTCCTGGTCCAGGAATGAACGTAGAAAATGCTTTCCCCGTGAAGCCTTACATTTTATCAGGCTGCGTGGACCATCGAGGAAAAATTACGGCGGGTATCGATTGGAACAAACACAAGGATTTGTTTGACCACGTGACACCCTGCAGTGCAGTCAGCTGTAAATTTGCTGTACGCGAGCCCCAACTGGAAAATCTTCTTGTTTATGAATTGTCCAAGCATGGAGCGGGCAAGGTTTATGCGGGAGCTCAGCTGAGCGGCGAGTTAAATTTTTTACGCAGAACTAATTCAGCATATTTTTCGGCTCAGGTTTACGGTGTTTTCGTTGCCTTCTTAGAAAAAGTTTTGGCAGCCTTAAAAGTAAGAAAGATTACTTGTCCCATTCATATTTTGAAAGCGGATGGAGGAACTATTCCTCTGCTTGCTGCTTTAAACGAACCAATTGAAGCAATCTTTACTGGACCGGCTGCCTCCGTGCTTGGTATTGAAGCTTTAGCAACGCCAGAAAAAAACGCCATCTCTTTAGATATTGGTGGAACAACAACCGATATTGCTTTCTGGGAGAACGGCAAGCCTCTTATGGCAAGGCGCGGCGCAAGTATCAACAATTATCCAACAGCCGTACGCGCCTTCCATATGCGAAGCATTGGAATCGGCGGCGACTCGTGCATTCATAAGTTAGAATGCGGGGACTATGTTGTGGGACCCAAACGGGCTGGAGTATGTGCAGCACTCGGCGGCAAGGAAGCAACACTTTCGGACGCGTTAATAGTCGCCGGCTACGTAGAGTTTGGTAACCGCGCGAAGTCGCATGCTGCTTTAAAAAAGTTCGGCGAGGATACGCTCTGCGAAGCAAGAAAAATTGTTAGTGCAGCCGTGCAAAAAATTTCTGCAACCATTCAAGAAATGTTAGTGGAATATGCTAAGCAGCCTGTTTACACGGTTGACGACATTGTCCACGAGCATATTTTTCAACCTGAAGTTTTAATCGGCGTGGGAGGAGGCTCCCTTGGACTTGTTAAAGCTTTGGGCGAAGCTATGAATTTACAAGTCAATATTCCTCAAGGTGCAGTTGTTGCTAATGCTATCGGGGCTGCTGTAGCTCGTCCGACTATGAGTGCAGGCCTTCGAACAGATACAACTGATGGTTTTTATATCATTCCTGAATGCGGTAAGAAAAATCGTCTGCCATCTGGCTTTGATAAAAATACAGCCATTAGCCTTGTAAAAAACTTTTTACTTGACGCGACTAAGGATTGGCAATTGTCTGACCGTGAGACGGAATTAATTTCTTACGAACATTTTTATTGTATTCACGATTATTATGAGAGTGGGGATATAATTTCTCTGCGCATGCAATTAAAACCTGGTATTCTCTGCAAGGTTGAGGGCAGGGAGGTAGCTTTCGATGACTAAGAAAAATTTAGGCCTCGTTTTCTTTCCGGCTTTCGACTGGATGATTAGTCCAGGTCATCCTGAAAGACAGGAGCGTTTATTATATACTCGCGATCAGCTTGAAGAGGAAGGACTACTTGATGCACCCGAGCTGCAAGAATATCGTCCTCGCTTAGCGACGATTCAAGAAGTTCAACGTGCAAATGTTGGCGTTCCTTCTATCGATAAAATTTTAACACCGGCTCATTTAACAAGCGCAGGTGGTTGCCTTGTGGCGGCGGATGCAGTAGCAAGGGGCGAGGTCAAGAGAGCCTTTGCACTTGTAAGACCTCCAGGACATCATGCTATGCGTATCGTTCACGGCATTCGTGGTTTTTGCACGATAAACGTGGAAGCAATTATGGTTGAATATTTGCGTTCGACTTATGGCTTTAAAAAAATCGCTATCGTTGATACGGATGTTCATCATGGAGATGGCACGGAAAATATATTTTATCACGATCCCAACACTTTATATATTTCTTTCCATCAAGACGGACGCACCATTTATCCTGGCACCGGTTTTACGGATGAAGCAGGTAGCCCACTTGCTTGGGGCACGAATATAAATTTGCCTCTCTTACCTGGAACTGGTGATGTTGGTCTACATAAATTATATGACGAGCTCATCAGCCATATCCTGGAAGATTTTGAGCCAGAATTAATAATTAATAGCGCTGGTCAGGACAATCATTTTACGGACCCCCTTGCCTCTATGCAAATCACGGCTCAAGGTTATGCTCGTCTAGCGGATAAATTAAAAGCAGATATCGCCGTCCTCGAAGGCGGGTATTCAATCGAAGGTGCCCTGCCTTACGTAAATACGGGTATCATCCTTGCCATGGCTGAGATGGATTACTCGAAGGTCGTGGAAGCTGATACAAGTCTTTTACGTGGACAAGACCCTCGTTGCAACGCAAGAGTTGAACAATTGATAAAAGAAGCAGGAAATATTTACTTCCATAGAGAAAAAGTAAGTAAAGAGTTACTTGC
This sequence comes from Phascolarctobacterium sp., assembly GCA_030523325.1. GTDB lineage: Bacteria > Bacillota > Negativicutes > Acidaminococcales > Acidaminococcaceae > Phascolarctobacterium_A. Next base: position 7,228 of record JAUNIS010000029.1, read on the forward strand.
AAAATGTGGTGACACTTGGCACCGGGACAAGCATTTATACTACGACGAAGAAGGTATTCGTGAAAGTCAGCACGAGGTCGTACATTATTGCAATAGATGCTTGAGTTATTTCACTATTGAAACTGATGCCGATGATACGCGTTTTGGCGACCAAAATGCTTTTGTCGTGTGCCTCACTCGTGATATTTGCCCTGCTTGTAAAAGCAAAGCCTATGACGAGGCTTGGAAAATGAAAAAATCAGGACGTTGGCAATACGTTCTTGTACAAGATATTGCTACGGGATTAATTGAATCCCTGTAAGAAAGGATGAAATGCTTAAAGAAATAGTTATTGCAACTAAAAATCAAGGTAAATTACAAGAATTTAAAGAGCTCATGAAGGATTTGCCCATCGACATTAAATGTCTGGCAGATTTTCCTGAAATCCAAGAGCCCGTGGAAAATGGTCGCACCTTTGCAGCGAATGCTCGTCTGAAAGCCATGTATTATTCTTCTAAGCTTGGCAAGCCTTGCATTGCTGATGATTCAGGCCTCGAAGTACAAGCCTTAGAAGGTGCACCAGGTGTACGCAGTGCACGTTACGCAGGGGAAAAAGCAACCGATAAAGAAAATGTTGACCTGCTTTTGTACAACATGAAGTTTCAGGTTAAACGCGTTTGTCGTTTCCGCTGTGCTTTGTGTGTAGTTGATGAAAACGCCAAGCTTTTACACGAGGTCGATGGTATTTGTGAAGGTATGCTCTTGCACGAACCCTTAGGTGATCAAGGCTTTGGTTATGATCCTATTTTTTGGAGTACGGAGCTGCACAAGGGTATGGGCGAAGCAAGTATGCAAGAAAAAAATAAAATTTCTCATCGCGGCAAAGCCATTCGTAAATTAGTTGCCATCTGGAGTAAAAAGAAATGAAAATCGGACTGGTAAGTGATACCCATGGAAATGTTCAGATGATGCGTAAAATTGTTAAGGAGGCTCCGCCTGTTGAATTGTGGCTGCATGCCGGAGACCATTGGCAGGATGCTAATATTCTCGCAGGTCTTTTTGGTCTTCGGGTAGTCGCCGTGCAAGGTAATACAGATCCTAGGTCCGAGGACGTGAAGCTTGACGAATTTCTTGAGATAGAAGGCTTTAAGGTTTGGCTTACCCATGGTCATCGTTATATTGAAGGTGATGCGAAAAGCTCCATCGGCTTTTGGGCGAAACAATTAGAGCAAGATATTTGCGTTTATGGTCATACCCATATTCCCATGAACGAATATTACGGGGAGAATCTTCTCGTTAACCCTGGCAGCCCCTCGAGGCCCCTTGGTGGTTCTAAACCAAGCTACGCAGTCTTAACTCTTACGCGTGGAGAAAAACCAAGGGTGGAGTTCTATACTTTAGAGTGAGGAAAAAGACAAATTCCAAATTCCGAATTTATCTTCTTCGAACTACCGTTATAAACCAACAAACTAAAAAATTTCACATAAACTTTAAGCGAGGTGTTTTGTATGCGCGAAATTAACGTCGCAGAAATTACTGCAGCAGTATCTAAGCTCTGCATCGAATCTTGTTGCTTCCTGCCCCAAGGAGTGCGTGACAAGATTCAAGCATCTATCAAGACTGAAGAATCTCCTTTGGGTAAGGAAATCTTAAGCACCTTGGTAGAAAATTTTGAATTGGCAGAAAGAAAAGTTGTTCCTCTCTGTCAAGATACCGGTCTTGTTGTTGTCTTTATCGAAATCGGTCAAGAGGTTCATTTTGTTGGCGGCGATTTAGAAACAGCAATTAATGCTGGTGTAGCAGATGGTTATATTAATGGCTATCTGCGTAAATCTTCTGTTGGCGATCCTATCTTTACCCGTAAAAATTCTGGTGATAATACTCCTGGCATTATTCACACCAAAATTGTTCCCGGCGATAAGGTTAATCTCGTGGTTATTCCTAAAGGCTGCGGCAGTGAAAATATGGGCGCTTTAAAAATGCTCAAGCCTGCTGATGGTGTTGAGGGCATCAAAAAATTTGTTGTTGATACTGTTCGTAGTGCTGGTCCGAATCCTTGCCCGCCCGTCACTGTTGGCGTAGGTGTGGGTGGCAACATGGAGCTTTGCGCAATACTTGCGAAAAAAGCTTTGGCTCGTCCTATTGGCGAACATAATGCAGACCCGCGTTATGCTGAACTGGAAAAAGAATTGCTCGAGCTTGTTAATAAGACGGGCGTAGGTCCTTCAGGTCTTGGCGGAAGTACTACTGCATTTGCTGTAAATATTGAATTTGCTAATACTCATATCGGCGGCATGCCTTGTGCAGTTAATCTGAACTGTCATCAAGCTCGCCGTGCGGCTATGACTATTTAAGGAGGAACATTATGAGTGAACAAGCTGTAATTAAATATATTAATGCTCCTCTGGACGCAGAAACTATTAAATCTCTTCATGCTGGTGACGTGGTTCGTATTAGTGGTTACATTTATACTGCTCGTGATGCTGCTCATAAACGCATGACCGAAGCACTGGCTCGCGGAGAAGAGCTTCCCTTTGACGTAACTAATAATGTTATTTATTATGTTGGTCCTTCTCCGACGAAGCCGGGCGAGGTAGTTGGCTCTGCTGGTCCTACGACGAGCGGTCGTATGGATAAATATACTCCGACCATGATTGAGCAAGGTATGCGTGGGATGATTGGTAAAGGTTTGCGTAACCAAGAGGTTATTGACGCATGCGTAAAATATGGTGCTGTTTATTTTGTAGCTATTGGTGGTGCTGCAGCAGTAATTGCTGGCTCTATCAAGGGCGAGCAAATGATTGCTTACGAGGACCTTGGTCCTGAAGCAATTCGTCGCTACGAGGTAAAAGATTTTCCAGCAATCGTTGCTATCGATTGTGAAGGTAACGACTTCTACAAGGTTGGTATTGCAAAATATTCTAAAGAATAAAACGCAGCATTTACTGAGTTTCTTTGTAATCGTTCTTCAGGCTTTGCTAAAAAATTTTGCAAACTTGAATTTGAGAAAGCCGAAGCTTTACAAGAAGTCACCGATAATGTTTTGACAGTGTCAAGAATTATAACGCACTACAATGGCTATGTTTATGATGTGCTCGCTTCATGAAGCAGATTTTAAAAAGCTAGATATTGATGCTGCGTCAGCAATTAATATAAAATCTTGACGGGACTACGGAATTGCGGCAAGCATGACAAAATAGGTTTCGCAAGTATCGAAGCGGAATGGAAGTTCTGACAGTCAACAGGTTTGTAGTCAGCAAGAGTTCATAATTTTGATAGTAAAAAAAGAGGAACACTAGCCTACATTGGGCGGTGTTCCCTTTTTTTTCATTTAGTAGTTCAGGAAAAAACAGATAAAAAGCCCAATTATTCTATGGAAAAACGGACAAATTTGCTGATTTTTCATCGGAAAAAACGGACAAAATATGGGTGATTTTTCTTAAAAAAACAGACAAACTGTATTATACTTTACTTGCCCGACACATTAAAGGAGGTATTCAAGATGCTTGCGAGGAAAATTACAGCTAAGCTGCAGAGTTTTTTTAGTAATGTTTTCGCAAGCATCGAAGCGGAATGGAAGTTCTAATAAATTAATTACTAAACCTCTCGAATTTTAGTGTCACTGCCAAATCCTCAGCCCATCGGCTGAGGATTTTTGTTGGCACGGATATTTTTTTGTATTATAATGAATGTGTTAAAAAATTTTTGCAATAACTTGCAGAAGCGAAAAATTATAGATTCCAAATTTTTTTCTTCGCAATTCTTTTGGCTAAGAAAAAATTTTTAGTCAGCTTGTTTTACATTGTCGAGAAGAAACCTTGAAAAATTAATTTTGCGTTTAACTTAATTCATCATCCCATAATCAAAAAGTGAGGAATTAATTATGAAATTCACTACGAAAAAATCCCTGCGTCGTCTAACTGCCGCTGTATCTCTCAGCCTCCTCTTAGCTACTCCACTGGCTGCTCAGGCTGCAGATTACGATAGCTATATTATCTACTCTGGCGGCAAGCCTTTATTCGACGTCCGCATGTATCACAAGGGTACACCGGCCTATGTGCCTGATTTCATTTATAACTACCGTACCTTCAGCGACCAGGAAATTAACGCTACTATCAGCGCTACGCAATTTTTTGGCGACCTGTTCAACGGCAGCACTGTCAACTCTAATCCCCATGTTATCAGCGTCATCTCCACCACAGACCAGAATTGCTATGCTAAAACAAACCATGACGATGATGGTAAATTCTACGCTCAATATGCGCTGCTGGAGGGAGAAAAATATAATTTGTCCGACCAGACCACTATTAGAATTGGTTATTATTTGACGCCCAAGGTGGACTATGCCCCTGGCAGCAACTATTACAGCAGCATACCCTCCGTCATCGGCACTAATGGTCTGGCCCTAGATTTACGTTCCGCCATTATCCACGAAATGACCCACGCCCTTGGCATGGTTGCTGAATTTAAAGACAGCGGCTTCGCTTCAGTGGGCTCCAAACTGCCCCTCAACTTTGAATATCATCTTGCCAATAACGAAGGACAATTTTACCGGGATAAAGAAAGATACGTAACATCCCAGGCCGTAAATGATTGGAAGAGCTGGGAAAAGGATTTTGGTATCAAAACAGCTGACCTTGTTTATTTCGAAAATAACCGGGATAAAATTTTCTATATAGATGTTAATAAACCCCTTTACTTTGTTGGCGACAACGTAGCTGAGGTTTTGGGCAATTATAATGCTACACCGGATATCCCCTTTGGCCAGGGCAAGCTACCCATCAATAGTGGCGAATTCAAATCCGTCAGCTCCCTAGACCCCACTGATATCGCCTACGAAATTGACTGCAGTCACGTAGAACTGAACCATTCCAATCTTAGTCATCAGCGCTACCGCAATGTTTTTATACCCATGGAGGCGGAGCTAGCCATGCTGCAGGATTTGGGCTACAGCCTCAACCGCCGCCTCTACTTTGGTCGCTCCATTTATGAGAGCAATCTTACGCTTACTAATACTACCGGCTACAACGATTGGAATAGCACCACCAACAGTTATATTTCTGGCACCTACTCCACCACGGATTTGGGCGTAGGCCTGCATATTTATGGCGACAATAATACGGTGACCCAGGCTGCTGACCTTCTTACCAAGGGTGCAGGTGCTGTGGGTGTCTTTGTTACAGGCACTAACGATAAAGTAATTATTCCCGCCTCCACAAACATCCACGCAGACGGTGCTTATGGCCAGGGCGTGCTCATTAATTATGGCAAAGGCCACACGGTAGACGTGGCCGGCACAGTTACGGCCCTAGGCACAGGAGGCAAGGCTTTAGCCTTTGACTTCGGTGATGCAACTTTAGGTGCAAGCAACATAGCCGGCTCCTATCACAGTTACACAATTACCAATAATAACGGCGATGCTAATACTGATCCCTACACAGGTGCTGTAACCTATCCTGAAAACGCTGGTACAGTTAAATCAACCCGTAATGCAGGCATCACCGATAGCGGCTTTATGAATGACAAGGACTGCGGTTATGCCATGATCAGCGAGGTCAACGGCCCTTTAGTTGACAATGTCAATATTACCGGCACTGTTACGAGTGGGCAGCATGCTATTTACATGAGCAAAAACGCTTTTGTGAAGAACATCAATCTTAATGCAGGTGCACTCTTAACTGGCGACATCACAAACGAATGGCGCCATTATCCTAACGAAGATATTCTCACAGCCTCTGGAGAAAACCGTGAGCCCATGAATCTCATTTATAATGGCGAGGGCTACATTTACACAAGTTTCATTAACGACCTTACGACTAATATCAATATCAACAGCGATTTTAATTTCGGTAACAATATTAATGGCGCAGATAATACTCGCATCAATGTCAACAGCGGCACCTTTAGTTTTGGCGGCGTTGCTGACGTGGTGGATGTAACTGTTGCGAGTGGGGCGACGGCTCTTGGCGGAACTTATACGCTAAACGACATGACTAGTAAAGCTGTAGCCGGCAAGGAAAATGATCCTGCTTTTAGTGCAGCAACTACAGGAAAATTTTTTAACCACGGAACTATTGGTGCCCAAAGGCCAATAGACGCGGGCACGCCTTCTGCTTTGACCATTAACGGCAACCTGATTTCTGACGGTGCCTTGCAGTTCACGGCTTACAATGATAACGTAGGCACCATCAACGTCAACGGCGACTATGACACGGCCTTACAAACAAAGGGCTCTGCCATCACCATTGACCCAAACGGTATTTATATTCCGGAATGGAACTACAATTATATTTACCTAAACGGCTCTCCTGTTAGCCTCGAGGACGAGGATTACGCTCTCGCTCATACGCCTACTACTGTGGGTCTCCTGACCAGCGCCATCGAGGACGGCACCATCATCTTCCATCTAGCTGACGAGGTCCAACTCGCTCCTGTGCTTGCGAATATGAACGAGGAGGAGGCTCAGGGCTATGCTGGCGCCATGAATGTTTATGATGCCAACAAGACTAGCCTTGACGCCTTCAAGGAGTTGGCGCCCATCCTCAGCAACAACGATGTCAAGACCACCATGCGCAGTGTCAACGGCAAGAGCGCAGCCCGTATGGCGGCCGCTCCGCAGCACAGCAACTTTGTTGAACGTGTGGTGGGGCTGCGTACAAATGAGCTGAGTGAGTTTGATGCGTCCAAGCATCCTGAGGGTAACGATCTCTGGGCTCGTTACACCAAGACTTGGAGCGACATGAGCGGTGCAGACAGCCATGCTACAGGCTTTGCTATGGGCTATGACAAAAAAGTCAGCGCTCACACTCGTATCGGTTTCTTCGCCGGGTACGAAAGGAGCAGCCTTGGTGCGGAATTCACCAGCGGCAAAGCTTACGACCGTCGTGCAGGCGTCTACATGTACAACACTACGAACAAAGGACAGGGCCATGTTTATCTAGACGTGGGCCTGCAAAACCGTAGCCTGGAGCGTAGCGTCGCCAAAGCCTACACTGCTAGAGGCGACTACCATAGCCGTGTCTACGAGCTTGGCGGCGAATATAAGTTCAATCTCGGCAACAAAGAGAGCAACAAGTTGCAGGTACATCCTTACGTGAACACCAAGCTCAGCCATTACAGCCAGGACGCATACAGTGAAAAAGACGCAGGACTTCTTTCCCAGAATGTTGACGGTATGAGCAGCAATTACTGGTCCGCGGGTGCGGGCATCGAGTTAGGTAAGCAGGGTGCGAACGGAGGCTACGCAATGCGTATCGGCTATCGCCGTGCTCTGACGGGCAGCGACCCGGCTCTGCGTTACAAATTCGCAGGAGACAAGGGACATAGCTACACTAACAACGCAGCCTATGACAAGGACGCGCTTGTACTCGGTGCGACCGCAAAAATTAAAGCGACCAAGAATATGTCCCTCGCACTCGATGCAGGACTCGAACGCGGCAAGAATGACAAGCTAGGTTTCACAAGCATCGAGGCGGAATGGAAGTTCTAAAAATAAAAAAAATTAAAAACATTATGGCTCGTGGGCTGGTGCTTACGAGCCTTTTTGTCACAAAGTTTACAAATATCAAAAGAAAAGTTAAATTAAAAATTTCTTCACAAAATTTGTTTGACATCTTGAACCTTTTGAATTAACATATGGCACATAAGTTAAAATTTTAGCGATGAAAAGAAGAGTAAGCTTTACGATTTGCCCGAGAGAGTTCTCGTTTGGTGGAAGGGAATGCGAAAAGTTTAGCCGAAGATGGTCTTGGAGCTGACTGGTTGAATCATTTATGTTTAGACCGTCCGGGGGTGCCCGTTACAGCACTGGAGTATTTAGGGTTTATCCCGCGTACTCGAGAGGCATGAGTCGTGAGGCTTATGTGAAAAAGGGTGGTACCACGACGCTTTCGTCCCTTGCAATGTGCATTGGCGAAGGCTTTTTTATTTGCCAATGAAGAAAATTATCGAAAAAGTTTATTTAGGAGGAAAAATTATGAAAAAAATATCTATCGCATTATTAACCTTAGCAGTATCCGCATCTTTAATCGCTGGTTGTGGTGGCGGTGAACAAAAGAAAACCGAAAACAAAAACGTAACCATTAAGGTTGGTGCTACCGCGGTTCCTCATGCAGAGGTTCTTGCTCAAGTTAAACCCGTTCTTGCAAAACAAGGCGTTAATTTAGAGATTATGGAATTCTCCGATTATGTAAAACCTAACCTGGCTTTGAACGACAAGGAACTTGACGCCAACTATTTCCAACATATTCCTTATCTTGAAAGCTTTGCTTCTGAACGTAAATTGGCTTTAGTATCAGCTGGTGGCGTGCATATCGAACCGATGGGCATTTACTCCAAGAAAATTAAAAACTTAGCTGATGTTCCAAGCGGCGCAAAGATTGCCGTTCCTAACGATCCTTCTAACTGCGGACGTGCCCTTGCTCTGCTCCAAACCGCTAAGCTCATCAAATTAAAAGACGGCGTTGGTATTAAAGCAACTGTTGGCGATATTACTGGCAACGACAAGAAACTGCAAATCGTAGAAATCGAAGCAGCTCTTCTGCCTCGTTCCATGGATGATACTGAACTTTCTGTAATTAACTCCAACTTTGCTATGGAAGCTAAATTGAACCCGGTTAAGGATTCTCTCGTTCTTGAAGACAGCAAGTCTCCGTATGTAAACATCGTTGCAGTTCGTAAGGGCGATGAAAAGAAGCCTGAAATCGTTAAATTGATGAAAGCTCTCCAATCTCCTGAAGTTAAGAAATTCATCGAAGAAAAATATAAAGGTGCAGTTGTTGCAGCTTTCTAATTTTCAATTAAAAGATTTTGCTGATAAATAAACTGCAAAAAAAAATTATAAACTTGGCTTAACGGCTGAGCGAACGAGGATAAATTTATGGATTACAGAAGATTTAACAAGACAATTATCGCTCGCCTCGACAAGGACGATGAAATTCTTGCAGAAATAAAAAATATTGCGCTTAGAGAAAATATTAAGCTGGCAAGTATTTCGGCACTTGGTGCTATTGACGACTTCACTGTGGGCGTGTACAAGGTTGATGAGAAAAAATATTATGCCAATTCTTTTCAAGGCTGGTTTGAAATTGTCTCATTAACTGGTACCATTAGCACAATGAATGGGGAATATTATTCTCACTTGCATTTAAGCGCAGGCGATGAAAACGGCAAGGTTTTTGGTGGTCATCTGAACAGGGCCCATGTAAGTGCAACCTGCGAAATGGTTATCAACATCATCGATGGTGAGGTTGACCGTGTTTACGATGAAGAAGTTGGCTTAAACGTTTTTAAATTCAATTAAAAAAATTTTCTAGGCCGTGGGCAATCAGCTCACGGCCTTTTTCTGTTCAAAGTTGATGAATTTTATGCTATACTTAACCTAGGTAATTGTTTGTAATTTCTGGAGGATAAGTAGGATGCGTCCTTATGCAAAATTTTTTATAACTTCCAAGGGAGAAAGAGCCGCAAGAAACGGACACCCTTGGGTCTTTGGTGAAGAGGTAACCAAGGTTGAGGGTGATTACACCAATGGCGATCTTGTTGATGTGGTGACAGGCAAGGGCAAGTATTTGGGCACCGGTTTTGTCAACGATATTTCCAAGATTCGTGTGCGCATGATCTCTAACAATACGAACGATAAATTTGATGCAGCTTTTTGGGAACGCCGCCTGCGTTATGCACTTGATTATCGTCTTACGGTTATGGGTCCGGAGGATTTTAAATGCTGTCGTTTAATTTTTGGTGAGGCTGACCAGTTCCCGGGACTTACTGTAGATCTTTTTAACGATTTGCTTGTTACGCAAACCTTGAGTCTTGGCACGGAGTTACGCAAGCAAATGCTTTTTGAACTGCTCATCAAAATTTTACAAGAGATGGGCGTGAAGGTACGGGGTCTTTTCGAACGCAACGATGTAAAGATTCGCCGTCTAGAAGGTATGGAAGAAGGCAAGGGTTGGTTTGTTACTGACCTTCTTGCACCGACAAGCGATGTTACGACGCAAATCGTGGAGAACGGCATCACTTATACTGTTGATGTAGAGAACGGGCAAAAGACAGGCTTCTTTTTGGATCAAAAGTATAATCGTAAGGCAATTAAAAAAATTGCTCGTGGTCGTCACGTACTGGACTGCTTTACTCATACCGGTTCTTTTGCACTGAATGCGGCAAAAGGTGGAGCAGCTCGTGTTACAGCTGTAGATATCTCAAGGGAAGCAGTACGTATGGCGGACCACAATGCTAAGATTAACGGCGTTGACCACATCATGAAAGGTCTCGAGGCCAATGTCTTCGATTTATTGAGCAGGCTCGTCAACGATAAATCTCATGAATACGATTTTATTATTTTAGACCCACCTGCTTTTACAAAGTCTGGCTCCACTGTTAAGAATGCTATGCGGGGTTATAAGGAAATCAATTTGAAGGCAATGAAGCTTTTGCCTCGCGGTGGTTATCTCGCAACCTGTTCCTGCTCTCATTTTATGAAGGAGGATTTATTCGTAGAGATGCTGCACGAAGCGGCTAAGGACGCCAATGTCTCCCTGCGTCAAATCGAAGCAAGACAACAAGGTCCCGACCATCCTATCCTCTGGAATGTTCCTGAAACTAATTATTTGAAATTTTATATTTTCCAAGTTGTATAAAAGGGGATGATTTTATGTTAGCCCTAGAGGGTATTCGCGTTTTGGATATGTCCCGCCTTTTACCGGGACCCTATTGTACATCCATTCTGGCAGATTTTGGTGCCGAGGTAATTAAAATTGAAGAGCCAGGCAAGGGGGATTATTCAAGAACCTTCCCGCCTTTTATCGGTGACTTAAGCTATTGGTTTTTAATTGTTAATCGCAATAAAAAATCCGTGGTTATTAATCTTAAGACTGAAGAAGGGAAGAAACAATTCTTGGAGCTTGTGAAAACGGCTGATGTTGTGGTAGAGAGCTATCGTCCCGGCGTCTTAAAGAAGCTTGGCGTGGATTACGAGGCTGCTAGCAAAATTAATCCTAAAATTGTTTATTGTTCTTTAAGTGGTTACGGTAAGCAAGGTCCCCTGTCCAAGCAAGCAGATCACGATATTGGTTACGTAAGTCTTGCGGGCATTACTTCTATGAGTGGTGAACAAAAGCCAGCCATCCCGGGAGTTTTAATGGCTGATATGACTGCTTCTTATATGGCTGGTATGTCTATTATGATCGCCTTGCGCCATGCTCAGGCAACTGGGCAAGGTCAAGAGATTGACGTAAGCCTTTATAATGCTTCCATGACTTTGATGCCTGGCGTCGCTAATCTTTATTTTGGCAGTGGCTTTGTTGCTGAGCGTGGCAATAATTGGCTCACGGGTGCTAATCCTAACTACAATATTTATGAGACCAAGGATGGTCGTTTTATGTCTGTGGGTTGCTTAGAGAAAAAGTTTTGGACTAATCTTTGCACGGCAATGGGCAAGGACGAATTCGTCAACCTTATTGACGATGCTAAAAATTATCCCTATCTTAGAGAAGAAATGGGCAAGGTTTTCAAGACAAAGACCATGCGTGAATGGGAAAGCTTTCTTTACGGCAAGGATACCTGTGTAACTCCTGTTTTAAAATATGACGAAGCTTGTGCAGCTGAGCAAACCAAGGTTAATGAGATGGTTCTTGATGTACACGACGAAGATTTGGGCGACTACAAGCTGCCTGGTTTTGCTATGAAGCTTTCCAAAACTCCTGCTAGCATTCGCATGCGTGCTCCATATTTAGGAGAACACAATGAAGAATTTTTAAAATAAAAGCCTCAACAAAATTTTTGGAATTTGGAGAACCATAAAATTCACTGAAAAATGTACAATAAACAGATGCCAAGCGAAATTTGTCATTGACATCTGTTTTATTATGTATACTTTTAAATTTTCTTGGTATACTAATTGATTTTGTGGTATACTAAAAATGATATGCGTGGCATACTTTTTATGTCACATATAATTGGACGCTTTATTTATTAAGGAGAAGAATATGATTAACACAACTAATTACACTGTCAATTTATCTTCCTATACCATCGGTGCCGATTGCTACAAACAAATTCCTTACGCAGCTCGTTTTTTAGGCAAAAAGGTAGTTGTTATCGGCGGTAAGACTGCTATGTCCAAAGCAAAGGATGCCATTATCGAAGGCGTTAAGGGTTCTGACATTAAAATTCTCGACTTTATTTGGTATGGTGGAGAATGTACTCATGAAAATAGCCATATGCTTATGGATATGCCCGTAGTTCAAGAAGCGGATATTCTTTTTGCAGTTGGTGGTGGTCGTGCTATTGATACTGTTAAATATGCAGCTCATCTTTTAGACAAGCCTTTATTCACTTTCCCTACAGTTGGTTCTAACTGCGCATCTTATTCTGCTCAAGCGATTATGTATTATCCTGGTGGCAGCTTCCGCGGTAATTTCCCTACCAAGCCTTGTAATCATTGCTTCATTAACACAGCAATTATTGCGGATTCTCCTGAATCTCTGTTCTGGGCTGGTATTGGCGATGCACTTAGTAAAGAATTCGAGGTTGTTTTCGCATCAAAATACGACAAACTCTTCCATACAACCTTAATGGGTCAGCAAATCAGCCGTGTTTGTACCGATCCTATCCTCGACTTTGGCAAGAAGGCTTTGGAAGATTTCCGCAACCATGTTAATAGCTTCGAGCTGATTCAAGTTATCCTTGACATTATCGTTTCTACCGGTCTTGCTTCTAACCTGACCACTACGGAGGATGGCTCCTACTATTACAACAGCATGCTGGCTCACTGTGTATATTATGGTTCCACTGTTACGAAAAAAGGTCACAACCATTTGCATGGCGAGGTTGTATCCTTGGGTACTCTCGTACAAGTTGCTTATGACGGGGACTGGGATATGGTTAAAAAGCTTATGGATTTTAACTATTCCATCGGTTTGCCTATTTGCTTTGATGATGTTGAGATTGAAGAAGACGAATTCGAAACTATGTCTACTAAATTTGTTAATGGTGCTGCCTGGAAGCATAGACCTGCTTGCGTTAATAAGGAACAATTCTTCAAGATTATGCACGAAGTTAACGTTATGGGTAGGAAATATAAAGAAGAACACCAAGCATAAAGTTTCATGCGTTTTACCTCGAGTTTGCGGATAAATTTCTGCGTAAAAAAGTTCCGACGATTTACCTCCGGTCTGCGCAACAAGACAAAGGCAGTCGATTACTTTGGCGAATTTGTTTTACGCAGAGGCGATTGTCAAGGCAACGAATTCCGTATTGGTTACAAGTACACCTTCTAATTTGCAATTCACAGCGAGTAATCGCAAGACGTTCTGCAAGTTGCTCGAAGACTTCCGATTAAACATCAACCAAAATATTAGGCTCACCTCAAACGAGGTGAGCCTTTTAATTTGCATAATTTTTTTAATATCTTCTGTTTTTGGTGAAGCCCTGTCCGCCCACTTCATTTACGTTAGAAACTATGACAAAGGCGTCTGGATCTAATTCATTAACTCTGTTTTTAATTTCAGTTAATTTGCGGTAGGGCACAACAGTTAGAATTACGTTGGACGCTTGGCGCATGTAACCTGTTTGGCTTTGCAAAAGTGTCAAGCCTGCGTCTTGTTTGAAGAGAATCATTTCACGCAGCTCTTCGAGCTTTTCGCTCATAATCATAATTTGTGCCAGCTCGTGTCCGCTGGTCAAGGTTTTATTTAAAATGTAGGAAATGGATAGGATGGAGATAATACCATAGACAATATTATTTATGTTATAAAGGGGAATTTGCAAAAGCACGATGCCTAAGTCAATGATTCGCATCATGGTAGAGATGGGTTGATGAAAATATTTGTTTAAAAGCAGAGCTAAAATATCAACACCGCCCGTGGAAGATTCTGTTTTCAAAATCATACCTACGCCTAGACCGATGAAACAGCCTGCCATAACGCTGACCACAAATAAATCGTTGATTTGTGTCAAAACCGTATGATAGCTTTGAAAAATACCAATGGCTACAGGAAAATAAAAGGTGGAGATGACAGTTTTGACCGAAAATTCCTTACCAAAAGCAAGAAAACCGGCAATAAATAAAAATATATTAGCAATGCCGACTGTGATGGGAATGGAAATTCCCAAATAGCTTTGGGCAATTACACCCAAACCTGACACACCACCGACGATGATTTTGTTTTGAATTAATAAATCACAGGCCGCCCAGGCGATGAGCGTATTACCCAGAATAATATAAAATAAATCTTTTAAATGTTTCATAATATAATTCTCTCTTATTTGAAAATTTGTCCAGAAAATAAAAATCCCCGTACGACTGACTTACAATCCTACGAAGACTAAAATAATACCTTGCCACAAAAATAATTTTATCACTATCTCGTGTCTCTGTAAAGAAATTGTGTTTGCTGAAAGTTTTTGCCAAGAAAATTATGCCTTAAAATAGCCTTGACTTAGCCGTACGGCTTGATATATAATCAAAATATAAAAATTTAGCCGTGCGGAGAAATTTAGAGCTTGCAGAATAAAATTTGTGCGTACGGAGAAGTTGAGGCGGAAAATGATTACCGATGCTAAAGCTTTTGGGGAAGCGATTCGCCAAAGAAGAAAAGAACTTAATTATACTCAAGCATTTTTATCCGACGTGACAGGCATATCTATCAGCTTTCTTTCCGATTTAGAAAATGGCAAGAAAACCTGCGAGTTAGAAAAAGCAATTTATATCGCCAACATGCTGGCCTTGGACGTAATTTTGGTGAAGAGGGATTAAGATGGAACGACTGAACATCTACATCGAGAAAATGGGGGAACCAATTTTAGTTGGAGCCATCACCTATACTTCCGTGCAGGACGCAAAATTTTCCTATGACAAAAAATATTTAGCCCTGCATGATGCTAGAGCCATATCCATTAATTTGCCCTTGCAAGAAGAAGCATTCGCTAGCGAGCGCACGAAAATTTTTTTTGAAGGACTCTTACCCGAAGGTTTTATTCGTCGAAGCATGGCTCAAAGAATGAGAGTACAGGAGGACGATTATTTGTCCATCCTCTCGGTGCTCGGCAGTGAATGTCTCGGTGCTTTGCTTGTTCTCAAGGATGGTGAGCATGCGCCTAGACCATCGTATGAAGAGCTAGGTATTGAGCAAATAAAAAATCTTGCGGAAGAAGGCACGTCTAAATCCATCGAGCTCATCACAGCCGCTCATCTTTCATTAACAGGTGCCTCCGGCAAGGTAGGTTTATATTATAACGGTAAGAATTGGTTTCTTCCCATGGGGACTGCGCCCAGTAACCATATCGTCAAGCAAAGTCATATTCGCTTAAAAGAAATTGTTACTAACGAGCAGCTCTGCCAGCTGACGGCAATGAAGCTTGGTATTCTTTGTCCCCAAAGCTTTATTGTTAACACGGGCAAGGCAAGGGAGGACGAGCTTTTATTTGCCACGGAACGTTTTGACAGAGTTACAGATAGCTCGTCGCCTGTTCTCGACGGGCAGCGGGTTCCCTACAGACTGCATCAAGAAGATTTTGCTCAAGCACTGGGAATTAGCGCTGCAAGAAAGTACGAGCAAGCAGGTGAGCATTATCTTGCGAAAATGATGTCAGTCTTGCGCAATTATTCAGCAAGACCTCTCGACGATCAATTAAAGCTGTGGGACCTGGTTGTTTATAATTATCTCGTAGGAAACACGGACAACCATTTGAAGAATCATTCGTTGCTTTACAACAAGGAACTCAAAGGCATTAGACTTGCACCTGCTTATGATATGCTCAGCACTTGCATTTATAAAGGCACGTCAACCGAGTTCGGCATCTCTATCGGAGGAAAAACTTTTCGCGAGGCTATGACTCGTGAGGACTTTTTAAACGAAGCGAATGATGCTCTCGGCATCGGCACAAAAATTGCTATGAAGCATTTTGATAAGTTGGCTAATGACTTCGAGGCAGCCTTGAACGAAGCGACCCGCGAGCTTCTTGACAAAGGCTTTCCTCAAGCTTCCAACATTCGCGAAAAAATTTTGCGCTCGCAAGCGCCTAGTGAAAATTAAAAATAAAAAAGAGCTACACGCAAAGTGCAGCTCATTGTTTTTTTGGTAGCGCTAACGGGAAACTTTGTTAAGGCACGTTTGGTTAACGGCATTTAAAACAGATTCTCTAGTAATTTTTTGCTCATTTCTTTAAAATTTTTCTTTCAAGCAATTCCTGAGCATCTTGAGATAAGTTGCAGCTTTCATAAGTGTAGATTAATTGGTCAGGAAAATATTTGTCATAAAGGTCAAGTTTTCTTATCCAATCTTTGCTATATTCCTGCTGTCCTATCATACCTAAGTGCTCCCAATATATTTCAGTTCCATCAGGCAATTCAATTGTAAAATCTGGACTCATAAACTCACCTGAAGGTGTTTTCAGAGTTTTTTCATAGGTATATGAAATTTTGTTATTGTAGAGAAGATTACATATTATTACCTCTGATTTGCTTCGAACTTGATTGCCATCCAAAGTCCTATGTAATTTTTTTAGGTTGAATTTTGCAGTCCCGAGATATCTAGCAATGTCTTGGTGCAGTTCAAGAGAGTTCAAATCATCGCCACTAATAAGATAAACTAAATAATCTAGGAGCTTGTGCTTGTACTGTTTTTTATCCTCAATGGATTTAGAAATGAAGTCCAAATGATTGTCTGATAATTCCAAAGAGAAAAATTTCAGGAGCAGGTATCGGTCAAAAGGCTTTTTCAATTTTACACTACCATCAATTACGGCAGAATATACGTTTTTGGCTATTTCAGTTGATGGTTGAGCAAACTTTTTGGAAATGGTCAAGAGATTCTTGGTTTCTGACGCGTTTACATACTTCGCAATCTGTGCATTTTTGATATCTTCGATGTTATCTAGGACTGCAAACACTTTACCGTCGATTTTCATAACGCCTGCTTCTTCAAAATAAGGGAGACATGTTTGAATCTCTTCATCCTCAAAATATTGTAGTAAAGCGAAATTGCCTCTTTTAGGAACGAGTTTCTTAAAAACCCTCTTCAATAGTTCTTTAGATGGGAAAGAGCCATCTATGAAATAGCGGTTTTTAACATCGATATTTTTGTTGGAATAGAAAAGGTAAGCATTTGCAGATTTAAGTTTTCTTGCAGCACGTCCAATTTCTTGATAATATTGCTCTACAGATTCTGGTATCATAAAATGGACAACAACTTTGATATCAGGAATATCAATGCCCATGCCAAAAGCGTTGGTTGCAAATACGATGTTGAATTCACCATTCTTATATGCATCGATAAGCTTCGAACGTTCTTCTGCACTCATATCACCATGGAAATATGCAGCATTGAAACCATTATCATTGGCAAATTGACATAAATCTTCTACACCATGTTTATTGTATTTTCTATATACATAAACAAGAATCTTTTCGTTTCTGTGAATTTTGAAAATCTCTAGCAAGCGAGGATTTTTTTCTTCTTCCTTTGTGAATTTGGTAACGTGTAACTGAATCTCGCTTCGCATCAATAATTCTTGCTTGATAACATTCTTGCCAGAAAACTTGAAGTAATTACAAATATCATTAAGTTCTTGCGGGTTTAAAGTTGCAGTTAAGCCTAGTACTCTTGGCCAAGCAACATTTCCAAAAACTGTATCTAAAAAATGGGGGATGCGTTGGTAGAATGGTCTAAAACTAATGCCCCATTGACTAACACAGTGAATTTCGTCAATTACAATGAGTTTAATTTTGTCTTTAATGCGATTGAGACACGCTTCGAGATAACCATCTGTAGCCATTTTTTCAGGACTTAAAAATATAAAATCAGGCAAAGTCTTTTTTGTTGCCCATTCTGTAAACAATTTGACTTGTTTGCGAACAGGAACATTTCCGGAAATGGCTACTGCATTAATTCTTAGCTCATTATTAGTTCCTAGCTCATTTAATTTGTCTGCTTGTTCATTGATTAAAGCAGTTAACGGTGAAATTACTATAGTTGTACCACCAAGTAATAAACCACTTAACCAATAGATTAGAGACTTGCCTCCGCCAGTTTGGAGAATGCACAAGGTATTTTCTCCGTCAATAACGTTTTGGACGACTTGTTTTTGAAGAGGATTTAATTCAAAATCAAAAGTAGGGAAAAGTTTATGAAATTGGTCATCAATATTAATCATAACCACGACCTTCATTGCTGATTTGATGAGAAAACAGTTCTATGTCGGTTATATGTTCACCGGCAACAAAGTTTAAAAAGCTTTCTACTAGAACATATCTGTACTTTGTATCAATGTTGACTCCATATTCGTCTGCCTTTTCTTTAAGCATTTTGTAAATATGGAAAGCGTAATAAGTAAACAGTTCATAAGGATAGAAATAATTTTGTTGAGTGATGCACTTGTTGATATCAACCATAATAAATTCCGAATCAGTATGGCATCCGAAAGTCTTGTTATCAGTTAAATACCATAGTGCCCATAAAGCCATTCTACCTCGGTTTGGGAATGCTGCTGGACTGATTTTGTATAGGAAATGACTTCTAATACCACCGCCTATTACACCATTTGCGCTGTAAGGCTTATCTGCGGGTTCAAAATCCAAATCATATAGGCCTAAATCATCAATTTCTGAAATGTTATCATATTCGTCTTCGTTATATGTGTTTTCTATATAATCCAGGGCAAATTCTACTAAGTTAAATGTAACGTCTAACATAAGGTTGGGATCGCAGGCATTGAAATTTGCACGATATTTGTCTAATGCTTTAGACCCCATGTTAATTGTAGCGCGGATAATTGGACATTCATTGCGTAATATTTTTGATTTAAATACTTGAGGTGAGTCGTAGAATTCGTCTAAATAATCAGGGTCAAGAATTTTTAGGTACTTTGCTCTATCAGATTCATATTTTTCTATTGCGTCGTTAATTATAGATTTATATGTCAAGCCGATGTCTTTCGGATTTTTTTTCTTCACGGAAGAAATGCCAAATTTATCTTCAAGAGACTTGATGTTAAGCTCCTTAATTACACCACCGTCAGTTTCTATATATCGGCTAAAATAAGTTTTGAAATTTTTGCTTATAACTTCTAATACAGATTCAATATGTTCTGGGTCATAGCATCTGTCTTCAACGTTATATGGATTGTTATTTGTATACATATAGACCTCACTTATGAAAAATAAAAATTTATGGGTTAAAGATGCGGATAACATATTATAATAATTATATCATAATTTATAGGGGTTGTCCTATATAAAATAGTAACCGTCAAATCTAACGCGTAAACCAAAAAAATTAGGACCTCGCTAAGCGGTCCTATAAACGAAATATTATTTTCTAAAATTTAAGCTGCATTCCTTTGGTGCATTTTCTGGAAGCAGCACGTCAACCTAGTTGGGCTGAGTCTGGTCAAGCTTTCTCGCCGTGTCATGCACGTAGACGAGATAACGGTATGGATCAAGTTTGTTTTCTTTTGCCGTTTCGACGAGACTATAGATGACAGCACTTCCTTGAGCCCCTCGTGGTGTATTGGCAAAAAGGAAATTCTTGTGGCCGATTACGAAAGGCTTAATGCTTCTTTCAGACCTGTTGTTGGTGATTTCCAGTCGTCCGTCTTTAAAGTAATTGTAAAGATATGGCTCCTGGTTAAACATATACACTAAGGCCTTGCCGTGGGCAGACCTTAATTTAGCCGTACGGAGAAATTTGTAATTTGAGAAATAAATTTTGTTCGTACGGAGAAGTTGTGGAAGTAAATGATTACCGATGCTAAGACTTTTGGAGAAGTAATTCACCAAAAAAGAAAAGAACTTAATGATACTCAAACATTTTTGTCAGAGGTGACCGGAATATCTGTAAGCTTTCTTTCTGATTTAGAAAACGGCAAGAAAACTTGCGAACGAGAAAAAGTAATTTATATCGCTAATATGCTTGGCCTTGAGCAAATAAAAAATCTTGCTGAACATTAATTGAATATGTAAAAACATCAAGGCAAAGAATAAATTTACCTTGATGTTTTTATTTGCAAACAAAAAGAGCTGCACGCAAAGTGCAGCTCGTTGTTTTTTTGGTAGCGCTAACGGGAATCGAACCCGTGATTTCGCCTTGAGAGGGCGACGTCTTAGCCGCTTGACCATAGCGCCAAAATCTGGCTCCGGGACTAGGGCTCGAACCCAGACCGAATGATCCAGAGTCACTTGTGCTACCATTACACCATCCCGGAA
>JAUNIS010000030.1 GCA_030523325.1 Phascolarctobacterium sp.
GAACTGAAGAAGAAAAGCCGGACCAATAATCCTCTTAAACATATTATACATAAATCATGTTCGAAAAGCAATATGAAATTAATTATTTACGTTCGTTAAAAAAGCCCGACCAAAAAGGTCAGGCTAATTTTTTTGAACTCTAGTTTTACACCAAACAGTTTTAATCCATCGAGACTTCGTCTCGATTCCACAATTCCGAATTCCGAATTGAATTAAGTTCCGAATTATTTCAAGTTTCTTCTGCAAGGACTTCTTCAGACAGCCTTTGCACAACTTCTAAACTAAGGCCGGAAGCACTTGCAATATCTTCAAGGGACAACTTACCTAATCTGATGAAATTTTTAGCAGTTTCAATTTTTCCTTCTGCACGACCCTCCGCGCGACCTTCTGCACGACCTTCTCGGCGTTCATCCTGCATTTGAGCACTTAAGCTTACCCAATTCATATCGCATTCCTTCCCTTCTATAATAGAAAATTGCAAAAAGTTACAAAAATCTATTATAGAATGCGTTAACATATTTGACTTACGGTCTTTTCTTTGATAACATATAATAGAAAATTGCAAAAGGTTGCAAAAATCTATTATAGAAAAGGTATTTACATGGAAATTCGTCGAGATTTTTATTTGGACAAATTAATAGCTAGAAAAAACAATGGGCTAGTAAAGATAATTACCGGTATACGTAGATGCGGCAAATCATATCTGCTCAATAAATTATTTTACGATTATTTAATAAATGCCGGAGTTAACGCCGATCATATTATTCGTTTTGCTTTCGATTCTGCAGACGATTTACTGTTAATTGGAGAAAATTTACTACAAATAAGAAAAGAAAAGCGTAGAGTTGATCCAGAAAAATTTATAAATTATATCAATGCTCGAATTTTAGACACAGGTATTTATTATCTGCTTTTGGACGAAGTTCAAATCTTAGATTGTTTTGAGACTGTATTAAATGG
Organism: Phascolarctobacterium sp.; assembly: GCA_030523325.1. GTDB lineage: Bacteria > Bacillota > Negativicutes > Acidaminococcales > Acidaminococcaceae > Phascolarctobacterium_A. The sequence continues at coordinate 961 of JAUNIS010000030.1, forward strand.
ATATCTGTATAAAAACAACATAGATATTTTTGTTACCGGAAGCAATGCTAATCTATTATCCAAGGATGTAGCTACCGAATTTGCAGGACGTGGCGATGAAATTCATATGTATCCTTTGAGTTTTAAAGAGTTTATGACTGTGTATAACGGAGATAAGTATATGGGTCTATCCGATTACATGCTTTACGGCGGGATACCTCTTGTCGTATTGAGAAATAAAGAAGACAAGGTTGCTATTCTCCAAAACCTCTTTAATGAAATATATGTTAGAGACATCAAATTACGTAATAACATTAGAAACATAGGGGAGCTTGAAGACCTTTTAAACATGTTATCATCTGCAATAGGTTCCTTAACTAATGCAGAAAAACTTAGGAATACATTTAAAAGCATTAAGAATTCAAAGATTACATCTCCTACCATAACGAAATATTTGTCTTACCTTGAAGATTCTTTTTTAGTAGAAGCTTCTTCCCGCTATGACATAAAAGGAAAAGCATATATCGAAACTCCTAAGAAATATTATTTTTCTGATTTAGGTCTTCGCAATGCGAGAATCAATTTCAGACAATTTGAACAGACACATGCAATGGAAAATGTTATCTATAACGAACTTCGTATGCGTGGATATAATGTTGACGTTGGAGTTGTCACAATCGCTGAGAAAGACGAGGCTGGCAAAATAAAGCGTAAACAACTGGAAATAGACTTTGTGTGCAACTTCGGCTACAGGAGATACTATATTCAATCGGCATATTCTTTGCCAGACGAATATAAACGTATGCAAGAAATTAGACCTTTCAGAAAAATTGATGACTCTTTTAAAAAAATAATTGTCACCAAAGATATTGTTCCTTCTCATTATGATGAATATGGAATTCTAACTGTTAATATTTACGATTTTTTACTTGATCCTCAGCTGCTCGAAGCCTAAAAATACACGCACCGATACGAAGTCTCGATGGATTAAATCTTGGGATGAAGGCGACCTTCTACAGTTCATAGTGCTTTTGCAGTGCTGAGTGCAGAAGTGCTGAGTGCTGAGTGAATGTGGGATTTTGCGAAGCAAAATCCGTACGATTTAAATCTTCGAACTCTATGTTACGTCGAACAAAACCTGGGATATGTAACTCTTTTTTGCCGAAGCTTTTTGCGAGGAGGCAAAAAGCTGGAGTTTTCCCGAGCTTTTCCAAAAGCTCGCGCTTTCCTTTGGCACTTTCATTTGGCGACAAAGGAAAGTGCATGTGGATAGGAGACAAACTGAATTTTTATTTCCGTTCGTTAAAAAAGCCTGACCAAAAAGGTCAGGCTTTTATTTTTGCGCAAGTTTCGCGTAACTCTTTAGTTTTTTATTTCGACTGCGTCGCTGAGCCTATCCTCGCAAGGAAGTATTTGTTATGTTAGTAAATAACCCTCGAGAAATTAATCTTATAGACCTATAGCCTTGCTTTGCAAAAGATTAAGCTCTGGAAATATAGTCGCCAGTACGGGTGTCGATGGCCAAAACATCACCTTCGTTAATGAACAGAGGAACCTTAACAACATAGCCAGTGTTCATGGTTGCGTTCTTAGAACCACCGGTTGCAGTATCACCCTTAATACCAGGTTCGGTCTCAACAACAGTCAGGTTAACAGTGTTCGGCAGGTCAACGCCAAGAATACGATTGCCATAGAACATAACTTTTACATCCATGTTTTCTTGCAAGAAGTTCAGCGCATTGCCAAGAGTTTCTTTGTCAAGCTCGGTTTGTTCGTAGCTTTCATTATCCATGAATACATACATGCCGTCTTGTTCATAGAGATATTGCATTTCACGACGATCGATATGAGCTTTCGGAAGACGTTCGCCAGCATTAAAGGTACGTTCAACAACTGCACCAGTGCAGAGGTTACGCATTTTTGCACGAACGAAGGCAGCACCCTTGCCAGGTTTTACGTGTTGGAATTCAACAACTTGCCAAGCGTCGCCATCAATAGTTACGGTTACGTTAGTTTTAAATTCATTAGTGGAAATCATCTCAAAGCCCTCCTAAAAATATTTACTATATTTTAGACAATTTCAATAAGCTGCTTTCTAACCCCATTTAAGGCTCTCGCGCCATTTTCAGTTAGAACAACAGTATCTTCTATACGAACCCCGCCTTTACCGGGAATGTATATACCAGGTTCAATGGAGAAAACCATGCCAGCCTCTAAGACTTGTTCTCCTCGTTTGTTAATGTTGGGCAATTCATGAATCTCGAGGCCAACCCCATGTCCAGTTCCGTGAATATATTGCTCGCCATAACCACAACGTTCAATGACATCACGAACAATCGCATCAAGCTCCTTGCCCGTCATCCCTACCTTGGCGGACTTCATACCCTTGCGCTGAGCGTCTTCGACAATGCCGTAAATTTCTTTTTGCCAAGGACTTGCGAGTCCCACAACAATTGTTCTCGTCATATCCGAATGATAGCCCTTGTAAACAGCACCAAAGTCAAAGGTTACAAAGTCACCAAGCTCAACTACCTTGTCAGTCGCCATACCATGTGGGAGAGCCGATCTTTCACCACTGGCGACAATGGTATCAAAGGAAACCTTTTCGCTGCCTAATACTCGCATATAATATTCAAGTCTTGCAGCTAAATCTCGCTCCGTTACGCCGGGTTTGATCTCCTTGAGCAATTGGTTAAAGGCTTGGTCAGCAATATTTGCCGCAGTCAGAAGATATTCTAATTCCTTGTTATCTTTAACGATGCGAATGCTAGCAAAATTGATGCTCGTAAGCTTTATCTTGCCCAGTAAACCTCGCAAAACATTGTAATCATCAAAAGAATACCAAGAACCATCAAAGCCAACTGCTTGTAGACCATCTTCTTTAACAAAGCTTGCTGCCGCATTCCAAATACTGTTCGGTCCTGTCGGTTTATATTCATAAACCTTGAAGAATTTCATTTCTCGTCGTGCTTGCTCAGTATAACGACCGTCCGTAATCAAAAGAGCACGCTTGCCGTCTAAGAAAAGTAAGCTGGAGTCACCTGTAAAGCCTGTCAGATAACGAATGGTGGTCTCATCTTTTAAAATGATACCCTCCACATTATTTTTAGCCATGAGCTCCATAGCTCTTGCGATGCGCGTCATTAAACAACCTCTTTCTTATTCGAAAACAAATATAGTCACAATACACCTAAATATTTTACCACTCATTAGCAAAACTTTCAAGAATTTCTCTAGCAAAGGGAAGATTTTCTAAAACATCCCCTGCTTCGAAAAGCTTCACTGCTTATTTTATAACCTTTCTTCTAAGCAAGCTATTAATTGGCAAAGCAAAATCGCAGCTTGTGCTAAATTTTTGTTGAGCATGAGGTGCTACGCTAATAGGAAGACCATCCTCATCTAGCATATCCTTAAATGTTAATTTATGAAGCTCGCCTTTTGGCGTTAAAATTTCAATTTGTTCTCCTTCTTTAACATTGTTGCGTTGTTCAAGGAAAAGGCGTTTCTGCGTCTCGTCATAACCAAGTACAATGCCAACGAATTCATGAGTCTGTTCGTATTTAGAGCTCTCATAAACCTGAGCATTGTGGTCCGGCTTGGCAACAGCAAAACCAGTTGTATACCGGCGATGAGAAACTTTATTGAGCTCCGTGTACCAGGCTTCAGGAACAGCATAGTTTTGCGGATCCTCCCAAGCTTTATCAATAGCCTTGCGATAAACACTGACAACCGTTGCTACATAATGAGCCGACTTCATGCGTCCTTCGATTTTAAAACTGCACACGCCTGCACGCATGAGCTGAGGTAAGTACTCAATAAGACACAGGTCCTTGGAGTTCATGATATATGTTCCCCGTGCGTCCTCTTCGATATCAAAATATTCTCCAGGACGTTTTTGTTCACCAAGCTTATAGATATCGTATTCCCAGCGACAAGCTTGGGCGCATGCTCCCCTATTACCGTCACGTCCGGTGAGATATGCACTCAAAAGGCAGCGACCGCTGTAGGAAATACACATAGCACCATGCACGAAAGCTTCCAGCTCTACCTTGGTTCTCGCACCAATTTCTTTAATCTCGGCAAGAGAGAGCTCGCGAGCCAAAACTACGCGCTCTGCACCTAGATCAGCCCAAGCCTGTACGGTTGCAAAATTCGTATTGTTGGCTTGGGTGCTAACATGCAGAGCCATGTCAGGAATTGTTTTCTTTGCCGTCATCCATACACCAAGGTCGGAGATCAAAAGCGCGTCAACTCCGCAGGCTGCTAAGCCCCTGAGGTACTCGGGCATTTTATTAACATCTTCATTGTGAGCGTAAATATTTACGGTTACATAAACCTTTTTCCCCAATGAATGCGCGTATTCAGTTATTTCTTTAATTTCTTCCAGAGAAAAATTGTTGGCAAAGGCTCTCAGCCCGAACATTTTACCCCCAAGGTAAATTGCATCGGCTCCATAAAGCAGCGCCATCTTGCCTTTTTCCATATTGCCAGCCGGAGCCAGGAGCTCAGGCTTTTGCGTTAATTTGGCCATTATTTTCCTTTCTCAATGTCATCGATTGCTTTAAGATGCTCCGCGTAGGTTTTTGTAAAGCGATGATGACCGTCCTTTTCTGCAACAAAGTATAAATAATCCGTCTTTTCGGGATTAAGCACAGCTTTGATTGCCTTTAGACTAGGACAAGCGATGGGTCCGGGCGGAAGCCCAGCATTAATATAAGTATTGTAGGGACTTTGAATTTTTAGATCCGCATAAGTGACGATTTCTTTTTGTTCACCTAAAAGATATTGGATGGTTGTATCCGATTGGATGGGCATGCCTATCTCAACACGCTTGAGGAAAACTCCGGCAATACGCGGCTGCTCGTCAGCAAATACTGCTTCCATCTCTACCATGGATGCCATATTCACAACATCCCGCAGATTCAAGTTGCGTTCCTCCACAGTTTTCTTTACGCCTGAGGAGGTAAGCATCTTGTCGAACTGATCCACAAGCAGCTTGAGTAATTGCTCTTCGCTTATACCAACCGGTAGGTCATATGTCGCAGGATAAATAAAGCCTTCAGCCTTGAACTGCACATCCCCATTGTTTATTTGCATGTAATCGTAGGGCGCGTAATCCTTGGCTAAAGCAATAAATTTATCCGCCTTACCTAGACCCTCGTCCTCTAGCTTTTTCGCAGTACGCTTAATGGTGAAGCCCTCGGGCACGGTAAAATGCAGCGTCTTGACGCGACCCTTGGCCATAACATCAACGATTTGCCCATTAGACAAGCCCCCATCGATTTGGTAAATGCCCGCCTGAAGCTTGCTTTCTAGACCCTTGAACCTTGCTTCCATGCGAAAAGCCATAGGATTCTTTACGAGCTGCTTTTCATGAAGAAGATTGGCAATATCCGTGGTAGTCATACCTGGTTTTACTTCAATAATGCGCGAGCCTTTAGCAGCGTAGTCCTTGTTATCTCCAAAGCTGCAGCCACTAAGACTCAAGCAAAGAGCTCCAATTACCGCAAGGCTTGCAATAGATTTAAGCTTCATTAATAGTAATCTCCTAGACAAAAACACACTAAAATATTAAGCGTGTCTTTCGTAATAAGAAATAATTTTACATCACGCAAAAACACCGGACCGCAGTCCGGCTTTTGCAATTAACTAAATTTAATTATTCTTCATCCCATTCAGCAGTCATTTTTTCATAGTATTCCATGAATTTGGCAAATTCTTCGTCACTGGGATCGGTATAAACCTCTTCACCATTTTCATCGAAATCCAAAAGAGCAACAACTACGTTTTCTTCTGCATCTTCACTAGCGTCCTCTTCTTCCAGATAACGTTGCACCAAAATTGCAAATTGTTTGCCTTCTACGGTGAAAACATTTTCTCTTTCGAAAAGCAGCATATTGTCTTTGTCGTCATACATCTCCACGTAGATGGGTTCTTCTTCGATCTCTTCATTAAAACCGTCTAATTTGATATCTGCCATGATACACCTCTTAATAATTGAAAATAATGGATAATTTTTATAAGGTTAATTACAAAATATATATTAAAGTTTTGTTTTGAACTGCTTGCTGTCGAGATAGTTTTGCAAAATTACGACTGCAGCCATCTTGTCGATGACCTTCTTACGTTTTTTCCGGCTGATATCTGCATCAACCATGACGCGAGTCGCTGCGACTGTAGAAAGGCGTTCGTCCCAAAGCACTACATCCTTTAAGCTTGGAAAAAGCTCCTTGAGTTCAGCAGCCATCGCCTCACAAATTTGCGCACGTTCACCCACAGTACCATTCATATTTTTGGGATAACCAATTACTAAAGTATCTACCTCGTGCTCTTTGATGAGCTCAGCTAGGCGCTTATAATCCCGTTCCTTACTGGTACGTTGAATCGTTTCTACGCCATTGGCAATAATACCCATTAAATCGCTGACCGCAATACCGATAGTTTTTGTTCCCACATCCAGGGACATTGTCCTCATGCTTTACCTCTTTTTGTCTTCAAAATATTCACGGACGCCACAAGCTAGACTAAGCGAAGCCTGCTGACAAATTTTCAAGCCGTATGCATCCATAAACATTGGGCACAATTAACAAATTATTTGTTATGTTCCAAGTAGCTTAATACCATTGCCTCGATTAATTCGTAGCGTTCATGACGACGCAATTTGGTACGGGCATTATCATAACTCGTAATGTAAGTCGGGTCGCCGCTTAAAAGATAACCAGCTATTTGATCCACCGGATCGTAGCCTTTAGCCTCGAGAGCTGCATATACCTCGCGAATTGTCTCTGCAACATCGGGTTTTTCTTGATTGCGTTTGAACATCATCGTCTCTTGAGAGATTGACATATAAATCACTCCTTATACAACAATACCTCCTGCTTGGTGCTAATGATTTTTCAGATTCGCAAACCGGTGTAAAGCCGTAGAATTGATTCGTCAAGCACTTAACATTGAGCATTCTTAAATTTTAAAACACTTACACACATATTTTATCATATTCCTCTACCTTGATACAACTTCTAAATCTACAATATCGTCCAAAAAAATGCTCTCAGTATTTACGAAAATAATTCTTTGCTCAAGATTAATCTTTCCTACTGTACCCGTGAGCATTACATAACTATCATCAGCATAATACGAGACGCGAATAATACTTCCCTGTTGTAATTGCCCGAAATTTCTGTTAAGTATTTCTAATTGGTCCTCAGAAAGACAAAGCCTAGGCTCGGAATATCTCTCCGCCTCGGCTATTAAATCTTCGTAACCCTTGAGAGCCATGAAAGCCATGAATTGCTTGGCACAATCATTCACCATTATGACCTCCGATTAATTTGTTACGCATGAGTCCTGTAGCCTTGTCCAAATAACTAAAGCCCTTCATGACTGCGTTCTTACCAAATCTCTTTTTAACACCAACTATAGCCTGCTGCAGAGAATATTCCTCAGCGCTAGCTTCATAATCGTTAAAAATATTATCGACTCCGTAAAGCTTGCTATCTACCTCGTTAAAGCAAATACCAATTCTACGAATGGGTTTGTCTCTATATGTTGTCTCCTCAAACAAATTTATGAATTCCGTAAGTAAGGTGCGATAAGAGTCTGTAGGGTAGCCTAAATTTCTTGCTCCTCCAGTGGCTGGCACTATGTTCTTAGAATAACTTATGGAGAGCCCAATTCCTGCAGCAGTCAGCCCCTTTTCTACTAAACTAAGAGTAAGATTATCAACCATTTCTTTAAGGATAATAAGTGTATTTTCGTAATTGTAATCCTCGAATAAAACTTGGCTGTTCGATAAGGATTTAGACTGGGGAATATAATTTTTCACATCCTTAATGCTGCACGCTTCCCTGCCCCAGGCATGTTCGATGAGAAATTTCGCATTGACGCCAAACTCCTTGTAAAGCTTAGTCTCCTCCATACGCGTAATGCCAAACAAATCATACACACCGTATTTGGCTAAACGCCTTGCTGTTCCCCTGCCGATATTCCAAATATCTGTAATAGGACGATGCTGCCACATTGTTTTTCGAAAGCTGAGCTCGTCTAAATAAGCTATATGGTCCGGCACATGTTTGGCAAGCACATCTAAAGCGACCTTGGCCAAAAACATATTTGTCCCAGCTCCCGCAGTTGCGCAAATACCCGTACGCTTATAAACCTCATCCATCAAAAATTTTGCCAAAGCCAAGGGCTCCATTTTATACAGACGCACATACGCAGTTAAATCTAAGAAGCATTCGTCGATAGAATAAACGTAAATATCTTCCGGACTAATATATTCCAGGTAGATGCTGAAAATATTGCGCGAATATTCCATATACTTTTTCATGCGCGGTTTAGCAATTTCATATTTCACATGACTAGGAATCTCATACAAGCGACAACGATTCTTACAGCCAAGCTCCTTCATGGCCGGAGAAATTGCTAAACAAATTGCTCCATTACCACGAGTCGCATCGGCTACAACAAGATTAACAGCAAATGGATCGTAGCCTCGCTCGACACATTCCACGGAAGCAAAAAAACATTTTAAATCTATCACGGCATATAATTTCTCAGACACACAGCTCACCCTAACTCGTTCATTTGTTCGTATTTATTCTATCACTTACAAACAGAAAAAGCAATACCTATTGCAAATTTTCGCCTGCAATAGGTATTGCTTGAAATTTATTATTATTTTGTTCGCAATGATTTCAAAGATTTGCGTTGATAATTTGCAGAGCGCGGCAGCTGCAAGGCAACCCGACATCAAACGTTTTTTACAACAAGTTACAAATTAACAAGTATAAACCGAAAACGCGAAAGATTTGCGTTTAGCCGAGGCGTAAGAAAAACCCACAAGTTAGACAGTACTTTTAGTACGGACCGCTTGGCCTTTTTGAAATTCAACGAAGTATAAACCAAATATCGTCAGATTTCACTCTAACCAAAAACTTGTAAGAATCGCCTTTAGACGAGGCCGCAGGAGAATTCGTTTGTCAGGCAGTACTAACGCGTACGGACCGCAAACGAATTCGACGAGAACGAAGTATAAACCAAATATCGTCGCTTTTACTCAGCTTCGAATTGATCTTTGCCCACACCACAAAGAGGACAAATAAAATCTTCCGGAACATCTTCCCACTTAGTGCCTGGTTCGATGCCTAAATCTTCATAGCCTTCTGCTTCATCATAAACGAAACCACAAACTGTGCATACGTATTTCATAATTCTCTCCTCCAATAATAAAAGTCTGCGTTGGGATTATTCCCTCTTGCGCTCATTATACAACAAAATATTTTTAAATACTATACTTGAATTTTATAATTTTTTATGGTAGATTTCTACCTTTAAAATATATTTTTCAACAATAAATAAAAAGCTCCTCTGAAAAAACCAGAGGAGCTTAATTGTTATGTAATATTAAAATCGCTTGTAATAAATATTAACCAAAGAAAGAACGACTTTTGGACGGTGCTTCTTTAGAAATTTCTACCTTGGAAGGTGCATACAGCAAAAGATCATCGTTAATGCGAGAGATTTGAGCACCAACAATGTAGCCAACACCATTCAAATAATCGAAAATACGATTGCGCATTGCTAAATCAACAGCATCAAAGGAAACCATGATTGCGTTGCCAGCCATTAAGGAATCGGCATATTCACGAACATCAGCAAAAGATTTCGGGGTACGAACAAGAATATTCAAATGGCCAGCCTTGAGCATACGCGGACGGTCAAAACGATCTTCTTCAACTTCCTCTTCGGTAAAGAACCTCAGAGCAGAATTTTTAAAGTCCATTGGTAAAGCCTCCAAACTAACAAGCGATTAAAATTCTAGTGACTATTATCAGCATACAATACTATATTTTGTATTATAGCAGACGAACAAATCTTTGTCAAAAGTCAAAAACGCTTAAAATAGTGCTTTTCAGGGCTTTTTAACCCCACTTTCCTGCACCGAAATTTAAACAATTTTATAATTTGTCTATATATAGTGTTCATATAAAAAGGGTGCAACCATATCTAGTTGCACCCTTTGTTAAAAAAATATTTTTAATTTTTAAAAATATTTTTTAAATTTGTCCGTTCTTCAGGCGACCACGAGCCTTGCCACGTTCAATACGGTCAAGAATTTTCTTACGCATACGAATAGATTTCGGAGTAACCTCAACAAGCTCGTCTTCATTAATATGTTCGAGAGCTTGCTCCAAGCTGAAGAATCTAGGCGGAACGAGACGAATTGCCTCGTCAGAACCGGACGCACGCATGTTGGATACGTGTTTCTTCTTGCAAGGGTTAACGTCCATATCATCGTCACGACTGTTTTCGCCGATTAATTGACCCTCGTAAACTTTTTCGCCAGGAACGACGAACATTACGCCACGTTCTTGAGCATTGTTAATGCCATACGAGGTGGTTTCGCCCGCTTCGAAGGCAACCAAGCTGCCACGAGTACGACCAGGGATTTCGCCCTTGTATTCTTCGTAACCAGCAAAGACGTGATTCATAACACCATTGCCCTTCGTATCGGTGAGGAATTGGTTACGGAAACCAATGAGACCGCGCGCCGGAATCTTAAATTCCATACGCAAGTAGCCAGCCATCTCGTGCATGTTTTGTAGTTCAGCCTTGCGCAAGCCAAGTGCTTCCATAACTGCACCCATAAAATCTTGAGGAACGTCGATAGTCAACGCTTCCATAGGTTCGAGGAGTGTGCCCGTCTTAGGATCCTCATGCATGATTACTTTGGGCTTGCCAACCTGCAATTCATAGCCTTCGCGACGCATGGTTTCGATAAGAATGGACAGATGCAATTCACCGCGACCAGAAACCTTGAATGCCTCGGTGGTATCAGTTTCTTCTACGCGCATGGATACGTTAGTCTTAACCTCTTTAAAGAGACGGTCACGCAAATGACGGCTAGTAACGAATTGACCCTCACGACCTGCGAAGGGCGAATCATTTACGGAGAAAACCATGGACAGAGTCGGTTCGTCAATCTTAATGCCTGCAAGGGCTTCAGGATTTTCGAAATCGGCAATGGTATCACCAATTTTGATGTCGGACAAACCAATAATTGCAACGATATCACCAGCGGATGCTTCTTCAGTTTCCATACGTTTCAAGCCTTGATACGAATAAAGACGTCCGATCTTGGCTTTGTATTCTTGGCCCTCACTGCAAACGGTTACGTTTTCACCATTATGCAAGGTACCACGAACGATACGTCCTACAACAATGCGTCCTACATAATCGTCATAATCCAGAGTATTTGCAAGCATTTGTACGGGAGCTTCAGTATCAACATCGGGAGCAGGAATTGTCTCGAGAATTACTTTGAAAAGAGGCTCCAGGTTATCGGATTCTTCATCCATGGAAAGCTTTGCAATACCATTACGTGCGGAAGCTAAAACCACGGGGAATTCTAATTGGCTGTCATCGGCTTCAAGTTCAATGAAAAGGTCGATTACCTCGTCAATAACCTCGTCAACACGTTGGTCAGGACGGTCAATTTTATTAATTACAACAATAGGCTTCAAGCCTTGTTCCAAAGCTTTACGCAATACGTATTTAGTTTGAGGCATTGGTCCTTCGTAAGCATCTACCAAAAGAAGTACGCCATCAACCATGGTGAGGACACGTTCTACTTCGCCACCGAAATCCGCATGGCCCGGGGTATCAAGAATATTGATTTTAGTATTGCCGTGCATAACCGCAGTGTTTTTAGACAAAATAGTGATACCACGTTCACGTTCCAAATCGTTGGAGTCCATAACACGCTCTTCAACGTGTTCATTAGCACGGAAAATGCCGCTTTGCTTAAGCATAGCATCTACCAAAGTAGTCTTACCGTGATCGACATGGGCGATGATTGCAATATTGCGCAAATCTTCTCTAATCATTATAAAAATTCTCTCCTTTTTATGAGCTCTAAAGCTAAGAAAAATAAATGTTTAAAATTTACAATTAACTTAAATATTATATTCCTACACGAATAAACTGTCAATGAGAAAATTCATACGACCAACTCTTAATCATAGGATTTTGCTCCGCAAAATCCAACCTTCACTCAGCACTCATAACAAAAAAAGAGCCTGCAATCACTGACAAGCAGCGATTACGGGCTCAAATGAGGGGCAATTTAATTATAAATAAGTGGATTAATTATTTGACGATGCTCGGCAGCCAGGTAGCAAGCTCTGGGAAGAAGCAAAGAATTAAAATTTCCAAAGCGATGGCAGCTGCGAAAGGCATTACACCTTTGACGATATCTGTCATCTTGCTATCCGGACTGATACCTTGCAGAACGAAAAGGTTCATGCCTACAGGCGGAGTAATCAAAGCCATTTCCAAATTCAAAGCCATAACTACGTTGAACCAAATGGGATCGAAACCAACGCTTGTAATAAGCGGGAAGAGAATCGGCAGGGTAATAAAGATAATGGATACGGATTCAAGAATAGTACCAAGGAAGAGCAACAAGATGTTGATTACAAGGAAGACTACCCATTTAGAATTGGTCATGCTAATAACCGCTTCAGTCAAAGCTTGCGGTGCATTCAGAACAGTCAAAACGAAACCAAACAGATTTGCACCAATCATGATGGCGAAAATCATACAAGTTGTTTTAATAGTATCCATCAAAATTTTAGGAAGATTGCCAATACTAAGTGTACGGTAAACAAGTATGGTGATAACCAAGCTGTAAATTGTACCAATGGATGCTGCCTCAGTAGGAGTAAAAATACCGGTATAGATACCGCCAACTACGAGTACAGGTAATAACAGACCCCAAAAGGCTTTGCGTAATTCTTCCATACGTTCGCTCATAGGAGCAGCTGTTTCTCTTTCCAAATGACTGCAACGTACAACCATGATAATGATGAACATAGCTGTCAACAGTATGCCAGGAACAACGCCGGACATAAACAATTTACCAACGGATTCATCGGTAATTGCGCTGTAGAGAATCATAGGGATGGAAGGCGGAATTAAAATACCTAAGGTACCACCAGCTGCAACAGAGCCAAGAACGATTGGACGTTCGTAACCGCGTTTTAACATTTCTGGAATAGCAATCGCACCAATTGTTACAGCACAAGCAACGGATGAACCGGTAATTGCTGCGAAAATTGCACAAGCAATGATGGTCGCAATACCTAAACCGCCCGGTAAATGACGAAGCCATTTGTTAGCCAGTTCAAAAAGATTGGCACCAACCTTGCCTTCGAGAAGGATTTGACTCATCAAAATATACAGGGGAACTGCAGTTAAAACAAAGTCATCTATGGATTGGTAACCGATCAAAGGAACCTGGGTCAATGCTTCACTGGTACCACCCATAAACGCGAAGATACCGGCAATACCACCCATACCAAGAGAAAAAGCAACCGGTAAACCGATCAAGAGGAAAGTGAACAATAAAATTGTAAAGATTGCAACCATTATTCAGCCACCTCCTTATCAGCTCTTGCACAACCGCTAGCATTATAAAGGAAATCATAAAGAGTATGCAAGAAAAGGATACCCATGCCTATAGGCATAGAAAGCTGAGGAATCCACAAGGGAGTTCCCAGGGTAGAAGCTGCACAGTTATTCAATATGAAGGACTGAACTACCATTTCAGCGCCTTTAACAGTAAAGATTATGCTATAAACCGCACCGATAAAAGTAGTTATAATAGCTAAATAAGTGCATTGCTTAGCGGACAGTTTAGAAAGCAAAATATCTACATGAATATGTTTTTTTGCGCCATAGGTTACGCCCATACCTAAAAAGCCTGCGATAGTAACACAGTAAGTGGAAAGCTCCATTACCCATTCTGTGGGAGTATTAAAAAGGCCACGCACTACAACCTCATAGGAAATCATAACACCACAGCAGAAAATTAAAAAACCTGCAAAGCAGCCAGCAACGTATGTAATTTTATCAAGAACTGCTTTGTAAGAAGCCAAAAAATTTTTCACGTTAACCTCACATTTTTAGGATGTACTAAAAATCGTAGGGGCCGATTTTATTCGGCCCCTACTAACTTAATGTTTTAGATGTAAAAGCAGAAATTACTTTTTGGTGCAGATTTCGATAAGTTTTTTACCGGTTTCGCCGTTTTCTTTGATGAACATATCCCAAACGGGTTTGGTAGCTTCTTGCCATCTCTTAATATCTGCATCAGTCAGGTTGTAAATTTCGCAACCTTTTTCTTGCATTTGTTTGGTAGCTTTCATATCAGCATCTTTTGCTTGTTTACGAATATCAGCTTGCACTTCTTTAGCAGCTTCGCTAAGAGCTTTTTGTTGAGCAGGGCTCAATTTTTGGAAGGATTTTTCGTTCATAGCAACGATGAATTCAGGAGAAGCGTTGTTAGTGATGGTCAGGTATTTATGTACTTCGTACATTTTACGGCTCATCATAGCCGGAGTACCAGAGATTTGACCGTCGATAGTACCATTCTTAATTGCCATGTAAACTTCGCCAGCTGACATGGTAGTAGAAGCAGCGCCAACTGCTTTCAGGGTTTCAGAAGAATATTTGGAGTAGCCGCGAATCTTCATGCCTTTGAAATCTTCCGGTTGTTTGCAGAGCTTTTTGTTATTAGCCCAAACAACGAAACCATAGTCAGCCCAGATCAAAGGACGAACGCCTTTCTTTTGCAATTCGCCGCCAAGCATATCGCCTACGCCACCATCAACAGCAGCAGAAACTTTTTCGTAAGTGGGGAACAGGAACGGTACGTCAAATACGTTCATAGCAGGAATAACTTGTGCCCAACGAGCAACAGTATTCAGGCCCATATCTAAAGCACCAGACATAATTGCATCGTTCATGTTTTTGTCTTTGAAGGTTGCACCAGAGTGAGAAATTTGGATATCGATGGTGCCGTTAGATTTAGCAGCTGCTTTCTTTTGCAGGCTAATCATGTTTTGTACGAGCCAGTGAGATTCTGGGAATTGGCTTGCCAATTTCAGAGTAACTTTTTTGTCAGCGCCGCCAGCGGGAGCTGCAGCTTTTTTGTCGCCAGAACCACCACAACCAGCAACAAGGATCATAGCTGCCAACATAGCAGCTGCAGTAAATTTTTTGGAGAATTTCATAATACTTTCTTCCCTTCTCATTTTATTTGCGACTGTACCAAATCGCTGATTGAATATTAAGACGACTCGCAAAATTTTGAGTCGAGTTTAACAAATAAAAAAACGCCCCTACCTTGCGGTAGGGGCGGCTTGCGCGGTACCACCCTACATTATACTCTTGACCTTAACGCGGCATACGTCAAGGACTACTGTTGTTTCACCCTTGAAACTCACAGGCGAGAGAAAATATTTCCAATCCGCTAGTTTGCACCATTTACCAGCTCTCTAAAGCATGTAAATATTTCGCTCCTGATCATAGTTATTACTGTGTAGGAATAAATAAATTGCTATCAGTATAACAGTATTATGATAGGATGTCAACAAATTTAACTGATTATTTACAATTTTTTTTAAATTAGCTACGCGAATTTTACTGAAAAAATATTTTTTTGTAGACAATAATTATAAATCGGCGAGCAAATCGTCCATGTATTTACGCAGCTTTTCCATCTTCTTCTTGATAGCAGCAGCCTTGTCCGCGTCACGAGTAACGATTTGTTCCATCTTACTCTTTTGTTTGAGGTAATCGCTTTCCATATTAGAGAGAGCGGCTCTCAGTTCCATAGCAGCCTCTTCCTCTTGAGCGATGGTGGACTCGTGAATCTCCCACTCGTTGCCGTGAATCTCTGCGCAATCTCCATAATGGGGAATATAAGTTGCCGTGCCAAGTCGTTTGGAAATTTCATTAGCAAGAACCATGCTCGCATCTAATTCTCCATGAGTTACGAAGAAACAACGAGGAGTCTCAGCAAGTGCATCATACCAAGCCAAGAGCTGTTCTTTATCCGCATGAGCTGAGAAGCCCTTCATGTTGTAAATTTTCGCTTGAACGGTAATGTCCTCGCCCATCAGCTTAACTCGTTTGGCTCCTTCGACTAATTTGCGACCGACAGAACCTTCTGCTTGATAGCCAGCGATGACTACGGAACACTCCTTGCGCCATAGATTATGTTTCAAATGATGGAGAATACGACCAGCATCACACATACCACTTGCCGAAAGAATAATCATAGGACCATCCATATGGTTCAAGGCCGCAGACTCTTGTGCTGTTGCAGTAAAATGCAAGTTATGCATGTTAACTAAATGACGACCTTGCATTACGTACAGTGCACGAGCTTCTTCGTCATATTCATTCGGATTGGTCAAGGTAATCTCCGTTGCCTTGTTAGCCATGGGGCTATCAACATAAATAGGGATATCAGGAATCTTGCCAGCAGCCACCATCTTTTGGAAATAGTAAAGCAAAACCTGTGTACGACCAACGGCAAAGGCAGGGATGATTACATTGCCTCCGCGTTCAACAGTATCGTTAATAATCTCTGCAAGCTCGCCTTCTTTATCATAGGCTTGGTGAATGCGATTGCCGTAAGTAGACTCGGTGATAATGAAATCCGCCGGCTCAAGGCTCGCAGGATCGTCAATAATGGGTTGGTTAGGTTGACCGATATCGCCAGTAAAAATAAGCTTCGTAATATCGTTGCCATCTTTAACTATCATTTGCACGAAAGCAGAGCCAAGAATATGTCCAGCAATTTTAAAAGTACATTTCACGCCGGGCACAGGAGCAAACTCTACACCGAACTCGTGAATTTTCATTAATTTTAAAGCATCAGCTGCATCATCAATGGTGAAGAGTGGCTCCACCATTTTTTTACCAGCACGCAAACCTTTACGGTTGGCGTCCTGTGCATCTGTTTCTTGAATGTGAGCGCTATCCGGAAGCAAAATGCTGCACAATTCTTTGGTGGATTTAGTGCAGTGGATCGGACCACGGAAGCCTTCTTTTGTTAATTTGGGCAAGAGACCACTATGATCTACGTGAGCATGAGTAAGAATAACTGCATCGATTTCACCAGGATTAAACAAAAACTCTTTCTCGTTGAATGCTTTAATTAACTTAGAGCCTTGGAACATGCCGCAATCTACTAACAGCTTGTAATTGCCAACCTCGACTAAATAACAAGAACCAGTTACTGTTCTAGCAGCACCTAAGAATGTAAGTTTCATAGTCTTGCCTCCCTATACTATATGTGCATTATTTTTTCCAAGAAATTGCAAGCAAACTACTAAATATAAAAACTATTTATTGGTTATTATTCTCCAAGGAGCTTGCGAACTCCTGCTAGCATACCATCCCAGAGAGATGAATTATTTTGCGAGCCTCGTGTAAATTTTCTTCTACGCATAGCGTCTCCACTAAGACAATTACTGCAATTATGACAGTTGTCCCCTGCTCTCTCCCCAAAATAATTCAGTAAATATTTGCGTAGACATGTTTCGCTTCTAGCAAAATTTTCCATGGCCTGAAAAAGCTCTCGTTCGTGAGCAATGGTCGCCTGGTCCTTGCCAGCGGTTTCGATTAAGAATTCGTTAATGCGTTCATCCTCTTTATCAAAAAGCATCATGCATTCGCTAGACTTTCCATCTCGCCCGGCCCTGCCTGCTTCCTGGTAATAGCTTTCTAAATCCTTGGGCATATTATAATGCAGCACCCAACGAACATCCGGCTTGTCTATGCCCATACCAAAAGCGTTGGTCGCAACGATAATGTTACAGTTTCCATCCAAAAAGGCTTGTTGATTTTCCTTGCGTTCTAAGGGCCCTAGTCCAGCATGATAGCGTAGTGCCTTATAGCCAAGCTTGTTAATAAATTCCGTGACTCTCTCCACATTCCGTCTTGTGGCACAATAAATAACACCGCAAGAACCCTTGTGGGCCGATAAAAATTCCAGAGCATCCCTGTCTTTATCCCAAGATCTTTTTACCATGAATTTAAGATTTGGTCTGTCAAAGCCCGTGACAACTGTTTTCGCACCGACAATTCCTAAACGATGACAAATATCACGACGCACATCCCTTGTAGCCGATGCGGTGAAGGCTGCCACCAAAGGATAATTAGGCAAGGCGTTTAAAAAATCTGGAATATCGTAGTAATCCTGCCTAAAGCTTCTGCCCCATTGAGAAACGCAGTGAGCCTCATCCACTGCCACAAAGGTAACATTAGCCTTCTGTGCAAATTTTCTAAAGTTCACGTTACTAAGGCGTTCGGGAGAAACGTAGAGAAATTTATATTTTCCTCGCAAAGCCTCGTAAAGAATTTTTCCATATTCATTATTGTTTAATGAACTGTTTAAAAAAGCAGCAGGAATATTACGGCGCGAGAGATTTTCTGCCTGGTCCTTCATGAGGCTAATTAATGGTGAGACAACAATGGTTAAGCCATCCATCATAAGGGCAGGCAGTTGAAAGCACACGGATTTACCTGCCCCAGTCGGCAAAACTGCTAGCACAGGACGACCGCTTACAAGCTCCTTAATTACCTCTTCTTGCCCAGCTCTAAATGAGTCATAGCCGTAATATTTTTTTAAGGCTGCGTAAATATCTTGCTTCAAAACATACTCCTTAAAATTTATTTTATATTTTAATTATACCCCACCGCGAATCTTCTAAGCAACTCAAAATTAGGCAAAGTAAAAGCTTGCTTCCTCTACTGGTTAAAGATATTTCTTGTGCGAAAACAAAAATGCCCTTGGGATTAATTTTCAAAATCCAAAGGGCTATTTTTTGCAAATAATTTTAGAGATTTTTTTCTTTAAAACCGCAGAGCTCCAAGAGAGGACAAGCCTTGCACAAGGGATTGCGTGCCTTACAAATCTTGCGTCCGTGCCAGATTAACCAGTGATGAGCGTCGCTCCAATTTTCTTTAGGAATTGCTTTTTGCAGTTCACCTTCTGTTGCAAGTGGATCCCCACCCTGCGCCAATCCTAAACGATGACTGACACGAAACACATGAGTATCTACGGCAATTGCCGGAACTCCGTAGACAATGCTGACAATAACATTAGCAGTTTTTTTACCAACACCGGGCAACTGCATTAAGTCTTCGATATTGTTGGGAACCGTACTGTTAAATTTTTCCACCAGCATATGACAAGTCGCTAAAATATTTTTTGCCTTAGCTCGATAGAGACCGCAATCACGAATCTCTGCCTCCATCTCAGCTTGAGTTAGTTCACCCATTTTCTCAGGGGAATTAAGACGTGGAAACATGCGGGCGGTGATGACATTAACGCGTTCGTCCGTGCATTGGGCGGAAAGAATGACCGCAATTAATAATTCAAAGGGAGAATTGTAATTGAGAGCAGTCTTTGCATCCTTATACGTCTCCTGCAAAATATTTAGTATTGCCTCACGTTTAGCTTTACGCAGCATTAATTAGTCAAGCTCCTTACAGGTGCCGGAATACGTCCGCCACGAGAAATAAATTTTTCTGCACTAAAGGTAGATACGGGGATGATGGGCGCATAACCCAAGAGTCCGCCAAACTCTACCCTGTCACCTACAACCTTGCCAGGTACAGGAATAACACGTACTGCAGTTGTCTTGTTATTAATCATACCAATGGCAGCCTCATCGGCAATAATTGCAGAGATTGTGGAAGCAGATGTGTCGCCAGGGATGGCTATCATATCGAGACCTACAGAGCATACACAAGTCATGGCCTCAAGTTTTTCTAAACAAAGACTGCCCTTTTCTACCGCTGCGATCATGCCCTCGTCCTCGGAGACGGGAATAAATGCACCCGAGAGACCACCGACATAACTAGATGCCATGAGACCACCTTTTTTAACTGCGTCGTTAAGCATAGCAAGTGTTGCAGTAGTACCAGGACCACCGCAGGATTCCAAACCGATTTCTTCTAAAATACGCGCAACAGAGTCGCCAATAGCCGGAGTCGGAGCGAGAGAAAGATCGATAATACCAAACTGAGAGTTCAAACGTTTAGCTGCTTCCTGAGCAACCATTTGACCTACGCGAGTAATTTTAAAAGCAGTCTTTTTGATTACCTCGGCAACCTCACCGATATCTCCGCCGCGAACCTTTTCTAAAGCAACCTTTACAACACCAGGACCTGATACGCCAACATTAATAACTGTTTCGGGCTCGGTAACTCCATGAAAAGCACCAGCCATAAAGGGATTGTCAGGAACTGCATTACAAAAAACAACGAGCTTGGCACAGCCCAGCGCATCAATATTTTTAGTGCGCAGCGCAGTTGCCTTGATAACCTCGCCCATTTCTTTAACAGCGTCCATATTGATGCCGCATTTAGTGGAGCCAACTGATACAGAAGAACAAACGATATCTGTAGTCGCAAGCGCTTCCGGGATGGACGCAATAAGATTACGGTCACCTTTTGTATAACCTTTATCTACGAGGGCAGAGAAACCACCTACAAAGTTTACGCCAACATTTTTACCAGCATCGTCAAGAGCTTTGGCAAGAGGAACATAGTCCGTTGTGTCTGAGCTTTCACCAACCATGGAGATAGGAGTTACGGAAATTCTTTTATTGATGATGGGCACGCCAAATTCTAATTCTAATTGCTCACCCACCTTGACTAAGTTCTCAGCCTTTTGACAAACCTTGTCATAAACCTTTTGTGCACAAACCTTCATATCTGGATGACCGCAATCTCTCAGACTGATACCCATGGTAATAGTACGCACGTCAAGATTTTGTTGGGTAATCATGGAGGTTGTTTCTAAAATATCATTAATGTTATATAACATGACTTCCTCCTAGATGCGATGCATAGCGGTAAAAATTTCTTCAGATTGCAGACGAATTTCTACGCCAATTTCTTCACCAAGGGCAGTCATCTTTTCTTTAGCAACTGCAAGAGGAACGGATTCTTCACTGAGCTCAGCGATAAGCACCATGTTAAAGAAGCCTTGCATAATATTTTGGTTAATGTTGATGATGTTAATATTCATATCGGCAAGCGCGTTAGAAACCTTTGCGATAATGCCGACCTTGTCCATACCTACGATAGTTAATACGATTTTCATACTATTCCCTTTCCTCAAATAAAAATAGACTGTTGCCACTGAGCAGCAGTCTAATTCTATCATAAAAATGACCGATTGTCTTGCATTTAGTTTGTATACTTTTTGTGGACCCTTTACCAGTTGGATTTTACTCTTACCCAGCCCTCTTTAGATTTTTCATTACGAACAAGAATCCATTCGCCTTCGTCCACAGGAGTTAAGGCTTTCTTCGCAACTGGAATAATCGCAGATTTCCCTTCCTTAGTCGTAATCTCCACATTAACCTTTAATTTGTCATCACTCTTTTTCCCAGATAACCGATAAGTATCCCCTGCGTTCAAAAAATATTTTACATTTTCCTTGTCAATGTATTGCAGGTCTTCTCGCATCACTACTGCGGAAGCATGCTCCATCTTAATGCGGTCTAAAATTTTATTAGACACGCCTTTATCGAAGGTTACAAGCTCCGTGCTTGTCAGACTTGGCTCAAGATAAACAAGATCATTTTTTGTAAAATGATGACGACTGCCAAGTCCCCTTGCCCAATCAGAAACCTGCCTCCCCATAGCCGCACCCAAGGAAAGCACGATGATAAGCGCTACGATTAATTTAATAGTTTTCATCCTGCTGCCTCCTTACATAAATGCGCTTTGAGTTAAATCGTTGTAACGAACGAAGCCCTCTTGCTTATTAAAACGAACCTTCTTCCACTGCCCCGTATAACCAAGGTTAATGCCTTCCTTACGCACATGAGTTTCAACCCGTTTACCATCAATAACAGTGTTGATGATGTAGCGACCGCTTCCTTGTTCAAAGCCAGTTACATCAACAACCGTGCCCTTGGGAATGCGATACCCATTAAAAATTAATTTTGCCCGGTTAATATCGACGGTCGTAAGCCCCTTGCCTTCTTCTGTGTCAAGGCTTGTCTCCTCGCCTATGTAGTCGACCTTTTGTCCGCCCGAAAGAGTTAACAAAATTTTCCCGCGCATAGCACTAGGCCTGTCGTACATTTCCGCTCCATCACGCAAAACAACGCAGGTGTCCTTGCCTGCACGCACCGTATCATATTTTAAATTGGCAGTTAATTGTGCAGGCTCAAAGCCTTTTGCACTTAAAGGGCTGCGGCGAAAATAATTTAAGCCAAAGCCTAGGAGCATGCCAACAAACAATGTATAAACAACGATCTTGCTAGCGCCCGGTCTTTCGAAAAATTTATCCAGCCATTCATTTATTTTCATTGCAAGCATTCCTTTCTTAAAATCTCTACGCACATTATATCATTTGCAGATATTGTAAATCTATAGTATGACAAAAATTTGACAGCCAAAGTTTAGTTGCAGATTTTTTTGCTGACAAAAAAAATAAAGGACCGCGATTTGCGGTCCTAGTTTACTAATTGGTCGGGGCGGCGAGATTCGAACTCACGGCCTCTTGTACCCGAAACAAGCGCGCTACCAAACTGCGCCACGCCCCGACATAGTTGCATTAGCAACAGATAAGATTATACTTGAATATCTCGAATTTGTCAATCACATTATCGAAATAATTTTAATCGTACGGATTTTTGCTTCGCAAAAATCCATCCTCAATTGCTAATTGCTCTTTGCTAATTGCTAATTTAATCATAGGATTTTTGTTTCGCAAAAATCCTTCCACAATTCCGAATTCCGAATTCCGAATTCCGAATTAACTTCTACCCTTGTGTTACCACACGAATAGAAGTTACCTCAAAGGCTTCTGCGATGGCGGGTAAAATTTCCCGCTCGATATTGGTACGATGCAGCTCGCTTTCCGCTACCAGCATGATACGAGTATCGGCATAATTAATATTATGAACACGGCTCATCAAACGCTTGAAGGTATCCTCACCGATGATGGCTTTTAATCTTTGCAGACGTTCAAAGACGATGGGTTTTTCTTTTTTCATACGCACTTCCAGTGGGGAAAAAGGAATGGTTACGACGCGAGCATCACGCGCTAAAACGTAATTCTCTTCGCCTTCGCCAGGTACAACTAAATCTGGACGCATGGTATTATCCTCCTCTATTTTCATAAATAAAATCAAAATTAGTACTAATATTATAATTCAGCAGAACTTTTCCGTCAATAAGCAGGATTTTTTCATTTTAAAGAGAATACATCCTAGGTAAACTTTTAAAAGTAGGAGGAGACTTTCTATGTTTGAAGAATTTAAAAAATTTGCGATGCGCGGCAATGTTATAGATATGGCTGTTGGCGTAATCATCGGCGGTGCTTTCGGTAAAATCGTCAGCTCACTTGTAAGTGATGTCATTATGCCTCCCATTGGTATGGCTATGGGCAAGGTTAATTTCACCGATCTTTTCATTGCACTTAATGGTAAAGAATATGCTACCTTAGAAGCAGCTAAAAAAGCTGGTGCTCCTGTACTTGCATACGGAACCTTCATGCAAACCGTTCTCGATTTCCTCATTCTGGCCTTCGTTGTTTTCCTGATGGTTCGTCAAATCAATAAGCTGACCCCGGAACCGGAGCCAGCTCCCGAACCGAGAGTTTGTCCTTATTGCAAGTCCGAGATTCCTGACGACGCGACTCGTTGTCCTCATTGCACATCCCAGCTGGAATAGGTTTTTGAGGGCTTTTACAGTTCATAGTTCTGAGCGCGTATTTTAATTCGGAATTCGGAATTAAAATATGCGCTCAGCACTCGTGAATCTTCTTTCCCTTGAAGTTACCGCTGACATCTACTTGCACTTTCCTTTGTCGCCAAATGAAAGTGCCAAAGGAAAGCGCGAGCTTTTTGGAAAAGCTCGGGAAAACTCCAGCTTTTTGCCTCCTCGCAAAAAGCTTTGGCAAAAAAGAGTTACATATCCCTGTTTTTGTTCGGAGTAACACAATGCTCGAAAATTTTAATCTATAGTGCGAAGCTTGAAAAATTATGAATTATGATTTTGTTCGGCGAGAAACTTGTCAAGATTAGGGGACACAAAGAATACTTAATTTTTTTATTCTGAAGATTTAATTTACAAAAAAAATTTAAGCCTGACTTTTTTGGTCAGGCTTTTTTAACGAACGAAAATTTTGTGTTTTGTATTGCTTTACGAACAGAATTTATGTATAATATGTTTAAGAGGATTATTGGTCCGGCTTTTCTTCTTCAGTTCATGAAGAGGAGGTGATTACAATGTCTGTATACGAATCTTTGTCTTTAATGATAACTTTCGGATTACTCATTATTGCAATCATTAACTTATTAAAAAAGTAAGTTTTAATTTTTGTTAAAAATTTATTTTGAAAATAAGTAAAGAGCCGCAACGCGACTCTTTACTTATACGTAAACATTTTGAACTGTAAGTAGAGGGCCGGGTGCAAACCAGTAATCCTCTACCTTTATTTTACCACAAAGTAATAAATAGTCAAACAAAATTCGTAAATAAAATTTTAGTTTGCCTCCGTGAAAAAATTTTATCTCAGCGGGTCAATAGTAAACCCTCTACGTTTATTATACACGATTCTTAAACGTTGCCAAGAAATTATCGAGTCCCTCAAAAAATTCTTTCTCTAATTTCTCTTCTGTTTCTCGGTCTCCATGTGTCTCCATCCTTTTGGTCAATAACTTATTGAGTCCCTCTAAAGTTTCTACATCTAATTTCTCTTCTTCTTTTGGGTCTTCATAATCCTCCCCCTCTTCGTCAAATTCTTCTATTTCTTTTTCTATCTCTTTGTTATATTCTTCTATATCACGATGTATTTGTTCAAGAAGCGTTTCTGCTAATTCAACATACTCCGTGCTGTATCCAGGGCAGGATTTTTTGGGCAGCTGCCTATGATCGATTTCTTCCACCAGCTCGTCCCACTCAAATTTTAATTCGATAACATCCGCACTATCTAAAATAGCTTTGTGATAAGGAACACGACTTGACAAACAAATTTCCGGGTAAAATGTATCGCTTAGGAAAAGAGTGTCTCTGAATATCATTTTATGATTGAGGTTACTATATTTGTAATCAAAGTCTTCGTGCTCCCCCAAGGCCTCTGGTTGTACGCCAAACAATGCCGGTGGCTCATCAAGGGTACAAATCATTAACTGGTCCAAATAGAGGGCATCATTTTCTATCTTGTAGGTGCAAATATAACCATTTTCACAACTGGTACTACCAACATATCTTCCATATATCTTGTAACGAAAAGGGTCAAATCCTAAAACATCGTAGTCTTTGACCCAGCCTTCAAAGTCCCAATGTCCTAATCTAGAAGAATTTCCCACGATGTAATATTCTTTTCCCTTGTAGATGCATTCATTAAGACGTTGTGCAGTCATGATTAACCTACCTCCTAAAAATTATTGCGTAAAATTTCGCACCCAGCAGTCACGCTAGCCGATAGCGTGATTTTTTTGCTCTCCCCTGCTGCTAAGAATATTATAACATATTGCAAAAAATACTTGCAGATGCCGAGGGGGGGGAGCACCGAGGGGGCGCAGGCAGGAGGGGGGGTGGATGCTGGAAGATACGGGAGGAGGGCGCCGAGGGGGGGAGCAGGCAGGAGGATGCTGGAGGGGGGGCGCCGAGGGGGGGACGTGGAGGGGGGCGCCGTGGCGGAGGGGGGCAGGAGGAATTATGAATTATGATTTTGTCCGGCGAGAAACTTGTCAAGATCAGTGGACACAAAGAATACTTAATTTTTCATTCTGAAGATCGAAAACCCTTTTGATAAAAAAATTTTGAATATGTAGATTTAGTCTGCGAATAAAATTTAAGCCTGACTTTTTTGTCAGGCTTTTTAACGAACTAAAATTTTGTGTTTTGTATTGCTTTACGAACAGAATTTATGTATAATATGTTTAAGAGGATTATTGGTCCGGCTTTTCTTCTTCGGTTCATGAAGAGGAGGTGATTACAATGACAGTGTATGAAGCATTATCTTTAATGATTGCATTCTCACTACTTGTTGTTGCAATCATTAACTTATTGAAAAAATAGTTTTTAATTTTTAATTTTAAAATTGTTTTATAAATAAGTAAAGAGCCGCAACGCGACTCTTTACTTATTAGTCATAAAAATTTTGAACTGTAAGTAGAGGGCCGGGTAGCAACCGGTAATCCTCTGCTTCTATTTTACCACAAAGTAATAAATAGTCAAACAAAATTCGAAAATTAAATTTTTAATCTATCAAGCGCAAACTTGATTCATCCATTCATAATCCATAATTCTTAATTAATTTTAATCGTACGGATTTTGCTTCGCAAAATCCAACCTCCACTCAGCACTTCAGCACTATGAACTAT
>JAUNIS010000031.1 GCA_030523325.1 Phascolarctobacterium sp.
TTATGGGTCAATTTTTTGTTTAGTTGTTCAATTTCATTTTACAATTTAAGAAAAAAATATATATATGGTATAATAATAAATTAAATAGTTGTTTAATATGCAATTATAAACAGCAAATTTATACTATTAACTTATTTAAATTTTGAAAGCCTTGTAAGGCCGTTTCAGTAAAATATTTTTTAGGAGGGATTACGATGAGCATTACGCGTAGGCTTCAACGCATGCTATCTAACAAGCGCTTTAAACAGTTAAAACTGCATAAAGCTAGCAGCGAGCAGCATAACTTGCTCTACTCAACATTTAGTTTGGGTGCAGCAATATTGGTAGGTGCTAGCGTATTAACTGCGCCCTTGGCGACTTTTGCGGCAGATAAGCAAGTTAATGGCGAAACCATTAATATGCCAAAACAAATGTTTTTTGCCGATGGTTCAGAAAATTCTAGTCTTACTGTCTCTAATGGCTCTAAGATCACTGCCTTTGTGGCTGCAGGCAGCGATATAAGTACAAGTTATAATAACAATACGCTGACCATTACGGATAGCACTATTAAGGGTAGTGTTGCTGGCTCTTGGTTCATGATTAAAGATAATGGAGATAAGTTTTTAAATGCGAGTGAAGATGATGTCTCTAGGTCTGATGGTACCAAGGTTACTATCACCAACTCCTCTATTGAAACCGTCAGAATGCCAATATACGGAACTATAGGAGGTATATTTGGTGGCGTATATGGTGCTTTGGTGAATACTGGTGCTACAAATACTAGTTTGACGTTGAATAATTCTACTATAACAGCAGAGCCAACGGAGATTCTTCCTGGTATCACCATGCCAGGAAGAAACTATATTATTGGTGCTTATGTAGAGCATCTTTATGATTATAAAACGGCAATTGGCCACGTAAAGGATAATGTGGTGGTAATCAACGGAGGGAAGTATACAGAAACTGATGTATTTGCTGCATATGCAACCAATGTCGCGAGAAGAAGCAATACTAACTCTGTGGTGGAAGGAAATTCTGTTACCTTAAATAATGTTACTACAGGAAGTATGTCGGCTTCGGGAGTGCATTTACAAACTCACGCCAAGACTGTCAACGGTAATAAGGTTAGCCTCAATAACGTAAATATTTCCGGAATGGGTAATACACTTATCGGTGCGCACCTTAAAAACACGTCTCTTCGTACGACGAGTGTATCTAATAATACTGTTGAAATCTACAATTCTTCTTTCGCAGGAAATATTTATGGCGCAGATGATAACAGTAACCGGTCTGAAAAGATAGAGGGAAATAAAGTTACTGTAGTGAATAGCGTTGTTGATGGTGATATTCTTGGTTCCATAACTTGCAATTCTAGTAGCGGCGGCACAGTAAGTCTAGACGCTTCCAAGGCTAATTACGTTACTGGTGCCAAGGCCGAAAAGGATGTAAGGAACGCATCTGTTACCCTCACTAATAGTGTAATTGCTAACGGTGTTTTAGGCGGTGAGTCTCGTCTACGTTCTGTTTATGGAAATAGTATTACTATTAACGGTGGGTCTGTAACAAATAGGGTTGCGGGTGGCGCTGTAACTTCCTATGATGGCAATGCTAATAACAATACTGTGACAATCAGCGACGCTACTGTCGGCATTGTTTATGGTGGTCATAGCCAAAATGTTCAGGCGAAATATAATACTGTTACTCTTAATAACGTCACTGTAACCGGCGATGTCTACGGTGGGTTAAGCTCTGGCAATGTTGCAAAATTTCTCACTGATGACTTGGTGCAAGGCAATAAGATTACCATTAACGGCGGCACTTACGGTAGCAGCTTGAAGAGTTCCACAGTGGGAGCTGGCATTGCCAATATCGATGGCAAGGGAACATCTTACGATGTTGTTACCGATAACGTTATCACCGTCAACGGTAAAAACGCAAAGGATAGCAAAGGTAATTTGCTGCAAGTAACAAGTGATGCGGATTTAACATATGCTAAACTCGTAGCCGGCAGAACAGGTAACGGCTGGGGCGTGGCACGTAATGGTATCTTTTTCAACGGCTGGACAGGAACTGTGCAAGCTATTGAGGGCGCAGCCTATATTAAACTGACGAATATAGACCTTAATAGCATCATAGGGAGTAGCAATCCTAACGAAGTAGTAAAATTGATTACTGCAACTGATGGCATCAACTGTAATATTAACGGTATTAGCGTGAACGACATTAAAATTGGCTCGTCTCTAAATGATACTCCGGATGTCGACAAGTATTACGTGCAGGTGCTCCAAGGCACGGTGGCTGCAGATTTGGGCGGCAATGGTAAGGCTGGCTATATCGGTATTAGTAATGCTACCAAAATTATGTCCGGTACATATTTTGACGGCAAACGTGTGTCCTACCATGGTACTGAGTCCAACGGCTCACTAAATTTAGGCAACAATATTAACGATGTCAATGCCAATGTTGTGGCCGGAACCTATGCATTTACAGGAGATGCTACAGGCAGTCTAACTATTGATGGCGGCTTTACCAGTACTACAAAGAATCTTTATGGTGGCTATGTTCAAGATACAAAAGCTCAGGCTAAGAACAATGTGGTGACAATCAATTCTGGTGCCGGAGACTTGACCGGCTATAGTATTTACGGCGGCAATACTCTTAACACGGCTACAGAAAATATGAATAATACCCTACTGATTAACGAATGGGTTTATGATGCTAATGGAACCAATGGGCAAATAGGTCATTTATATAATTTTGATAATGTTAAAATTAATGGCGGTGACATTAGTAAACTCAGTAACGCTGCTGATTTTATCAATGCTCCGGTTAGTGGTGCATCGACTACTGTTTTGCAAGCTATTATGGATCAGACGACTCGCGATGCCAACTATAGTTATCTTGGCGGTGCCGATTCTGTTTACGCTAGAGCCGAACATGAAATTTATACCTATGACTCTGCAAAGTTAGACG
The DNA here is from genome assembly GCA_030523325.1 of Phascolarctobacterium sp. Classification (GTDB taxonomy): domain Bacteria; phylum Bacillota; class Negativicutes; order Acidaminococcales; family Acidaminococcaceae; genus Phascolarctobacterium_A. Next base: position 2,953 of record JAUNIS010000031.1, read on the forward strand.
TTGTTAAGGGTACTGATACTACGGTAACTAATGTTAATCTTACTGTAAATGGACCAGCAATTGTTTCTGGTCTTTTGCAAAAAAATGCAGGGGATGTTGTTAAAGGTACTAGTGCAACGGCTACGGGTGCATTAAAAACTTCAGAGATACCATATGGCACACCAGGTAGTGGTACAGTTTTGAACACTAGAACTATTACTGGCTCTTACGCGATGAAGGGTGATTTGAAGGATAAGCTTGTAGACGGGAAGTATTCTGGCTCCTTAACCTTGGATAATGGCATTTATACTTCTGCTATTGACCAAACTCTGGCTGTTTACGGTGGTTATGCTGTTTGGGGCTCTGTTAGCGATGCTCTGCTCACGGTTGAACAGGGAGAAGATTACAACCTAAATCAAAAATATATTTTAGCGGGCGCTAATGCTAGGGAAAATGCTAGCAATAATATTATCACCATCGCATCAGCAACATTTGGCTCCAATGATGTTATCTACGGTGCTCTGGGTAACAATAATATTAGTGGCAATACCGTAAATATTGGAGCTACTGACGGTACTACTAACTCTATTGTTTTGCGAGGCGATGTTTATGCTGGTGCTGCAAAAACAAATACATCAGCAGTAGTTAGCAATAATACTATCAACGTTTATGCTAGCAATACCTTGGGCACGCAGGACGCAAGCTTCTATGGTAAGACTAGCGTTGGTACAGGTAGCAACAACACTCTAAATGTTATTGGTGGCAGTTCTTGGGATGTTGGTAAGCTCAGCAATTTCGATATCGTAAATATTCAAGACGTATCGTGGGATGGTTTTGTTCGTCAAGGCGGCACTTATATTACAGTAGGAAATGCTTCCGCTAATACAGGTACGGTCAATATTACGCTAGACAAGAGTGCTTTTACAAATATTGATAATTATACCTTTATTAAAAATTGGAGCACCACAAATGGTTCCACGGTTAATATTAAGCTAGCGGATGGTTCCGTTCTTGATCTTGATGATAGCAAAATCATACAGAATAATAGTTATGTTACTACAGGAACTTCTTCTGCTGGCCTAGTGAAAAATACCACCACCAACAATTACGATGTGGCTTTGGTAAATAAAGAAACCGACGGCATGTATGTGGCCGAGCTAGATATTTATAATACAAGCGGTACGCCTACAGTACATAAGGCTACGGCAAGTAGTTTAGTTTTGTCAAATGTAGCTACGGAAGCAGGCAATGGTAAAGCAGATAATTCTACGATGGTAGCGGGTGTATACGCTACAGGCTTTGATGCAGCAGATAATAGCGGCAGCGTTGATGCAGAAAACGGCAAAGTAATGGCCGATTCGACCGCACTTTTCGCTGAGAATTCTGGAACTATCTACGGCGGCTATGCAGAAAATGGTGCAGTTAAGAATAATAATATTACTGTTACCGGCGATAGCTCGACAGGCTTTACTGGTTTCAATGGCACCTTGTACGGTGGCTATAGCGGGAACGGGACTGCAGATACAGTAGTAGCGAGTGGCAACAGTGTAACCTTCGGCACCGATACAACTACTTATTCCGGTACCTTTGTTGGTGATGTTTATGGTGCTCTTGTATCAGTAGGCGATGCAAATGCTAACTTTGTAAGTCTTTCCGCAGCTAAGATTAGTGGCACAGAAGAAGACAGGGCACGTATTTATGGTGCATATACAATTAGTGGTAATGCTGGTGATGGAACCCAGTCTAATGCTAACTACGTTGTAGCCGCTAACTCAGAACTTAAAAATGTAGAATTAATCGGCGCTGTTACGGATGAAGGCACTGCTGATTATAACTATGTACGCATCAATGGTGGCAAGGTCACTAATGCTGCCGTGATTGGTGGCATGACAAATAGTGGTGATGCTACTAATAACCAGGTTAATGTAAGCGGCGGTGCTCTCGATAGTATCGATATATATGGTGCATTAGCTTATTTTGGCAGCACAAATAATAATACAGTAAATCTGACCGGAGAGAATTCTCCGACCATTCAAGCGGGTGAGATTTACGGTGCTTCCGCTATGAATGAAGCAAATACTAATCAGGTTAATATTGACCTAGGCAGTGTTAACTATACATTAACTGCTGAAAATATTTATGGTGCTGAAAGCACAGGTGACGCTGGTCTCAAGGGAGCCAACAAGGTAAATATCGGCGGTGCGAATCTGACGGCTCAAAATATTTACGGTGCGTCCGGCGGTGACAAGTCTTGGTATAACGAGGTAAATATTGCAGCTAGCGACAATGCATCGGCAGCGGCTGTGACAGCAGAAAATATTTATGGCGCGACTGCGGGTGAGGACGCAACTTTAAACAAGGTTAATGTTGCAACGGTTGCAGCAGCGACTGTAAACGCTGGCAATATTTACGGCGCTTATAGTGATGGCGCAGCCGACCAAAATGAAGTGACATTGGGTGGAGACAAAGCAGCGGCAACTGTTAACGCAAATAATATTTACGGCGGGTACGGTATTAGCAAGGCCAATTCCAACAAAGTTACTATCGGTGGTGCTGCTAGCGAAAAGACTAGCCTTAAAGCTGGCAATATTTATGGTAGCTATAGCGAAACTGGTTCTACAGATAACAATACTTTAACCATTAACAATGCTGCCGTAGAATACAAAGACGGTGAGATGTTAAATATTTACGGTGCTTTTGGTGCAGCTAATGCACTTGGCAACAACGTAAATATTACTGATAGTAACGTAAAAACTAGTGCAGATTCTACGGACGAGGGCGGTATTTACGGCGGTGTTAGTACGAGCGGTTCCGTTTACGGAAACAAAATTAATTTAATCAATTCTACTATTAACGCCAATCTTTTTGCCGGCTACAGTGATGGAGACGCTAAGGTCGAAAAAAATATTATCAACATCAGCAGCGGTGAGGTAGCGTGTGATATTTACGCTGGCTATAGCGCAACTGGTGTTGTGACAGACAATGTCATCAATCTCTACGGTACAACAAGCACAACTAGTCCTGCGATGAGCTATGCAGATGTTTCGGGGGCAGTTCTTTACGGCAGCAACCAAGGCTTTGGCGGCAACAACACCTTGAATCTTGATAAGTGGGAAGGTTCTGTTCAAGGCGTTGCTAATTTCGATACCATTAACATGAATGTTAATGATTATAAAGTCATAGATTCTTCCAATATTCCCACAGCCCATGACTATGTGCTGAACATTACTAACGCAGTTGACAATGATTTAGCCAATACCAAGCTGAACGTAACTTTAGCTAACGATTTAACTCCTGGTCAGAGTCTTTACTTAGTAAGCGGTAATAATGTTGGAGCTGGCAGTGTGGTACTCAACGGCAACACACTTATCGAAGGCGAAGGCATCCATGTTCACGACCAGATTATTACTAATACTAATTATGTAACTGCTCAGTCCGAAATTATTACCAATATCGGTGGCGGCACAGATGTTGGTCAAATATCTGTAGAATACAGCAGTGAAAGTGTTGTGGCTGGTACGTATCTTGGCGCTGCGGATGTATACGAAAGCGGTTCCGAGGGCAATTTAGTATTGGGTACGGATCCCGAAGGCGGCGTCGATGTTGACCTGAAGAACGCTACGGTAGTGGCAGGCTTGTATGGTGCTGAGATTAACACCGAAGGTTACGACGAAAACACGGGCCGATACGTTTATTCCTTGGAGACTCAGTCTGCGAGCGGCGGTTTAGTTGATATCATTGGCTCGCCTTTGCTCGGCGATACGACTACGGACCTGACGGTTTATGGCGGCTACAGTTATAGTGGTGATGCAACGGATAATACGGTACAAATCCGTTGGGCGGAAGCTGGTACTGAGATGAGCAATACGAATCTTGTAGCAAACTTCAGCTTAGAAAACGTTGCTCTCGTCGGCGGTGGTAGCGGCAATACGGACACAAGCTTTACACCTACTATTGAAGATAATAATTTAGTAGTACAGAACTGGATTGGTACGGTTGGTTCCTTGAATATGTTCAACACTGTGGAACTGGAGTATCAAGGTCTTGAATATTTAGTACAGGAGCTCGCGCCTGCAGGTGCTATAGACGTTGCATCTGGCAGCAAGCTAGTCTTCGTGACGGCTGCTGCTGCGCTTGAAACAGATGGTACACCTATCGACGCGACCACCCAGGCAGCGGATGCTTACTTAAATGGCGAAAACACTGCTTTTGAAAGCTATGTAATTGGCGAAAACCATGTCAACGTTTATCAACTGGCTAGCGCTGACGGTTCGAAAGCTCTTGATATTGATGACACGACCATCTCTACTACTGTTAAAAAGAATATTATTACGGGTCTTTATATTGACGCAGAAGGTAATAAAGTTACTGGAACTAATAACAGTTACGAAGAGGTTGGTACTGATACCAATCTGACCTTGGGCGGAGCTGGTATCACTACAACAAACGCAGATTTAATTGCAGGCGCTTACGCAACAAATGGCGGGGCCGTTACTACTCCGGCAACCATGACAGTGGCAGGAAGCTTTACCGCAGTAAATGCAGGTAACGACTTGTACGGAGGCTACACCGAGGGCGGCGATGTTTCCAATATGAACGTCGTTTTAAACGCTAACCCGGCTGCAAGCAACATGACGACTCTTTACGCTGGTTATAGCAAGGATGCTTCTGGTAATGCAGGTACTGTTTCTAATAATACTGTTACCATCAATGCACAGGCTCCGGCTGATATGAGTGCTCTCGACCTTTACGCAAGAAATAGTGAGGCAACAGGCGACAGCAATACTCTGAACATCAACGGTTGGACCGGAAAGCTCAAGAGCGCACAATATTTTGATGACGTGAATATTAGTAACGTATCCATCGCTGCAAGCAATAATCCTATCGTTGAACTCGTAGACGCAAGCGATAATACTGGCAAGATTACTTTCATGGTCAATGCCGAGGACAGCAATCTCGTTCAAAGTACGGCTAAGACAGGCGACTTTGTAATCGTAAAGAATTGGAGCAATTTGGATACGTCTGATGTAGTAGTACAAGCAGCCGAAGGCTCCACACTTGTTACCGAAGGCACCATGGCTAAAGAATTCTACGTTACTACCGACGGCAAGGTCGAAGGAATGCTCAAGCAGAATGCTCAAGGAACATATGATGCAGTTCTGGGAATTAACGACGGTGGCGTTTATGTGGCCCAGCTTGTAACTCCTAGTGTAACCACAACTCATACAAATATCGTCGACGAACCTGCTAAACAACTCATTATGAGCAAGGTTGCAGGTGAAGTAGGCAGCTCGATTAGCTCCGATGCGCTCGTTGCAGGTGTCTATGCAACGGAAGACCAAAATATTACAGGTGCTGGTCTCGAAGCAGACCAAGCTGGCTTGTTTACAAATAACGAGGGCGATGTTTACGCAGCTTATGCAGAACGCGGTAACGTGGACGGTAGTACAGTAAATGTAACTAGTGGCATGGATGGGTTTGCCGGCAACATTTTCGGCGGTTACATCGAAAACGGCGGCACTGATACAACGCCGGGCAGCAATAATAATAACGTAGTGACAGTCAATATAGGCGATGATAACCAGCAGACCATGACGGCCGATATCTACGGGGCACATGCATTAGTTGCAACGGGTACGACGCATCAAGTAAATGTAGAAAACAATACTATTAACCTCAAGAGAGGTAAAATTTACGGCATGCAGGACGGCATATTCGCAGCGTATACTGAAGCAGGTGCGGCAACAAGCAACACGGTCACGATAGATCAAACCACTATATTCAGCGATATCTATGCGGGCTACACTGAACTTGGCGCAGCGAATAATAATAAGATTAATTTCACTACAGGTATTGTAACAGGTAATATTTACGCTGGTTACACACTCCAAGGTGATGCAAATGAAAATACCGTAGAAACAGGTAATTTCGCTATTTTAGTTGGGGATGTTTATGGTGCATACACATATAGCGGCTCAGCTAGTGATAACCTTGTTAATTTCAATGGTAACGCAACAACTTCTGACAATCTTGATAAAGGTTTCATTTACGGCGCTTACACATATGCTGGCGATGTTGAAAACAATATGGTAAACATTTACAGTGGCGCTTCAACGTACAAGATGGACGTGTATGGTGCTTATACCGAAGCAGGTAACGCTAGTGGTAATAGTGTAAATATTGAAACCATGGTTGACAGAACTAATATTTACGGTGCATATACTGCGGCAGGCGAGGCAAGCCAGAACGTAGTGAACCTGCGTGACAACGCAAAAGTAAGAGGCGATGTATACGCAGCTTACGGCACAACCACAACGAATAATACTATCATTATTACAGACAGCGCTAATGTTGAGAATGCAGCTCTCTATGGTAGCAACAATGTTGCAACCGGCACTAATGAAAATAACTTGATTTTGAGTAATTGGACTGGTGCGGTTAAGAGCGTAGCTAATTTCGATAATATTGAAATCGGAGATGTGAATGCGCTTGCAAGTGGGTCAGCAGCCTTGAACATCGTCAGTGCTCTGACTGATGATTTAACAAATACTACAGTCAAAGCTTCCTATGATTATACTAATATGGACTTTGGCAAGACAGTCATCCTTGTTCAAGGCAACAATGCTGCAGCAGCTAATGTTGCAATTAACGATACAATTATTACTAACGCAGAGGGCGAATTCTCTACTGGTTTTGAAAAAGTACAACAAAGCACAAGCTATGTCGAAGTAGGCGACATCATGGTGAGAAACTATGGTCAGGCAGCAGATCCTAACGGTCAGGGTGAAATTTCCTTGTCCACTGGTGACGCAAATATTCTTGCTGGTTCCTACATCGATGCAACAGGAAATGTTTACACCGGTAGTGATGGCAGTGGTAACTTAGTTCTTGGCAGCGGTGGTGTAACCGAGTCAACAGCTTCTTATATTGCAGGTACTTACGCACGTAGTGGTCAAAGTGCAGATAGCGGAGCAGAACTTATCGTCAATGACGGCTTTACAGCTACTAAAACCGATACCATCTTCGGTACTTACGCAGAAAATGGTATAGCTAAGAACGCAACTGTAACAATTAATGGAGTTCCCGACGGAATCAAACATATTTACGCAGGTGCTAACGCAGGCAATACTGCTGGCAGCGTGGAGAACAATACCATCGCCTTGAGCAACACGACTCCTGACCTAGATGGTGTAAATCTTTACGGCAGCAATTTGAAAGCTAACAACAATAATAACAATCTGAATATTGACGGTTGGACCGGCTCGATTGAGTCCATCAATAATTTTGATCAAGTTAATGTTGTCAACGTTGTTCCTAATGGTACAGACCCTGTTCTGAACATTAATAACGCTACAGAAAATACTGCAACGTTTAATATGAATCTGGCCGATGCTTCCGCACTTGACAATACGATTAATTATACTTTGGTTGATAACTGGAGCACTGTGGATAGTTCAGCTATTGTTATTACAACAGATAGCGGTAGCCTGGCAGATAATAATGCAATTCAAAATAATGCTTATGTAGCCGTAGGTAAGTGGCAAGGAGCTCTCGTTGAAAACGCTAGTGGGTCTGCGTATAATGTAGCATTGACTTATGACAGTGCAGGTATTTACGCAGCTACCGTAGTCGGTGCAGATGGAACAACTACATCTGGTACTAACGTAACAAATAATACCTTGAGCATGAATGATCTCGTTGCAGAGCTTGGCACAACAGTTCCCGCTGACGATATCGTTGCAGGTGTTTATGCAGCCGGAGACCAAGCTGCTAGCGGTGGTACTGTCCTGGTAGATAGCGCGAACGCACTTACAACTGGCGGCAGTATTAGTGGTGGCTACGCAGAACGTGGTGACGTAACTGCTAATACTGTGAATGTTACTGCGGGCAGTGATAACTTTGCAGGTAATATTTACGGTGGCTACAGTGAAAACGGTGGCGGCAGTGCAGGTGCAGGTACTAACTCCAATAATACAGTTAATGTTGATTTGGGTGCAGGAACAATCACAGCGGATATTTATGGTGCATACAGTGCGAATAATGACGCAACAGGAACTGCCAACAATAACGTAAATAACAACAACGTATTTATCAATAGTGGTACTGTTACTGGTTTAGAAAGCGGTATTTACGGTGCATTTACTGAAGGTGGCAATGCTACTGGAAATACTGTGACTACAGCCGCAGGTACTACAGTGACAAGCGATATTTATGGTGCTGCAACTGAAAACGGCGACGTTAGTGGTAACAAGGTTGTCGTAAACGGCACGGTTAATGGTAATGTGGTTGGCGGTGAAACAGCTGAAGGCAATGCTACAGATAACAGTGTCATCATAAGTGAAGGCAGTGTAGTTGATGGAAATATTACGGGCGGCATTAGTGATAATGGTACAGTTAGTGGCAACAGCGTTACTACTAATGGCATTGTAACAGGTGATATCCTTGGTGGTGCGGCCGGAGGTTCAGGTACTGCAACAAATAATATTGTAACTGCTAATGGCAACGTTACTGGCAACATAATTGGTGCAACTAGCACTTCAGGTGCAATCACTAATAACACGGTAAATGTAAATGGTACTGTGGACGGAAATGTGACTGCAGGCTCAAGCGATAGCGGAGCAATCAGCGGTAATATTATTAACGTAGCAGGCAATGTTACCGGAAATGTTTCTACCGGCTCTACAAGTGGTGCAATCAGCGACAACACCATCAATCTGAATGGTGATGTAACTGTTGGCGGCATTACTTTGGCAGGCAATAACGAAAAGCTTAACATTAACGGTAATAATACGACCGTAACAGGCGACGTGAACATGCAGGGAACTGGCGATACAGTAAACTTGAATGGTTACACGACTGCAGCTAACTGGTACGGAGCTAATGCAACTTATAACTTCAACGTTCCTGAAAATTATGATCTGAGCGGCGATACTGCTCTCGTAACTGTGAGCGGCAATGCTGATATCAGCAATGCTAAGATTAATGCTAGCATCCCCGCCGTTCTCGGTGCAAACATGAACGAGAACAGTGTAATTAGCTTCTTCAATGCCAACAGTTTGAACGCAGAAGGAACAACTGGTAGTCTTACCAGTGGTCTGGTTAACTTCGATATGGAATTTGGTGTGAGTGAAGACGGCAAGTCTTATCAAGGCAAAGTAACGAAAGCTCAAGTAACACCAAATGCGAAGAATCTTGCCGAGACTCGCATTGCTCGTCTGACACTTTTGAATGCAGGCAGCGATATGATTACCACTAGCGCATTCAGCGCTATGAGTGAAGCCATTGCTAACAATAAGTCTGAAAACGAAGCCGGAGATTCTAAAGAAATGCTGACGAAAGAAATGCATCTCTTTACGGTAATTGGTGCAAGCAAGCTGAAGGCTGAGACAGGTTCTCACGTAGATGTTAACGGCTGGAACTTCCTCATTGGCTTTGGTAAGGAAACTACCAATAAGAATGGCAAGTTATACTTCGGACCTATCGTAGAATACGGTCGTGGCGATTACGATAGCTACAACGATGGCGGTATTCACGGCGAAGGCAACACCAGTTACATTGGTGCGGGCATCGTAGCTAAGCAACAGAACGATGATGGCGTTTACTACGAAGGTTCTTTGAGAGCAGGCCGTTCGAAGGGCGACTACAAGGGCAATCTTCCTGGTGTAGGCAGAACAAGTTATGATAGTGACAGCACTTATGTAGCTGCTCATCTTGGTGTGGGCAAACTGAGGAAACTCAGCGAGAAGCAAACCCTGGATATTTACGGAAAACTTTTCTGGCATCACCAACAAGGCGAAAGCGTAAGCTTGGGCAACTATCAACAATATGATATTGATGGAACTACAAGTGCACGCGCACGTGTAGGATTCCGCGTTAATAATCAGTTAGCACCTAAGAGCAAGCTCTACTATGGTTTGGCATACCAATATGAACTTGCAGGCGAGGTTAACTCTGTATATCGTTTAGGTGGCAATGCTTTTGCGATTGATGCTCCTAGTGTTAAGGGTGGCAGTGGCCTCATGGAAGTTGGCTACAGCTACAACGAACATGGTCCATTCAGTTTCGATATGAGTGTTAACGGTGCAGTTGGACGCACTAGAGGAATTGGCGGCAAGCTGCAAGCTACTTGGAAGTTCTAAAAGTTTCGTGAAGCTCTAACTAAAATTTAATATTCCATATACTAAATGGCATCCACACGGTTGTGTGTGGATGCCATTTTTTAGGTTTCCAAAGTTTTTTGGGGTTTTGAGAAAATTTTATAAAGAGGAAGAAGCATCGAGAATAGCATAAAGGGAAGAACTTCGTGAGAAAGACGATGCATGGAGCAGAGGGGTGGGATATTTAGCGGATGCTTATGCGACTCAAGTGGCGATTAATAGTAAGCGTCAAACCTAACGCGGATTCCACTTTCAAATTCAATAAAGTATAATTCTCGTGTGGGATTTTCTCACACGATTTTTCTTTAGAGCAAATTAGAGTGTTTTTACCACTGTCGTAATCGCTCTAAATCACTCTAATCATACAGAACAGGAAGTGTGTAAAACATGTCAACAAGTCTTCAGTCCTTCAATGAAAACCAGTCAATACTCGAATGGTCAGCAAGAATCAAAGAATGCCGTAACAGTAACATGACTGTTAGAGGCTGGTGCTCTGAGCAAGGTATCAGCACCCAAACTTTCTATTATTGGCAGAAGAAAATCTTCAATATCGTAGCTGCAAAAAACCAGCCAGAGTTTACAGAAATACCTGTGAGGATGCCGAACCTGAAGAGGAAGAGACAACAAAGGTAGCGGCTCACACCGGAAAGAAGCATTAAGCCTTTCGTGATCGGCCGCAAGAATTTCCTTTTTGCTAATACACATCATGGGGCTCATAGAAGCGCTGTTATTTACAGCCTTGTCGAGACAGCGAAAGAAAACAAGCTCGATCCATACCGTTATCTCGTCTATGTGCTTGACACGGCGAGAAAGCTTGACCAGACTCGGCCCAACTGGGTTGACGTGCTGCTTCCTGAAAACGCACCAAAAGAATGCAGCGTAAGTTTTAGAAATTAATACGGCGTTTACGGACCGCTTAACGTGGTCCTTATTTTTTTGTGGTACGCGTTAGATTTGACGGTTACCATTCAAGCATCATATCAATCAAGGGTCCGTAATACCGAATTAAGGATATCCAGCCGCTGCTTGAGGCCCAAGCGACTAAGGAGTGAGTGGTAAAACCTACATAATTATTTTCCACTTTTCCTACAAAATTATATTGACATTTTACAATAGGGTATACATCGATTTGGTACATGCGTAGGACGTATTGAATTTATAAAGAAGGTGAAGTTTATAAAAATTTTTCGAGTAACTTTTCAAACTTATCAGATCGGAAAGTTGTTTTAATATTTCACAAATAATTCAATACAAATGTCTTGTGGGGGGGGATTCTTGTGATAATATATTAGTATATTATGGTCGAATTGTGTCTGGTTTAATAAATTTAAATATACTTATTGCGTTAAAAATTGTTCTGAGAGAATACGATACGTTAGGAGAATGGTGAAATGAAAAAAGTTAAAACATTCGAGATTGAGGAAAAGATATTGGATAAAAGAACCATTATTTTAATTACATTACTTGTATGTTTGGTTAGTTTTTTATCATTAGGATGTAGTGGCGGCAAATATAGTGATTTTTTAGATGCAGTTACTGCAGATAAAAGGATTACGGTCGATGGTAAAGTAGAAAAAATAAACGTAAGGGGATATTATCCTTATAGTGACACTGTTGTATATTTAGAGTGCCAAGGACAAGACGGACGAAAATACGGCAGAATAGAATATTATTTAAAGCCATGGAAAAACAAAAATATCGAATTGATCAGCAGTTTAGGTCGTGATGGTGTTGTAGATCAGGCTATGTTAGAAAAGTATGGAGTGAGTGCTGCTGCTCCAAAAAGTACAGTTTTTAAGTATGATAGTGATAAAGACGAAATTACAAAAATTATAGAAAAGAGTTTATATACATCTTATCAGGATGTTAACCAAGTAATATTTTGCCAAATAGGAGAAAAAGAAAATCGTCAATTAAAATACACAGTACTCCCCTATTATTTTTCTATAAACACAAGTGCAGGTCAAATTCAAAATTGTATTGCTGTGATATTAGAGGGTAAAAGTAAAAATAAACAGGTGAGTTTTTTTGCTCCTGGATTAGGGGAAATTGAAATAGGTGCTCTCATTGATGATAAGTATAAAAGCGTTTATTATCTAAAAAAATATGGCAATAAAATAAATGGAGATTGGTATGGAATAAGTACAGAATCAATAGAAAAATATATATGATTTTTAAAATTTAGAGGTGTTTGATATGAAAAGTTTCTTTAAAACTGATGCAAATATTATAATAATGGCAATTTTAATATGTGTTGTTACATTTTTGTCATTTGGTTGCCGTGACTTTAAGTACAAAAAATATTTGGATGCCATTACAGCGGATAAGCAAATAAAGGTTGAGGGCAATGTGGGAAAAATAGACGTAAAAGAATATTATCCTAGGATTCCGACAGTTGTATGTATGAAGAATGTTATTGACAACAAGGAAACGGGAAAAGTTTTTTTGTATTATTCAAGTTTTATGGATAATAAAATTCTTGGTTACGATATTTACGGCAGGAATGTTGATTATGTTTCATATGTTTATAATGAGAGCAAGGACATTTTTGTTAAGAAAACAAAGAATTATTTTAATCCTTTACAACAGGCTCTGACTGGGAAAACATCAATGGATACATTTAGAGTATCCATATTTCAAATAGGAGAAAAAGAAATAGATGGCAAGAAATATACTGTATTGCCTTATTATTTTACAATAAGCACAGACGCAGGGATTATGGAGAAATGCATTGCTTTGGTAGAAGAAAAAAAAGACGAGTGCAGTGTAGAATTTTATGCTCCAAATTTAGGAGAAATAGAATACGGCTCTATTAAGGACAATAAATATAAATGGAATTTTACTTTAGTAAAATACGGAAGTCCTATGACTAGAGATTTGCAATGTTTAAGAGTAGACCTGATAGAAGATTGCATAGTTCCATTTAAAAATAAGGAAGTAGAAGTTAATAACGGTGCCAATATAAAAAAGGATGAGGTTCCCATTAAAAATGAAGCCAAAGTAAAAAATATCGAAAACAAAAAATGTTATATTACAGGCAACAATGTTTTCAAACGTAGTGCTCCAAGTACAAGCGCAAGTGACTATGGTTTCTTCAAGCATAATGAATTAGTGACTGTTTTAGAGAGAATGAACGCCGAAGGACGTGAGTGGGCTAGAGTTAGGTTGTCAAGCGGTCAGGAGTGTTATGTTGCTGCTCACTATCTCTCGGAAAAGTCTCCTGTACAACAAACTGCAATTGAAAAACAGTCAGCTGGTACAGGAGAGATATATGTTGGCTCGAGTGGCAGGTTTGATTTAGTTATGCTGACAAAAACCTTACGTAATGATGAATTTGGTGCGCGTGCAATAGACGTGAAGCTTCGTCCTTGGGGTGGAGGACAGGAAGGGAAAATGGTTTTCAGATTTAAACATGATTCTAAAACAGACAAATGGCTGGTTAGACAAAAAGTTGATGCGGACTACAGTCCTGTAGATTTAGGTGAACATATTTCATCTAGGATATTAGATTACGTTAGTAAACATTGAATAAAAATAATTCCATTGCGTATGGGATAATTGGGAATAGCAATCAATGTGTTGTCATATTTGAGTAAAGGACTTACTAACGTCGTTTCTCCCTAGATGAGGTAAATGGCATTATTTAAAAAGTCTCAAACTATAAAAAGAGAAGGTGTGTTTATGGAACTTTTGAGGGTAAGCGTCAAACCTAATGCGGATACAATTTCAAATTCAATAAAGTATAATTGTCGTGTGGGATTACGAAGTAAATTTTTAGTTTAGAGGTGAAAGATGTGAAGAGTTACTCTAAAACAAAAGTAGTTGTAATGATAGTGGTAGTTTTTTTGTTTATTGCCGGCCTTTTGTCGTTTGGATGCAGCAATTTTAAATACAAAAAATATGTAGATGCTATTACTACAGATAAAAGAATAAAGGTTGAGGGTACAGTAGAAAAAATAAACGTAAGAGAATATTTTCCGGTTAGAGAAACCGTTGTATCTAGTGAAATCTATAATCCTAAGGAAAAATTTAGGACATATCAATACTATCAAAGATTTTCACAAAATGGAGATAAATTTATTAGTGTTAATCGACACGGTATGTTCGATAGAGTGAATGCAATATTGCTTGGATTTTTGGATAATCCCAGTGAAGATTTATATGTTTATGACAAACATAGAGATGAAGTTATATCTAATCCTATTGTTTTATCTATTCAGCAAGAAACGCTCGATAAAGCTTCCAGACAGTTATTGGGTGAAGGAAATATAAGGAAAAAAACAGTTTTGTTTCAGCCTGGGGAACGAAAAGAGCTCGAAAAAGTAGCTGGGGAACAAATAGAGATTAAAGAAATAGTGCTCCCGTATTATTTTACTATTAACTCAAGTTTAGGGGAAATTAAAAGATGCATAGCTCGTATAAGAGTTGAGAATAGTCAAGACGGACCTGAATGTATGATAAGTTTTTATGCTCCTGGACTTGGTGAGATTGAATTTGGTTCTTCTAAAAATGGCGAGAAGTACGTAAGTATTATTTCTCTAAAAAAGTATGGTAGTAAAATAAATCATCATAATTGGAGGAATATGAGTGCTGAAACGATAGAGCCCTTTATAATCCCATTTGAAGAGAACGGAGCGTTAGTTGGCAACGATGCCAATGTGAGAAAGAATGAATTGAAGGTTAGAAATGAAACTAATGTAAAAAATATCGAAAACAAAAAATGTTATATTACAGGCAACAATGTTTTCAAACGTAGTGCTCCAAGTACAAGCGCAAGTGACTATGGTTTCTTCAAGCATAATGAATTAGTGACTGTTTTAGAGAGAATGAACGCCGAAGGACGTGAGTGGGCTAGAGTTAGGTTGTCAAGCGGTCAAGAGTGTTATGTTGCTGCTCAATATCTTTCAGAAAAGTCTCCCGTACAAAAAGCAGCAGATGATGCGAGAAGTGTTTTTTCGAGCTATTATCAAGACTTGAATAATAAAAATATGCAAGCTGCATATTCAAAATTGTCTACTGCATGGCAAGCGCAGAATCCTTATTCTGAATGGGCAAATGGTTTTAAGACAACCTTGGATAATAAAGTTACCATAATAGATAGAAATTATGAAAATGAAAATCAAGTGTCTATCTCTTATGAATTACGATGCAAGGATTTAATTGATGGTAAGGAAATAGAGCAAACCTTCGTTGGCTCCTGGTCTGTAATTAAAGAAAATGGAAAATGGGTTTTGGATAGTCCAAAAATCAGAAAAGTAAAATGATTTAACCTTGTGCGTAAAAGTGGACAGGCCGATTACTGAATTTTTCGTGCTATCAATCTCTTGCCCCAATAAAAAAGTTTTAGAGGGGCGCGATTTAGGAAGGATCTAAAACTAAAAGTCTGAAAGTAAGGTAAAAGATGAAAATTGAAGTTGTGAGAAAATTCGTTGAGTCAAAAGAACCTAATAACGGAGATGTTTATGAATTCGTTACCAACTATGGAGAATATGAGGTGTATCGCATTATCACAGAAATTGAACAGAACCTTAAAGAGGGTGAGGTTGTTGACCTTGGATATCCTCTTTATGTTCTTGTCGACAAAAATGATGTATGCCATTATGCAGATATCGATACTATATTGGATATTCTTTTGCAATTGAGTAAAGAAAAGAAAAAGAAGAAAGGGAAAAAATAACTATGAAATATAATAAACAACATGAAAAAATTCTTAAAGAACTTGGATATAATACTTTAGAAGAAGCACAGAAATTAACTAATGATGAGAAATATATATTAATAGTCAGCGGCTTGCTTCCAATTGTAACCAGTTATGAAGAGCCAAGATGGTGGCTCGCAGATGAATTGATTACAATGATTAAATATTGGCCCTTAGGTATGACTGATGATAATGTTACCTCAAATAAGTTTTAGACGGGCGCTATTTAGGAAGGACCTAAAACAAAAGGGGGTTCTCATATATGAGAAAAATAAAACGAGTACTTGGTTGTAAAAGAGACGGTACATCTATCCTTGTAGAGATGACGAATGGTTATTTTTACTATTATGAGAAAGGTCTTGTAGGGGTACTTGTAGTGCACGACCCATTGGTAGTAATAAGAAACGAACCCCAGGTTTTAGAGAGTGACGGATATGATGTAGATTTAACAAAATTAGAATTTCTAACTGACCAGATTTACACACTCCCTGCCGTCATAAGTCCTGTCAGCGAAAGACATATTAAAGAGGATGAGTCTGAACTCTAAGATGTATAACTCTTATTATAAGGGATAGGAAATAGTGTGTATTATTTAATAAAACGGAAAGTAGAATCATATCAATGAGTATTATTTTGAGGCAAAAAAATATTTTTGATATTATATTCTATAGATAACATCAAGGAGGTTTTTACCCTATGCGCATTATTGAAATGAATTTAAATGAGGTAATTGCTTTAGTAGGAGAAAGAGGGTTATACAGATGGGCTAACCAACATAACATAACTTATAAACGAGATAGGTCACGTAGCAAAACATTAGAAAACTGTAAAAAAGCAATTGAAGAATTCTTAAGTGGTGAAAATAATGAAGTATGCCATTATGCAGATAATGATACTACACTGGATAACCATTTAAATTTGAGTAAAACTAAACATACCAATAAACCTTTTGATTTTGAGCTTGCTGATAAAATTTCTACCCGTATGCATGACATTGCAACAAGAATTGGTCGTGACTGTGCTTATTATTGCGGCTCTTGGAGAGACTATGACGTATTTGAATTGCTTTTTGAAAAAGATGGTGAATTATCCCAGGGTGATAAACCTGCCTATGCCTTGCATAAAGATGGCAAATTCACTTTGGCAGATGATGAAGTAACAGTAGAAGAAATCGACGCCAATATCAATGCTCAACAAGAAGAATTTATTGCTGCAATGAATAAACGTATTGAAGAAGACGCTGAAGAAGAAATGCGCAACTGGGATGCTGACGATATCTTCGCAATCTTCGTAGGAGGAGCTTTCAAGCGTAAATGCGGTATGCTGCTTGAAGTATTCGGAACTACGTTTAGAGGAACGGAAATCCTTGAAGTTGTGGGTGATGAAGATTGTCTTTGCTATCTTTCTAAACTCGGAATTGACCTTGAGGACGATAAACTTTTCAAAAACTGGAGTTATATGAATATTGATGATGAAGATTCTTGCCTCTTGACTAAAAAATACGAAATTACTGCTGATAGAGTCGAATGTTTGGTCGATAAACTGCAATATATCTTAGGTGATGAAGAAATGCTTGCTTGGTGCGAGGAACATGAAATCACTTGGGATAAAAGCAAAAATCCTAAAAAGGAGCAAGAGCATATGCAAGAAGCCATCGCCAACTATATCTATGCTTTAGATAGCGGAGGTATGGACACACAAGAAGTATTGGAAGCACTAGAAGAACTTTCCAAGGAACATGAACTTTTTTTAGGCACGTATAATTGGCTTATGAGAAAAAAGGAGGAGAATCCGGCAGCATATGCAATGTTTCTTGACGATGCCGTATATGCGGAAGTAAAAACCAAGGACGAGCTGGCTGAATATCTACTGAATATGTAATCTGTGGATAAGCAGGTCATAGTTTCAGTTATGTGAGATTTATCTACATATGAACGAGTTTCATCCCACGGTTTTAACCATAGGATGAATCTTGCAGATTTTTGCAAGAGCTTTTTAGTTAGAAATATGGTGAATAAAATGTTTAATGTAAATAATGAAAGTTTTTGCTTTAAGTTTTAGAGGGGCGCGATTTGGGACGGCCTAAAACTAAAAAGAATATATTTTGATTAAAAGGGGTGATAATAGTATGTACGCTATTAGGGCAGACAAACGAGGTGCTTCTTGTATTACTGTTGGGGTATGCTCTGACCTTGAGAGTGCCAAGAGGCAATTTAAAGTACAACAGAATTATTCTTTGAGAAAGGGAATAACCACTACACGCATCCAGGTTGTTGATGAAACAACTAACGAGGTCATTCTTGAGGATGTGGGGGAAGACTATTATAATTATACTAGTGTGTAATCAGTTTTATCGTGGTGCGATTTGGAAGGGACTAAATTTTAAAATTGTAACAGTTTTTAGCCATTTTTTGTGGTATAATATATATAATAGGCGAAAGCCATTAGACTAAAAAAATTTATTATAGCCCGCTGTAATATGATGAAAAGTACGGTATAATTGAGTAAAGAAATAAAAGGGGGTTGTGATGATGAAACTTTTTAGAGATTGTGTAAAAGAGATAATGTTTTATATACTGGTATTAATAACAATAGGTGTGTTCTCTAATCTTATTGCGAGAGCATTTTTTTAAAACAAAATAGCGATAAGCCGCTGTCGGAAGACGGCGGCTTTTTATATGGAGAAAAGCTATGGACAATAAACAAGAAAAAGGAATATGGGATACAGCAAGGAGTTTTAATGCAGGCGAAGAAGTACTCGATCCAATAGTTAAACGGCATATAAATAATCTGCTTTCAATAGCACGAAATTACGATGAGGAAGAAGCATCGAGAATAGCATAAAGGGAAGAACTTCGTGAGAAAGACGATGCATGGAGCAGAGGGGTGGGATATTTAGCGGATGCTTATGCGACTCAAGTGGCGATTAATAAGGGATTGGTTCCTTTGGCTTTGGGAACCGCTGCGATGGCAAGCGGCAACATTGACATGGAGAAGTTTTTATTCAAGCCGTAAGATGTAGGATAAATTTTCTTATTTGCCTAGCATTTTTCTATTTCCCTCATCTTTTCTGCATACTATGCATATTTTATGTGGATGTTTTCTGTATGCTTTGCATATTTTATGAGGATGTGCTAAAATATAAGCAGAATTCGTGGAGGTGAAAGAATGCTAAAACGCAAAATTTACGACACTCTGCTCAACTGGAAACAAACCAAGCATCAGGATTGCCTCTTGCTTAGAGGCGTACGTCAATGCGGCAAAACTTATATTGTGCAACAGTTTGGTCAAAACGAATACCAAAGTTTTATCGAAATAAATTTTATAGAACGCCCCGATCTGCAAACCGCCTTTAGCGGTAATCTTAGTGTAGCTGCCATGGTCCAACAAATCAACCTCCTTATGCCGGAGGCACAGTTTATTCCAGGCAAGACTCTCATTTTCTTAGATGAAATTCAGGACTGTCCCAATGCTAGAACGTCACTCAAGTTCTGGGCGCTAGATGGACGCTACGACGTTATCGCCTCGGGCTCACTTCTTGGCATAGACTACAAAGGAATAACCTCCATCCCTGTGGGTTACGAGACTCAACTTGTTATGCACCCGCTAGACTTTGAAGAGTTCTTGTGGGCTCAGGGCGTACTGGAAACAACCTTGCCTTCACTCAATGAATACAAAACAGGAACAATAAAAATCCCTGATGCTCTTCATTTAGGAATGCTGAACCAGCTTCGAGAGTACCTACTTGTAGGAGGCAT
This sequence comes from Phascolarctobacterium sp., assembly GCA_030523325.1. Taxonomy (GTDB): domain Bacteria; phylum Bacillota; class Negativicutes; order Acidaminococcales; family Acidaminococcaceae; genus Phascolarctobacterium_A. The sequence goes on from JAUNIS010000031.1 coordinate 22,545, forward strand.
GCCAGAAGTTATCAATAAGTTTCTTGCTACACATGACTATCTTGCTGTCCATAATGCTCAAAAACGCATTCTTCGTGATTACCAGGATGACATCGCAAAATATGCTCCCAACTCGGATCGCATAAAGGCACGCAAATGCTTTTTATCTATTCCCAAGCAACTTAGCAAGGAGAATCACAAGTTTCAATACTCAATCGTCGAAAAAAACAGTACTGCCCGCAAATTCGAAAGCAGTCTGGACTGGCTCTATCATGCTGGCATCATCAATTTTGCCTACAATATAAGTGGTCCTTTTTTCCCGTTGGAAGCCTATGCTAAAGAAGACCAGTTCCGGGTCTACCTCTGTGACATTGGGCTACTTGTAGCTATGTATGGCTATGAGCTCAAGCAGTCCATTATCCAAGATATTTTTACTGGACCCGCTAAGGGTGGTATTTACGAAAGCCTTGTTGCGGATATGCTTATCAAAAATGGTCAGCCTCTTTATTACTACAAAAAAGATGACTCCACCTTGGAAATTGAATTTATGTTAGAGCGCCAAGGTCGTCTTGTCCCTGTAGAGGTTAAAGCCACTAAGGGCTCCTCAAAATCTTTAAATGTAGTCCTTGCTTCAGAAAGCATTCATGTGGGCTACAAGCTTACCTCACAAAACACTGGTCGAGTGGACAAAAAAATCACCCTGCCGCTTTATATGACGATGCTAATTTAATGACTTTTAAAAAGTGAACTACCACACCCCTTTACGAGATGTGGTAGTTTAAAAATTTTAGGGAATCCAGAACATATTCATGATTTCAGGAGTAATATCTTTTGCTTTGAGATTGTGGCTTTTAATATATTCGGCATATTTACGTAAATCGTAATGAAGATTAGCCTCTTTGTTATAAATGGATTCGTCGTCTTCGAAAATTTGAATGTTATCTTTCTCAGATAATTTCATCTGTCCACTTACATACCAACCAGTACGTTTATTGAATTTAGAGAGGAAAGATTTCCTTCTAATTCGCACAATTTCAGTTTCGTAGATTTCTCCAGTGGTTGTATCCTTTAGACAGGGGATTAATTCATCAATAGTAAAATTTATCATTACAATCACCTGCTTTCCATAACATATTGTATCATATTTTTCTTATAAAAGAAAATTTCACTTTAATAATATATTTACACCTAAATGTACGTATCTATTATAAAGATTTACCTATATTTGGGTTTATTTGGGGTTTGTTTAATTTTTGCGTACATTCTTAAATCCATAGGCGTCTTATAGCAGGAGGTTTTCTTTTTGCAATAAAAACTATATAAAAGTAAAAGACCAACCATATTCGTGTAATAGGTAGACCATGCTTTGTAAAAGGGGTAAATAACCATAAAAATTATTATAGGGGTGTTCATACCAAAAACGATTTTATAATCCGATAATTTTTCTAAAAACAAATAAAAAGTATACGTAAAGAGAATTTTTTTGGACAATGTTGGTAGTAAAATAAAGGAAAGGAAGAAAATTGATTTTGGTCGTGGCTTTGGTTTTATAGTGGTGAGGTTTTAGGAAGAGTTTAAAACTTGCTCAACAAAATTTACTTAACAGAGGTGTATCATCATGAAATTATTATTTGAATTTATACTTTGGGCTACCTTCATCGCATTAATGATTGGCACATTGTCATTCATCATAACTTTAATCAAGACATTTCTCGACAACTAAACAACAAACTCAAGGGACATCTTTAGTTTTATCGTGGTGCGATTTGGAAGGGACTAAAAATTAATGGAGCCGAGGTGATAATATGGATAAATGGCAGTCTAGGACCGAAGAACTATATAACGATATCCCTACTGATAACAGTAAAATACCATGGTATCCCGGTTGCAAAGGATGTGCATTTGCGATTGATAAGGAATATGACGGATGGAAAAAAGCTCATTGTTTAATTTACCCAATTCCAGAGGATAAGCCATGGCAATTTAGGCATCAAGGACGATGTCCTCATTATGAAGAAGAGTAAAAGGCTCGCGTTATACGCGGGCCTTTTCTATTGGTGACAAATATGGAATTATTAAAACTATTGGCCAAAGCATTTGACACTAAAGGTTATCCAGATGACCGAGACCCATCTCATTGGAAAACTATCCAGCATTCACCGGTACATATTGACGAGAACGGGAATATAGACGGTGGTGCAGGCGGGAAATTTCACGGAGCAAAGTGGAGTAGTGCTAGGCATCCGCACAAAGCTACTCCAGAAAGTTATGGTAAAAAGAAAGAGCCAGCAAAAACTGTGGAAGATTTAAAGGCCGCGTGGAAAAAGGTCGCTAAAGAGAGAATGGAAGTAAGGCGGGCTAAAACGGAAAGAAGCCGAGCTGCTCATACTGATAAATTAGAGGCGGCGTTCAAGGAATATACTGATATGCGTGCTAGTATGTACCCCGCAGAGGCGGCTAAGTTTAAGCCTACGACGGGCGGGATTTCAATGCCTACAAAAACACCTAAGTCTATATCTAGCGAATCGGCCGCGTCCCCCTTGATTGGTTTAGCGGAAAGCACGAAACCTAAAGAGTCTGATGAGACATTAAGATCTGTAAAGGGTTATCGAACATGGGCCGAAAGTGCAATGAGAATATATGCGGAGTATAAAAAAACGGGGACAAGGAGCCAATTAGAAACTGCACAAGAACTTCTTGAGGAGGCTCTTGCTTTTTTAGACGCGAGCCGAGTTGATGCTAGTAGTGCTGCTTTAGCGGATGCGAATAAGGAATTGCTCTACATATGTAAGAAAAAAGGTTTGAATCCGACATCTATAGAAGCTTTAATACAAGAAATTCAAGCCGCTGAATATAAAATGCCCGGCAAAGAGGTATCATCTCCGATGGAAATGCTCGCTGAGGCGACTGCGGGCAGAGGAGCTTCTGGTGCGACTTATGATGAAGTCGCCAAAGGCAGGAGCAAGGTACCATCGCTGATTAGGTATGAGGACCAGCGTGATAGAGTAAGTAAACTAACCTATGACGCAATGGGATTCACGGGAGAAGAAAGACAGCAGTTTGAAAAGGATTTAAAACGAATTTTTGCAAATTCGGCTTATGGGATGTCTATAAGCACTGAGAGTTTACATAAGGTTTTGAATTCAGAATTTAAATCTCAGTATGAGACCCATACTAGTGGCGGAGCAGAGGGAAAATATGCTTTAGAGAAAAGAGCTAAAATATTTGGGCGTTTGTTAGGTAGCGGCAAGACAGATGTCGATGATTTTCCTAAAAAAACACGAGAAAAATACGGGGCAATAATTTCCAAAGATATAAATGACGACCGTGGTGCGAGATGGTATGGGGAGTGCTTGGTTAGATTCAAGAAAGAACACTTGGCTGGTAGAGTAACATATACGTTTGGGGACAGTTTAGGATGTCCGATGGATTATAGCATTCGCGATAGAGCCGCAGGCGATGCTGATTCTCCATCTATCGCCGGATTGATAGAAAATCCCGATTGGGCCGCATCTAAAAAAGTATGGTTAACAGAGGTGTCGAAATGCAAAGATGTAGCAGACTTGTATGAAAAATTTATGGCTGACTACGACTGGGATTTAGCCTATATAGAAGCTCAGTATCATGGGCATGTAGGGGCAGAAGACATTGAATCGGTAACTATTCGCTCTGAGACCGTAGATGAACGTTTGGTACGAAGACTCAAGACAAGAGGCATAAAGGTTTATCAATCGATACGGGATTCACGCGGAAAGACAACAGTAAGAGAAATATAACTTGCATTATAGAAAGATTGAGGTATAATGGGCTTAGAAAAAAGAGGAGGAGGGAAAAAATGGACGAAGATAAAGAATTCGAGGAATTTGCAAGGCCGTTTATGCCGCCGGGATTAGTTGTGTATATACCAAATTATATTGCTATAATTCATTTAGGGGAATGGCCCTCAACAAATTATGCAGTGGTAATTTATGAAATTGATAAATGTAAATTTTATAAAACTCTTCCTTTGAATTTAGCATATCATATGGTGAGGGACCATCCCGATTCGACCAAATGCGTTATTTCCGATAAAGAACGAGCATATATCAATTCCAAAATTAAACAATACGGATATCAAATTTAATTGTGGTTGTTCTTATTGTTAAGACAAGGAGACGAAAAGGAAAAATGAAAACCGCTAAAATTTGTCCGGTATGCGGATTATACGAATTTAAATTAAAAGGATTTTACGAATGGTGTCCTATCTGCGATTGGCAGGA
>JAUNIS010000032.1 GCA_030523325.1 Phascolarctobacterium sp.
GAACCCAGACCGAATGATCCAGAGTCACTTGTGCTACCATTACACCATCCCGGAACAATTGATAACGAAATTATTATAGCAAAGTCCTAAGTTTTTGGCAAGAGAAAATTTCTCAAAATTTTTTTACAATTTACAATTTATTTTGCCAAACCATACGAGAATGTGATACAATAATTTATCTATCGATTTATGAAAGAAGGATTTTTTGTGGTAAAAACTTGGAGCGTAAGCTATCCCGGTGTCTCAGGCAAACAACGACGCAGAGTTTATTTATACCTACCGCGTATGTATTATCGAGACCGGGACAGAAGATTTCCAGTCTTATATATGTTTGATGGGCAAAACGTTTTCTTCGACGAAGACGCAAGCTTTGGCAAAAGCTGGGGCCTGGGTGACTACCTAGATAAACACAGAGTGCCAATTATCGTAGCCGCCATTGAATGTAATCCTGGAGAAAACGACGAGCGCATGCTTGAATATTCTCCTTACGAGTACGATGAGCCCGAGCTTGGTCATCTGTATGGCTGCGGTGATGATACCTTTGAGTGGATCATCACTCGTTTTAAACCTTTTATCGATGAACATTTTCGTACCATCGGTGATAGGGAGCATACCTTTATCGGTGGCAGCTCCATGGGTGGGCTCATGGCTCTCTATGGATTGTTAAATTATAACGAAATTTTTTCTCGTGCAGCAGCTTTGTCTCCATCTATTTGGGTTGCACCTGAACAATTGATGGAGCTATCGTCCGAGGCACCTCTTGATGAAAACACGGTTCTTTATATGGATTATGGCACGCAGGAAGAAGGAACCGAGTCAAATATGTTTGACTTATTTGCTGCCATGGGAGCTCATCTTTTAAATTGTGGTGTTGATATCACTCTCCGTGTTGTTCCTAACGGGGACCATTCAGAAGCTTCCTGGGAGCGTCAGCTGCCCTTCATGATGCATACGCTCATGTATGACGTGGATGTATAAGCAAATTAAAAATTTTTGAGGTATAGTAGTATGGAAATGCAACATTATAACGAATACAGTCCAGCCTTGGATAGGAATATGGAATGCAAAATTTACGGGCATGCAGGTCGTCCAATGTTATTCATTCCTTGTCAAGACGGACACTTTAACGATTTCGAAGGCTATAACATGGCAGATACTCTGTCTCCTTGGATTGAAGCAGGTGAACTCATGGTTATCTCCATTGACACCTTGGATAAAGAAACCTGGTCCAACAAAAATGGTGAAGAAAATCATCGCATCGAGCTTTACGAAAAATGGCTTGAATATATTACTGACGAAATCGTCCCCAAGATTCAATACAGAGCCATGGAAAGAAATGGTTGGGATGATGAACCGGGTGTTATTGTTTTTGGTTGTAGCTTAGGTGCAACTCACGCGCTTAATCTTTACTTACGCAGACCTGATATTTTTGACGGTTGCCTCGCTTTGAGCGGAATTTATTCTGGAACCTTTGGGTTCCCCGATTACAAGAGCGAAAAGGTCTATTTTAATTCTCCTGTCGATTACATGGCGAATTTTCCCTTGGACCATCCCTACATGGATCTTTATCGCAATCAACGAGCTGTTGTCTGCGTAGGTCAGGGAGCTTGGGAAGATCCTGCAACGACAATTCGCTTAAAAGAAATTTTTGCAGAAAAAAATATTCCTATTTGGGTTGATATCTGGGGCTACGATGTTAACCACGACTGGCCCTGGTGGCACAAGCAGGTTGTGTATTTTATGCCATACCTTATGAGAAGCTGAAATTAATTAGCAATTAGCAAAGAGCAATGAGCAATTGAGGATGAATTCACTGCACTATTTTTTGATGAATTAATTTAAAAGTTTGTGCTAATCTAAGTTATGATTAAAAAATTAGGTCAAGTAAAAAATTAAAATAAAAAATAAAAGAAAAACTGAAGAAAAAAAAGAAAAAGAAAATTAACAAAAAATTTGAAGAAAACAGAGGAATCAGACATGAAAAACTTTATCTTTATCTCTCCTAACTTTCCGACTAACTATTGGCACTTCTGTCACGAACTAAAAGCAAATGGTATGAATGTGTTGGGTATTGGTGACCAAGCGTATGACACACTGCTGCCCGAACTCCAGGCAAGTCTTACCGAATATTACAAGGTGAACAGCATGGAAAACTACGACGAGGTTTATCGTGCGGTAGCTTTCTTTATTCATAAATACGGTCGCATTGATTGGTTGGAGTCCAACAATGAATATTGGTTGGAAAAGGACGCTCAATTGCGCACCGACTTTCACATCACTTCTGGTTTCCAAACAAGCGACATGGCTCGCATTAAATATAAATCTGGCATGAAGCCTTACTACCAAGCTGTAGGCATTCCCACTGCTAAATATCATATTGTTGATGATTTAGCAGGCTGCCAAAAATTTATCGCAGAGGTTGGCTATCCCGTTATTGTTAAGCCAGACAATGGCGTAGGTGCTTCTCGTACTTATAAACTGAAAAATGAAGCACAGCTTGTTGACTTCCTTAAAGAAATTGAAGGAGAAACAACTGGTGCAATTTATATCATGGAAGAATTTGTTAATGCAACCGTTAACAGTTACGACGCGATTATCAATTCCAACTCCGAACCGGTTTTTGAAACTGGTAACGTAACCGTGACTTCTATCATGGATGTTGTTAATAACTCAGATACTTCTATTTATTACATTCAAAAGAATTTGCCCGAAGATATTAAGAAGGCTGGTCGTGCAACCGTGAAAAGCTTCGGAGTAAAAAATCGTTTCGTGCATTTTGAATTTTTCCGCTTGGATGAAGACCACGAAGGACTCGGCAAAAAAGGGGATGTTATTGCTCTCGAGGTTAATATGAGACCTTCCGGCGGTATTAGTCCCGACATGATGAACTATGCAAATAGCACTAATGTTTACAAGATTTGGGCTGACATGATTTGCTTCGACAAAACTGAACTAAATGCAGGCGAACATTATTATTGTGCTTTTGCAGGTCGTCGTGACGAAAGAGACTACGCACTCAGTGACGAAGAAGTCAAAGCAAAATATGGCGACAAGCTTGTAATGGTTGAACGCGTAGCCAAAGCCCTCTCTGGAGCTATGGGCGACCAAATGTATATCGCTCGTCTCTCCACTGAAGAGGAGAAGAACCAGTACTACGTGGACCTTTGTAAAGAAAAATAAAGGTTTGAGATTTAAAAATTGATAATTGAGGAGCAAGCCTGCGGCTTGCGATTATCAATTTAATTAAAAGGATTTGCGTAGCAAATCCATCCTCAATTCCGAATTCCGCATTAATCGAAAGGGGGGTAGTCATGGAAGCGAAAATTATCATTGGCGCAGATGAAGAAGAAACTCGCATGGGTCTTCTGGAAGACAATAGACTCGTAGAATATCTTGTGGAACGTAGCGAAGAGCAGCATCTCGTTGGCAGCATTTTCAAGGGCCGCGTAGCTAATGTGGTTCGGGGCATTCAGGCTGCCTTCATCGATATTGGTTTGGCCCAAAACGCTTTCCTTTATCTTGGTGAGAACGTGCATGTTACAGAAGGTCAGTCCGTAATCGTACAAATCTCTAAAGATCCACGCGGCACGAAGGGCCCGACAGCTACCCTTGATGTCACGCTGCCCGGCAAATATTTAGTGCTTTTGCCTGGCGCCGATTACATTGGAGTATCTCGCAAAATAAATGATAAGCAAGAACGTGAACGTTTGAACAAAATTTGTGCCGGGGCAAAGCCTGAGGGTATGGGACTCATCGTACGCACGGCTGCGCGAGAAATTTCAGCTGAGCTTTTGACCGAGGATATTCGCCTCTTGGTTAATCAGTGGAAAATAATTGTGGCCCGGGAAAAAGTAAGCAAGCATCCTGGCCTTTTACGCAGGGAACTTGATTTGCCCGTGCGTATCGTTCGCGATTATTTGCGTCCAGGTCTAAAAGAAATTGCTATCGACAATTTATCGATTTACAAACGCGTGGAAGAACTGCTCGAAGGCATGCCTCAGCAAAAAGAAATTAAGCTGACCATGTACCAAGGGCTGGACGATATTTTTAAATACAACGGCTTCGAAGAAGACGTGGCAAGCATTAGCGATCGTCAGGTGGAATTGCCAAGCGGTGGTTACCTTGTTTTCGATTATACCGAGGCTATGACTGTTGTCGATGTTAACAGCGGAAAATTTACTTCGCGCGAAAGTCTCGAAGAGACAATTATGCAAATCAATCGCGAGGCGGCAAAAGAAATTGCTCGTCAATTGCGTTTGCGTGATATCGGTGGCATTATCATCGTCGACTTTATCGACATGCATACGGATGATCATAAGAAGGAGATTATGTCTATCTTACAAAAAGCATTTGCCGGTGATAAGATGCAGCCAAAACTTCAAGAAATTACAGCTCTCAATTTAGTTGAGATTACCCGCAAGAAATCTCGCCAAAATTTATCCAGCGTTCTTTATGCCCCTTGTCCTATTTGCAGCGGTACAGGCAGAGTACAAAGTCAATTAACTCTCGCTCTCGAATTAAAACGTCGTTTGCGTTCCTTGTTGAAGCGAAGGTCTAGTTCGAAGAATGTTTTGATTATGGCTAATCCTTGGCTAGCTGATTGGATTGAACTAAAGGATCTCAAGGCTTGGGAAAGAGAACTTGCTTGTTCCATAAAAATCGAAAGTGATCCATCCTTACACATAGAAAGTTTTATGATTTTAGATAATTCTTCTGTTGACAAATCTTGACAGATATAGTATTATACTCGAGTATGGACTAAAGTGGTCCGTCCCCAACCGCACAGAGAGGTCTGTAAATCTTGCAGCATTGCAAGTACCGAATTTGGCGAGTCTTATCAAAGGGAGGTGCAATAGATGTACGCTATTATCAAAACCGGTGGCAAACAATACCGCGTAAGCGCAGGCGAAACCGTTCAAGTTGAAAAACTTAACGCTGAAGTTGGTGCTGAAGTAGTATTTGATCAAGTTCTGACCGTTGTAAACGATGCAGATGTTATGATTGGCAAACCCGTAGTTGAAGGCGCTAAAGTTGTTGGCAAAGTTGTTGAACAAGGCAAAGGCGAAAAAATTAGAATCTTCAAATACAAAGCTAAAGTAAACTATCGTAAACGTCAAGGTCATCGTCAACCCTTCACCGCTGTTGAAATCACTGGCATTAACGCATAATTTTTATGATTACGCTTGATGTTTGGAAAAACAGCAAAGGATTGATTGATTCCTACGAGGTCAGCGGACATGCAGGTTATGCCGAAGAAGGGCAGGACATTATTTGTAGTGCCGTCTCCGCATTAACTCAGACTCCGATTTATGGCCTGACAAATCATTTGAAACTTAAGCCCGAGGTCGAGATTAATCAAGACCAAGGTTTTCTCAGGGTTGTTCTCAAGGAAGAATCCAACGAATTGACGGAGGCGATCTTAGAAACCATGCTTATGGGCGTGGAATCCATAGCTCGTCAATGTCCCAAGTATGTTCGCATCCATCAACATAGGAGGTGAAAGTAATGTTCGAACTTATTCTGCAATTACATGCACATAAGAAAGGTACTGGTAGCTCCCACAATGGTCGTGACTCCAACGCTCAACGTCTTGGCACTAAAGCTCATGACTCTCAATTGGTAACTGCTGGCTCCATTATCGTTCGTCAACGTGGTACTAAATTCCATCCTGGTAACAACGTAGGTATGGGTAAAGACTACACCATTTATGCTACCATCGAAGGTCGCGTAAAATTCGAACGCAAAGGCCGTGACAAACGTCAAATCAGCGTTTATCCGGTTGAAGCAGCTATGTAATATAGTCTTCTAACAAACCTGGCTCGTGAGGGTCAGGTTTTTTTCTTTTTGTCAGCAAGCTTCAATCTACGAGTCAAAGCAAAACATTTTTCATTTTCAATCTAGAGAATTTCTGCAGAGCTTCTGTTATTTTCAATCTGCAGAATTAAGCAAGGCCTCTGTAAGTTGTCTCTGCAAAATTAAGCAGAGTTTCTGTCAGTTTTCTCTGCAAAATTCATGCTGAGTCTCAGTCGATTGTTTCTGCAAAAATTGGGCTGAGTTTCGGTTCTAAGCTTGTTGCCGATTCACAGTGTTAATTTCATTACAAATTTTTTGCTTGCCTAAAGTCGAAAAGTCAAATATAATATAAAGGACAAAGTCTTTGACTTTTGGGTTTTAGTTTTGAGCATATAGTTATATAGAAGGTGAAATCATGAAGAATCTAGCAGACGCAATAGAAAATTTTATTATTGGTGAATTGATTCGTGAGCATGAAGAACAAATCATGGTACAAAGAAACGAATTGGCGGAAAGATTATCCTGTGCTCCGAGCCAAATTTCGTACGTGCTGAACACTCGTTTTACACCTGAGCGTGGTTATCTTGTTGAGTCTCGCCGTGGAAGCGGCGGCTTTGTAAGAATTGTTCGCCTCGTTCCTGAGGAACATATTGAAAGAGAACCAAACGCGGAAGAATTGCTTGACCATTACGTGCTTCGTCAAATGATTACCGTCAGAGAGGCTGTAGCTATGAAATATATGCTGAGCATTATGAATGTGGACGAAGATGGGAAGAAGGAAATTCTTCATAGAGCCATGAATGAAATGAATAATATCACAAGGAGATAATTCATGCTGTGTGAAATTTGTAAAAAGAAGGATGCTGTCGTACAAATGATGAGCATTGTCAACGGCAGGAAAATCGAAAGGCTGCTTTGCATGGATTGTGCAAGAAATATTGTGCCCTTTGACATTCCAAGTGTGGAAAACGCTAAGCCAATGACTGTCGACGATGCTCGTAAGTTTTTCGACAGAATATCTCAAGAAATAGGCTTGCCGAGACGCAAGAGGGTTACTAAGGAAGGCTTTAGCGAAACCGCTGCCCGTATTTTAAGCGAGGCTGCTAGCAAAGCCTTGGAGCTTGGCGCAGAAGCAATTGGCACCGAGCATATTCTATGGGGCATAGCAAATGTCCCCGAGAGCACTGCGAAAAATATTTTGCAAAAGCTGGGCGTTGACCTTGCGGCCATGAATGATGAATTGGCGAATTGGCTTGACAAGGGTGGACACAAGGATAAATTGCCCGAGTACAGCACAAGGGCAAAGCTTGCTATTGAAAGGGCTGCGGCTAATGCTAAATCCTTAGGGCAACAATACGTTGGCTCAGAGCAAATTTTATGGGGACTTGCTGCTGCAGGTCAAGGCAGTGCTACGCAAATCCTTTCGAAGTTTAACGTTACTGGAGATAAGATTCAAGAAGTTATCCGAGCTCTTGAAGATGAACGCAAGGTTGCTCCCGACCGTTTAAACGAAAGACCTGAGCAGCAAGAAAAAAAGAAACCCGATGTTTTGGAAGTGCTTAGTCAGTTCGGTCGTAATTTGAATCAATTAGCTGCTAATGGTAAAATTGATCCTGTTATCGGTAGGGAGCAAGAGGTGGAACGGCTTGTGCAAATTCTCGGTCGCAGGACGAAAAATAATCCTGTCATCATCGGTGAAGCTGGTGTAGGTAAGACGGCTGTTGCCGAAGCCTTGGCACAAAAAATCGTCAGGGGTGAGGTGCCCGATTTCTTAAGTAAGAAAATTATTTTTTCCTTGGAGATTGCCATGCTCGTCGCCGGCTCGAAATATCGCGGTGAATTTGAAGAGCGTATGCGTAGAGTCATCGAGCTTTTGAAAGAGGACGAACGCATCATCCTGTTTATCGACGAGCTGCATACGATTATTGGCGCGGGCAGTGCTGAAGGCAGCATTGATGCAGCTAATATTATTAAGCCGGCTATGGCTCGTGGCGAGCTGCAAATCATTGGTGCGACAACAATTAGCGAATACCGCAAGCATATCGAAAAGGATGCTGCCCTGGAGCGTCGTTTCCAACCTGTAATTATTGATGCGCCAAGCTCTGAGAATACAGAGCTTATGCTTGGTGGTTTACGGGAACGCTACGAAAAATTCCATGGCCTGCGTATCAGTGATGCAGCCGTAAAAGCTTGCGTAGAATTATCCGATCGATATATTACGGACCGCAATTTACCAGACAAGGCGATAGATTTGATGGATGAGGCCTTCTCGCGTTTACGCATGAAGCTGTACAAAAAATCCTTGCCTGCACGCAAGATTAAAGAAGACCTAGAATATACTGTTCTGTTAAAAGAAGAAGCAGTTGAAAAACAAAATTATGAAGAAGCAGCCAAGCTCCGCGACAAGGAAACGGGTTTACAAAAAGATTTGGCGCTTGCTCTCGCCGAGGCAGCTGGCTCTGACGAGGTTAATGAAGAAGATGTTGCCGATGTCGTTTCTTCCTGGACAGGCATTCCTCTTGCAAAATTGACGGAGAGTGAGTCCGCACGTTTGCTCAAATTAGAAGACAGACTGCATGCTCGCGTTATCGGTCAGGAAGAAGCTGTGACAGCTCTAGCGAAGGCCATCAGACGTTCACGTGCAGGCTTCAAGGATAAGAATAGACCGGTAGGCTCTTTTCTCTTCCTAGGACCTACTGGCGTGGGCAAGACAGAGCTTGCCAAAGCCTTGGCCGAAGAATTATTTGGCGATGAAAGAGCCATGATTCGTTTCGATATGAGCGAGTACATGGAAAAGCATACATCCGCGAGACTTGTTGGTGCTCCTCCGGGTTATGTGGGCTATGAAGAGGGCGGTCAATTAACAGACCAGGTTCGTCATAAACCGTATAGTGTCATTTTGTTGGACGAGATCGAAAAGGCTCACCCTGACCTATTCAATTTGCTCTTACAAATTATGGAAGACGGACGTCTTACTGACGGTCAAGGTCGTACCGTTGATTTTCGTAACGCAGTGATCATTATGACGAGTAACGCAGCTGCTCAAAAAATCACCAACACATCCTCCTTGGGCTTTGCCTCAAACGAAGCAACGGTAAGTGATAATCGTAAGAGCATGGTTTTGCAAGAAATCAAGCATATCTTCCGCCCAGAATTTTTAAATCGTGTGGACGAGGTATTAGTCTTTGATCAGCTTGGGAAAAAACAATTAGAAAATATTGCCGATAACATGGTTAATGATTTAAATAGACGTATGGCAAGAGTTGGCATCAGTATCGAGTTGACTCCCTCCGCTCGCGAGCTGCTCCTTAAAGAAGGCAGCGATCCTAAATACGGTGCAAGGCCTCTGCGTCGCGCTCTGCGTAAATTAATTGAGGACCCGATAAGCGATCTATATCTTGCAGGTAAATTTATAGCAGGTGACAAGCTCCTTGCTGAAGCTAGTGACAAGGGAAGTCTGGAATTTCATAAAGCTTTTGAAGGCACCCATTTTATTATGGAAGTTCCCGTTAAAGAAAATTTTGTGCTAGAACAAGTAGGGGAGGCAGCTAATGGCAAAAACTAAATATCGTTACGTATGTCAAAGCTGCGGCTACGAAAGTGCTAAGTGGCTTGGTAAATGTCCGGAGTGCGGAACCTGGGATAGTCTAGTAGAGGAAGCTGAGACTGTGCAAAAATCTCGCAGCTATTTGCCAACCAGCAATGAAAAAATTAAACCACGTACTATCGAAAGTGTTGCTCAAGTAGAAGTCACAAGACTTGCCACGGGAATCGGCGAATTTGACAGAGTTTTAGGTGGCGGCATTGTCCCTGGCTCTCTCGTTCTCCTTGGAGGCACGCCCGGCATTGGCAAATCCACAATTTTACTCGACGCCGCTTTAAAATTTGGTCAGAATAACATCAAAACACTTTATATAAGCGGCGAGGAAAGTGAAGAACAGACAGCCATGCGTGCCGTTCGTTTAGCAAAAGGTAGGACGAGCAAGGAACTATTGATTATGACGGCAACAGACCTTGATGCAATCCTTGTTCAAGCGAGTGCAATTAATCCTAAGCTTATCATCATCGATAGTATTCAGACCATGTATAACCCCGAGCTGCAAACGGCTGCCGGTTCCGTAGGTCAGGTGCGCGAATGCACGGCTAAGCTTTTGCAATTTGCTAAAACTACGGGTATTGCCGTACTTATTATCGGTCACGTAACGAAGGATGGTACTATCGCAGGACCGAGACTTCTTGAACACATGGTGGACGTAGTGCTGCAGTTCGAGGGCGACCGTTCTTATTCCTTCCGCATTCTGCGTGCCTTAAAGAATCGCTTTGGCTCAACAAATGAGAGTGGCATCTTTTCCATGGAAGCAGGTGGTCTTGAAGAAGTTGCGAATCCCGCAGGACTTTTTTTAGAGGACCGAGAGAAGGATGCGACTGGCTCCGTGATTACTGCTTCTCTTGAAGGCAACAGGCCAATTTTAGTCGAAGTGCAAGCCTTGGTAAGCAAAACACCTTACGGTATGCCTCGTCGCACTGCAGTTGGTTTTGATTACAACCGCGTAAATATGCTTCTCGCCGTCCTCGAACGTCACCTGCATATGGATTTTGGCGTCTTCGACGCTTACGTAAATATTGTGGGTGGTATGAAGATAAACGAGCCGGCTGCAGATCTTGCCGTAGCAACAGCACTTGTGTCAAGCCTGCGCAACAAAGCAATTCCCACAGGAACGCTTGTTATTGGTGAGCTTGGTTTGACAGGCGAGGTTCGTCGCGTGGGCAATCTTGAGCGACGCATTCAAGACGCCATTAATCTTGGCTTCACTCGTTTCGTTGTGCCAGATTCTAAAATTATGATGAATAACCCCAAGGTTGACATCATCAAGGTCAAAACCTTGGCTCAAGCCCTGAAATTTATTTTTGGCTAAGAAAAAAGCATCAGCGATTTTTGTTGCTGATGCTTTTATTTTTTATTTTCCTTCGAGTTCGATGACGATGTATTCAGGAGCAACCTCGGTTCTCACCGGACGACCCCAAAACCCATAACCGTTTGAAGTGATGGCCACAAGGTCACCAAAGCTTTTGCGACCGTAATCAAGCTTATATAATTTTTGGGTAACCATACGGAAGGGCCATAGCTGTCCTGTGTGGGTGTGACCTGCAAGATATAAATCGTAGCCGACTTCACTAGCTATTTCCATCTTGCGAGGTTGATGGTCTAAGAGGATGCTGTAAAAATCTTTGTTCTCTTTGGATAAAGCTATGAGTGAATCGTTAGTGCGATTACGAGAGAAGTCGTTGAGCCCGGTTATTTTTAATTTGTCAAGCTTTACGTCCTGGTCTCTTAAGATATGGATACCTTGTTCTTCCACCATTTTTTGCCAAAGCTCGGGTCTGTCGAGATAGTCGTGGTTGCCGTAGCACATATATACTCCAACATTAGCCTGAAAATTTTTTAACGGCGTCAAGCTGTCTTCACGATTGACATGGCTAATGCGTTCGTCTAATAGGTCGCCGCCGATTAAAATGAAATCTGGCTTGAGAGCATTTACCTTCGCAACTAATCCTTTAGCATAGTCTCGTCCAAGCATTTGACCTAAATGCAGGTCGGTGATGAAAACAATTTTATGCTTTTCGCCTGCTGGTAATTTTTCTGTGACAATTTTTTCTGTGCGTATATCTTGATGCATGGCCCTGTACGCACCCCAGCTCGTAAAGAGGAAGCTGAAGATTAAAAGTCCGCTCGCGATAAGACTTAATGGTAGGTTTATGTTTGTAAAATGGTCGATTCCTCTTAGAATGAGCATGATGATTGCAGCTAAGAGCAAATAAAAAGCCCAGGATAACCAGAAGCCGTTAAGCCAAGCAAGATTTCTCACGATAAAGGGCGACATGGTCTCGGGAAGAAATCTAACGGCGATAGTGTTTGCGGCAAGTAACACGTAAACAAGAAGGAACTTCGTTGATTTGGCAAATTCAAAATTTTGGCGAAAGAACAGATAACAGATGAAACAAAGCAGAATCTCTATGCCAATTATTACAAAATAAATACGCATGTTTTACTCCTATGATTATTTTTTTAACATTATAGACGTTAGAGTATGGTCTAAGTCAACTAAAATTTTAAAAATTTATGATAATTATATAGATTATTAATGTTTTTTCTAAGGCAATAAACAAAATGTATAGAAAATAGTTTTTTTGTATTGACAGATTTTATAGTCGATGATACAATATAAAATTTTTGACAAAAGGGTATCTCTTGTGCTAAAATAATAAATGTAACAATTTCCTTTTAAATTGGAGTTTGATATGAAGGAGGTTTCTCAATGTTTGCTACAGGAGACCGTGTAGTTTATCCTATGCACGGCGGCGCTTTAATTCAGGATATTCAACATCGCGAGCAAAATGGGGCAGTAGTCGATTACTATGTCCTGAAGATGATCTTTGAAAACATGACAGTAGCGATACCTGTGGCCAATGCAGAGAAACTTGGTCTTCGTCCCATTGGTGACGAGGCAAGCCTTGAAAGTATCAAAAGCGTTCTTCAAGAAGAACAAAACGTGCAAGCTTATAAGAGCATCTCTTGGAATCGTCGCTTCCAATTATATATGGACCGCATCAAAACAGGTTCTGTGCTCGAGGTAGCTCGCATTTATAAAGTTCTGTATCTTTTGGAGCAAGGTAAAAAAATTTCCGTCGGCGAGCGTCGTTTGCTTCATACCACGCGTCAAATCCTGCAAAGCGAGATTATGCTCATCAAAGATATCGATGCGGAGCAAGCAGGCTCTTGGCTTACATCTTGTTGTTCTTAATTTATTTATTAACCCAGTTTCCGTGCGAGGCTGGGTCTTTCATTTGCGTAAGTCAGCTCTTGTAAAATTATTGCATTGAGCATATAATATGTTTTCGGAAAGAATATTTTCAAATTATTTTGTTTTTAAAGGTGTTGTATATGGATATCGATTTTCATTTTGGAACAGTATATGTATTAAGTCGTTGGGCGGGCTTTCAAAGTGCTAATGCAAAAGTTATCGCAGCCTCTAGCCAATTTGTAGACGATAACATTGATAATATTGATGGCAGTGCCATGTCTAGCTGGAGCACAGGCTGTGATGTACGTGAGGATGGTCGCATCATTCGTTACAGCGGTCATGATCTTTGGGCTAATATTGGCAATACGGAAGGAAATGAAGAGATTTGGATTCCTTATCATTTTCTTCCAGGCCTCGAAGGTGAGACGGAAGAAGAAAAACTTATCTGCCATAAGAATTCTGTTTTAGCCAAAAAATTAGAAGCGAAATTAAGCAGCATTACCACGGCCGACCCTAATTGGGCTTTTAAGCTTGGTATTGGCTTGCACGTATTTGCAGATACTTGGGCTCATCAAGAATTTGCTGGTATCTTTAGTCTTGCCAACGTAGTGCACGACCTTGTTATCGAATTGTTCGACCAAGATAATTGGAAGAGCTTCGAGCATTTTACCGATATGATGAAGACTCTGTCTTTAAATGTGGCCGCTCCCTTAGGTCATGCAGCAGCCATCAATTGGCCTGACCGTCCTTACGCCAAGTGGTCTTCTAGCAGTAAGTTCCCAGGCGGTCGTGATAATTGTCAAGAATTTCTCGAAGCAGCTGAAGCCTGCTACGGCATCCTTGCTAAGGTTAGCGGTGATGTTCCGGAAAAATTACAAACATGGCAGCTCAATGCTCTCAAAAAAGCTTTCCTCGAAATCGTTAACGATGACCCGGAGATTCGCAATAAAACCTGGGCCGCTTGGATTAGAGATAATAAATTTGGTTTTGACTACCAAGAGGGAGACAAAGCATTGGAATATAGCAAATGGTTCATTCTTGCTGATGAAACTATGGATAAAGGCTTCTACGAATCTATCGAAGAGTATTATCAATGGTGCAAGTCCGAGCTTGAGGCTGCAGGAATTTATCGTTTAGATGGTTGAACTTAAGTCGTGGTTTTGCCACGACTTTTTTCTTGCCAAAATTAAAACATATAATTGGTATATATTCTTAGTAAAAATCTTGTCAGGTTAAGTGTTTTGGAGTATTATAGAATAGATACACTATCAACATTTACTCTTTGCCTGACAAAGAGAGAAAGGAGAAAGAAGATGCTTAAACAATTTTTTAGCCTGACTATCTCTCTCATTATTGTTATCACTGGCCTTATTTTCATTCATAGCTTTATCCCTTCTCTTGAGAGTATGACGGGCTTTCAATTTGCTGGGGAAAATTTCATGGGAATTACTTATTCCAGCCTTATTTTGCTCGCACCTGGTTTCATATTTTTTGCATGGCTAGCTTTGGTCAGCGCACCTTTTATTACAAATGCACTCTTTGATTACGCAGAGCAAGTGGCAAAAAAACTTTCTAAGATTCCCACGGCAGAGATTTTCGTCATGGTTTTAGGCGTGGGCATTGGTCTTATTATTGCTAATCTTTTGGGCAGCTCACTTGCACGCGTGCCTGTCATCGGACCATACGTATCCATTGTCTTGAGCTTTGTTATGGCAATTGTTGGTGCAAGACTTGCTGCGATGAAACGCAAGGACATCATAAATTTCTTCAATCGCGTTACTCATCCTAAATCTAAAGATAAAGAAATAGAAGAGCTTGAAGAAGAAAACGGTCCTTTGGCCGATGAGTTGGCTTCATCAAACAAGCTCCTCGATACAAGCGTCATCATAGACGGACGTATTATGGATATCCTTGCTGCTGGCTTTCTCGACGGCAGATTAGTTGTTCCTAATTTTGTTATCGCCGAGCTGCAACGCTTGTCCGATTCCGCAGATAATATGAAGCGCGCTAAAGGTCGTCGCGGGCTTGATATGATTCACGACATGCAAACAAATTATAAAGATCGCGTAGCAATTTCTAACAAGGATTACGAAGATATTCCCGAAGTCGATTCCAAGCTCGTGCGTCTTGCCAAAGAGTCAGGCGCCGTCCTCATGACCAACGATTACAATCTGCATAAGGTCGCAGAAATTCAAGGCGTAACGGTTCTAAACATTAACGAGCTTGCCAATGCAATTAAACCAGTGGTTTTGCCTGGGGAAGAATTACAGGTATATCTGGTGAAAGAAGGCAAGGAGCTGAACCAAGCCATTGCTTATCTTGATGATGGTACTATGATTGTTGTTGAAAATGGTCAAGGGCATATCGGTGGCAACGTTACTATTATTGTTAATTCTATGCTGCAAACTGCTGCAGGTCGCATGATTTTTGCTCGCGTGAAATGACGAGGAGGCTTTATGAGTGATTTTAAAATGCCAGACTTCAGAGTTGGCACTGGCTTTGATGTTCATAAACTAGTTCCAGGGCGTAAGTGTATTATCTGTGGCGTAGAGATTCCGCATGAAACAGGTCTCTTAGGACACAGCGATGCTGATGTAGCTTTACATGCTTTGATGGATGCAATTTTAGGTGCGGCAGCTCTGGGGGATATCGGTAGACATTTTCCGGATACCGACGAACGCTTTAAGGGTGCTGATAGCATGAAACTAACTGAGCATGTGCTCGGATTAATTAAAGAAAAGGGCTACGTCGTTAATAACGTGGATGTTACTATCATCGCTCAAGCTCCGAAGATGGCTCCCCACATCGAAAAAATGCGCATCAATATTGCCAAGGTTTTAGAAATTGATTTAGACAGAGTCAATGTAAAAGCCACTACAACAGAAAAGATGGGCTTCACTGGACGCAAGGAAGGAATTGCGGCAGAAGCGATAGCTTCGATAATGCGTAATTCGTAATGGAGGATGGATTATAATCAATTAGCAATTAGCAATGAGCAATTGTGGATGTTTTTGCTACGCAAAAACTTTTGATTAAATCTTTTCGTTTAAACTGCAGATTGAATCAACAAACTTTTGATTTCCACAAAACAATTTAAATTATCGAGATGAAGTCTCGGTTCCTTCATTGCTAATTGCTCATTGCTAATTTTTAATTATTCATACTCTTTTTGTGGAATTCACAAGTGATTCTATGGTATAATATTAGGTCAAACTTTATAAAATTATAAATTTACTGCTTTTTGTAAGATTATGTGGTTGATAAATTTGGAGGTAGAAAGAATATGTGTTGTAATGATGACGACTGCATCAGAGTAAGATTTGCTCCGAGCCCCACTGGTCCGTTTCATATTGGTGGCGCACGCAGTGCACTTTTTAATTGGCTTTTAGCTCGTAAGCTAGGTGGTAAGATGGTTCTTCGTATTGAAGACACCGACCGTGATCGTTCAACTCCTGAGTCCGAGGAAAATATTAAGGCAGCTCTTAAATGGCTAGGTATGGACTGGGATGAGGGTGTTGATGTAGGAGGCCCCTACGGTCCCTATCGTCAAATGGAACGTCTTGACATTTACAAAAAATATACTGACAAGCTTCTTGCTGAAGGCAAAGCTTATTATTGCTATTGCACTCCGGAAGAATTGGAGGCTGAACGCGAAGCTTTGACTGCTGCCGGTGAAAATCCTCGTTATATGGGTAAATGTGCGAATTTAACTAGCGAGCAAATCGCTAAATACGAAGCCGAAGGCCGCAAGCCATCCATTCGTTTCCGCGTTCCGAAGGATCAAGAAATCGTGATTAACGATATGGTTCGTGGAACAGTAGTATTTGACTCTAATGGTATCGGCGATTTTGTTATCGTTAAATCTGACGGTATTCCCACTTATAACTACGCAGTAGTAATTGACGATGCTCTTATGCATATCACTCACGTTGTTCGTGCTGAAGAGCATTTGTCTAACACTCCGCGTCAATGCTTGCTTTATGATGCGTTAGGCTTCAAACAACCTAAATTTGGCCACATCTCTTTAATTCTTGGACCTGACCACAGAAAGATGTCTAAGCGTCATGGCGCTACATCCGTAGATCAATATCGTCAAATGGGTTATTTGCCCGCAGGCATTAACAATTTCTTAGCACTTTTAGGTTGGGCACCTGTTGATGAGCAAGAGCTTTTCACAATGGAAGAGCTGACAAAAGCCTTTGATATGGACCACGTTGCGAAAAACCCTGCAGTTTTTGAAATAAAAAAGCTTAACTGGATTAACCAACATTATATGCGTCAGCTTTCCGCTGATGAATTGTTCGAGGTTGCTAAGCCACATATGATCGAGAAAGGTTATATGACTGGCGAAGAAACTGGTGAAAAGCTTGCTTGGCTTAAAGCTGTTGTGTCAACATCTAAGGATTATATTGCTTACGGTGCAGAAATTCCTGGTGTTGTTTCTATGTATTTCGAAGACGAATTTGATTTCGAAGACGAAGAGACGAAAGCAGTTCTTGCTGGAGCAACAGTTCCACAAGTTATTGCTTGCTTTTTAGAAGAGTTGCCCAAGGTAGAGGTTCTTGATGCTCCTAGCATTAAAGCTCTTTTCAAATCCATTCAAAAAATTACCAAGCTGAAAGGCAAGGACGTTTTCATGCCCATCCGTGTTGCCATGACTGGTAAACAACATGGCTTAGAACTGGCCCAGGTAATTCCTCTCATGGGCGTAGAAAAAGTTTGCGCTCATGTAAAGAATTCCATGGCTAAGCTGGGCGTAAATTTATAAATTAAAAATTGTTTTCGAAATTTACTGTTGAGGTAAATTAATCGGACATTAAAAATTATAAAATTGTCATTAGGGAGATTATTTCACATGGCTATCAAAGTTTATAATACTCTGACAAAACAAAAAGAGGAATTCGTTCCTCGTGTTCCGGGTAAGGCAAGCATTTATGTATGCGGTGTTACTCCATACAACCATCCTCATATTGGCAATGCTCGTCCTTTCGTAACCTGGGATGTTATTCGTCGTTTCCTCGAACACGAGGGCTATGACGTAACTCATGTACAAAACTTTACCGATGTTGACGACAAAATCATCAACACAGCAAATAAAGAAGGCGTGCAATGGTTCGATATCTGCAACCGTTACATCGATTCTTATTTCGAAGTTATGGATAAGTTAAACGTTCGTCGTGCTCATGTTTATCCTCGCGTTAGTGAACATATGCAAGACATCATCAAAACCGTACAAACCTTGATCGACAACGGTTATGGTTATGTTATCGATGGCGATGTTTATTATTCCGTAGAAAAATTTGAGCGTTATGGCGAGCTCTCCGGCCGTAAATTGGAAGACATGATGGCTGGTGCTCGTATCGACGTAGATGACCGCAAGCATAATCCTATGGATTTCGCTCTCTGGAAGAGTGCAAAGCCGGGCGAACCTTCTTGGGATTGCCCCTGGGGCAAGGGCCGTCCTGGTTGGCATATCGAATGCTCTACTATGAGCATGAAATATCTTGGTGAAAGCTTCGATTTTCATGGTGGCGGCTCCGACTTGATTTTCCCCCATCATGAGAACGAAATTGCCCAATCCGAAGGCTGCACTGGCTGCCATCCTTTTGTTCATTATTGGCTGCATAATGGCTTCATTACTGTTAACGAAGAAAAGATGTCTAAATCTCTTGGAAACTTCTTCATGGTAATTGATATCCTCGAACATTATGAACCAGAGGTTTTACGTTTCTTCATTGTTTCTACTCATTATCGTAGCCCACTGGATTTCTCTGATGCTCGTCTTACAGAAGCAGGCAAATCCTTAGAACGTTTGGCAGTGGCTAAAGAAAACCTAGCTGGTCTTAAGTCCATGGTTAATGCTGGTCCTACTGAAGCAAGTCTTGCGGCTCGTGCGAAGGTTAGCGAGTTGCGTGAAGCTTTCATGGAAGCAATGCGTGACGACTTCAATACTGCTCTTGCTATTAGCAATATGTTCGCCCTCGCCAAAGAAATCAATATTTACAAAGCGGCTGTTGAGGAAGCAGGCATTAAACCAGATGGCAAATTGGTTGCGATGTTCGACGAAGTTTTTGCAGAAATGTGCAGCATCATCGGTGTCTTAGAAAATACCGCAGTTAAGGAAGAAGCAGCTGACTCCAAAGAGACTGAGCTTGTTGAACTTTTAATTTCCATGCGTCAAGAAGCTCGCAAGGCTAAAAATTATGCATTGGCTGATGAGTTGCGTAACAAATTAGCTGGTATTGGTATTACCCTACAAGATACTCCTCAAGGAGTTAAATGGTCCAAGTAATGGAATTTACTCAGTACCAATTTTTAAAACAACATGCTCTTGAAGTTTTGAAGGAGGATGGCAAAACCATTCCTCCCGTTCAAGAGATTAACCCCATAGTTTTAGCCTATATCGGCGACGTAGTTTTTTCCATGTACGTTCGCTTAAGATTATTGCCCACATCTAAGCAGGTGCGTGTCATTCACGACCTTGGTTCGAAAATGGTCAGCGCTATTTGTCAGTGTCAGGCAATGGAGAGCTTACAAGAAGAACTTTCCGATGCGGAGCAAGTAGTCTTTCGTAGAGGACGCAATGCTAAAAGCACTGTTCCTAAGTCTGCATCCGTGCACGAATATCGCATGGCAACTGCCTTCGAAGCCTTGTTAGGTTATTTATTCCTGGAAGATGAGGAGGCTCGTTTAGAAGAAATTCTCGACAAGAGCTTTGCTGTCATCACCGAGAAATTATTATCCCATAAATAATGGGAAAGGAGATTTATATGTCCATGTCCTGTAAATTAGTACGTTATACTCCGGATCCGGAACGTACTGTTGCTATGAGCGCTCGTCTTTGCTATTCTCCCATTGGCGCTGCTCAGCTAGAAGAAAAAATTACTGACGAACAGGCTGCTAAATTAGTGCGCAAGCTCGTCAGCATGGGTCACTTCTCTACCTTAGAGCATGTCACCTTTACTTTTGCAATTGAAGGCGTATCAAGAGTTTTAACTCATCAGCTTGTTCGTCATCGTATTGCATCTTACTCTCAACAATCACAACGTTATGTTAAAGAACATGACTTTGAAACAATCGTGCCGCCCTCCATCGCCAAAAATCCTGAGACCAAGGCTAAATTCGATAAACTCATGCTGAAAATCCAAGACATGTACAACGAATTTATTGACGAAGGAATTTTAGCAGAGGATGCTCGTTACATTCTTCCTAACGCAGCAGAAACAAAAATTGTTTGCACATTTAACGCACGTTCTCTTCTGAATTTCTTCAGTCTTCGTTGTTGCACCCGTGCTCAATGGGAAATTCGTGCTCTTGCTAATGAAATGCTGCGCCAAGTAAAGGAAGTTGCACCGGTAATTTTCGAAAACGCAGGTCCTACTTGTGTATCCGAAGGAGTTTGCCATGAGGGTGCTATGAGCTGTGGCAGACTGCAAGGTATTTTAGCTGCCAAGGCTAAAACCGAGGCTCAAAAATAATAGGAGCATTTATGTCTCAAGAAAATAATGAAATTATCGCTGGTCGTAACGCAGTCTTAGAAGCTTTACGTGCTGAGCGTCCATTAAATAAAATAGTTTTGCAAGAGGGTGCACACGGAGGCAGTCTTAACGAAATTATTGCTCTAGCCAAAGAAAGACGCATTCCTATAGAAAATGCTAAACAAGAAAAGCTTGATAAGCTTGCCGTTGGCGTTAGACATCAAGGCATCGTCGCTTTGGGGGCCCCCATAGCTTTTGCTTCGCTCGACGACGTGTTTCAAAAGGCGGAAGAAAAAAGCGAGCCTCCTTTCATCATCCTCCTCGACGAATTGCAGGATCCACAAAACGTGGGTGCGATTATTCGTACGGCGGATGCAGCAGGTGTACACGGCGTACTTATGCCTAAGCGTAGAGCTTGTCCGTTAAATTCTGTTGTAGCAAAAATTTCGGCTGGTGCAATTAATTATGTACCAATCGTACAAATCGGTAACATCGCTCAGACTATGGACGAGCTTAAAGCACGAGGTTGTTGGATTGTTGGCGCGGATATGGATGGCGAGTGTGTTTATAAAAGTAATGTGAAAGGCTCCATCGTTCTCGTTGTCGGTGCTGAAGGCAAGGGACTGGGTCGCTTGGTAAAACAAAAATGCGATCTCATCGTCAGCCTGCCCATGCATGGAGGAGTTAACTCATTAAACGCATCTAACGCAGCTGCCGTGCTTATGTACGAAATTGTTCGTCAACGCCTAATGGGTAAGTGAGGCAAAAGAAAATGAGCGGTCATTTGTTAATCGATGGCTATAACGTAATCAACAGCTGGAAGGAATTCGAAAGCTTGCGTAAAGAAAACCTTGAGCATGCAAGAGAAATTTTGGTACAAAAGGTAGCTGAATACTCAGCGTTCAAGGGCTTTAAAACCCAAGTTGTTTTTGATGCGATGAATGTGTCCGGTGATGCTTGCGCAGAAAAAATTTCAGGCATCGAAGTAATTTACACCGGCGAAGATGAGACTGCCGATTCTTGGATCGAACGTAGAGCTCACGAGCTTGGCAGGGAAAAAGCAAAATTTTTCGTCGTTACTTCTGATTACGCAGAGCAATTAAATGTTTTAGGTTCGGGAGGACATAGAATCAGCGCAAGAGAATTCCACGAGGATTACCTTAAAGCAAAGAAAGATATTTCTGAAAGACTTACGCTACCTAAGAAGCTTCTTAATCGTAATGAGCTTGGTGGCAGGGTAAGTAGCGACGTCTTAGCTGTTTTAGAGCAAATGCGTCGCGATAAAAATTGACGGAAATTTACTTATATATTATAATCATTCAAAGTATTTAAAGTTAAGCGAGGATTTAGCTAGATGACAACTGGGCAAGAGATTGATCCCAAAGAACAGTTTCAGAATATGACAGACGAAGAAATCGTCCTTGAGGTGCAGTTTAATAATAACGAGAAGGCGCAGGAATACTTATTGTCTAAGTATCGCAACTTTGTTAGGGCAAAAGCTCGCAGCTATTTCCTTATTGGTGCTGAGCGAGAGGATATCATTCAAGAAGGGATGATTGGTCTGTACAAGGCTATCAGAGACTTCAAAACTGATAAGCAAGCATCGTTCAGGGCCTTTGCCGAGCTTTGCGTTACGCGTCAGATTATCACTGCGATTAAAACTGCAACTAGGCAAAAGCATATCCCCTTGAATTCTTACGTTTCATTAAATAAACCCATTTATGAAGAGGACAGTGACCGAACACTATTGGATGTTATATCCGGGGTCAAGGTTGCGAATCCCGAAGATATGGTCATTAGTCGTGAAGAATTCGACGACATCGAAAGCAAGATGAACGAAATTCTTAGCGACCTGGAATGGAATGTTCTCATAAGCTATCTCGATGGTAAGTCTTACCAAGAAATAGCTGTAGAATTAAATAGACATATCAAGTCTATCGATAATGCTCTACAAAGAGTTAAACGCAAATTAGAAAAATATATCCTGGACAAGGGAGATATTACCGATTTGCGCAGTGTTTATCATAATTTGTTGAGTATGGATCCTGATGACAGATATCGTCATAGGGCTAATAAAAAATCCTAATTTGATAATTGTGTAACACTCTTTTTAATTTATTAAAAATTTTTGCGTGCGAAAAAATTTTCAAAAGGATTTTAAAAAGATGTATAGAATTAGTAATTACTGAATATCAAGTACAAATTTTAACACTTCGGTGTATTAGGAGGTTTTTCAAATGAATCAAGTTGAAGAATTATTAAAAGTTGTTGAAGAAGCACAAGCAGGTGGCAATGTAGTAGTTGTAACTGGTAAACCGGGCTCCGGTAAATCCAAAGTATTACGTGAAGCTGCCGATATCAAAAAATGGACCTATGTAGACTGCCGTATGCTCATCAGTGAAGAATTCTTAGCTATTCCAGCTGCTGACCGTGGGCTCTACGCACCCGATATGTTTGCAGAGATTCTTGCAAGCTACAATGCAGAAGTAATCATCCTCGACAGACTCCAAACCTTGTTTGTTCCTGTATTCCATATCAATACCGATAGCCTTATGCGTAAATTAAGCAAAAAATTCACCATCATCACTGCATGGCCTGGATATATTGAGAACGGCAACCTGTGCTATGAAAAATTTGATGGTACCGAAGCGATTCGTATTAGCCCGGACGGCTTCAAGGTATGGAACGTAGAATAATCCCGGAGGCCCAAATACATGTCTAAAGTTCGTCGTTTTGCTGTACTCACGGGTGGTGGCGATTGCCCTGGTTTGAATGCTGTTATTCGTGGCGTTGTAAAGACTTTCTTGAACAATGGTTGCGAGATTTATGGTGTTTTGAATGGTTTCAATGGTCTTATTAACGGCACCCTTGTTCCTATGAGTCATGCATCTATCTCCGGTATTTTACAAAGAGGTGGCACCGTTTTAGGCTCCACCAATAGAGACAATCCTTTCAAGTTCGCAGTTGAAAAGGATGGAGAGATTACTTACGAAGACCGCAGCGCTGATATCGTTGCCAATCTTCAAAAATATGAAATCGAAGCACTTGTTGTTATCGGTGGTGACGGTAGCTTAAACATTGGCGCTCAACTCGCAAGAGAAAGCGGTGTCAAGGTTGTAGGATGCCCTAAGACTATCGATAATGATTTGCCCTGCACAGAGCGTACTTTCGGTTTCGATACTGCTATGGCAATGGCTACAGAAGCTCTTGACCGTATTCATACGACCGCCGAGTCTCATCACAGAGTTATGGCTCTTGAGGTAATGGGCAGATATGCTGGCTGGATTGCTTTACATAGTGGTATTGCTGGCGGAGCCGATGTTATTCTGCTCCCGGAAATTCCTTACAAAATTGAATCTGTCATTAAAAAAATCGAAGACCGCAAGGCTGCCGGCAAGGACTTTACTATTATTGTCGTTGCTGAAGGTGCAAAACCTGAAGGTGGTGAGCTCTCCGTTGCTCGCATTGTTAAGAACAGCTTCGAACAAATCCGCTTAGGTGGTGCTGGTGAAAAATTAGTGCGTGAAATCGAAGAGCGTACTGGTATTGAATCTCGTTGCACCGTGCTTGGTTATTTGCAAAGAGGCGGCACGCCTACAGCTTTTGACCGCGTGCTTTCCACTCGTTATGGTGTGGCTGCTGCAGAAGCTTGCTTACGCGGCGAATATAACGTTATGGTTTCTTTGTGTCACGACAAAATCGAGACTGTTTATATTCAACGTGCGGCTGGTAACCGTCAAGTTGAGCTTGATAACGAAATTATCAAGGCTGGTCGTCAACTTGGTATTTCCTTTGGTGACTAATAAACAAAACAAGGAGGTAGTTTGCTACCTCCTTGTTTTTTGTATATTATTTTAGAGTAAATTGCTAATAGGATGCTACTTGTTTTTCTTTTTAGCATTGCAATAGATTTTTAATCTTCAGAGAATAGGTGAATTAATTTGCCAATAAGATTAGCATTGCATCATATATAATTATGTAATATAATAATAGAGTTTCAAAGTAATCTTACAATTAGCGAGGAATAAAATAAAATGGATCAAAATCTTATTGCCGTTATCGTCGGCATTGTGGAAGGCCTTACAGAGTTTTTGCCCGTATCTAGTACAGGTCATATGATTATCGTCGGACATCTTCTTGGTTTTGAAGGACAATTAGCCGATGTATTC
Source organism: Phascolarctobacterium sp. (assembly GCA_030523325.1). GTDB lineage: Bacteria > Bacillota > Negativicutes > Acidaminococcales > Acidaminococcaceae > Phascolarctobacterium_A. The sequence continues at coordinate 24,244 of JAUNIS010000032.1, forward strand.
GACGTATTTGTGCAATTGGGCGCAATTCTTTCTGTTATCTTCATTTATAAGGAACGTTTCATCCGTTTCTTTACCAAGGATGGCTGGGATGTTAACAAAGGACTTAGCGTTTGGCATGTGGCTGCAGGCATTGTCCCTGTCATGGGCGTGGCTTTCTTCTTATACAAATATATAAAGCTATACCTCTTTTCGCCTCTGACCGTTGCTATCGGCCTATTTCTTGGTGGTGTTCTTCTCATTATTGCTGAGAAATATACCGAAGGCAAAGAGGATCAATTGGTTAATGATGTTGACAAGATTTCCTTGAAGCAAGCGATTTGGGTTGGCATTTATCAATTTCTTTCCTTGTGGCCTGGATTTTCCCGCAGTGGCTCGACCATTGCCGGAGGACTTTTGGTTGGACTTTCGCGCGAATGTGCGGCTGCATATACCTTCTTAATTGCTGTACCGTTAATGTTCGTGGCTTGTTTGTACGATCTTTACAAGAATTTCAAATACCTCAATGCCGGGGACTTGCAGGTTCTGGGTATCGGCTTTGTCGTATCCTTTATCGTAGCTTATTTGTCGGTGCTGTGGTTCCTGAAATTCTTGAAAAACTCTAAGCTGACAAGCTTCGCTATTTATCGTATGGCTTTAGCGTTATTTACTTTTTGGTATTTTTATCGTTAAGCATTGACAAATTTGCAATAATCATTTACAATATCTCTTGTGCTGGTGTAGCTCAATAGGCAGAGCAGCTGATTTGTAATCAGCAGGTTGTGGGTTCGATTCCTATCACCAGCTCCAGTTTTAAACTCAAGTCCCAAGTCGAAAAGGCTTGGGATTTTTTATTGAGCGTAGAAAAAAGCAACCCGCTGCCTTTGTAAACAAAAATCTGCACCCGCGGGCAGGGGATGTGCCTTTGGGTGCAGATTTTATTATTTTGTTGTTAGGATGGGAAGAATTGTATGAAAAATTTTTTAGTTTAGCAATTAATTAGCTTGCATTAGCGATTACCGCGCCTAAGATAGCACCGATAACGAGACCAGTCGCCAGTTTTTCGTTAGAAGAGCTGTGGTCGTGATGGGAAGGAGCCGGTTTGTAAACAACTTTTTGCTGGGGTTGATGTCTGTCATTGTCACGACGATTGTCATGCTTTACGTCGTTACGCTTGTCATTGTCACGATGATTGTCTCTCTTTTCAACCTTTTGTTTTTGCGGAGCCTTTTGATCTACGCGTCTTTCAACTTTTTGAGCAGGTTTTTGATCGTTGCGAGATGCGGCTAATGCATCGTTAGTCATAAGCGGAAGTCCAAAGGTTACGGCTGCCAGTACGAGAGCGATAGTTCTTTTCATCATTTTATTCAACATAGTATCAAGTCTCCTTTCAGATTGATGTGTATTGTTTTATTTGTCTTTATTATACCCGCGCCTAGTGACAAAAAAATGTTAAAAATAAGTTCTTTTTGTGTCTTTAAAGAATATATAGAGAAAATTTTGTTTTAATACTGTTGACAAGGAATCTAATTTACTGTATAATTTTCCTTGTCTTGACGGAGAGGTTCCCGAGTGGCTAAAGGGAGCAGACTGTAAATCTGCCGCGTTTCGCTTCGTTGGTTCGAATCCAACCCTCTCCACCACAGTATATCGCGGGGTGGAGCAGTTGGTAGCTCGTCGGGCTCATAACCCGAAGGTCGGTGGTTCAAGTCCGCCCCCCGCAACCAATTTAATACGCTGATGTAGCTCAGTCGGCAGAGCGTATCCTTGGTAAGGATAAGGTCACCAGTTCAATCCTGGTCATCAGCTCCATATTTCGCCGGCGTAGCTCAGTTGGCTAGAGCATGCGGTTCATACCCGCAGTGTCCGCGGTTCAAATCCGTGCGCCGGCACCAACTGACAAACTTGGTCTTAGCATGAAAATGCTAGGACCTTTTATTTTGCAAAAATTTAATTTAACTGCTTCGCAAGTAAAATTGTAAATGTCAGCTCCATTTTTATTTTTGTTTGCTGCAATCTTTTGCATTAACTTTGGTGCTCATGAAAAGTAAAAGAATACTGAGCGTAAGGATACAGTTTCTCTTCTTTTTTTGGCAGATGACTTGTTTATTGAAGTCTGGCGTTGAAATTGTAATGGTTTTTGCTAGAGAATCGTAAATTTTCTAACAAAAATTTCGTTAGCCACTTGAAAAATTTTTTCTATCATTTATAATTAATGTTGGACTTATTGTCGCAATCTTTTGCGTCACGCATTACGCAAAAGCTATAAGTTGTTTTTTATTTTTAATTTTTAAATCATACATCACAAGTCGAGGAGGAAATTTCACAATGGCAAAAGCTAAATATGAAAGAACTAAACCCCATCTG
>JAUNIS010000033.1 GCA_030523325.1 Phascolarctobacterium sp.
GCGAGCTCCTCCATTTCTCATTTCTATTCGATTTTTTATATTTATTTTTTTAGCAAGCCGAAGGCTTGCTCCTCAATTGCTCATTGCTCTTTGCTAATTGCTAATTATTTTTTATTCGCAAGCCGCAGACTTGCTCCTTAATTATCAATTATTAACTAAAAAAAGCATCCCCGTAACAGTTTCCTGCTACAGGGATGTTTCTAATTTACTTTGATAAGCCAACCAATTATTTAGCGAGCTTTAAGAATTTACCATACATCTCATGGTCTTCCTTCATCATCTTGTCAGCGTCAGCGCCGATGATTGCAGTAGGATCGATGCCTTGTTTCTTAAAGTAATCCTTGAATTCTTTGGAATTAGCTGCCTTCTTAGCTGCTGCACAAAGAACGTCAAGTTTTTCTTTCGGAGTATCCTTCGGAGCTACGAGAGCTGCCCAAGCACGAACGGTCATGTTATGACCCAGTTCTTTAAAGGTAGGAACGCTCGGATAAATTTCACTACGAGTATCAGCCATGACAGCAAGAATCTTCAGGTTGCCTGCTTCAACTTGGGATTTGAATACGCTAGGATCGGCGAGGGTTGCGTCGATATGTTTGCCAGCTAAGGCAGCTGCGATATCTGCAGATCCTTTCGGATACGGAATGTGTTTAAATTTTACGCCGTATTCTTCTTCAAAACGCAAAGCTGCGATATGCCAGATAGCACCAACGCCTGAGTTACCCATTTGAATCTTGCCTTCGTTTGCTTTCGCATATTTAACGAATTCATCAACATTATTATAGGGAGCTTCCTTGCGAACGATTAAAGCCGCAGGAGCTGCGATAGGAGCACAGATTGCCTTGTAATCGGCAAAGGTATTTTTAATTTTGTTTTGATGGGGGAACATAGCTAATTCAACGGTTACCATACCAAGAGTATGACCATCAGCTTTAGCTTTAGCAGTCTCAACCATACCAGTGATACCGCCACCGTCCGGTTTGTTAACAGCTACAAATTTTGCGCCCTTTAATTCTTTTTCCATAAATTGTAAAAGACCACGAGCAGAAGTATCGGTACCGCCACCAGGTGCTTTCGGAATAATTACGGAAATGTCGCCATCAGCCGGGTAAGCAGCTTTCTTTTCTCCGCCACCACAACCGGTCATGAGCATAGCTACGGACAGCATAGCAGCTGCTCCTATAGCAAGATATTTTTTCATAGTCTCCACTCTCCTTATAAAAAATTTGAAGATAAAATAAATAAACTAGTTTAAATCGTTAGTACGATGATAATCAAATGAGCAATGAGCAATTGTGGATGGATTTGCTACGCAAATCCTTTCGATTGAAACTGATTTGTTAAATCTGTCGATTTAATTTGCAATCTTTTGGATTAACGCAGAACAATTATATTTAGTTTGCAAAGTTACGATTACGCCGAATATTTTTAATCATCAAGCCTCTGGCTTGATTCCTCCACTCAGCACTCAGCACTTCAGCACTATGAACTAATTTTTCCCCCTTCATCCAATTCCACTTCCACATAAGCGATGTTCTCCCGCCTATAAGTATATGTGATATACAGCTTGCTCCCCCTGCACACAATGGCTGGGTAAGAAAACTCGCTGGGCTCGGTTTCAAAATCCAAAAGCTTGGTCCACGCAAGACCATCTGTGGATTTAAACAAAGAAATGGGAGAACGCACGCCCCAATTAGCCGCAACAGGATTGCAAACAAGAAAGAGCGTTCCATCTGAGGACTGAGCTAAGTCAAGGCCGCTGTTATTGTTGGGTAAGCAAAGAGGATAAGCGTCCGTCCAGGTCTCGCCTGCGTCCGTACTATCTGCCCTGTAAACGAAGCCTTCGCTAGAACGAAGTAACATGTGCACGCCCCCATCGTCTTCCCAAAGACTCGGTTGAATAACCCCGCGTCCGTAAAAAGATTGCAAGCTGACAGCGATATTACTTTCCGCAGTTTTTTCGCCAGCTGCATAAGTGAGCCCTTGGATACAAATATCGGAAGATTTGTGCCAGGTTGCGCCGTCATCGTCCGAAATATCTGCGAAGGCTTGCCAAATTCCATGCTCCGTACTTGCCCCTGCAAGCAAGCGACCTGTTTTTAATTTACATAATTTGTTGCGAACCGGTCCCCTGCCTCCTGACTCATCGCCAAGCACAAGCTCCCTAGCCTCGCTCCAGGTCTCTCCTAAATCGGAAGATTCCTTTACGTACGTTTTCCATGCAGCAATGCGTTCGCCCTCTTTATAGAAAAGCAAAAGCTTGCCATTTTCCTTTTGGTATAAAACAGGGTTCCAGTTGGCTTCGCTTCCCGCTACTAAAAGCATGGGCTCACGCCAAACACCCTGCATCCTTTTTGAAAAATAAATGCCAACATCTGCCTTGCCTTCGTGAGTTCCTCCAAACCACGCACAAAGAACGTCCCCGTTATCCAAGGGAAGAACTGTGGAAGCATGACAAAATTGCGTAGGCAAGACTTGCATAATTAATTCCTTCAGCATGCAAATCACCTTTTTTTATTGTAACACAAATACGTTTATTTGCGTAGTATTTTTTATTTTTCTGTGGAAACAGTATAATCTTTTCCGTCCGTTAAAATAGTTAGATTGCCATTCATTAAGGTTGAATATACTTTTGCTCCCTGATTTTCCCAGGCACTGACCACCTTCGGGTGAGGATGATGATCCGTTCTCGGCTCGCCACAGCTAATCAAAGCATACTTAGGACTTGTTGCAGAAACAAAAGGCAGCTTGGAAGAAGTCTTCGCTCCGTGATGAGGAACCTTGACAACATCTACCTTTAGGCTATCACCATATTCTTTGACGATGGCAGCCTCTGCACTTGCTTCAACATCAGCGGCAAAAAGCATGGAGAAAGCACCGAAGGTCATTTTCATGACGATGGACGTACAATTATGATAAATATCGTCGGCAAATTCTGGCAGGAAGGTTCCAGGCGAGAGCACTTCAAAATGCAGCGTCTTTTCAAAATCAAACCTGTCACCAGCTTGCAGAACTTTATTTTTGTAATTGCCCTTAACAAGAATTTCATGGAGCTTTACGCTTTTGGGATATTCAGTATTAACAATACCATTGTCCCAAATTCTACTAATCCCGTACTTGCCGGCTGCATATTCTGCATTGCCCATATGATCTCGATGATGATGCGTAATAATTAAAGTATCAACCCTTTTGACACCAAGCTTTTCCATATTGCTTACAAAAGCATCGCGACTAGACTTGTGACCTGCGTCGATCAAATAATTATGCTTATTAGTTTGCAGCAAAATAGCATCACCATGATTAACGTCCAGCACAGTAATTTTTAATTTACCTGCAGGAACTATATCTGCTGTTTGATTTATTTGCTTACCTGCAGGAATTTGCTGCTCGCTTTTAGTATTTTGCTCGGCACTAGCGCAAACTAAAATTCCTTGGCTCACAGCAAGCAAAATTAAAATTTTAACAATGGATTTAATATTTGACATCTTCGTTTCACTCGTAACCCTTAGTATCTATAATATATTAAACATTTCCCGTCCTTTTTCCTGCCCACCAAAATAAAAAAGGACCCGATTGCCCGAGTCCCTTAGGAAAATTTTAAAAATGATAAACCAAATATCGTCAGTTTTAAAAAATTTTCAGAACAAAAACCCTGTAAGAATCGTCTTTAGACGAGGCCGCAGGAGAATTCGCTTGGGGGACAGTACTAGAAGCGTACGGACCGCAAGCGAATTCGACGAGAACGAGGTATAAAGCGATTATCGCAGGGTTTATTTACCTGTACGGCCGCGTTTGGTGAATTCAATACCTTTGGCACACAAAGGACATGCATCGGGTTGGAAGGTTTCTACGGATAAATGCAGAAGTGCTTCAGTACGAACGCCAAAATCAACCTTGCCGCCGCTACGATCTACCAAAAGACCAACGCCTACGAGCTCGCCCTCGGATTCTTTGACAACTTCCACAACTTCTTTAACAGAGCCACCGGTCGTAACAATATCTTCAACTACAAGCACGCGAGTTCCCTTAGGAATTTGAAAGCCACGACGCAAAGTCATTTTACCATCAACACGTTCGGTGAAGATAGCGCGAGTTCCCAGAGCCTTGCCAACCTCATGAGCAAGTAAAATGCCGCCGGTCATAGGACCAACAACGAGCTCAACATTGTCATTAGCATAACGACGAGCAATTTCTTGGCAAAGGCGTTCAGTATATTTAGGATGTTGAAGAACATTAAATTTTTCAACATACATGGGACTGTGCAAGCCGGAGGTCAGAAGGAAATGACCATGCATAACTGCACTTGTTTCTTCCAGCATTTTCATAACATCTTTTTCTTCTAAAATAGCCATTTGTTATACTCCTTTAATTTCTTCAACAATAGCAAGAGCTGCTGCTTGTCTATTTTCTGCTTTGGTAATGGGACGACCAACTACGATATGGGTAGAACCATTCTTGAAAGCTCCTGCAGGTGTTGCTACGCGACTTTGATCGTCAAGGGATGCACCAGCAGGACGAACGCCTGGGGTAACGATTAAAAAGTCAGGGCCACAAGCTTCGCGAATAGCTGCTGCCTCACGCGGACTTGCTACAACTCCATCCATACCGGATTCTTTCGCAAGCTTTGCGAGAGCGATAACCTGCTCAGCGATGCTTACTTTATAATTTAAATCACCGAATTGCTCTTCATCCATGCTTGTTAAAATAGTTACGGCGATTAATTTCGGTGCTTCGCGACCGGCTTGTGCTGCAGCCTCATGAACTGCTTTCACTGCCTCGCTCATCATCTTTTTACCACCAACTGCATGAACATTCATCATATCTGCACCCAGCTCGTTTAAAACCATGAGTGCATGAGCAACCGTGTTAGGAATATCTTGTAATTTTAAATCGAGGAATACGTGCTTGCCTTGTTCTTTAAGGAAGCTAATGATTTGGCTGCCAACTGCATAATACAGCTCCATGCCAACCTTATAATAGCTAACGGAGTCGCCCAGCTCCAAAACGCAAGCCTTGGCAGCTTCAAAGTTCGGGAAATCAAGGGCAACTATTAAGCGATCGTCGTGAGACATAAATTTATCCTCCTAAATTTAGTTGAGGCGATTGATATAATTCAGAATTCGGAATTGAGGGAGGATTTGCTGAGCAAATCCTTTTGATTTAAGCGCAGGATTTTACGCAACAAAACCCATCTTCCATTGCACATTGTTAATTGTTTCACTCTTGCTTCGCAAGATTGAAAAGCGGCATACTAGCTTTTCCATTTGGCAGAGCAAGTCCAACGATATCGTTGATGCTTTGTGCGTTATGTCTGTCAAGGTAAGCCAGCATTCCATGAGCAATGCTTTCGGCGATGTCAGGTTGAATGAAATTAGCAGTGCCAACAGCAACAGCGGATGCACCGGCTAACATAAATTCAATGGCATCATCTGCACACATGATTCCGCCCATACCGATGATGGGCACGCTTACAGCTTGAGCCACTTGATAAACAAGACGTACGGCAACAGGACGAACGCAAGGACCTGAGAGCCCACCAGTTACGTTGCCTAAAACAGGACGTTGACGTTCGATATCAATTTTCGTACCAAGCAAGGTATTAATCATGCTAATTGCATCTGTACCTGCAGCCTCAACAGCTTTAGCCATAGCAACAATATCGGTAACGTTAGGACTGAGTTTAGTAATAACTGGTTTAGAAGTATTTGACTTAACAGCTCGCACTACCTCGGCAGCTGCTTCAGGAACCGTGCCGAAAACAATGCCACCAACCTTAACGTTAGGACAGGAAATGTTAATCTCGACAGCAGCAACCCCGTCCACGTCTAATTTTTTAGCAACAGCACCATATTCTTCAGGAGTATGACCGTAAATATTTACAATGACGGGCACGTCATATTTTTTTAATTCGGGCAGAGTATATTCAAGAAAATATTCACTGCCAGGATTTTCCAAGCCAATGCAATTGAGCATACCGGACGGGGTCTCAACAGCTCTTTGACCTTTGTTGCCCTTCGCCGGTTCAAGGCTTGTACCTTTAACTGTGACAGCACCAACCTTTTCTAAGTCGAGAAAGTCGGTGAATTCAAGACCAAAACCAAATGTACCTGAGCCAGTAGTAACAGGGGTAGCCATTTTTACGCCCGCAATATCAACTGCTAGACGACCATCATAAATGTTTACCATTCTCCTACCTCCTCAGCCCAGAACACAGGACCATCCTTGCAGACCTTGATGCGTTTACCAATGCCCTCGCAAGCACAAGATAGACAAGCGCCGAGCCCACAAGCCATATATTTTTCCAGAGACACCTGACATTTTACGTTGGCTTCTAAGCAAGCATTTGCAACTGCTTTCATCATGGGAACCGGACCGCATACATAAACGCAATCATAAACACCGCTTGCTAAAAGCTCAGGAAGAACTGCCATAACAGTTCCCTTTGTCCCCGCAGAACCATCGTCCGTTGTTAAGAAAATTTTTTCAGACAAGCCTTCGTAAAAATCGGTCCAGAAAAGTTCACCTTCTGTGCGACCACCCATGAGGATATCTGTCTTGCCTGCCCCAAAGCCTTGAGCAAGATAGAGCAAGGGAGCAAGACCTAAGCCGCCTCCTACCAAGAGAGGTTTCTTCGCACTCATATCGAAGCCATTTCCCAAGGGACCAACGATGGATAATTCGTCACCGCTGCATACTTCCGCAAGGATATGCGTTGCTTCACCGATAATGCGATACATAATGGTAAATGTACCAGCCTCACGATTTACGCCTGCAACACCAAAAGGACGACGCAGAAGCGGTGCCGTATTTTTGCACACCTTGACATTGACAAACTGACCTGGTACAGCAATATTTGCAATGTCAGGGGCATAAACTTCTATTAATTTGGTAGAGCTATTTAAAACTTGTTGACCAATAACCTTAGCCAACGCAATTGTTTTGGACATAGCTTTACTCCTCCGTAAGAAAATTTTAAATTAGGATGAAACCCTTTTAGAGTTCATAGTGCTGAGTGCATGATGGATTTTACGAAGCAAAATCATCCTCAATTGCTCATTGCTAATTACTAATTGCTAATTCTTTTCAGCACCAACTCTCGGAACTATTTGCAGAGAACTTCTCCTTCTTTCATGACAAACTTGCCGCCTAAAATTGTTGCAACAGCTTTGCCCTTGCAAGCCTTGCCTTCATAAGGAGTGAATTTGCCACGAGTATAGAACTTGCTGGAATCAACAGTCCATTCTTTATTGAGATCGAGAATAGTAATATCAGCCTTAGAGCCAACAGCTAAGGTACCAGCGTCAAGCTTGAAAACCTTGGCAGGTTCGCAGCTCATCTTGGTAATAACTGTGTTGAGATCAAAAATTCCTGTATGATAAAGATCGGTCAAGACAACACCTACGCTTGTTTCCAAACCGCAGAAACCGTTGGGTGCGTTTCTGAATTCCACATCTTTTTCTTCAGGTGCATGAGGTGCATGGTCAGTAACGATGCAGCTAACCGTTCCATCAAGAACTGCTTGACGCATAGCCTCTACATGGTCCATGCTACGCAAAGGAGGGCTTACACGAGTTGCCGGATTATAATCTGCACAAGCTTCATCAGTCAAAGTTAAATGTTGAACAGCAACCTCACAGGTTACATTAACGCCCTTCTTTTGAGCTTGACGAATAATATCAACAGCTCCCTTAGAAGCTACGTGACAAATATGTACGTGAGCGCCAGTATATTCAGCAATGATGCAGTCACGTGCTACAGCAATATCTTCGGAGATATAAGGAATACCAGGTACACCAATGCGAGCTGATACAGTGCCTTCATGCATGTAACCCTCTTCGCCGAGCTCGGGATCAATCGCATGACAAAGCAAGGGCTTATCGAAAGCTTTGATATATCTTGCAGCCAAGAGGAACAGACGAGAACTCTTTACGTAGTGACCGTCATCGGAGAAACCGAGAGCTCCACGAGCAGCCATGTCACCCATCTCGGCTAATTCTTCACCCTTCTCACCTTTAGAGATAGCGCCGATTACTTCAACATTTGCATAGGATTCTTGTTCAGCTTGTTGCTTAACGCCGGATACAAGAACTGCAGAATCAATTACAGGTTTTGTGTTAGGCATGCAAGCAACAGTAGTAATACCACCAGCTGCAGCAGCTTTAGTACCAGAAACGATGTCCTCTTTAGCTTCTAAGCCGGGTTCACGCAAATGGGTATGCATATCGATGAGGCCAGGAGTTACAACCTTATCGGTTGCGTCATAAACTTCTGCACCTTCAACGGATAAATTTTCATCAAGAGCAACAATTTTTCCATCTTCAACAAGAAGATCGCATACTTTATCTAAATTTTGGCTGGGGTCAACAACTCTGCCATTTTTAATCAATATTTTCAATGTGCTTACCTCCTGTCAAAGTCAAGAATTCAAGAGCCATACGAATTGCCACACCGTTTTGAACTTCGTCACGGATACGTGCATTATCGCAGTAGCCTACATCCCAAGAAATTTCCAGGCCGCGGTTCATAGGGCCCGGGTGAAGCAGTGTTACATCAGGCTTAGCCAATTTAAGACGGCTTTCGTTCAAGCCCCAAATACGAGCGTATTCACGAGTTGTGGGGAAGAGACCTTTCTTTTGACGTTCCAATTGGATACGCAGAACATCGACAACATCTGCACCTTCGATTGCATCTTCAATGCGATCATGAACGGTTACGCCTAAGGAAGCAATATCGTGAGGCATTAAGGTTACCGGACCAGCTACATGAACATCTGCACCTAATTTAGTCCAAGCTGCGATGTTAGAACGAGCAACACGACTGTAAAGAATATCACCGAGAATAGCCATCTTCAAGCCTTTGAAATCTTTCTTGCCATCTTCACGAATAGTTAATAAGTCAAGCAATGCTTGAGACGGATGAGCATGTGCACCATCACCTGCGTTGATTACGACTGCAGGAGAAATTTTTGCGGCGTAGGCAGCTGCACCCTCCATGGGATGACGCATAACAATTGCATCGAAGTTCATGGATTGCAAGGTTAAAATTGTGTCGCGCAAGCATTCGCCTTTAGCAACAGATGAACTGGAGGTGGTGATATTAACCACATCAGCGCCTAAATACTTACCTGCAAGCTCGAAGGAAGTACGGGTACGAGTACTATTTTCATAGAACAGGGTCACGATTGCTTTACCACGAAGAGAAGGAACCTTTTTGATATCTCTCTTCATGATTTTCTTCATCTCGGCAGCAGTTTTCAAGATAAGCTCAATCTCGTCAACGCTGAGACTAGCGATGTCAAGTATATCCTTGCCACCCAAGGATACGTTTGCTTTGGTCATTAGCATTACCTCCCAAATAACAATGAGTAATTTTTAATTGGTAATTAATAATTGAGGAATAAATCTTGCGGATTTATGATTGAACCTAGGATTTTTTAATCCAATAATTTATTCAAAAGATCTTGCGCAGCAAAATCATCCACAATTGCTAATTGCTCATTACTAATTGCTAATTTTAAATTACTATAACTTTGACAAATTATAAATAATAAAGGCCTTCTTCATCCCATTCGATGCAAGAAGGCCTGTCGTTACATTAGGCATGGCTACCTTGTAGTCTCACGGGACCACTTTTAAAGGTATGGTTTTCACTAAAATAATTGTACTACGGCAAATCGCTTTCGTCAATTTTTCGCCTTATAAAATTCTTGTATACTTAGATTAATTTATCATAGGTAATAATTATGGAAGAAATTAGGAAATTTTGATATAATTGTTTATTGTCAATCCATTAAGGATTGAGAGAAAAATTATGAATTAACAGGCAAACGAATTGCGAGGTCTCTAGATGAGAAACCAAATCATTGACAACCTACGAGGCATTTGTATGCTTGGTGTTATCGCCATTCACGTAGGCTCGTCCGCTGCAAAAACTGACAACTTCACATTGTACATGTTCTTGGAAATTCTCTCTCGCTACAGCATCCCCACCTTCTTTTTTATTTCTGGCTACGGCTTATTCCTTACGGATAAAGCTTTTCTCACGGGTGGTGCCTTGGATTACAAGAGTTTTATTTTCAAAAGGCTCAAGGGCGCAGGACTGCCCTACATCGCTTGGTCCATCTTATATTTAGCTTACTTTGATTCTTACTTGCCTCCCGGTTGGATTTCCTGGGGCAAAAGAGATTTAGCTTTTGCGCTCTGGTTCGGAACCTGCTGTTATCATTTATATTTTATGGTAATTTTACTTTGGTTCTATGCTTTTTATCCCGTTTGGCGTAAGCTTTTAAAAATTATGCAAAACGTTGGTTGGAAAACAAGCTTTGTCCTGCTATTCATTTTCCAGCTTGCCTTTAACTACGCGAGCATTAATATTAGTCCTACCAATTTAAAAATGTGGCCCGAGTTCTTGCGTAACATGTATAATTTCCGTTTGAACTACGTGCCCTTCCATTATATTTTTGTCTTCATGGCTGGCGGCTTCGTCTCGCTCTACTGGGACGAGTGCAAGGCTTGGCTCAAAAAAAATTTTACTGCGAGCCTCGCCTTCTTCATCCTAGCGGTTGTGCTCGACGTAGGAAGCTGCTGGTACTATAAAGCTTACAAGGGCTATAACCTCGAAGCCTTGGCTAACACTTTTCATCAGCTGAGTCCTCAGGGTCTCGTCTACACCATTGCTGCCATTATTTTCTTTAGTGCTTGCTTAGTTAAGCTTGAAGATTACGAATGTACCTGCAAGCTTTCGAGTTTTGTAAATTCCTTTATCATCAAGCTCAGCGGTTATGCGACCTTGATGTACTACTGCCACCCGCTGCTTCTCGATCGCCTGGAGCTTTACTCAAAATGGTACGGCATCGTCCCCACCTCCAAGCGCATCATCGCAGCTTATTTCTTGCTCGTCCTTGCTTCCTTCATCTTATCCTACATTCTCAAACAAATCTTCAAGCATTGCAAACCCTTAAGCATTTTGTTTACAGGTAAGTAAAAATAAACTCATCCGCACCCAATTCTGTTCCGTTCAACGGATTAACACCTTTACTCAATAAATCCATGTAAGTCTTAGCATATTCAATAACACTTAATTTGTTCATAATAATTAACATTAAAAATATCAACGATATTTACAAATGAATATTTTCACCCCCAAACAAAACGAAAAGGGTATTATTGTTCCTTCACCTTGAGTCAATTCAGACCCGTGAACCAAACAATAATACCCTTTGGATTTTTCTATTATGCTTTTGTCTTTCTCATTAGAGTGCTGGGACTATCGGCCATACACTCCCCCTGCCTCTCAGTGCAAACCCACATAGCAGAGCCAAGAAAACAGTTTGTAATTCGCTACCTCAAAGGAAGGCCTTCTGTATGCTACGAATTAACTCAGGAACATAACGAGAATTTTTTTATTATTACATGCCAGCTGCTTGCATAGCTGCATCAACCTTAGCCTTGCCAGCTTCGGAGAGCTCGGTAAGAGGCAGACGAGGAATGCCAACATCAATACCAGTTGCTTTGGTTACTGCATATTTAATAGGAATCGGGTTGGATTCAACGAACATAGCATTAGCAAGAGGAACCATAACCTTGTTCAGATCAGCAGCCTTCTTAACCTCGCCCTTTTCAAATGCTTGCATAACTTCTTGAAGAATATTGCCATTGCAATTAGCCAGAACAGAAATAAGGCCTGTTGCACCAACGGACATAAACGGAATGATAAGTCCGTCATCACCAGAATAAATGGTAATGCGTTCAGGAAGCAGACGATAAAGCTCAGCGCATTGAGCTACAGAACCAGCAGCTTCTTTAACAGCAACGATGTTTTCGAAATCATTAGCCAGACGAGCGATGGTTGCAGGAGCGATGTTAGAACCGGTACGACCAGGAACATTGTAAACGATAATCGGCAGCTTGGTGGATTTAGCAACAGCTGCAAAATGTTGATAGTAACCTTCTTGAGTCGGTTTGTTGTAGAAAGGACCAACAACTAAGAGACCGTCAACGCCTTCAGCTTCCATGGTTTTAACAAGCTCGATAGTAGTAGCAGTGCAGTTAGTACCAGCACCAACAACGATAGGAGCACGACCTTGAGTTGCTTCTTTAACAGTGCGAACGAAAGCAATTTTTTCTTCCATGGTCATGGTTGCAGCTTCACCAGTAGAGCCTTCAACTACAAGTGCATCAGTACCATTGTCTAAGAGCCAATTAGCAAATTTTGCACCAGCTTCATAATTAACAGAACCATCAGCGGCGAACGGAGTTACCATTGCAGTAAGTAAGCGACCAAAATACGGATTTGCCATTTTAATGTTACCTCTTTTCATTTACAAAATTTTCTTATCACGTCATCTACTTCGCTTAAACCCGGGCTGACGCTCCTCTCGGTCGCCTCGTAGCTAACGCAATCTGAAAATTTTCACTTAATCTAAAAAACTTTTACGAAGCAAAAACTTTTTTAAAATTAATTTTGGAACTAGCCAAAAAGTTCAGAGTAAGTCAGCTGCTAGGAAGTCAAGTGAGCGTACTAAAAGAAACATACGCCGACCGATACTGACAACGCAGATGGCCTGCTATGGACTTTTTCTAAATTATAATCTTACAACTCAAATGCCTTATGAATTGCGTTAACTGCTTCAGTCAGACATTCTTCTTTAACGATCGCAGAGATTGTGTTATCGGAGTCAACAGTTTGGAAAATTTGAATATTATTGCTAGCGAGAGCCGCAACAAAACGAGCCATAACTCCAGGAACACCACGCATACCAGAACCAACTACGGTAACCTTACCGCAATTTTCGTTCAGTTCAAAATTAATACCTGCATTAGTAAGAACCTCGGAGGTCTTTGCTTGGTCGTCAGCAAATACTGCAAACATTGCTTCCTTCTCGCTAAGGTTCAGGCAGCCAACAGAAATTCCTGCTTCAGCAAGGTCCACGAAAAGATTTTGACCTGCAGAAAAATCTTGAGGATTAAGAGCTACGCGGAATTGAGTTAAGCCGGAGAGATTAGCTACACCAGCTGCAGAATTGAAGGAGATATCTGCACCAGCATTCTTCGTGGTTTCGTTAGTAATTAAAGTACCAGGAGCATCGGAGAATGTGGATTTAATATACATAGGAACATTTGCACTCATTGCAATCTCAACTGCGCGAGGATGAATTACCTTGGCACCGTTGTGAGCCATTTGACAAACCTCTGCATAAGAAATGCTTTCCATAATGGTTGCATCCTTAACGATACGCGGGTCAGCAGTCATAATACCATCAACATCGGTATAAATTTCTACGCAATCAGCATGTAGTGCTGCACCAAGAGCTGCTGCAGTGGTATCGGAACCACCACGACCAAGAGTTGTAAACTTAGCATTATTTTCGGTTACACCTTGGAAGCCGCAAACAACAGGAATCATTCCAGCCTCTAAGAGATGCATGAGATTAGAAACCTTAATGTTTTTAATGCGAGCTGCACCAAATTGACTATCGGTAACAATACCTGCTTGACCACCGGTCATAGCCACAGCATTGAAACCATATTTTTGTAAGCAAGCAGCCATAACACAGGAGGAAATAATTTCGCCGCAGCACATCATGACATCCATCTCGCGAGCGTTAACGGAAATATTTTCTTCTTTCAACACACCAATAAGTGTATCGGTTGCGTACGGTGCACCCTTACGACCCATTGCGGATACAACTACAACAGGAGCAAAACCGTTACGGATAGCTTGTTGAACTTTATCTTTTACTTTTTCACGAACGGAAGCATCTGCAACAGAAGTACCGCCAAATTTTTGTACAATAATCTTCATTTATTAATCCCTATTCCCCTTATTTTTTAATCCAATCTCTTTCGATCATAACCTCAGCAATTTGCAGAGCATTCAATGCTGCGCCCTTGCGAATTTGGTCGCCTACTACCCACAGGTTGAAGGTATTCGGATTGGAGAAGTCACGACGCAGACGTCCTACGAAGCAATCGTTTTGGTCGGAAGTATAAAGAGGCATCGGATAGATTTGTTCGTCCAGATTATCTTGCATTTGTACGCCCGGGAAAGCTTCGATAGCTTTAGCCATCTCGTCAAGATCAAGATCATGCTCGAATTCGATGTTAACTGATTCGGAATGGCTACGATATACAGGAACACGAACGGTGGTTGCGGTGATACGCATCTCAGGATCGTGGAAAATTTTTTGAGTTTCATTAACCATCTTCATTTCTTCCTTGGAATATTTGTTGTCAAGGAAAACATCGATTTGTGGAATCAGGTTAAATGCGATGGGATAATGCTTAGCTAAGGAAGCGGAAGGAAGAATGTGAGGAATCATTTCGCGACCTTCTGCATAAGCTTTTGTTTCGTCGGTTAATTCATCAATACCTTCTTTACCAGCACCAGATACTGCTTGGTAGGTGCTAACAACGATACGTTTAATGCGAGCCAAATCATGGAGCGGTTTCAAAGCCATCAGCATGATAATGGTAGAGCAGTTCGGGTTAGCGATGATGCCCTTGTGAGTCAGAATATCTTCCGGGTTAATTTCGGGAATAACCAGTGGAACCTCGGGGTCCATACGGAAGGTGGAGCTATTGTCAATTACAACTGCACCGGATGCAACTGCGTAGGGTGCAAATTCTTTAGAAATGCTGCCGCCAGCAAATAATGCAATGTCAATACCCTCAAAGCTATCTTTAGTTGCTTCTTGAACGGTATATTCCTTGCCCATTAATTGAATTTTTGTACCAGCGGAACGTTTGGAAGCAAGCAAACGTAATTCGTTGAACGGGAAATTGCGTTCTTCGATTAAGCGTAAGAATTCGCCACCAACTGCTCCGGTAGCTCCAAGGATTGCGACGTTATACTTTTTCATGTTTCAAGTCCCCCAATGTTTTTACGTTTTTATGTTTAAATCTTTTTGGTTGTAAATTAATCAAATTAGCAATTAAGGATGATTATGCTTCGCAAAATCTTTAATTAAATTTGCAAAGCTTTTATTTGGCAATGAATTTGAATTACCCAAAACGTTCAGAATAAAATTTCTTATAAAATTTTATCTAAGCCGTATACAAGACCGGTGTAATTGCAAATTCTGTGGCAAGCAAGTGCGACGCCGGGCATGTAACATTCACGACTAACTGGGTCGGAAGAGATGTGCAGGGTTTCACCTTGTCCGCCGAAAATAACTTCTTGGCTTGCAACATAACCAGGAAGACGCAGGCTGTGAATCTTCATGCCTTCGTAATCGGCGCCACGGCAACCCGCCATGGTCTCTCTTTCTTCCGGATGACCTTGCTTCATTGCTGCACGAACCTCAGCGATTTTTTGTGCGGTAATAATTGCAGTACCGGACGGTGCGTCAAGCTTTTTGTCGTGATGTTTTTCAATAATCTCTACGTTAGAGAAATATTTTGCAGCTTCACAAGCAAGCTTAATCATAACAACTGCACCAAGTGCAAAGTTCGGAGCAATTAAAAGGCTGGTGTTATTAGCTTTTGCGAGAGCATCAACTTCTTGTAAATCGGCCGGTTTAAAACCAGTAGTACCTACTACGCAATGCACACCCATAGGCAGGATCTTGCGAAGAGTTCCCATAACAACATCAGGACGGGTGAAGTCAACAACAACATCGGGTTTAAGCATGTTAATTGCTGCGACTAAATCGTTTGTGCAAGGAACTGCACCACCATCAAGAGTTACAACGCCTTGTTTAATATCTACGGCACCAACTAACTCCAAGCCTTCTTCAGACCAAACTTTTTTACAAACCTCGGTACCCATGCGACCCATAGCACCATTAACCAATACCTTGATCATAAGATTTTCCTCCCAATTCTCTCGAAATCTACAGAATCTGTTTCAAACCTCGACTTTCTCCCAACTGCAACCGATCCGTACATTACATGTACTACAACCTTTACAATTCTTCGTCCATCCTTCGTACAAAAGCAAAGCCTGCAAATTTCTTCTTTTTATGAATAATAATTTTAAAAACTTATTTAACCTGCAGAACTTCTGCAACAAAATATCTGTTGCACCACAGCCTGCAAAATACAAAAGCGAATGCAAAATAAGGGGTTGGAACTCTATCCCAACCCCTGACTTTTACTTGCACTAAAATAACAAAAGCTGTGATAGCGCTCCGCTACGACCTTGTAGCGACAGTCCGTTTATTTTTCACAAACGACCCAGCCCAAAACCATGCCTGATTTTAAACTTCGGCGTTAGCCCTTTCATTTGCTTCCTAGCTGCCGCTCTACAAATTACTCTTGCTTCACGCACCTCTACCCAAAATTTTATATTATAATAATTATAGTGTTTTAAAATATAATTGTCAACAATACTCTTCTTAATTATATAGGGAATTTTCTGTTAATTTTCTTACATTATCGCAAAAATTTCTTGAGCAATTATCATCTTCAGGCAAAGCAAAAGCTCCCAAGCGCAAAACCTAGGAGCTGCTTTTAATTAACCAAGATTTAATTCTTCAAAAATTAATTCGTTTTGAATCTTAATAAAGGTACCCTTCATCCCAAGAGAACGAGTTTCGATAAGTCCTGCGGATTCAAGCTTACGCAAAGCATTAACGATAACACTACGAGTTATGCCTGCTTTATCCGCTATTTTGGAGGCAACAAGAATACCTTCCTTCCCGTTAAGACTAGTAAATACGTGCCCAACAGCTTCCATCTCGGAATAAGACAAGGTGTCAAAACCCATGCGAATCATCTGACGTTTGCGGTCAATCTCGGCTTCTTCAAGCTGCAGACGATGATAACCAACCACACTGACGATGGTCATAGCATATTCGCAGAGCACAATATCATCCCCGGTTAATTCATCGTTGAATTTCGCAACTATGAGGGTTCCCAGTCTTTTACCTAGAGCAACGATGGGCCAATAGCTGCGATATCTTCTTGCGACAGGACACAAATAACCTTCTTTAGCATGACAAAGGCTTTTATCATTAAAGCAGTTAATATTGGGCTCGGTCATTTTTTCCAGATCGGCTGCCACAGAATATTCAAACTTCTTTTTGTTATCCGCAAGCATCTCACTCATGGGCTCGCAGGATTGATTTGCGTTGATGGACATACCCAACAGGGACCCATCCTGAGAAATAATATAAATATTAGCATCGATAATATCGGACAATTGCTTAGCTAAGTCGTCATAGTTAACAGTTCCGCTTTGTTGTAAAATGGCGTTTAATTTTCTAACCTTTTCTAACAAGGTCGACATAGGATTCACTCCTTTAATTTGGCTCGAGGATGATTTTCTTGGTAAACCTCAGCAATGCGTTCGGTTGTTACGTGGGTATAGATTTGTGTTGTCGATAAATTTTCATGTCCCAATAATTCTTGCACGGCACGTAAATCGGCTCCGTGTTCTAGTAAATGGGTAGCAAAGGTATGCCTAATGGTATGGGGACTAATATTTTTGTGAATGGCAAGTGCTTTGATATATTTGTCTAAAATTCTGCGGACACTGCGATCCGTCAGGGCTCCCCCGCGATTGTTAATGTAAATGTGTTCGTGCTCGGGCGCGGAGTATTTGTTCATGATCTCGGCCCGTGCCGGATAATAGTCACGCATGACATCCGCACATGTATGACCAATGGGTACGACTCTTTCCTTATTGCCCTTGCCTAAAAGAATGACAAAGCGATTACCCAAATCCACACGGTTAATGGTTAAGCCGACCAGCTCGGAAACACGACAGCCCGTTGCATAAAGCATTTCTAAAATTGCACGGTCCCGCTTACCCATTAATGAATCGTCAGGAGATGTTAAGAGCTCGCTAATCTCCACCTCGTCGAGGAAGGTTGGCAGCTTTTTTTCTAATTTAGGAGTTCTTACCCTTTGCAAGGGACTGTTCTCCAAAATATTCTCGCGAACTAAAAATTTATAAAAAGAACGCAAGGAGCTAATGCGACGAGCAATGGTTTTACGCGCGTACTTCTTTTTGTTTAAATCTGCAAGGTATGCACGCACAACTAAGGCGTCAATGCTAAGCCAAGAAGCACCCTCTCCACTGCGAGAAATAAGGAATGTATCGAAGGCACGCATATCCTTTTGGTAATTAACAACGGTTAAAGGCGAAGAATTTTTCTCAACCTCGAGATAATTGAAGAAACGCTCTGCCAATTTTTGCTCCGCTTCTCGCATGGGCTCAGACTCCTTTAATTTACAGCAAAAAAATTTTCACCAGCATTAGTATATATGCATATAGACTAATACTGATGAAGAAATAAGTCAAGTGTTATTGCGCAAATTTTCTATATTTTTTCGACAATTTAAAAAATTCTTACTCTATTTGATATTTTTCTTTGAACTCAGCCAGCTTTTCTAAAGCACGAGCTGCGAGCAAAGGATTTTTTTCTTTCTTTTTGCGAATGCGTACGGCCAGGGGCGGAATTAAACCAAAGTTTATATTCATAGGCTGGAAGTGTTCCACATCCGAGTTGGAAATATAATTGGCTAAGCTGCCGTGAGCAGTTTCAGAGGGAAATTCAGCCTGCACCTCGCCTAAAATTTTGCGAGCACAAGCAAGGCCTGCCATCAGCCCAGAGGCAGCCGATTCCACGTAGCCTTCTACCCCGGTCATTTGCCCGGCAAAATAAAAACGCGGTTCCTTGCGTAAAGAAAAATCTTTATTCAAAAGCTTAGGAGAATTAAGATACGTATTCTTATGCATAACTCCATAACGCACGAATTCTGCGTGCTCAAGACCTGGAATCATGCCAAAGACACGTTTTTGCTCGCCCCATTTTAGATGAGTCTGAAAGCCGACGATATTGTAGAGACTAGCAGCTGCATTATCCTGGCGCAGCTGTACGACTGCATAAGCTTCCTTGCCCGCTCGTTTATCAACAAGACCGACGGGCTTAAGCGGTCCATAACGCATGGTATCCTCGCCACGCAGGGCCATCTCCTCGATAGGCATGCAGGCTTCAAAAACATTATGCTCGAAATCCTTAACAGGTGCAGCCTCTGCATTCTTCAAAGCCTCCCAGAAGGCAATGTATTCTTCCTTCGTATAAAACGGACAATTTAAATAATCGGCACCGCCCTTATCGTAACGGGATGCTCTATAAACTAAATCGTAGTTAATCGATTCTGCATCGATGATGGGTGCTGCTGCATCAAAAAAGTGCAAGTAGCCTTCGGAAATTTTTTCCTGGATGTTTTGAAATAATGCGTCACTTGTTAGAGGACCGGAAGCGACGATAACATATCCGTCAAGCTCGTCAAGATTAGTAACCTCTTCATTGACTATTGTTACTAAGGGATTATTTTGAATTGCTTCCGTAACGCCTTGCGCGAAGCCTTCGCGGTCTACTGCCAGGGCTCCGCCCGCTGGAACTGCATGTTTGTCGGCTTCTCGCATGATTAACGAGTCAAGGCGACGCATCTCTTCTTTTAAAAGTCCAACTGCGTTTTCAATGTTCCCAGCCCTTAGTGAATTCGAACAAACGAGCTCGGCATAGTATGGAGTTTTATGTGCGGGGTCGCTCTTAGTTGGTCGCATCTCGTGCAACACAACCCTTATTCCCCGCTTAGTCAATTGATGCACAGCCTCGCTTCCCGCGAGCCCCGCACCGATAACGTGAACGTTAATCATAAACTTAAGATCCTTCAGAAAATGATGTTCATTACTTGAATCAAATGCTAAATTAATGAATTACAAATCATTTTTCTATTTTCATTTTACAATCTTGTCTTCCTCTTCGTACTCGTGGTTTTCCTCGAACCCCTCGCCTTAGCTGGTTTTTTCGCCGAACTATCGCTTTGCTCGGACTTCACCCGTGGCAACGGTCGGCAATTCTTGCAGTCGGGGTTCAGGCAATATTTATGTTTGCGGCGACGCAAGTCGTAGTGTTCCACAAGTAAGCTGCCGCACAGCTCACAATTTTCGTTGAGTGGTTTATCCCAGGAATTGAAATCGCATTCAGGATAATGATCGCACGCATAAAAGGTTTTCCCGGTTCTCGTCTTCTTTTCGATTAAATCGCCACCACATTTCGGACAGACTACACCAATTTTATTTAAAATGTTCTTGGTATTGCGACAAGCCGGAAAGTTCGGACAAGCCAGGAAGCGCCCGAATTTGCTTTCGCGATAAACCATCATCGCTCCACATTTTTCGCAGGGCACGTCACTTACCTCTAGCGGAATATCAACCTTAGGATATTTTTCTAAAGCAGTTGTCACAGCCTTGTGAAAGGGCTCGTAGAAGCTATGTAACAGGGGTACACGTTCTTCCTTGCTCTCTGCAATTTCATCCAGCTTGCCTTCCATGAAGGCGCTAAAGGGAATGTCGATAAGATTCGGGAAATTGTCAGTCAGGAAATCGTTGGTGATGATACCGAGATCGGTAATTAACAATTTCTTTTGTTCCTTTTCCACGTAACCGCGGTCCATAATGGTT
The DNA here is from genome assembly GCA_030523325.1 of Phascolarctobacterium sp. Classification (GTDB taxonomy): domain Bacteria; phylum Bacillota; class Negativicutes; order Acidaminococcales; family Acidaminococcaceae; genus Phascolarctobacterium_A. The sequence continues at coordinate 20,416 of JAUNIS010000033.1, forward strand.
TGAATTGTTGAAGCAAATGTTGACGGACGACCAATGCCCTTGGTCTCTAGCTCTTTAACGAGAGTTGCCTCGGTATAATGAGCAGGTGGTTCGGTAAAATGCTGCTCGGCTTCTTGGAGCTTGTGTAAAACAAGTTCCTTACCAACCTCTACATAGGGAACCTTGTTTTTAAGCTCCTCTTCGCCTTCTGCATCGTCCTCGGAGGTATTAAGATTTTTTGTTAATGCTAAATAACCTGGGAACTTCAAAACCTGTCCAGAAGCACGCAGCTCGTAGCCATTAGCACCAATTGTTAAAACTGTGGAATCGTAAATCGCATCTGCCATTTGACATTGTACGGTGCGGTTCCAAATTAAAGTATAGAGTCTTAATTGATCGGGACGCAAATACTGAGCGATGCTTTCGGGAGTACGGGTAACATCCGTAGGACGAATAGCCTCGTGCGCGTCCTGTGCACTCTTAGACGTGTTGTAAAAGTTGGGCTTAGCAGGTAGATATTCGCTGCCAAATTTTTCTGCAACAAAGTCACGAATGCTTGCCACAGCCTCATTAGCCAGACGTACGCTATCCGTTCTCATATAAGTAATGAGACCCGTGGTGCTGCGACCAATGGAAACACCCTCGTATAATTGTTGAGCAATATTCATGGTTTTCTTCGCAGCAAAGCCAAGACGTCTATTAGCTGCTTGTTGCAAGGTAGATGTTGTAAACGGAGGATAAGCGTGTTGTTTTTTATCCTTGCGCTCGGATTTAGTTACAACATAGCTTGCATTAGCCAAATCATCGTAAGCCTTCTTCGCTTCGGCTTCGTTATGCAGCACTAATTTTTTATTTTTGTATTTCGTTACATCAGCGGTAAAAATAGGTGACTTGGGTTCCTCACGCAGCTTGGCCTTGATGGTCCAGTATTCTTCGGGAACGAAATCGGCAATCTCACGGTCACGGTCTGCAACAATTTTTACAGCAACAGACTGCACGCGGCCTGCACTTAAGCCCTTGCGAATTTTTCTCCAGAGCAAGGGAGAGAGCTCGTAACCAACTACTCTATCAAGAATGCGTCTAGCTTGCTGAGCCTCGACCATGGGCATATCAATCTTACGTGGATGCTTCACTGCCTCGCTAACCCTGGTCTTAGTAATTTCGTTGAATTCAATGCGACACAAATCATTTGCATCAAGGCCCAAAAGATAAGCCAAATGCCAGCTAATGGCCTCACCCTCACGGTCAGGGTCAGTTGCAAGATAAACTTTATCTGCTTCCTTGGCTAATTTTTTTAATTCCTTGATCATGTCGCCTTTACCACGAATATTTACATATTTAGGCTCGAAATCGTTTTCGATATCAACACCCATGGTGCTTTTAGGCAAGTCACGCAGGTGACCCATGGATGCCTTGACTGTATAATTTTTTCCTAAAAATTTTTCGATGGTTTTTGATTTAGTGGGAGATTCCACGATAATCAGATAATTGGACATCTCTTCCTCCTACACGCGGCAGTAATTTCCTATGTAATCTTGTTTGATAAATCCTGCCATTTGTAAGTCTAACAGCTCCATACTAATGGTTTGCATATCCTTCCCACTTTTGGTGACAAGCTCTTCTAAGCTCATGGTCCCCCTTTTTAAAAGTGTTAAAAGCTCTTTACCAAGTTCGGAGCAATCAGGCTCATTTTCTTCTATTTTATCTTTTATTTTGTTAATGTTTTCTTCTAGCTCCGGCCAGCTATAATCAAACAAGGATGTTTCCGTTCCTCTTAGCCGAGCTGCCTGCCAATGCTCCCTGTCACTTAAAATCTCCTCGGGAGATGTAACAAGGCAAGCGCCATTACGAATTAATTCGTTGCAGCCAGCTGATGTGCCATCAAAAATATTACCAGGCACGCAATAAACCTCCCGACCTTCATCAGCCGCAATATTTGCCGTAATACTTGCCCCGCTGTTTAAAGCTGCCTCAGCAACAATAACGGCTTGGGATAGTCCGACAATAATGCGATTTCTTTGCGGGAAATTGATAGCTCTGGGTGGAGTAGTCGGTGGATACTCGCTAATCACCGCTCCACTCTCAGCAATTTTTCTAAAAAGCCCCTCGTTTTCAGGCGGATAAGCAACGTCAAGACCACAGCCCATAACAGCCACAGTCTGACCTCCGGATGCGAGGCAAGCCCTATGCGCAGTTGAATCGATACCCTTCGCTCCCCCACTAATAATGGGAATATTAGCATAAGCAAGCTTTTCGGCAAATTCTTCTGCAGCGCGAATCCCGTAGGGAGTACAATTTCTACTACCCACAATGGCTACGCGATATGGTTCTCGGGGTATACTTCCCTTCACATAAAGAACAAGAGGCGGGTCATGCAATTGCTTGAGGCTAATTGGGTACTCTTTTTCTTCAATTGTCAGGATACGCATACCATCCTTACGCACTAAATAATCTAAGCGCTTGGATAAATTTTCCTGCCTTGCCCTTGTAATACTGTTAATTTGTTGAAGATTTAATAAATGGGTCGCTTGTAAATCTTTTTTATCCGCTCTATAAACGGCCTCGGCGGTTCCCATAAGATGTACAAGCTTAAGAGTAAGTGCTCGCCCCAGACCGGGAACGAGACCACTAATAGTTGCCAAATAAAGTTCGTCCATAAATTTACTCCTATGAAAAAATTATTTGGCATTAACAGTTGCAATGTAAAAACACTGCACCTCGGACTTCTTTTTATTATTTAACGAAAGAAGGGTAATTGTCAAGTAGGGAATTAGCAATTCGCAAAGTACAATTGAAGGCATCAAGCGAAGCAATTATTAATTGTCAATTTCTAACTCTTAACTTTTAACTCTTAACCAACGTCCCAAGATGTACTCGCATATTCTTTCCGTCGAATTCTTCCCGTGGTAGGGAGTGTTCGTCTGAACCTCGGTTGAAGAACATATATTTTTCACCGCGGCTACAAGCTCAGTCGTGTTCTCAAACACTTTCGCCCCAAAATGTTCGGCGAGAAACCTCGCATTGTTTTGTTCTTGACCAGGAAGAGGCTTGTAGATTAAAAATTGCAGGCTTGATGCGAGAACCTCGCTAGAAGTGAGTCCTCCGGGCTTGGTAATAATAAGATCCGCTGCCTTCATGTAGTCGGGTGCTTTGTCGGTGAAACCAATAATTTCTACGCGAGAATTCGCGTTAAATTTACGGCTCAATTGTTCCTGAAGCTTGGCGTTCCTTCCGCAGATAGCAAGAATCCGTAAATTGGCCAAAGCACATTTATTCAATGAAGAAATAATATCTTCCATGGGTAGAAGGCCCTCGCCCCCGCCCATCACCAGGCAAACCTTTTCATGTGCATCCCAACCAAAGGTGCTGCGCAAGGAAGCAGCATTATCAAGAGCAAAAGCACTGCGAATGGGAATACCAAAAGCTTGCACCGTAAAATGTGCAGGAAATTTACTAATCAAACGCTCATCTGCAACAAAATATGCATCCACGTTTTGACAAATCCACCACCTGTGCACGGTGAAATCCGTCACCACAACCCCAAGAAAAACCTCGGGATGCTTTTCCTTGTAAAAGCTCATAATCCCTGCAGGAGTCGCATGAGTTGCCATAACAATATCGGGCTGCACTTTATTTAAAAAGCCACTGCCAAGCTGCAGCAAAGCCCTATTGATGAAATTTTTTAACCACAAAGAACCGGACTCCTTGTTGCCCCAGGAATAAGTCATTTGATAAAGCCAGGGACAAGCCTTGAGAATCCACAAATACACAGCCAAAAAAGTATCCCCTAAAAATTTAGGAAAGAAACTAAAAATATTGCCGTGCACGACCTCAACATTGTCGTAGGTCAAAAGCTCTTCTTTAATTGATTCAGCTGCCATTTGATGCCCACTACCGATGGGCGCGGATAATAGCAGTACTTTAATTTTCTTTTTCATTTTCCATACAAAACGCAGAAAAACTCTGCCAAAATATTTAACGCTGCAGGACGAAGTCACGCAGCCATAAAATTAATTTTCAACTAATTATTAACAAAAAATTATCTTAGGAAACCCACTAAACTTGCGAAAATTCACTTGAATAATGAGCGGTAATATTGTATCATATTTTCAATATCCTTCAATACTTTTTTAGTGTATTAGAATGTAATTTAATGATTGTTTTATGAAAGAAGGCTAGTAATATGGCAAACAGACTGCCCGTAGAACATTTCAAATTCCCCGTAGAAAAAATTAAAGCTGGTTATTACAGCGACGCATATTTTATTCGTTCCCAAGAAATTTTAAACGGTGACAACCATCATCCCCGCGTATTGATGCAAATCTTTCCCCGTGCCGATGTAGTTCTTTGCGGTATAGAGGAAACCATTTCTTTAATCAAACAATGCGCTCATCATCCGGAAAATATCGTCATCCATGCGCTCCATGACGGTGACGAGGTCAAGGAATGGGAAACCGTTATGACTATCGAGGGTGACTATGCAGATTTCGCTCACCTTGAAACAATTTATCTAGGCATCTTCTCTCGTCAAAGTCGCATCGCAACTAACGTTCGCAAGGTTGTCAAGGCAGCTAATGGTAAGCCCGTGCTTTTCTTCCCGGCTCGTTATGATATTTACCAAACTCAAGAATCCGATGGCTATGCAGCAATGATCGGTGGCATCACCGGTTTCTCGACTGATGCTAACGCACTGGCTTATGGAGGCAAGGGCTTAGGCACCATCCCCCATGCATTAATTGCTTCTTACAACGGCGACACTGTTGCAGCGACATCTGCCTTTGATAAATATGTTGACCCTGAAATTTCTCGCATCGCTCTTGTCGATTTCGACAACGACTGCGTTAATACTTCCCTTGCTTGTGCTCGCAAGCTTGGTAAAAATTTACAAGGTGTACGTCTCGATACCTCTGGCTCCATGGTTGACAAATCCTTGTGGGAACAAATCGGTACCTTCAAACCCACAGGCGTATGCAAGGAGCTTGTTTATAATGTTCGCAAAGCACTTGATGCAGAAGGTTTCACTCATGTCAAGATTATCGCATCCGGTGGATTTGATGCTGCTCGCGTAGCTGCCTTTGAAGAGATGGGGGTACCTGTAGATACTTACGCAGTCGGCTCTTCCTTCTTCGATGGCAATATTAACTTCACTGCCGATGTAGTAGTCGTAAACGACAAGGAATGCTCGAAGGCAGGACGCAGGTATAATCCGAATCCGAAGCTGGAACTGGTAGAATAAGTTAAGAGTTATGAGTTATGCAAATCGCTACGCGATTTGTGTATAGAATTTAATAAAACTTTATTCCACAAATTTAATCTCTAGTTCTGAAAATAATGCTGAGTGTTGAACTGTATTAAATTAGCAATGAGTAGTAAGCCTGCGGCTTACGAATTAAAAACTATTCGATTAATGCAAAGTTTTGCAAATGCAATCTGCGGATTTGTTTTGCGATAATCAAAGGATTGCAAATTCTAT
>JAUNIS010000034.1 GCA_030523325.1 Phascolarctobacterium sp.
CTTTTGTAAAAGCAAAACCATACATCTGTAAAAGGTCGACCATACTTGCGTTAGAGCCCAACCATAAAATTTGTAACAGACCCAAATAAAACCCCAACTCTTGAAGAGTTGGAGTTAAAATTTTTAAGTTTCACTATGCAAGCGTTCTGCTAAAAATAACGACCTTATAGATGTTCATTTGTGTTGTTCCCTAAAATTTGCAAAAGCTGCGTGCGCGTCCACAACATTGCCATCTAACACATCTTGATACCCTTCCATAATCGCAGTTCTAAGATCGACAGGACTCATAGAATCCGCGTTAATTGCGGAAGGCACTTGAGTAACTTCAATTTTAAAAGGAATACTCTGGGTCATAACAATCTTCCGTAGATAAATATCTATCGCTGTAGCAATAGGAATCCCCATCTTTTTTAGAACGGATTCAGCTGCATTTTTAACCTCGGGAGCTACTCTCACGTTTAGCGTCATGGTCTTTTCCATAAAAATCACCATCCTTACGGATATTGTAACGCAAATTGCGTTACGCGTCAACAAAAATAAAATAAGAAACTCGCGCAGCGATGTTTCGCTTACGACAAAGCATAGTGCGTACTATGAACGTTTTCTAAAACAAAAAAACAAAACCCCAACTCACAAGAGTCGAGGTTAAAATTAACTATGGTGCCGGAGGCCGGACTCGAACCGGCACGAGCGTAAACCCGCTTGATTTTGAGTCAAGTGCGTCTGCCAATTCCGCCACTTCGGCACGTTTAGGCTCCTCGCTTTCGCTCGGAACAGTAATTATTATACTCGTATTAGCAAAAAATGTCAAGCATTTTTTCTTTACTTCCAAAGATTAATGTTACCGTACTTCTCATCGAGTCCATTTGAGAACCAACGACCGTTGAGAACATTGGCGATAATATAGTCCTTAGCCTCTTTGGAAATGCTATTGTCATCTTCCATTTCCGCGAGAATACCTGCGTAGGTAACTCGACTGTTGGAGCTGTAAATATTCGCCATGTTTTCGTGAGCATCAAAAACAAGCTCCGGCTTGTAGTTCGGAGTCCAAGCGTTCCAGGTCTGTCCAAGCTCAGGCGTATTCGGGTTACCCGTACGCATGAAGGCACCTAAAGAAGCAATGAATGCTTTGGAAAGTTCCTTAGGACCCGGCTTTGCTAAAACTTCTTTGATTTCTTTATTCCAAGGATAAGGTTGATCGCTCAAGAAAGAAAGCCAAATACCATGGATTGCACCGGTTGTAGTATTATAATTTTCCCCTACCAATTCCTTGTTATGACCAAAATTAAAAGCAGTTACGTACATCTTGTTCTTGTAAGATTTGTAAATGTTTTCTGCGCTCTCTTGACCATTGAAATAACCATACATCAGGCTACCGTACTTATTGGCAAATCTAAATTCTTTTTTCGGCTCTTTTTCGCTAATAACAGCGTCCATTCTATCCTTGAAGAATTTATCCCTACGAGCAAAGGAAGAGAATTCGTCGGTGGAAGCAAGCATCATTAAAGGAACAGAGTTAAAGCTCTTCGTTGCAAAACCTTTTTTCGGTAAAATATTGCCGTCACCATAAAGATGTGGGAAAGCAGACATGCGAATACCTGCGCCAGCCATCAAGGGAGCAAGGCGCTCAGCCTTAACATTAGTCAAATAATTGCGCACTGCCTTCATATCTTTTTTATTTGTAGAAAGGAGCCAAGCTTTCGCACTCAAAATATTGTCCTTCACACCGTCTTCAACTACGAGAGGAGCAATGTTTTTGGCGATAACATTTTGGCTGTCCTTGTAATTCGCAACAGTGCAACCACCACTAAAGGAAATCGCCTTTTGAAATTTGCCTTTAAATTCTGGGCTGATGAGCATCGCCATCACGTCGCGACCACCTGCACTAAAGCCGGACACGGTCACGTTATCAGGATTACCGCCAAAAGCTTTAATATTATCTCTTACCCAGCTAAGTGCCATATATTGGTCAGCAAAACCTAGGTTACCGCTTTCTTCCCATTTATTGCCTTGGGCGATAGCGGGAAGGTTGTTCCAACCAAAAACACCTAAGCGATATTGAATGCTTACATAAACAACATTGGCCTCTTCGGCAAATTTTTGTCCCATCCAGAGACGAGAATTAGAGGTTTGGTTATTGCCGCCGTGAATGAAAACGAGTACCGGCAAATTTTTAGCATCTGTATTCGGTCTAGTGATATCAAGAACTAAAGCACCTTCCTCGCCGATAACCTTTTTGCCGTTAAATTGTACGTTCACAGAACCGACCTTAGAACAATCAAGAGCTTCCTTGTGAGCCTTCAGAGGTTTTGCCATCTCGAAACGTTTGCTGCCATCCGCGTAAGGAATGCCCCACCAATTAATAGTTGCATGCTTGGTATCTTGGACACCGTTAACAATACCTTCTCTAGTTTTAACAGATGTTGAAAATCCTTCAGCATATACATCAAAAGCAAATCCTAAAGCCATGCACAAGCTAAGTGCAGTTACAATACTAGATTTTTTCATCTTAATCCCCCGTTACTTTAATAATTCACAAGCGTATAAAGCGCAAATAGTTTTGGAGTCATAGAGTTCGCCGCTTTTAAGCATCCTTTTGATTTCTTCAGGAGTAAAGGATGCGACAGCGACAAATTCATCCTCGTCAGGATGCTGCTCGCCACTTGTTAAGCCTTCGGCCTTAAATAGATAAATCACTTCGTCGCTAAAGCCGGGCGTTGTAGCAATGGCAATTAATTCTTGCCACTTACTTGCGCTGTAACCAGTTTCCTCGCTTAGCTCCCTTTTAGCACATTCTAAAATGTCTTCGTCCGGTCCGTGGTCTAGCTTGCCTGCAGGAATTTCCCACATCACCGTATCCAAAGGATAACGACATTGTTTAACGAGAATGATGCTACCATCATCAAGGACAGGCACAATAGCAACTGCACCAGGATGACGAATATATTCCCTGGTCGCAGTGCTGCCACTTGGTAATTTTACTGTATCCATCTGAACGTGAAGCAATTTACCAGAAAAAACTTCCTTGTTAGAGCCTTCTACATAAATTTCATCCAGTTCTTTTTCGTGAAACTTTTTAATCATCTTTACCTCTTAAAGCTCGCTTTCACCGACTTAGCTTTGTAAATTAATTCACAGGCATTATCACGAGCTGCTTTAGACTTGCTTTCCCCTGCCGTCATGCGCATGACTTCGTTAATTTTCGCTTCTTCATCTAGAATGCTCAGCGATGTTTGCGTTCTTCCACCTACATTTTGTTTATGAATATAGATATGGTGATCGCTAAAAGCAGCTATTTGAGGTAAATGAGTGATGCAAAGCACCTGACCCACGGTGCTGATTTTAGCGATTTTTTCTGCCATTTTTTGAGCTGTGACCCCGCCCACACCCGTGTCAATTTCGTCGAAAACCATGACACTGATGGGCTGCGTATCCATAAGCACTGTCTTTACTGCTAGGGCGATTCGGCTCAGCTCACCGCCTGAAGCAACTTTTTCTAGAAGTCCTGGGGGTTCACCTAAATTCGCACTGAACATAAAGCTCATTACATCAAGACCAGTTGGCAAAAACTTTTCTGAGGGAGCAAAATTAATGGCGAAGACGCCGTCTGGCATAGCCAAATCGCGAATATGCTTAGTAATGCCTTGACTCAAGTTTTCCGCAGATTTTTTGCGGACAGCAGTAAGAGTTGCACCAACTTTTTTTAGATTAGCCGTAACATTTGCTAAGTCTTTTTCGGCACGAGCAATTGCTTCTGCTACATTTTTTAAATCTTTATATTTAAGCTTCGCCTCGTCTAAATAAGCAAGCACGTCTTCCACGGTGCCACCATATTTTTTCTGTAAGCGATAGATAGTGTCTAATCTATTTTGCACTTCCTCTTGGCGATTAGCATTAAATTCGTTGCTCGCAAGATAATCTGCAAGCTCTGTGCGCACATCGTCAAGGCTAATCCAGGCAGAATCCAAATTTTCGAAATGTTCCTGTAGCCTTTTATCAAAGCGGGCAGCATAACGAAGCTCGTCTTTGGCCTGAGCAAGCATGCTCAAAATACCCCTATCGGCATCGAGAGAGCCATAAGCCCTACTAGTCGAGGAAATAATTTTTTCTCCATTGGCGAGAATTTTTGCTTCGTCCTCAAGCTCTTCCTCTTCCCCGAGCTTTAGATTTGCGTCCTCAATCTCTTGAATCTCCCAAGCGTAACGGTCGAGCAGTAAATCCTGCTGATCGCTTTGGGACTGAAGCTCTTCAAGATGCGTTTTTGCTTGCAAATATTTTTTATAAATCTCTTGGTAATTCGCCAAAGCCTTAGCAACCTCTTCTCCACCAAAAAGATCGGTAAAGGAGCGAGCTGCATCCTGCTTTAAAAGTGCTTGGTTTTCATGCTGGCCGTGAATATCGACAAGCAGTCCCCCAATTTGCTTTAAAATTGCTAGAGGAACCTGCACGCCATTGACCAAGGCCTTAGATTTCCCCTGGGCATTGACCATACGTTTTAAAAAGAGCTCGTCTTCTGCCTCGATACCTTGCTCTGTGAGCAGTGCTTTTACTTTTGGCAAATGTGAGATATCAAAGATTGCCTGCACCCAGAGACCTTCCGTGCCCGAACGCACGAATTCACCCGAGGCACGAGCTCCCAGTACAATGCCAAAAGCATCAATCAATATGGATTTACCTGCACCCGTTTCACCCGTAAAAACATTAAAGCCTGGGATGAAGGTTGCACTTGCATCTTCAATTAACGCAAAATTATGAACAGTTAATGCTTGCAGCAATTTGCCACCTCAATTATTTATAAGAATTCAAACGATTGGTTACGAGAGCAACGCTTTCTTTTTTATCAATTGCTAAAAATACGGTGTCGTCCCCGGCAATGGTACCGAGAATCTCCGGCCATTTCATATAATCCACGGCAAATGCTACGGATTGCGCCGTACCAGGAAGCGTACGGATGATAATCATAGCATCGTTATGACGAATCTCTAAAATGGATTCTTGGAAGGTTCTGGTCAGTCTGTTAGGTGTAAGAATCATGCTGTGTTCTTTAGGATAGGCGTAAACGTAACGACCGTCAGCATCGGGAACCTTGACAAGCATTAATTCTTTAATATCGCGAGAAACGGTAGCTTGCGTAACATCAATACCGCTTTTACGGAGAGCTGCAGCTAAGTCTTCCTGGGTTTCGATTTTTTGTTTATCGATAATTTCTTTTATCTTTGTATGTCGAGCGCTTTTCATCTTTACACCTCTTTCTCAAGTTTTCTTAAAGATTACGCATTAATTTTTGTTGCCATGTTTGATAATAATCGCGAGTTGTCAGGCGAATAATTTTCATATCAAAGGGACTCTTAGTGATACGCACAATGGTATCGTTATCGACCTCGGTAATAGTCTCACCATCCGCCGATAATTTTATTTCTTCCGAGCCGGGCACGGCCTTGAGCTCAATAACCTCTGTAGACGGAATTACGAGGGCACGGGCCGCTAAGCTATGAGCACAAACAGGAGTGATAATGCTGACGTCAAGCTCGGGCATAACAAGAGGTCCGCCTGCACTTAAGGAATATGCAGTTGAACCTGTGGCCGTGGAGATAATCAGACCATCTGCTGCGTAACGACCAGACGCCTTACCATTAATATACATGGATAAATGGCACATTTTACTGAACATACCTTTTTCCAGAACGATATCATTTAAAGCATGACAAACATTGATAACCTTTTCGTCTTCAATGACCTCGGCTTGCAAAAGACTACGGGACTCGATAGTGAAATTACTTTCTGCGACCCTGCCGATAGCCTTGTTCACATTTTGCAAATCAATCTCTGCCAAGAAACCTAGGTGACCCATATTCACCCCAAAGCAAGGAATAGCATATTTTAAAATTTGCCGAGCCATTTGCAGGAGAGTTCCGTCGCCTCCGAGTGAAACGGCTGCATCGAGATTCTTCATGGAATCAGCGTCATCAACGTCAAAAGCCATGCAATCATATTCGGCTGCTAAATTATCTGGCAACAATGGTTCCATGCCGTTTTTACGTACAAGCTTTAAAAAGCTGCCAAGGACTTGCATAACATGGGATTTACCGGTATTTGGAAATACTCCTAAACGGTTAATTTTCATCTTACACCTCGCTTGGTTCGACTTTTTTATCTAAATCGCCATGGCTCTTGCCAACTAAATCGTGTACGTAAGCTTCACTAATAGCGTCATCCTTGCCCATAGTCATATAGAGCAAATATTCAATGTTACCCTCCGGTCCTTTAATAGGAGAAAAGTCTAAGCCCGCAATCCCAAAGCCTTCGGATTTCGCAAAGCTAATGACATTATTAATTACATCTTCATGAACCTTAGCATCTTTGACAACACCCTTTTTCCCAATGTTTTCCTTGCCCGCTTCAAACTGTGGCTTGATAAGAGCAATGACAAAACCCGTCGCTTGTAAAATTTTATGCACGGCAGGAAGAATTTTATCAAGGGAGATAAAAGCTACATCTATAGTAACTACATCAACCTTTTCAGGCAGGCTGTCTTCTTCGAGATATCTGACGTTGGTGCGCTCCATATTAATGACACGTTCGTCCTGACGTAATTTCCATGCTAATTGCCCGTAGCCAACGTCCAGGGCGTAAACCTTAACCGCACCATTTTGCAAAGCGCAATCCGTAAAACCACCAGTTGATGCGCCAACATCGGCCACAACCTTTCCCTCGACAGAAATCGGGAAAATTTGCAGAGCCTTTTCTAGTTTTAAGCCACCACGACTTACATATGGTAGTTTATTACCCAAAATACGAATGGTGCATTCCGGGTTTACGGCAGTACCTGCTTTTTCTATTTTTTGTTCATTGACGAGTACTTGCCCAGCCATAATCGCCGCTTGAGCCTTAGCTCTCGATTCAAATAGACCTCGGTTCACAAGTAATGCGTCTAAACGTTCTTTTTTCATTTTTAATCCTTTAAGAAAGCCAATGCCTTCTGGCAAATAGCCTCTTCGTCTAGTTCAATATCTCTCAGTAAAAGTTTTTTATCACCGTGAGGAATATAAGCATCTGGAAGTCCGAGATTTAAAACCTGTGTCTGCTGTAATAATCCTTTTGCGTTCAAGAACTCTAAAACGCTAGCTCCTACCCCACCACTTAGTACGCCTTCTTCAAGAGTAATGATTTTGGAATATTTTTTCGCATGTTCCATCAGTAACGCTTCGTCCAGCGGTTTGGCAAAACGCATATTGACAACACCTGCGTCAACGCCCTGTGCTTGTAATTTAGCGCTGACCTTGAGAGCTGTAGCTACCATTGTGCCAATGGCCCAGATACAAAGCTCACTGCCCTCACGTAAAATCTCGGCTTTGCCAATAGGTAAGCTTGTAGGTGCGGCAGCAATTTCTACACCCAAGCCGCTGCCTCTTGGATAGCGAATAGAAATAGGTCCGGCAAAATCGAGAGCGGTATTAAGCATATTACATAATTCGTTTTCGTCCTTAGGTGCCATAATCGTCATGTTCGGAATGCTACGAAGATACGCGTAATCCATTACCCCATGATGCGTATAACCGTCATCGCCTACAAGGCCAGCACGATCGAGGCAAAGTACGACGTGTAAGTTTTGCATGCAAATGTCATGCACAATAGAATCATAGGCTCTTTGCATGAACGTAGAATACACAGCCACAACTGGTTTCAAGCCGGCTGCAGCCATACCTGCTGCACTCGTAACAGCATGTTGTTCGGCAATACCTACGTCAAAGAAGCGGTCCGGATGGTCTTTGGCAAAAATTGAAAGACCTGTTCCATCCGGCATGGCTGCAGTAATTCCAACAATCTTTTTATCGTTATTAGCAAGCTTACTCAAGCATTTGCCGAAAACCTCCGTGTAAGTTACTGGAGCATTAGGATTAGTAATCTTCTTACCTGTGGCAATCTCGAAGGGACCCGTGCCGTGGAATTTGTTAGGCATGTCCTCGGCAGGCTTATAGCCCTTGCCTTTAACCGTTAGTACGTGAACGAGGACAGGCCCTTGGATGCGTTTAGCAGCCGTTAAAATCTCGATGAGACCACCCAAATCGTGACCATCAACAGGGCCCAAATAAGTAAAACCCAATTCTTCGAAGATGGATGTTGGCAATACTAAATATTTTGCAGAGCTTTTTACTCGGCGCAAAACCTTTAACACATCCGCGCCCACGGAAAGATTTTTTAACCAATGCTCTACATCATTCTTTACCTTATTATATGTTTCGCCCGTACGTAAATTATTTAAGTACTCACTCATTGCGCCCACGTTTTTCGAGATGGACATCTCGTTGTCGTTGAGTACTACGATCATATTCTTTTGTAAATCACCAGCATTATTCAAAGCTTCAAAAGCCATGCCGCCAGTCATAGAGCCGTCGCCAATAATCGCAACGACATTGTAATCTTCCCCAAGACAATCACGTGCAATAGTCATACCAACTGCAGCCGACACAGATGTAGATGAATGGCCTGCACCAAAGGAATCGTAGGGTGATTCGCTGCGCTTCGGGAACCCACTCATACCTCCATAAGTACGCAAGGTTTTAAACCATTCTCTTCTGCCCGTAATAATCTTATGAATATATGCTTGATGACCTACGTCAAAAATCAGCTTATCCTTAGGCGAGGAAAAAACCTTATGCAAAGCCAGAGTTAACTCCACCACGCCTAGGTTAGGCGCTAGATGTCCCCCGTTTTTTGACGTCACTTCGATCACATAATCACGGATTTCTTGAGACAAAATATGCAACTCTTGCACCGAAAGACACTTGACGTCCTCAGGGCTATTGATGTTTTGTAGATATTTAGTCATAAAATTACCTTTATTAATGTATAATTCGTAATGCGCATTCCGAATTCCGAATTGGATTAGGTTTCTCTCGATGGAGCTAGGTAGACCCTTCTTTTTAGCTCCGTCTTTTACACATCATCTTTGCAATCTCGCGCAGGGGTTCAGCACTCGCGCCGAAGGAATCGAGGCAAGTGAGAGCTTCATCGACAGTTTTTTGTGCCAATTCTTGAGATGCTTCTAAGCCAAAAAGACTTACGTAAGTTGATTTTTCGTTCTTTTCGTCACTGCCGATGGGTTTGCCCAATTCCTCTTGAGTGCTCGTTACGTCTAAAATATCATCAGTAATTTGGAAAGCAAGACCCAGGAGGTCAGCGAATTTTGTAAGAGCACGAAGCTGTTCGTCACTAGCACCAGCTAAGTGAGCGCCACCTCGAATTGCGCCAATAAAAAGTGCACCTGTTTTCCCAGCATGCAGCTTGCGCAATTCTTCGGGGCTTATTTTTTTGCCTTCAGCTTCTAAGTCCAATCCCTGTCCCCCAACCATACCGAAATTACCGGCACACATCGCCATCTCGCGAACAGTTTCGACTAAAACATCTGCAGGAACATTTTTTTGTTCCAGCATGACTTCGAAGGCAAGGGTTAAAAGTCCGTCACCAGCAAGTACTGCCATGGCCTCGCCAAAAACCTTATGGTTAGTCAGGCGGCCACGACGATAATCGTCATTATCCATACAGGGCAGATCGTCGTGAATCAAAGAATAGGTGTGAATCATTTCTAAGCCGCAAGCAACGGGCAAAAAATTATAACCTTTTTTCCCGCAAGCTTCGGCAGCTGCCATCAAGAGAATGGGACGAATGCGTTTTCCACCAGCCATAAGGCTATATTCCATAGCATCGTCTACTTTAGAGATGCCTTTTTTTGCAATACGTCTTTTAAGAAAATCCTCTACCAGTTTTTGTTGGTTAGCATAATAAGTTTTAAAATCCATTTTTAAGCCTCCAAATCTTGAAATGCTTCTGTCTCAAAACCGTCCTCGCCTTCGCCGATAATTTTTTCTACCTCTTGACGGACGGTAGTGAGCTTGGCATTGCAAACCTTGGCTAATTCTACGCCATGTCTATATGCTTCTAAGGATTTTTCTAAGGAAAGGTCGCCCCCTTCTAAAAGGCGTACTTGTTCTTCAAGCTCGGCTAAAGCCTCTTCGAATTTAATATTTTTAGCAATTTTTTTCGTTGCCATGATCTTGCCTTTCTATTTCTTGAACGATGCTGACGATTTTGCCATCACCAACAGTAGTAATTATTTCCGCACCCCAGGACACATCGTCAACCTTGGTAACAAGCTTGCCCTTCGCTTCTGTCACGCTATAACCACGAGCCAAAACTGCAAGGGGACTTAAACCATCTAGCTTTGCACAAGCAAGACTAAAACGATGCTCACCTTTCTTCAAACGGGCTTCCATAATATCTGTAATATCTTCAACAGCTCTATCCACTCTTTCTTGAGCCCTGTCCACCATACGCATAGGCTCCTTTAAGGGCCAAGAGCTTTCTAAAACCTTCAGCTTATGCTCGGCTAATTCTAATTTTCCAAGAAGTAAGCCTTGGGCTCTATCCATAAGATAGCTAACTTTATTTTTATAGCTCTCGAGGTCAATTGTAGCCATCTCCGCGGCCTGAGACGGAGTTGCAGCACGTTTATCAGCAGCAAAATCGCTCAAAGTAAAGTCAGTTTCGTGACCAACTGCAGATATAATAGGAACCCGACTTGCAGCAATGGCCCGAACGGTTTTTTCTTCGTTGAAGGCCCACAAATCTTCGATGGAGCCGCCTCCCCTACCTACAATTAAAACATCAGCAATTTTTTCTTTATTGAAGAAAGCAATTGCTTTAGCAATTTCTGTGCTTGCTCCATCACCCTGCACCTTGACTGGGTAAAGATAAAGCTTCACCCCCGGGTTACGTCTGCGGGAAACGGTAATGATATCTCGTACGGCTGCGCCAATAGGCGAAGTAACTATGCCGATACGCAAGGGATTCACAGGTATGGCTTGCTTTTTCCCTACGTCAAAAAGGCCCTCGCGAGTGAGCTTCTCTTTTAAATGCTCGTAAGCCTGCATTAAATCGCCCTCGCCTTGAGGTAGCAGCATCTCAGCATACAGCTGATACAAGCCATCTCTAGGGAAAACATCAATGCGTCCAACTGCAAGCACGGTGTCGCCGTTTTTCGGCACATACTTACCTGTAAAAGAGCCTCGCTTAAACATGACGCATTTTAATACGGAACCTGAGTCTTTCAAACTAAAGTAGGCAGCGTTTGGGTATTGCTTAAAATTAGAAATCTCGCCCAAGACCTGCACGTTCTTAAGACTATATTCTTTATTTAAAATGCTTTTTATGAAAGTATTTAACTCACCTACGGAGTAAATTTTTTCTGACATAATTTTTTCCTTAAACTAGATAATAGCGAATATGTTTTTCGCTTACGCGCCAGGCAAATGCTGCGCAGCCACTTGCATTGTCTGAGCTAAATTGTCCCTCTGGTACCCAAAGACGAGTACGAGATTTAGCAAGCTTTTCTTCTAAATGATGGCGAATATATTTATTACAGCCCACGCCACCAACTAAAAGTACGTCGCGAACATTAAATTCTTCTACACCCTTTTTAAAAAGTCTAGCAAAGCTTTCAGCAAGGCAATGCTCAACTCCAAGGGCAAGACTTGCCCCATCAGAGCCAGCTTGTAATTTACGAATAGCTGCTGTGCAAGGACCTGAGAGGCTAATTGTTAATTTACGGTTAGAAACTGGTAGTTCAATCATTTCACTGGCGGATTCCGCAAGCTTTTCTAAAGCCGGACCAGCAGGAAATTGCAAACCTAATGCTACGCCAATACGATCGATAAATTGTCCTGCGTGTAGATCTTTGCTGCCACCAACTTCCGTCAGTTTAAAACGTGCGTCCGCCTTTTTCTCGCAGTAAATAAGGTCAGTGGTTCCACCCGATGCATGCAGCAGTAAGAACTTGTCGGCCTTGGGACCTGCAGCAGACCACATACCTGCTTCTAAGTGATTTTCTTGATGACTAATAACATGTAGCTTTGCACCCGTTGCATAAGCAAGACTTCTTGCCACGCTCATTCCTGCGAGGAAGGCAGGCATGTAAGAATTTTCTAAAGGACGAGGATAACCACTAACACCTATGCCAGCAATTTCGTAGTCACGGTCCTTTAAAACAGCCTCCATGAGCTCCGGCAAGTTCCGAGTATGCTGGAAAACCATTTCCGATTGCATCAAACCACAATTCCCCTCTTTAACAGTAAGAATGCGTCTTGCCTCGCCTACTAAACAGCCCGCTTCATCAAGTGCTGCAACAGATGTTGTATAACAGCTTGTATCGATGCCTAAATAAATTTTCATCGCCATTTTTATTTTGTCATCTTACCTAAGACGCCATTCACAAAGCGAGCAGAATCTTTAGTGCCATATATTTTGGCGATCTCCACTGCTTCATTAATTGCTACAGCAAAGTCAATTCTATCTCCTGCAAAAAGCATTTCATAAGCTGCAACGCGCATAATATTGCGGTCAATGGCAGGCATTCTTTCTATTTTCCAATCGATAGCGGAGGCGATAATTTTTTCGTCAATGGCTTCTTTATTGGCAATTACTCCATTAACAAGACCTTGCGCATAAGCACGGGAAACCTCAACCTGACTTGCACTTGGGATGATAGGATCATTAACCGGATTTGTTTCCACCTCTTCAAGCTCTACGCTAGCTTCCTTCGCAACAAAAGCTTTTTGCGCTGCTTCCACGTACTCACTGCGACCTTTTTCTTCCATATCGTGGTAAACATCCGCAGCAATATCAAGTGCTTCATCTATGCTTTCTGAATTAAAATCTATTTGGAACAATGCTTGTATAGCAAGCTCCCTTGCAATTCTACGACTCATTTTTTCTCTCCTTAATTATCTATGATAGCCAGGTGGTAAAAGTCTATCTAGCCACTCCAGCAAATCTTCTTTTTTATCTAATTTATTACCGATAAAGAATCCAATACTAATGCAGACTATTAAAAAGAATGCTTGAATCGGTCCTAACCAAATAACCATGGTGCCTATGAATAAGCCAAACAAGGAGCATAAGAGACGACCACGGAAATTATTCCAGATGTCATGTAAAATTTCGTTTAACATCTTGCTCCTCCTTAACCTTCCTTAGCCTGGATTTGTTTGAAGTAAATTTCTACATTTACTACGTCAATACCAGCAACCTTTTTAATGCTTTCCTTCACATTGGCTTCGATTTCCTTGCTTGTTGCAGGAATGTTAATGCCAGGCTCGATGGAAGTATTAATGCGTACGTCAATACCTTTTTCTACAAATTTAACAATAACCTTAACGTTATGAATGCCATAAATTTCTTGAGCAAGCACCACGATATAATTTTCTAATGCAGCCTTGCCCACATGCACCTTGCCCTTGTCGCTTTCGCTAAGTAAAAGCGAGCTTGACGCCGTTAGCCCTAAGCCGGAAATTAACAGACGCAGGCTGACAAGAAGAATGATAACGCCGCCAATTGCGAAAACCCAATCTCCTTCAATACCTTGAATAAAGGTATGGACAGTTTCGTGTGGAAATACTCCTAAGCTAAAGAGTATAACTATGACTGAAAAGATGGCCATAAAAAACGTGTATAAGGTTAATGTTATTCTATCCGCTATACCCATTTAACTAATCCTCCTCGAAAAATTTATTATGACGTTTTTGGACGTCGTATTCTGTTTCAAACATTTTGACTGGTTTGTAGTGATATTTTTCTTCTAGCTCTTGCTCGCTCAGCTCTTCGTCAGGAATATCCTCAAGGGTTAGTTTCTTGTGGGTCCCTTGAACATTGGCGATGGGAACGGCATACGACTCACCTTGCTCGAATTCCATGCGCTCCTGTTCCTCCCGATGCATGGCGAGCTGAGCCTCGAAGGAGGTTGCCACAGTTCCCTGGGCGTGCATGGTTTGAGCACGAACGATATCAGCCATATTTTCTTCTGCCTCGGCTTCTTTCGCAAATTCTGGAGCCTTGCGTCTTTGCACGCCTTGAATATGTACGTCAACGAATTGCACATCGAACCTTGTCATCTCTTCTATGGCTTCCTTAACCTTTTCTTGAATGGCAAGGGCAACCTCGGGAATATAGCATCCATATTCCACGATAACGTAAACATTAGCCGTAACAGTTTTTTTATCAAACTTAAGACGAATACCCTTGGAAGCATTCTCCTTACCGATTAAAGAGTTAAGTCCATCCGTAATACCACCGGCCATACAAATAACACCTGGCACCTCTTGACAGGCAAGACTTGCAACAATGCCTATGACGTCGTCAGCAATACGAATATCACCCATTTCCTCTAAGTCTTGGGGCTCGTCAACTATTTCTTCATTTGTAGGTAATTTTTCATTAATTTCATCCATAAGGGAATCCCCCAAATATATATGATACACAAAAAGAAAACTCTATCCCATTTTCTTATCAATTATATCACAACTATGCATAAATTCATAGGTAATATGCAGGGATTATTCTGTATATTCAACTTTTTATGCAAGTTTTTCTTTGGCAAATTTTAAATAGTATACACAATAACAATGGCCCGGAGAAAATCCGGGCCATCGCAGGAAAATTCTTATGAATTTTACAAAAATTAACAAATGCTTTTATTTGAAATAATTTACGCCGGATACGAAAATCTTTTGATCCTTTTCGCCAGCAATATTTTTAAAGAGACCAGGAGTAAAGCGTTCGCTATGCCCCATCTTACCAAGTACGCGACCGTCCGGGCTGGTAATTCCTTCGATAGCATACAAGGAGCCGTTAGGATTATAAGGTGCGTTCATAGTAGGAATGCCTTGAGCATTGACGTATTGAGTTGCTACTTGACCATTAGCAAAGAGTTCCTTAAGTACATTTTCTGGAGCATAGAAACGACCTTCGCCATGGGATACAGCAATGGCATGCTCTTCACCAGGAGTGCAGCAGCTAAACCAAGGAGACTTGTTAGATACCACACGTGTGGTGACTATTTGGCTGATATGACGACCAATATTGTTGAAGGTCAGTGTCGGAGAATCCGGTGTTAAGTCGCGAACCTCACCGTAAGGAACAAGCCCCAGCTTAACGAGAGCTTGGAAGCCGTTGCAAATACCAAGCACTAAACCATCACGATTTTCTAAGAGGTCGGAGATTGCTTCTTTAATGCGGGGGTTACGGAACATGGTAGCGATAAATTTACCAGAGCCATCCGGTTCATCACCTGCGGAGAAGCCACCAGGAATCATGATGATTTGAGAATTAGCTATTTGCTTAACCATTGCTTCAACAGATTCTTCGATAGCTTGCGCGGTAAGATTACGAACGACAAAGATATGCGGGTCAGCACCTGCATCGGCAAATGCTTTAGCACTATCGTATTCGCAGTTATTACCAGGGAAGACAGGAATGAAAACGCGGGGTTTCGCAATATTAACGGGAGCAGTCAGCGGCATTTCTACTTTATAGAGAGGTTGATTAATGTCAACTGGTTCAGCAACATCGGGTAATTTAATGGGGAAAATTTTATTTAAGGTTTCTGTGTAAGCTTCAACCTCTTCTTCAGCAGAAATTTCTACACCGTTAATGAAGGTGCCAGGCTTTGCGCAAACAGAACCGATAAGCATGAAGTCAAGTTCGCCAAAAACATCTTCTGCTTCTACACCTTGAGCAAGCTCGACGAGAATGCCACCAGGTTGCAATGTGAAGAGAGAGTCGGTGTCCGGGAAGGGTTTGATGAATTCGAAGCCAAGTCCGTTACCCATTGCCATAGTGCTTACGAGAGAGGCAATGCCACCATCCTTGACAGCTGCAGCCGCTTTAATTTTACCTGCAAGAATTGCTTGATGAACTGCAGTAAGATTTTTCTTTAAGATAGCAAAATCGAGAACATCGGATGCATCACGCGGGCAATCCAAGAAAATTACTTTGTCCCCTGCTTGTTTGAATTCGGCAGAGACTGCCTTGTCCCCATCGATTACGCCAACTGCAAAAGAAACAAGTGTGGGTGGAACAGTTTTATCCATAAAGGTACCGCTCATAGAATCCTTGCCACCAATAGCCGGAAGATCTAAAGCATCCAGTGCGTTAAAAGCACCAAGTAAAGCAGCAAAGGGTTCACCCCAGCCCTTAGAGCTTGTTAATTTCGGGAAGTATTCTTGTAAGGTAAGGCGAAGTTTTGCAGGATCTGCACCCAGGGCAACTGCACGCACTACGGATTCTACAACAGCATACATTGCTCCATGATAGGGGCTCCAGCAAGCAACCTCGGGATTATAACCACAAGCCATAACAGATGCTGCAGTCGTGTTGCCGTTCAGTACGGGAATGCGTCCAACCATACCTTCGGTAGGAGTCATTTGGTTCTTGCCGCCAAAAGGCATGAGGACAGTTCCGCGACCAATAGTAGAGTCAAAGCGTTCTGACAAACCTTTTTGACTGCAAACATTTAAGCGAGCAAGGTTAGAAAGCCAAGCAGCTTTGATGTCCTTGCCTTGGCAAGCTGCGGGAACGACTTCAAAAATTTCCCCAACCTTTTCGTTTTCAACAGTTACTTGGATATGTTGAGCTACGCCATTTGTATCGAGAAAAGCTCGAGACAAATCGACGATTTTATCCCCTCTCCAATACATAACGAGACGAGGCTCAGCCGTAACTGTTGCTACAACAGTAGCTTCCAGGTTTTCTTCGTCGGCAAATTTAATGAAGGCTTCTTGATCTTTAGCAGCAATAACAACTGCCATACGTTCTTGGGATTCGGAGATTGCCAGCTCGGTGCCGTCAAGTCCTTCGTATTTTTTAGGAACCTTGTCTAGGTCAATAACAAGTCCGTCAGTTAATTCGCCAATAGCAACAGATACGCCGCCTGCCCCAAAGTCGTTGCAGCGTTTAATCATAGTTGTTACCTTAGAATTACGGAACAAGCGTTGGATTTTTCTTTCTGTGGGAGGATTACCCTTTTGAACCTCGGCACCACAGCTCATCAAGGATTCAACCGTATGTTCTTTAGAGGAACCAGTTGCACCGCCGCAACCATCACGACCTGTTTTGCCGCCAAGTAATACGACGATATCGCCCGCACAAGGACGCTCACGGATAACAGAAGATTTGGGTGCTGCGCCCATGACACCACCGATTTCCATGCGTTTAGCAACAAATTTTTCGTTGTAATATTCTTGTACATGGCCCGTTGCTAAACCGATTTGGTTACCATAGGAGGAATAACCACTAGCAGCACCAACAGTTATTTTTCTTTGCGGTAATTTACCAGTTAAGGTATCGGCAACGGATGTACGCGGGTCGGCACTACCAGTTACGCGCATTGCTTGGTATACGTAAGAACGGCCAGAAAGTGGATCGCGGATTGCACCACCTAAGCAGGTTGCTGCACCACCAAAGGGTTCGATTTCTGTGGGATGGTTATGGGTTTCGTTTTTGAACATAACGAGCCAATCTTCCGTCTTTCCATCTACCTGGATGGGTACAACGATTGAGCAAGCGTTAATTTCTTCCGATTGGTCAAGGTCGTCAAGCTTACCTTCCTTGCGTAGCTTTTTCATGCCGATAACAGCGATGTCCATAAGGGTAACGGGACGCTCGGTGTTTTCACCATAAACCTCGTCACGAGCAGCCATATATTTGTCGTAAGCAGCTTGCACCGGATTTGTTAAAACGCCGGGTACGATTTCTACATCGTCAATATTGGTCATAAATGTTGTGTGACGGCAATGGTCGGACCAATATGTATCCAACACGCGAATCTCGGTTATGGAAGGCTCACGGTTTTCTTCATTAAAATATTTTTGGCACCAAAGAAGATCTTCAAGGCTCATAGCAAGGCCCATTTCACTGCGAAAAGCAGCTGCTTCATCCTTGCTCATTTTTAAAAAACCAGCAATACGTTTAACATTTTCAGGATTTTCAGAGGTTGCGATTAAAGTCTCTGGCTTAGCAAGCTCTGCTTCGCGAGCTTCGATAGGGTTAATGCAATATGCTTTAATTTTTTGTACATCCGCTTCGTTTAAGTCGCCTTGCAGCACATAAACTTTAGCAGAAGAAACCATAGGGCGGTCTTTTTGAGTAATGAGTTGGATGCATTGTTCGGCGAAATCTTCACGTTGGTCGTATTGACCCGGTAAAAGTTCTACAGCAAATGCAGTTTCATTATTTGCTAATGGCAGTTCCTCTTCTACAACGGTATCAACGGGTGGCTCGGACAAAACAGATTGACGAGCAGCAGCAAATTCTTCGTCGGACAAACCCATCACGTCGTATCTATTAATGATACGCATACCTGTGAGAGCATTCATACCCAGATTGTTTTGTAAATCGGCAAGAACCCCACGTGCTTCAACGGCAAAGGCAGGCTTCTTTTCAACAAAAATTCTTCTAATAAGATTCATTAGAAACAACCTCCTGAATTTATAAAACATCGTAAAATACAAAAAGTAATCCGTATACTATTTTAGCACAAATTTTCTGACTCTTCTACTAGCTAGAAAAAAATACAATAGGCCGCATGCCTTGCGACCTATTGCTAATTTTATTTTTATTTGTTACCGAAAATTCTCAGCAGCGGACCAGCGAGATAAGCTGCTGCAAAAACTTTAACGATGTCAAGAGGAATAAAAGTAACTGCGCCAACCATAAATGCTTTCATAATATCCATTTTGGTGAGAGCCATAAGTTGGATGACACCAGGAATGTAAATGATGGGAATACCGATAAGTCCGATCATAGCGTATTTCGTAAAATTATATTTTTCAGGTTTGAAATAAGAAATTACCGTGGCAGCCACTACGAAGCCAAAAATGTAACCACCCGTAGGTCCAAACAACTTCCCAGGACCTGCTGTACCACCTGTAAACACCGGAATACCTGCGAGCCCCACCAAAATATAAACTGCCATGGTAATGAAAGCTTGCTTGGGTTTAAGCAGATAACCGGTTAAGGTTACGATACAAGTTTGCAAGGCAATTGGTGAGAGGCTCCAAGGCAGCGGAATGATTAAGTAAGCGCTAATGCAGTTAATGGCTATCATCAAGGCCATTTTTGTTAATTCACGAGTTTTATTTAACGATTGTTCACTTGCGGACATGAAATTCACCTTCTATTTATCTATTGTAAATTTTCTTTTGTAAACCAAATATTATTTTTTAGTTCACTTAATTCATGTGCCTATTATAAAACATCAACGCCTTGTTGTCAACCGATTTCTACGCTTATGTTAACGAATGAAGTTTTAAATAAATTGCAAGTCATAAACCAGCTCCGACAATTTAATGCTGAATTTTAGGTGCAAGCTTCACTTGCGATTTAAATCTATTCGACGTGAGTCGAACGATTCTCTTATCCCCAATCATCATTTATCTACCATAATTATCCATTAAAAATTTGACACTAAGAATTTCATCCGATGTAAGCTCTTCTCTTTGACAAATTCATTCAATATGTTATAATTAAAATATAATGAGCGTCACCGATGAACGGTTGCCCTCAGTTTTTAAAGAATTAGCAGAAATCCGCCAAACCTTTTGACCTTGGAGTTGGCGGTTTTCTGCTTTTTATTTACGAATTTTTAAGCCTACTACTAATCCCAGGAGAAAACCTGCAACTAGCATACATGCTGCAAATCTCAATAACGAAGCTAAACTAATAGCCTTACAAAAAGCATATGGCAACAAGATTACCACAGTCCTTTCTTCAGGCATGGAATTAAACCTGAGGATTGTGCTAAAGCCTATCACCTCCTCCGAGAAACACCAGGAGGATAACCGCTCACCATTCCATTGGCAACGCTCTTTATACGTAACCGTCAAACCTAACGCGTAAACAAAAAAATTAGGACCGCGCTAAGCGGTCCGTAAGCGAAATGTTATTTTCTAAAATTTATGCTACATTCCTTTGGTGCATTTTCTGGAAACAGCACGTCTACCCACTTGGGCTGTGTCTAGTCAAGCTTTCTCGCCGTGTCAAGCACGTACACGAGATAACGATATGGATCAAGTTTGTTTTCTTTTGCTGTTTCAACAAGACTGTAGATGACAGCACTTCCTTGCTCAGAGCACCAGCCTCTAACAGTCATGTTACTGTTACGGCATTCTTTTATTCTGGTTGCCCATTCTTGTATTGACTGGTTTTCATTCAAGGACTGGAGACTTGTTGACATGTTTTACACACTTCCTGTTCTGTATGATTAGAGTGATTTAGAGCGATTACGACAGTGGTAAAAACACTCTAATTTGCTCTAAAGAAAAAATCGTGTGAGAAAATCCCACACGACGATTATACTTTATTGAATTTGAAAGTGGAATCCGCGTTAGGTTTGACGCTTACTTACATACATGCTGCAATTCTCAAAATTCAGCATTGAAAAAGATGTCCCAGCAACACGCCAGGACCTCGCAAAACTATTCAGTTTTAATCCCAGGATTTTTGCTCCGCAAAAATCCATCCTCAATTGCTCATTGCTCATTGCTCTTTGCTAATTGAAACCATCCTTCTCTCTAGCGCCAAAAGTACGTTTCACGCAAGGCTTACGTAAAGACTCCTAATAAACAACAAAGCAGGCTTTTCAGCCTGCTCTGTTGTGTTGTTGTGATATTTATAGTGACCTGAGTTATTTGGCAATCTTGCTTACCAACTCAGTCAAGGAAGCAAGTTTTGCTTCCAGATTTGCAATCTTGTTATCTCTTTCTACGTTTTGTGCTTGCAGATCTGCATTTTGTGCTTTTAGTTCAACGATTTGCTTTGCCATAGCAGTTCTAGAACCGGTAATGCGTTGAGTACGATCCAGGGAGAAGCTTATTCCTGCGTTAATCATATCGCTGCCGTTACCAAGTGTGCCGCCAACACTGAACATTACTTTTTCGTCCGGACGATAGAACGCGCCGAGTGCTACTGAATTTTCACCTCTGTAATGACCATAGCCAGCTGCGAAGGTCAGTTTGTCATCGGGATCGAAGTCCATAGGATGAAGAGCTGCGAGAGCTGCTGCACCAGCCAGACCCTTATTAACGCGATTGTCCAGTTGGTTAATGCGTTGGTTAACTGCTTCGCTATTACCTACTTTAGCAAGTTCAGCTTGTAATTGACCATAATTTACAGCGTCGGAAGCATCAGTTGCATTTGCAACGTTAGTAATCTTCTGACCGCCAGCGTCGATGCCGTTTTCGTTGATAGTTACTTTGTTAACCTTCAAGTTATTGGTAGTGATACCACCTTCGTTAATGGTGGTGTTGCCAGCATTGATAACGTTTGTGGTGATACCATTGTTATTGATTACAGTGTTGCCACCGATGTTGATGTTGTCAATATCGAGGTCTCTGCTCATGCTCAAAGTGTATTCTTTGCCGCCGTCTGCATTAATGTCTTCTGTTATGGTCAGGTTCTTTTCGCCATCTGCCAAAACAACGGTAGTGTGCTTCAATGCTTCTTCCATAGTAACATCTACTGCTTCAACCAAGGTAGTAGCTTCACCGAAGTAATTTACATAATTACTATCTGCGATGTCGCCTACTTCACTGGAAAGTGCGATGTTGTCGATAACTTGGTTGTCACCAACGGATACAGCGCCTTGGCTATCGGTGGAAGACAATTGGATGTTGATGGTATGTTTATCAACCGGATCCCAGCCTGCATCAACTGCGTTTACTACACCAGGGCCGCTGAGAATTGCATTAATGCTAATGGAACCATCATCATTGTTAGTAAGGACAATGTTTTGACCCTCTTTAAGGTTAGCACTGATTTGGTTGTTCGCGTCAATGGTAACGCCTTGACCTTGAGTATAAGTTGTATCGTTATCGGTGAAGGTAGTGGTTACGTTATTGCCTTCGCTATCGGTGATAGTTACTGTCTTGGTTGCGTCACCAGTTACGCTTACAGAAGTATTGGTTGTGTTGGTATCAATATCGGTGAAGGTAGCTGTTACTTCTTTACCTTCGCTATCGGTGATAGTTACTGTCTTGGTTGCGTCACCAGTTACGCTTACAGAAGTATTGGTGGTATTGGTATCAGTTGCGCTGATTACATTGTCATCACTGATTTGTACGTTGGCACCTGCAGTATATTTTGTATCGTTATCAGTGAAGGTAGCGGATACGTTTTTGCCATCGCTATCGGTAACGGTGATGGTTTTTTCTGTGTTACCGGTTACTGCTACGGATTGGTTAGTAGTATTGGTATCAGTTGCACTGATCACATTGTCATCACTGATTTGTACGTTAGCACCTGCAGTATACTTTGTATCGTTATCGGTGAAGGTAGCGGATACGTTTTTGCCATCGCTATCGGTAACGGTGATGGTTTTTTCTGTGTTACCGGTTACTGCTACGGATTGGTTAGTAGTATTGGTATCAGTTGCACTGATCACATTGTCATCGCTGATTTGTACGTTAGTGCCTGCAGTATATTTTGTATCGTTATCGGTGAAGGTAGCGGATACGTTTTTGCCATCGCTATCGGTGATGGTGATGGTTTTTTCGGTTGTTCCACTTACTGTTACAGATTCATTTTTCGTATTGTTATCGGTAAAGGTAGCGGTTACATCATTGCCTTCACTATCGGTGATAGTAATGGTCTTGTTTGTGTCACCAGTCACGGTTACAGAATCAACGGTGGTATTAGTATCAGTTACGCTGATTACATTGTCATCACTGATTTGTACGTTAGCACCTGCAGTATATTTTGTATCGTTATCGGTGAAGGTAGCAGAAACGTTGTTGCCATCGCTGTCAGTGATGGTGATGGTTTTTTCGGTTGTTCCACTTACGGTTACAGTTTTGTTAGTAGTATTGGTATCAGTTGCACTGATTACATTGTCTTCACTGATGGAAATGTTATTGCCAGCAGTATATTTAGTATCGTTATCGGTGAAGGTAGCGGATACATTGTTGCCGTCACTGTCAGTGATGGTGATGGTTTTTTCGGTTGTTCCACTTACGGTTACAGTTTTGTTAGTAGTATTGGTATCAGTTGCACTGATTACATTGTCATTACTGATTTGTACGTTAGTACCTGCAGTATATTTCGTGTCGTTATCGGTGAAGGTAGTGGATACATTGTTGCCATCGCTATCGGTGATGGTGATGGTTTTTTGAGTTGTACCTTCTACTGCTACAGTTTTGTTAGTAGTATTGGTATCAGTTGCGCTGATTACATTGTTATCGCTGATTTGTACGTTGCTACCTGCAGTATATTTTGTGTCGTTATCGGTGAAGGTAGTGGATACATTGTTGCCATCGCTATCGGTGATGGTGATGGTTTTTTGAGTTGTACCTTCTACTGCTACAGTTTTGTTAGTAGTATTGGTATCAGTTGCGCTGATTACATTGTTATCGCTGATTTGTACATTGCTACCTGCAGTATATTTTGTGTCGTTATCGGTGAAATTAGCGGATACCGTGTTGCCATCACTATCGGTAACGGTAATAGTTTTTTGAGTCGTACCACTAACTGCCATAGTTTTATTAGTAGTATTGGTATCGGTTGCGCTGATTACATTGTCAGGGCTGATTTGTACATTAGTGCCTGCAGTGTATTTTGTATCGTTGTCGGTGAAGGTAGCGTTTACGCTATTGCCATCGTTACTTGTAATAGTTACAGTCTTGGTTGCATCACCAGTTACACTAACAGAAGTTACTTTAGTATCGGTATCAACGATTGTATTTGCAACTTCGGTACCATCTTCATCGTTGCGAATCAAGGTATATTTGTTAACAACATTACCAGTACCTGCAGCTACTCTTACTTCTTTGATATCTGCCTTCGCCAGGTTAAGATCGTTTTGAGTAAAGGTATCGGTAATACGGTTAACTTGACCAACGGTAAGATTAGCAGCTTCACCATCGGCGTCGGTTCTATCGGTTGCCCAAACGGTTAAGTTAGTAGTAGTTCCATTAGCTGTTGTAATGGAAGTGGATTTCAAAAGCTCGTTATTGGAACCAAAAATGGAACCCTTGTAGATAGAGCCGTCAGTATTTTTGAAAACATAGTTTTGACCGCCAATATTATAAACATTGGAACCATCAACAACTACTTGAGAGCCATTAACATTAGCGTACCAAACGCCTTCACTTACAGTAACTTTGTAAGCATTAGCTTCGATATTAGCTTGACCACCACCTACATCAGTCCATACGCCGTCTTTAAGCATGATGTATTTGAAGGTATAAGGTGTTGTTACAGAAGCAGTATTAACTGCGCCAACATAACCGTTATCTACAACAGTAATAATGTTTTTGCCGGTTACTGTATCGGTGGAAGTGCCAAGTACAGTGGTGTCAGATTTAGAAAAAACAGGGAGATTAGCAGTCGTGCTGGTGTCACTTCTATAGGAAGTCAACATTAAGTCAGTATTGGCACCATCATAACGTTTTTCCGCGGTTGCAGACAAAACCCAGCCATTACGAACATAATAGTAATTTTTTTGACCATTAACAGTAACTTGAGTAAGTGTATATGTATATTTAGCGCCAAGAGTATCTGTATATTGAGTAGTAGAGCCAACTACAGGATTACCTTTTCCGCCAACAGTTCCCTCATAACGAACAGCAACATAGTCGCCTTCTGTAGCTGCATCAGCTTGGTTCACAATTCCAGCGAACCCAAAACCAACAACCATTAAGGTAGCTGCAGCAACCTTTGCTAATCTTTTGCTGCTGAACAGCTTAGCAACAGCGCAACCCTTGGTTTGAGACTTAGCGTACTCGCCAACTACCATGTAGCAATTTCTAACTTTGTTCCAAACGATTTTGTAAATGTGGTTCATTTTCATACCTCCGTAATAGTTCTGCAGATTTCCTGCTGCAGACCGACCTCAAAATTTTTAGATTCACAACACAACAACACTTAATTTGAAATTGTGAAATATCGGTGACAAGTTTTATTTTTGACTTGAGGATTTATCACATATATTTCACAATTTCCTTAAGTCTGTGTTCATTATAACGGACGGATTTTAGTTCGTCAAGCGTTAATTTTTGGTGATTTAATCACAAATGTTAACATTTAGATTAAGAATTTTTATATTTTTAAGGCTAAAAAATCTCGTTGTTTTTTAATAATTTAAATGATTGTTTTAATTTTTGCTCTCTAGAATTAGTTTTTAAATCCGTATGCTATAAATTATTTTTAAGGAATATAAAAGAACGCTTCCCCCCCCCCCCCCTTTTATTTTGTATATTAAT
>JAUNIS010000005.1 GCA_030523325.1 Phascolarctobacterium sp.
CATATGTTTACTTTTTGGACAAAATATAATACAATAGATAGACAAGATTTTTAAATCTGCTACTAAAACACTAATAAAATTTTACAATATTTATTTAACCAATTAATATTGCAACAATAAGGAGATTTTCATGTTAAGAATAGAACACCTATCAGTTTCCGTTAAAGGTAAACCTATTTTAACAGACATTAACTTACATATCGCTCCTGGTGAAGTACATGTTCTCTTCGGGCCTAATGGTACAGGCAAGAGCACACTTATCGGCACCATTATGGGTTTTGAAAGATATGAAGTTACTGCTGGCAAAATTTATTTTAAAGGACAAGACATTACCGAAGCTCCCTGCTTTGAAAGAGCAAAACTTGGCATCGGCATGATGATTCAACGTCCCCCGACGATCCGCGGGCTTTCCCTACGCAAAATGGTAGAGATTTGCGGAGCAACTCCTGAAGAAGTTAATCAAATGGCTGAATGGATGGGCATGAGTGACTTCTTAGATCGCAGTGTTAACGAAGGTTTCTCTGGTGGCGAATTAAAACGCAGCGAGCTTTTGCAATTAATGGCACAAAAACCTGACCTCTTGCTTTTAGACGAACCGGAAAGCGGCGTCGACGTTGAAAACATCGCCTTAGTTGGTCGCGCATCCAATTACATTCTACAGCACGGGAAAAAACAAACCTGCGATAAAGCTTGCTGTAATTTAGCAAATTGCCATGCACAAAATCCTTTGGCCGAGAGTCAAAATGCAGGACTTGTCATCACTCACCTCGGACATATTTTAAAATACGTACCTGCAACTCACGCACATATTCTTTTCGAAGGCAAATTAACCTGTCAAGAAGGTGAACCCTTGCAAGTATTAAATTGCATCTCTCATAATGGTTATGAAAGCTGTGTACGAGGAGCATGCAAAGGAGGTTGTAAAAATGGATAAAAATTTATACGTTGCATCCTCCCCTATCGACTTTGCGCAAGCAGACGAGCTTCTTGCTAAGAAAGCAGCTTTTGGTAGTGATATCGACCTTACTCAATACGACAATAACAACGACATTCATGTCAATTCTACCGATGAACTTGCCAAAGAAGATAAAGCGAAGCTAGAAAAGGTTGGCGTCGACTTAACTGAAAAAACTCGAAGCGCAAGCTATGTGCAAGTTGATAACAAAGCCGTCGAGGCAAATGTTAAGCCTAACACTCCTCTCGTATTAATGAGTACTGGTGCTGCTGCCAAAAAATATCCTGAGCTTGTAAAAAAATATTGGTGGAAAGCAGTTAAGCCTGACACCGATAAATACACGGCCGTAACTGCACTTGAAGAAGAGCAAGGCTATTTCATTTGGGTACAAGCAGGCAAAAAAATTTCTGTCCCCTTACAAGCCTGTGTTTTCATCAATCATGAAAACCAAATGCAAAGAGTCCATAATGTTGTAATCATCGAAGAAGGTGCTGAGTTAAATATTATTAGTGGCTGTTCTTCTAGCGAGCATGTAACTGAAGGCGTTCACCTTGGCATAAGCGAAATGTTTGTAGAAAAAAATGCTAAGCTTTCTTTCACCATGATTCATGAATGGGGCGAAAACGTAAAGGTTCGTCCTCGTACGGTAACTATAGTCGATGAAGGCGGTCAATACGTTTCTAATTATTTCTGCATGAATAAAGTTAAGGATATTCAAATGTATCCGACTGTTAGGTTACGTGGTGTGGGCGCGGTCGCTCGATTAAATTCTGTACTCGTTGCGCCTGAAGGCAGCTATCTCGATATTGGCGGCAAAACTATTCACGAGGTTATGGGAACCCGTAGTGAAATTGTTACCCGCAGCATCTCTACTGGTGGCATCATTATTAATCGTGGCAACTTAACAGGCATGGCTGAAGAAATCAAAGCTCACCTCGAATGTCACGGCTTGATGCTAGCAAAACAAGGACAAATTTTAGCAATTCCCGAGCTCGATGCACATGTAGGTAACGCAGAGCTTTCTCATGAGGCTGCAGTCGGTCGTATTGCGCCAGAAGAAATTGAATATCTCATGGCACGTGGCATGGATGAAGATGAAGCAACGGCTACAATTGTACGTGGCTTCTTAAATGTAAATATCGAAGGCCTGCCTCAAAGTCTCGTGAAAAAAATCGAAGAGACCTTGGATACCTTCAAAGTAAATAAAGGCATGTAAAAAAATATTTTTAAATAGAGCGAGTCGAATGACTTGCTCTATTTTTTTATTTATAAATAAGTTGAATAAAAATATTCTATAGGGACTAATCATGTCCATAGTGGACAGTTTTCGTTTGAAGTGATATAATAAAGTCAACTTGAAGAAAGAAGGTTAAAGTTTATGACTTACGAAAAATTTTTACAAACTCTTTGTAATTTTGGTTGGTATTACATTCATTAATTTTTTGTTAATGACATGAATAATTTAGGAGGCAAAAAAATGTTAGAATCCATCGTTAAAGCTTTGTACAAAGTTCAATTCTATTATGTTCATTAATTTTTAATTGAGGAGCAAAGCATGAAAACTAAATACAAAATATAAAAGCAGTTATTCAAAAAAGTCATTGAATAACTGCTTTTTGTATTTTTAAAAATATTTTGAGTACGACTACAAGGTCGTGCTCATTTTTTATGCCTGAATTTTTTTATTTTTTCTTTTGAAATACCAGACTAAAAATGCCGGCATGACTGCATTCATAATTATCAAGCGAATTAATTGATAGCTCAAAATTATGGAAACATCTTCGCCCATACTCATGCCAGCTAAAGCCATCTCAGCAATTCCTCCTGGAGCCATAGCCAAGAAGCCAGTGACGAGAGAAAATTCATACCAAGAGGAAAAATATCGAGCTATTATATAAGTCACCCATAAGATTACGACAGAGGCAACTATTGTTAGCACAAAAATATTTTTTATTTTAGCAATGCGAACAGGATCCATCATCATTCCCATAAAAAGGCCGATGGATAATTGTGCGGGAGCCATGATTAAAGCATGAACCGGTTGAACTGTTCCGCAAGTGATGGAAAAGATTGCTGTAGCTAAAACAGGTCCTAAGAGCCTTGGTGTTGGCAAATTAACCTTTTCACCGATAAAAGCACCCGCCAAAGATAAGGGAATAAAAATCAGCCAATGATAGCCTCCTTTATTTGCCATAGTCAAGCCAGTGCTTGTTACCTGAGCATCTAAAAGATAGACCACTAAAAATGGAACGAAAATAACCACCGCAAATAGTCTGAGTATTTGCATAACCATGACTACATTTGGATCTAGGCTGTCATCGTCGTCACACATTAGCATGGCAACCGTCATTCCTCCAGGCAAGAAGCCAATGCAACAGCTTTGCATATCTGTTTTAGTAAGCTTGGCGATGATCATCGCTAAAATCATGCAAGCACCAATGCTAAGAACCGTTGAACCTAACACGCCCGTCGTTTGCCCCAACAAATAATTCCAAGCCGTGATATCAAAGCTTGAACCAATGCCATAGCCCGCAACTAAAAGCGCAACCTCACGCAAGGGCTTGGTCCAAGTAATCCCATATTTTGCAAAGAAAATCTTCGAACACATAGCTGTAAGCATGCCGCCCAAAATAAAAGGAATGGGAATATGAAATTTCGCAAGTATGGCACCTACACAGCCGGCAATAACTATAAGGATTACTCTGCCAAGCCAAATGTTCAATTACTTCACCTTCAAAACAAATAAAATATTATTCAGCCGTCTCTTCTAAAACAGCCATTATACGGTTAATTAATACTCCACGCATACCATGTTGAGTAGAAGAATAAGCTAAAATATTTTCATTAGCTAAACCAAAAGCATTTTGGTATAAATTCACTTGTGTCATTACTGCACTCTTCGAAAGTTTGTCGGCTTTAGTAAGAATAACGAAGACGCGCAAACCGTTTTGTTTAAGCCAATTAAAACACTCAATGTCACTTTCCATGGGTTTGTGCCGAATATCTACCAATTGACATACAAGACCAAGGTTTGGACTCTCCGACAAATATCTGGCAATAAAGCCCGACCATTGTTCCTTATTTGACTTGTTCGTGCGAGCAAAGCCGTATCCCGGCAGGTCTACAAGATAAAACTTAGCTCTTTCTTCCATGCCTTCATCAGAACGTTTCGCATCTAATTCGTAGAAATTAATTGTTTGCGTTTTGCCAGGCGTAGAAGAAACGCGAGCGAGACCATTGCGTCTGCACAAAGAATTAATCAAAGAAGATTTACCAACATTGGAGCGACCAATAAAAGCAGCCTCAATCATTTTTGTTGCAGGATATTGCTCCGAACGAACTGCAGACGCAGCATATTTTGCTTTAATGATATCCCAATTTGCCATGTTAATCCTCCAATGCCAATTCCAAAACCTCGTCTAAATGACGAACTGGAATAAATCTCATCTCGGCCTTAACATTTTCAGGCAGCTCGTCAAGATCTTGCATATTGCGTGCAGGCAAAAGCACAGTCTTCACACCATAACGGTAAGCAGCTAATGCTTTTTCCTTGACACCACCAATAGGAAGCACACGTCCAGACAAAGTGATTTCGCCAGTCATCGCTAATTTGCCTTTAACCTTGCGACCTGTTAATGCACTCACCATCGCAGTAACGATTGTTACGCCTGCGCTCGGGCCATCCTTGGGCACGGCACCTTCGGGGAAGTGAATGTGTAAATCGAGCTTTTCAGAAAAATCTTCAGGGATACCCAAGGCTTCAGAACGATTACGAATATAAGTAAAACCAGCTTGAGCTGATTCTTTCATGACATCTCCCAAAGAACCTGTAAGAATTAAGTTGCCCTTGCCTTTAAATGTTAGCACTTCCGCTTTAAGCAACTCGCCACCCACACTTGTCCAAGCAAGACCATTAACAATACCAACAGCAGATTCTAAATGACTGTCTTCTTCCAAAAAGATAATTGGTCCCAAAAATTTTTCCAAATTTTTATCTGTTACTTGCACTTTATCCAACTCGCCGCTAACAATTTTATAAGCGATCTTACGATAAATGCTAGCAAGCTTGCGTTCTAAATTACGCACGCCAGCCTCACGCGTGTACTCGCGAATGATGCGGCGAAGGGCTTTTTCACTCACGGAAACTTTATAATCGGCGAGGCCATTCGCTGCTTTTTCTTTTGGCATGAGGTGGAGCTTGGCGATTTTTACTTTTTCTTCATCAGTGTAGCTAGGAAGTTCAATTACCTCCATGCGATCTAAAAGTGCCGGAGGAATTGTATCCGTACTATTTGCCGTAACAATCCAGAAAACGTTGGATAAATCAAATGCAAATTCAATAAAGTGATCGCTAAAAGCATTGTTTTGCTCTGGGTCAAGAGCTTCAAGAAGTGCAGAAGCCGGGTCACCACGAAAATCGGCAGCCATTTTATCTACTTCATCAAGAAGGAACAAAGGATTCATACAGCCAACCTGTTGCATGCCATGAATAATGCGTCCAGGCAACGCGCCGATATAAGTGCGACGATGACCACGAATTTCTGCTTCGTCGCGTACGCCGCCTAAGGATACGCGGGTAAATTTACGACCGATAGCTCGTGCAACGGAACTTGCTAAAGAAGTTTTACCAACACCCGGAGGACCAACTAAACAAAGGATTGGTCCCTTAGTCGTTTGCGAGAGTGCACGCACAGCCAAAAACTCGAGAATGCGTTCCTTAACTTTTTTCAAGCCATAGTGGTCGTGGTCGAGAACTTTTTCTGCTTTCTTAATATCAAAGTTTTCTTCGGACATAATTCCCCAGGGCAAGGAAAGTAAAGTTTCGATATAAGTGCGAATCACTGCACCCTCTGGAGTCATAGGAGGCATTTTAACTAAGCGACCCAATTCTTTATTGATTTTTTCTACAACATTGTCGGGCAAAGCAAGGCCCAACATTTTCTCTTTATATTCAGCAATTTCTGCTTGGACGTCTTCGCCCTCACCCAGCTCTTTAGAAATTGCTTTGATTTGCTCGCGCAAATAATATTCTTTTTGATTTTGCTCAACCTGTTCATGAACCTGTTGAGAAATATTTTTAGAAACGTTGGCTATTTCCAACTCGCGCACAAGAATTTCATAAACGGATTTCATACGCTTGGAGATGGAAACAGTTTCTAAAAGTCCTTGTTTCTCATCTTGATCTATATTCAAATATGAAGTGATAAGATCAGCCACGCGGCCATTGTCTGGCTCTGTCTTAAAGCTTTGCAACACGTCGCCGTTAACTTTTTTAGTAACAAGCACCCATTGCTCGAAGCTCTCGATAAGTAAGCGACGCAATGCTTCGCCTTCAGGAGAAATATTTTCGTGACAATCTAAAATTTCACCATACCCAATAAAACTAGCAGGACTTTTTATATCGTCGACTCTTGTTAATTTAACACGTTCGATTCCTTCCACGAGGACGCGTAAAGCACCATTAGGCAAGGTCAGTTGTTGTTTAACATTTGCCAAAATACCAACTTGATACAAATCTTCCACGCCGATATCAGCTTTATTGGGATCCTTTTGGGTAACCAAAAGGATTTGTTTATCATTTTTCATTACTGCTTTGATGGCATTCATAGATCTTTCACGGCCCACATCGATATTGATGATCATACCCGGAAAGACCATAAGCCCACGTAAAGCAAGTAATGGTTTTACAATTTCGCCAATGAGATTAGACATATTTGAGTAACCTCCTACATTTATAAGAAAAACTAATCCTATATATAACGCAAATAAAGGGAAAGGCTCCAGCCTTCCCCTTATTTACAATTATTCAGTAACCATTTCAGGTTCTGCACCTTCACGTACGCTAGCTTCAGTAACGATACATTTAGTAACATCGTCGCGAGAAGGAACTTCATACATCACGTTACGCATAACGGATTCAATAATTGCCCTAAGGCCACGCGCACCTGTATTACGTTTCAAAGCCTCTTCGGCAATCGCACTTAGAGCTGGTTCATCGAATTCTAGCTTAACTCCGTCCATCGCTAAAAATTGTTGGTATTGCTTAACAAGTGCATTACGGGGTTCAGTAAGAATTCTAACGAGAGCTGCCTCGTTTAGGGATTCCAAGGTGACAACAACAGGCAAACGACCAGCAAATTCAGGAATGATACCAAATTGCATGATATCTTCCGGTAAAACTTTGCCGAACACCTCGTCGTTGTTCATCTCTTCTTTTTTGCGAACATCGGCACCGAAGCCAAGATTTTTCTTACCAATACGTGCATTGATAATATGTTCGAGACCTGCGAATGCGCCACCGCAAATGAAAAGAATATTGGTTGTATCAATGTTGATTAATTCTTGTTGCGGATGCTTACGTCCACCTTTAGGAGGAACAGAAGCAATGGTTCCTTCCAAAATTTTCAGGAGAGCTTGTTGTACGCCTTCACCTGATACATCTCGAGTGATGGAAACATTTTCCGCTTTACGAGAAATCTTGTCAATTTCGTCGATATAAATGATGCCACGTTCCGCACGTTGAATATCGTAATCAGCATTAACGATGAGTTTCAAAAGAATATTCTCTACGTCTTCACCAACATAACCTGCTTCAGTTAAGGTTGTTGCATCGGCCATAGCAAAAGGAACGTCAAGAATTCTCGCCAATGTTTGCGCAAGCAAGGTTTTGCCACTGCCCGTAGGCCCAAGCATGAGAATGTTGGACTTTTGCAGTTCAACCTCAGTCTTTGCTTCAGGATTAGCAAACTCATAGCCAATTCTTTTATAATGATTGTAAACGGCAACGGACAAGGATTTTTTTGCCTCGTCCTGACCGATTACATATTCATCTAAAATTGCTTTTATTTCTTGAGGCTTAGGTAATTCAGTAACCTCAAAATTTTCCCCACTAGCCTTTTTCTCCGTCATTTTTTCTTCAGCGAGCATCTCATTGCAGAAATGAATGCAGTCAGTGCAAATCGCTACGTGGGGACCGGTAAACATTCTTTCTACTTGGCTAGCGAATTTACCGCAGAAAGAACAACGTTGTTCACCATTTCGACTTTCGTTATTACTCATTAATTATTCTCCTTATTTATCGGCCTTGCTACGAGTAATAACTTCGTCAATTAAGCCATACTCCTGTGCTTGAGTGCTGGTCATATAATTGTCACGTTCTGTATCGTGAGCAATAGTCTCCACGGTTTGACCTGTATGTTTAGCCAAAACATGATTCATCTCTTCACGGATACGCAAAATTTCACGAGCATGGATTTCAATATCCGTTGCTTGACCTTCGGCACCGCCAAGAGGTTGATGAATCATTACGCGGGAATTAGGCAGAGCGTAACGTTTACCAGGTGCACCAGCTGCCAAAAGTACAGAAGCCATGGAAGCTGCCATACCCATGCAAATGGTGGATACATCTGGTTTAATGTATTGCATAGTATCATAAATTGCCATACCGGAAGAAATTACACCACCCGGGCTATTGATGTAGAGATGAATGTCTTTGTCAGGATCTTCAGATTCCAAGAAAAGAAGCTGAGCGATAACTGCGTTAGCCATCATATCATCAATGGGACCTGTTACGAATACAATGCGGTCTTTCAAAAGGCGAGAATAAATATCGTAAGAACGCTCGCCACGGCTAGACTGTTCAATGACAATAGGAACGTAATTCATAGTTTATGCACTCCTTCCTATTCATAGGGCAGCCAAAATTATTTTGCGCTGTCCAAA
Source organism: Phascolarctobacterium sp. (assembly GCA_030523325.1). Taxonomy (GTDB): domain Bacteria; phylum Bacillota; class Negativicutes; order Acidaminococcales; family Acidaminococcaceae; genus Phascolarctobacterium_A. Next base: position 8,678 of record JAUNIS010000005.1, read on the forward strand.
ATAACATGAGCAGCTTTACGGCGAAGAATATTTGCCAAAAGAAGGCCCATGCTTCCGTTATCACGGATAATTTTCTTAACTTCATCAACAGATGCGCCATGTTGAGTAGAAATTGCTGCGATTTCAGCGTCTACATCAGCCATGTCGACTTGGATTTCTTCTGCTTTAGCAATAGCGTCAAGAACAAGGTCGGTCTTAACGTTTTCAACAGCAGCTTCTTTTTGGTTTTCGCGGATTTGTTCCATGGAAAGACCAGTATATTTCATGTAAAGGTCCATGGTCATCTTACGGCTTTCCAAACTCATCTTCATTTCGTCAATCATTTGGGTTACACGATCTTCGATCATGATGTCAGGAACGGTGAATTTAGCATTAGCTACAGCAAGATCGATGAGAGCACGTTCGTAAGCGTTCTTAGAGTTTTGGTCTGCGGAAGCTTGCATACGTTCCTTGTAAGAAGCACGCAGTTCTTCGACAGTTTTGCATTCACTATTAGCTGCAACGTATTCGTCGTTCAGTTCAGGAAGAACTTTACGTTTAACGTCTTGTACGTTAACTTTGAACTTAGCTTCTTTGCCAGCCAATTCTTTTGCGAAATAATCTTCTGGGAAGGTTACTTCTACATCAGTAGAATCGCCCTTTTGAAGACCAACGAGTTGATCTTCAAAGCCAGGGATAAAGGTTTCAGAACCAACTTCCAAAGGATAGCCCTTACCTTCGCCACCGGAGAACGGTTCACCATCAACTGTACCAGCAAAATCGATGATTGCGAAGTCACCTTTTTCGATGATAGCGCCTTCTTCTGCAACTACCATCTTAGCATTGCGGTTCAGCAAATCCTTAACTTGTTCTTCAACTTGTTCGTCAGTAATAACAACTTCTTCTTTATCTACGTGAAGGCCTTTGTATTCGCCCAACTCCGGTTCAGGTTTCAAGGTTACTTCAACGGTAATATCCATATCCTTGCCTTCTTCGAAAACAGTATCGGTTACTTTCGGATCAGAAACCGGTTGAAGTTTTTCAGATTGCAAAGCTTGAGTGTATGCTTTGTTAGCAGCGATTTCGAAAGCTTCAGCTTTGATAGTGTCTTTACCATAATGCATTTCGATAATTTTGCGAGGAGCTTTACCTTTGCGGAAGCCCGGAATGTTTACGCTATTAGCGATCTTTGCAACTGCTTGTTTGAATGCAGCATTAACATCAGAAGCAGGAGCGGTAATTTTCAGAGTAGCGTTGTTTTCAACTCTTTCAACAGTTACGTTCATTTTAATAATGTCCTCCCTTAATATATAGTGGAAAAAATATTTATATCGGATTAAATTGCCAGCTGGCAAGATAAAGTGCTGACACAAATCGCTCATAATATCATAGCACAAAAAGACGCATAGCACAAGGAAAAATAAAAAAGCCTGATAGAAAAATCTACCAGGCGATGAAACAAGTGGAGCGGAAAACGAGATTCGAACTCGCGACCCCCTCCTTGGCAAGGAGGTGCTCTACCACTGAGCTATTTCCGCATTGCGTCAGCAACAATAAGTATTATACTCGCAACGAAGAAGGTTGTCAATAAAAATTTTTATTTTTTTTAATATTTTAGCCAAGCCCGTTGCATCTTGCTAAATCGTTGTAAACTAATAAGGCAAGTTTTTTGATGAGCATCTCATTATGAGAGCAAAGCTCAGTCTCAGCAAGCAATGCTTCTAATTTTGTTTTGTTACAGAGCATGCAGCAACAAGGCATAATAATATCCGCAATCATGCTTGCACATGTAGTCATGAGCATGCTATCTACAAGTAAGCTGCCGTCACTTGCTTTAGCTTTGAAGACAGCCACACGTGTATCAATAGCTCGCACTAAATTTTTTTCTAAAACTCCCATCGTCTTAACGCATATTTTCGATGAAATCCTCGAAAGCATTAAGCAGAACAGGATGACCATAAACCTTTAAGTCAAGAAGAATTGTGCCGTAAGAATTATAAGGTTTATCAGCCAATTCCATACGCAGACCTTCTTTTTTATATTCATCCATCATTTTTAAGATGAAACGATTAACCTCACCAGCAGCATTAACATTCAAAGGAATGACACGCTCTTCTCCTTCATAAGACTCAACAACAACCTTCCAGCCACCAGGAATGGGCGGGAGACGAGTTGCGATAATATAATAATTGTCCGGAGAGAAGCCTACATAACCATCCATCTTATTGTAGAGTTTAGCTTTGTATAAGGGGAAACCGTTGTTATTACCCCATTTAACGATTTCAGCAGACACTTCATTATTATGAATAACACTAGAGAAAGTAGTTTCAGCTAAAGACATGATTTTTCCTCCTAAAAGTAAATTTTATCTTATCTTCTTTATTTTACTATTTCCCTTTCTTTTTTTCAATGCAAATCTTCGCTTTATTTTCAAATAAAAACTGCGTCCCTCATATGAAGAACGCAGTTAAAATTCCGAAAGTGATTATTGTTTTTCTTCTTGTAAATGTTTCATATATGCCTTAGTTTCGGCTACAACAACACCCGATAAGCCAAGAAGAGCTATGAGGTTAGGAATAGCCATTAAACCATTTACAATATCCGCAAGAGCCCAAATCTCTTCTAGTTTGAGGAAAGGCGCACTAGCAATTATAAGAATGAAAATAATTCGATAGGGCAAAATAACTCTTGTGCCAAAAACATATTCTGCACAACGTTCACCATAATAATTCCAACCCAAGGAGGTTGTGAAAGCGAAAAGCACGAGGCCAACCATCAAAAGAACTTTACCAAAAGTCGGATAGCCCAAAGCAAATGCAGAAGCTGTCATAGCCGCGCCCTTTGTATCTCCGCACCAAACACCGGTCACAATAAGGCATAAACCAGTCAAGGTACAAATGATAATAGTATCGATAAAAGTACCTGTCATGGAAACAAGACCTTGTTCAGCAGGCCATTTAGTTTTTGCGGCAGCAGCGGCGATTGGTGCAGAGCCTAAACCAGATTCATTAGAGAATACACCGCGAGCCACACCACTACGCATAGCCAACATTACTGTTGCTCCAAGGAAGCCACCTTGAGCTGCTGTAGGAGAAAAAGCTCCAGAAATAACAGCGCTAATAGCACCTGGCAATTGATCAGAGAACATGATAAGTATACCAACAGTACAAACAAAATAAATAGCAGCCATGCCAGGAACAATCATTTCAGCAACTGCAGCAATAGATTTAAGACCGCCAATGGTTACAACTGCAATTAAAACAGTTAAGATTGCACTGGTAATAATAACATCAGTACCCAAGGTAATATTTACGATATCAACTATGGAATTAACTTGCGCAAAGGAACCGATACCAAAATATGCACACATAACGCCACAAACAGCAAAGGCAGTTGCTAATGGTTTATATTTCTTACCTAAGCCAAGTTCTATATAATGCATTGGTCCACCGGCTATGTTGCCATTTTTATCAACAGTACGATATTTTACAGCCAACAAGCATTCTGCATATTTTGTAGCCATTCCGAAGAATGCAGCCATCCACATCCAAAATAATGCACCCGGCCCACCAGCTTTGATAGCAGTAGCTACGCCAACAATATTGCCTGTACCAACTGTTGCTGCCAAGGCAGTGCAAAGTGCTTTAAAACTAGAAACATCTCCCTCACCATCACTCTTAGCTGAAAAAATCAGTTTCAAAGCCATAGGAAGCTTTAATACTTGGATAAGTCCCAAGCGGATGGTTAGCAAAATACCAGTACCAACCAAAAGAATTAACATAGGCGGACCCCACACGAGGTCATCGATTGCGTTTAAGATGTCTAACATTTTTATATCTCCCTAATAAAAAAATTTTTAAACATCGGGCGGAATAAAAAAATCCGAAGCATAAAATACTCCGGATCAATTATTTACCAAAACTATACTAAACAACGCGAAATTAGTTAGTTTTTTACTCTGTCCTTTGGCCTGAGAGATTAAAAAAGAAAACTTTTTTTTACACCTTCGGCGCCCATACGGAACTCTCCAGAGTTGTGTCCATGTACGGTCTCGTCTTAAAGCAAGGCACCTGAAATAATTAATTCTTCGGCGGAAACAATTCCTTCTCCCGTACATTTCTTCCACCTAATATTTAATTGCTTGTACATTATAACACTTATATATACCACTGTCTACTGTAACAAGACTGTTTTCTTTTTCTATAAATTAAATTTATTGTAATGTTTTCCTTTGCAATTTGAATATTCCCGTAAATTTATTTGTTTCTAACATTTGTTTTCTTTTATTAAAATATATTATTTTTCTTGGTATAACGTTCATTAAATTCAAAAAAATCCCTTGCTAGAAGCAAGGGATTTTCAGAGAAAAATTTTTTTGCCAAACCACTATTAAATTCTAACGACTAATTTTTTTGCAACTGCTCAAATTATTTTTCTTCGTACAATTCGATGAGAGCATCGTCCTTGATAATGAAAGCAAGACGAACTGTGTCGCTTAAAACTTCCGGACCAAAAACTACACGGTCAGCATCAGCAATATAGGGATCAGCATTGTCAACTTTGTAAGCAACATGAGGAACCTTGGAAAGAATTTCTGGGAAACGAGTTCCTTCTTCGAACTTAAGATACTCGATTTTATAATCGTAAGCGTCTACAGATTCATTAACCCAAAACTTGCCCCATTCGTTATAAACCATGCCAGGTTTTTTATTTAAGACAGGGATACCGATGTGCATGTATTCAGCAGACATGTTTTTCTCCTTTCGTTACTTGTTGATTTCGTTCAGAAAAAATTCGTAAGCTTCTTTATCGGTGAATTTTTCATGGACAACCTTAGCAACTGCTTGGCACATTGCAATAGGATGTTCGCTTTGGAAAATGTTGCGGCCCATATCAACTCCGCGAGCACCTGATTGAATTGCTTGATAAGCCATAGTCAGTGCTTCGCTTTCAGGCAATTTTTTACCGCCAGCAATTACAATAGGAACAGGGCAGCCTGCAACAACCTTTTCAAAGTCGTCGCAATAATAGGTTTTGATGATGCTTGCGCCAAGTTCAGCCAAAAGACGAGTAGCCAAGAGGAAATATTGTGTGGTGCGAGCCATCTCTTTACCGACAGCAGTTACACCCATAATAGGTACGCCATATCTATAACCTGCGTCACATGCACGACACAACACTTCGAGAGAATCTCTCTCGCCCTTTTCTGAGCCAACAAAACATTGTACGGCAAGAGCCGAAGCATTCATACGTAAAGCATCTTCTAAATCGAGACCAAGACCAGAGCCACAAGACATATCATCAAATAAAACGGATGCGTCATGTGTTGCACGCAGACAAATAGCCTTGCTAGTTGTAGGAGGAATTGCCGCACGGATTGCTCCACGTGTTCCCATCAAAACATCAGCATAATTTGCTAGGGGAGCAATATTGAGGTCGATACGTTCGAGACCCGAGGTACAACCAACAATGTAACCGTGATCAAAAGCCAGCATCACAGTGTTACCGGACTTAGGATTGAAAATACGAGAGAGACGATTCTTCATTCCCCAATCAGTATTGTTCATTCCTTTTACAAAAAATGGTTCTTGAATAACAGGAATGGCTAAGCCATAATCCTTTGCTCTTTTGTTTCCATCTGCATCAGCCATAATTTATTTTACTCCTTAAAGAAAACCGGGGTATGAACCGGAGTATTCCAGAGACGCAAGGTTTCGTCGTCCCATTTAGCAAGATTAAGTTGGAAGCCAGCTTGCTCTTGAACGGTTAAAACTTCACCAACCATATTAGCAACAACTTGGATGCCTTTGCTTTCCAAATATTTTACGCAATCTTTGTAGCAAATGAGCATTTCCATCATAGTAGTAGCGCCAGAGCCATTAACCATCACGAAGCATTTATCTCCAGCAGCTAAAGGAATATCTTTAACGAGAGCATCAGCCATGATTTCGATAGTTTCTTTAGCGGTCTTCATAGGCATACGACCGCCACCGCCTTCACCATGTTGACCCATACCGATTTCCATATCGATATCGCCAAGGTCACCAAAGGGTGCGCCAGTTTGCGGATGAGTTGCACATTTAGCTGCTACGGCAATAGTTGCCATGCTATCGGCATATTTATGAGCAATTGCCGCACATTCGTCTAAGTTTTTGCCTTCACGAGCTGCTGCCGCAACAATGTGATACATAGGAACAGCACCAGCTAAACCGCGACGATTTTCTCCATCGCTACGCGGTGCATTGGAAATATCTTCCTGGGTAACAACCTTGCGAACATTGAGGCCTGCTTTAGCAACCATCTTCATAACCATGTTGCCGCACAGCATATCGCCTGCATGATTCAAAACGAGAAGTAAAACGCCATGACCCTTGTCGGCCATCTTAACTGCTTCAAAAACCAATTTCGGATTCGGTGCCGCAAAAATATCGCCAACACATTGAATGTCAAGAGATCCTTCGCCAACATACATACATTGAGCAGGTTCATGTCCGGAGCCACCGAAGGTAACAATGGTAACACGGTCAGCGTTTGCCAGGCCCTTGTTAATTACGAGATGACCTTGAACGTCAACTAAATCAGCATGGGATAGAGCCAGACCTTCTAACAATTCGTCAGTTAAAGTTTCGGGATTGTTGATGAATTTTTTCATTGCCATGATAAGATTCCTCCAAAATTAAAATTTTTAAAATTTATTTCTCTGCTAAACCAACAAAGAAATATTTCATACTTACCGCACCAGCGTCGGGAGTGCCAAGAGTTTGTTCGCCGTAGCTTCTTGCTCTACCAAATTTAGAAACAAAATTTTTACTCGCTTCTGCGCCTTCAGTCGCTGCCTCTGCCGCAACCTTGAACAGTCCTTCTATGTTGCCCTCGTAACCTTGCATGGCCTCTACAGCCGGAATGAGTGCGTCCATCATAGTCTTGTCGCCAACCTTAGCCTTGGAGATAGCAGCTAAATCGTTGTAAGCGCTTGCGAATAATTCTTTTACTTCGTCAAGTGACAAAGAGTCTTTAGCGGGAGCATTGTCCTCGAAACCGCTCATCCAAGCAGCCCAAAGCTGACTGGAACTACCTCCGTTAATCATCATTACTTCCATAGAAATATTGCTGAACATTTCGTCAAAGGTAGCAGCGTCTTCTTCCATAGAGGTTATGATGGCTTTGGCAACCTTTTCCATGGTAATGCCATGATCCGCATCACCAAAACGCGAATCGATATCTGTCAGTTCATCCTTGGCAGCTAAGACAGTGTTGCAAGCATTTTTTAAGCGAGCCTTAAACTCTTCCATAGAAATCATAATTAAAAATCTCCTTTATCTTAAATTAAAAATCCATATAAATTCTTAAGTTGATTTTAGAATTTGTATAACATATTTACAATTAGAAATTCGACATGGTGTACACTACTTCCTGCTTAGATTGAGCATTTAATTTTAAAAAAGAGGACCGCTACAAGGTCCTCTTAGTTCATCTATTTGCGAAAATTTTTTTAAAGCAATCACAGTTTGGTAAATGACCGAAGATTACACCAATTGCTTGCAGGTAAGAATAAATTACCGTGGACCCAACAAATTTCATACCCCTTTTTTTTAAATCCTTGGAGATTGTATCTGACAAGGGCGATGTCGTCCTTAAATCACAGGGCTCTTGTATGACTGCTCCGTTTGTAAACTTCCAAATATAAGCATCAAAGCTGCCAAACTCTTTTTGTATGTCTAGAAAAATTTTTGCGTTATTAACGGCAGCCTTAATTTTCAAACGATTGCGAATAATTCCGGAGTTTTGCAAAAGCTCTTCAATTTTCGCGTCATCATATTTGCTAATTTTTTCGGCGTTAAAATCGTCGAAGGCTAGACAAAAAGCTGCTCGCTTATTTAAAATGCATTCCCAGGATAAGCCTGCTTGGAAAAATTCTAAGACAAGCATTTCAAAAAGCACCTTGTCGTTATGTTGAGGAACTCCCCATTCCTTGTCGTGGTATTTTAAATAAAGAGGATTCTTTGGATTAGCCCAAAAGCAACGGTTAATTATTGTCATCTTCACTCTCCTAAATTTACCGGCAAATCATTGGTCGCACATTTTATATCTACGTATGTATTCAAACGCTCCACACCTTGTTTTACCATTTCGTTGTCGGGCAATGAGCTAATAATCTTACAAATGAAACCTCTATCTCTAATTCTTTGCAAGGTCCAGCTAAAGTTTACGTCATAAACCCACATGAGGCGCACTAGCTTTCTATCGTTTTGGGTTTCGATAAGACGGTAGTCCACCTGCTCCCCATTGACAAATTTTTCTAAAAAGCCGGCGGCAAAGCGATCTTCATGTGTCGCCGGACTAAATTTCAGTTTCAGGCCAAACTCTTTAGTTGCGTCTAAGTAAGGTTCTAGCACCCGGTAGATGTCAAGCTTGTCCGCATCACGAATAATTTTTGCAAAAAGAAGCTTTTTAGCGGATTTTGTTTTGACTATTTCCTTTTTGTTATGATTACCAATGGCAAAAAGCAAAAGCTCTTGGTCTTTAGCAGCAAGCAATTTATAAAATGGTAAATCGACGATAACCTTAAGTCCTAGATTTGCATGGTCCTCGGAGTCTCCATCCACAAATGTGTGATACACCTGCCATTGACGAAAACGTCCGATATCGTGTAAGAGACCAATCAATTCGGCTAGTTGCACGTCGTGCTCGTTTAAATGAAGATGCTCCGCTAGGTCGCGACAATTTTTGGTCACATAACCAGTATGCTCTTCCTTAGTCGCGATACCGAGCATTTCGTCTTTATCGTCAGAATAAAATGTCTTAACGTATTCATTCATGTAATTGTAAGCAAGCTCTAAAATTTTTTTCATCTCCTCCTCCTAAAGCAAGGAATCTTTCTTATGATATTTTATCATTTTCTGAATGCTATGAGCAAATTTTTTTGGTATCTTCTCCCTAATTTGCTAAAGGAATTTCAGAATGATATAATTTCTTAGAAAAAAATTTATTTAAGGATGATTTACATGCAAGATTTTCTCAATAAATACGACGCCGTAGCTTTAATGAGCGGTGGTCTAGATAGCATCCTCGCTATGAGAATCGTTATGGAGCAGGGACTGAAGGTCTTGGGTTTGCATTTCTATTCCCCTTTCTTCGGTCACCCAGAACTTATCAAACACTGGGAAAAAATTTACGGTGTTGAACTAAAAGCCATTGACATCACAAAAGAACAAATCGCATTAATCAAAAATAAACCTAAGCATGGTTTTGGTTCTGTTTTAAATCCTTGCACGGACTGTCATGCCCTCATGGTAAGTAAAGCCAAAAAAATCATGGAAGAAATTCATGCTAAGTTTATTATTTCTGGCGAGGTGCTTTGGCAAAGACCCATGAGCCAAAGACCGGACAGCATGAACATCGTACAAAGAGATTCAAAAACAAAAGGAATTTTATTGCGTCCCCTTTCTGCCTTATGGTTAGAACCTACGGACCCGGAGATTAATGGCTTGGTAGATAGAAACAGATTACTGAAGTTATCGGGCAGGGGACGTACCGAACAACTAGAACTAGCGAAAAAATACGGATTTAGTGAAATCCCCATGCCAGGTGGTGGATGCCTCCTCACAGAACGAAAGAGCAGTGCTCGCTTTTGGATAATTTTAAATGAGCTAACAAACCCCACTGCCGAAGATTTTTTGCTTGCTCAAGCAGGTCGTTTCTTTTACCATGCCCATAATATTCTTGCCATCAGCAAAAATGTTAGCGACGCAAATCTTTTAGAAAATTGTCAAAAGCCCAACGATTACGCAATGGAACTCGTCGATTATGGTGGTCCTCTAGCACTTGGTCGCGGGGAAAGTACGTGGACGGATGCAGAAATCGAAGACGCTGCCTCTCTTATGGCGAGTTACGCAACCAAGGTTACACGAGAATTTCCTAAAGACACTCCTTTAAGAGTAAAAATAATTCATGCTGGCACGAGTGAAATAATCTCGGTAATACCCAAACGCCAAACTATTTTTAAAGAAACCAACTGGGAAGAAACCGAACAAAAAATCAAAATCATCAACAAACAAATCCGAGAAGCAAGAGAAGCTTATAAGCGAGAAAAATTTCTCACCTGGATTCCCCGCAAGAACCGAAATAAAAATCAATAAGCAAGCTTTCAAATTGCAAAAAAGTACCGACCTTTTATGGTTAGATTTCACAGCTAACCTTTACTGGTCGGTACATTTTTTTATAATTTCAGTCGATAAAAATTTTCAACAAATGCGTCAATATTAATCTAAAAAATTAAAAACACACCTTTCGCTGAATAACCCAGCAAAAGGTGTGAAAAAATATTTTAGTCGTTTGATTATGCTTGATATTTTTCCAAGACACGGTCAACGAATTCCGGAGCATAGCCAATGTAACTATGAGGATCCATCATTTTGTCAATTTCTTCCTCTGTGAAGACCTCCATGACCTGAGGCTCTGCTTTCAAAACATCTCCCAGGAATGTTTCTGATTCGTAAGCCTTCATAGAAGTTTTGTAAACTATATCATGAGCTGTAAGACGTCCCAGTCTTGGCGCGAGATGCATCATGACACACTCGCTCATCATTAACCCGTGGAGCTTACGTAAATTTTGTTCCATATGCTCAGGATAAACAATAAGATTTTCTAAAACGTCTTTGGACTTTTCTAAAGCTTGACCAAGTAAGTGGCATTGACGAGGAATGCCTTCCCATTCACTCAAGAGGCAGCCCCAGTCACGTTCGTTTTCGCAGAACATAGCCTCTACGATAGAGGGTGCAATGCTGCGCACGTTGCGACAAACTGCGATAATTCCTTCAACTACTTGAGGATTTCTTTTATGAGGCATTGTGGAGGAACCAACCTTTCCCATAAAGAAGGGTTCTTCAAGTTCCAAAGTTTCGCTACGTTGCAGAGTAAGAATTTCATGTGCGATGCGTGCAAGAGTACCAGCACAAATTGCTAAAGTACTGGAAAATTCTGCCTGACTATCACGAGCAACATGCCAGGAAATAGTAGGTTGCTTTAAGCCAAGAATTTCCATCATCCTTTTTTGAACTTCCAGACCTTTACCAGTATCCTTTAAGGAAGCCAAGGTACCAACTGCTCCCGATAATTGTCCAACAAAAACTCGCTCGGACATTTCTTCCAAACGAGCAATGTCACGACCTAACTCATCAGCCCAAATCGCAATTTTATAACCCAAGGTAATGGGAACCGCATGAATTACATGGGTACGTCCGCACATAGCTTGATTGCGCCATTTTTTTGCTAAGTTTAGGCAATGCCGCAAGCAAATCTTCATATCACGAAGAATAACATTGTAAGCTTTCTTTTCTAAGAGAATGAGGCCGGTATCAACAATATCTTGACTTGTAGCACCCCAATGCAAATATTCGCCTGCGTCACTAGGAAGCAACATTTTTTGATAAGCTTTTACCAAGGGAACGATGGTAATAGAACTTTTATACGCTTCGCCGATGGATGCGATATCTAATTTGGAAGCATCGGTGTGAGCATTGATCTCGTCAGCCTTATCTTGAGGAATGATACCTAATTCTCCTTGAGCCTTAGCAAGAGCTGCCTCAATATCAACCCAAGCCTGTGCTAAAGAAATGTCACTGAAAATATCGCGCATTTCATCAGTGCTAAATAAACAACCGTGGATTTGACTGTCAATAGATGTGGAAGCCATGATTATCTCCTTTAAATTCATATTTGATGGTTCTAATATATCAGAAAAATAATCCTCTGTATAATACCAAATATCTTTAGTATTATAGTTTAAAACTATTGTAAAAATAATTTAAAAGCTTTCTAGCCCCAGCTGATAAATGACGATCCTTTTTCCAGAAGAAGCCGCAACTGAATTTGATAGGACTCGTAAAAGGCTTGGTGCAGAGAAGAGAATTGTTGTCGATGAGCGTAGTTTTATCAAGCACTACCGCTGCACCAATATTTTGAGCAACTAAATTAAAAACCGTCGCTTGCTCCTTCACATATTGAATTTCTACATTAATATTATTGCTTGCTATTTCTTGCAAAAACAATTGCTCTGTTATTGAGGAACCCTTTTTATACATGATGATACGCTTACCTTCCAGCGCGTGAATATCAATCCGTTCTCCTTGAGAAAGAGGGTCATGAATATTTAATAAAAGCTTTAAATTGTCGTGAGAGAGTGTTTCGGAGACAATTTCCGGGCTGCTATTGTAATCTATTACGCCATAGCCAATCTCCAATTCATCATTGTCAATGCGTTCTATGATCTCACGAGTACTTAAATCTTCAATTTGCAGCTTTACCTCTGGATGTGATTGAGAAAAATCGTTCAATAACACAGGCCAAAGCCATGCTCCAATAGTAGACGGGAAAGCAATTTTTAACGGTTTATGCTCTGTCTCTCTAAACTCCTCCATAACCATTTCCAGATGAGAAAATTGTTTGAGCACATTATTGCACTCAGTGAGAAAAACAGAACCAGCAATCGTGAGTAAAACTTTTTTGTTATCCCTAACGAGCAGCTGCGTGTCTAGTTCTTCTTCAAGTTTTTTGATGGCCACACTTAAAGATGGTTGAGCGATGTGTAAAAGTTCGGCTGCTTTTGTATAGTTTTTAGTTTCACATAAAGTTTTGAAATACTCTATTTGTTTGATATCCATGCGTATCACCTAAAATTTATTATAATAATTATCTATGAATAAATTATAACACGAACATGTTAAAAGAGAAAAGCAGCTTGTGAATGTTATCTCAAGAACATTTGCAAAAGCAAAATTTTACAGAAAAAATGTCCAGAACTAAAAAGCTCTGGACGAAAATTTTTTAAGCATCAGTCTTTATTTGTCTGTCCGTTGTCTGCTAAAATTTGCAAATCGCCTTTAATAGTTGTTCCGCTCGTTGTCAACATATCGCCTGTAATAGTTGCAGAAGCACCACTCTTAAATGCAAGGGAGCCAAAGCCCGGCAAAATTTTTCTACCAGCTGCCAAGCGAATATTTGCTTCCGGATTGATAAAACGGAAAATCGCAATAGAACGCATCGCCTCATCCGCGGAAATTTGTTTTTGATTTTCTAAAGGTGTTCCTGGAATAGGAATCAAGAAATTAATAGGAATGGATTTGATATCAAGTTCACTTAGCTCCAATGCCATATCGATGCGATCTTCAAAGGTTTCACCCATACCCAAAATACCACCAGAGCATACTGTGAGACCAGCAGCTTGCGCCGCTTTAATTGTAGCAACCTTTTGATCAAAGGTATGAGTCGTGCAAATATTAGGGAAATTTCTACGGCTAGTCTCAAGATTATTGTGATATCTCGTAACACCAACATCTACCAATCGTTGAAATTGTTCATGAGAAATCAATCCCATAGACGCGCACAAGCCTAATTTAGTAGTCGCACGCATTTCCTTGTAGCATTCGATAGCCTTTTCAAAATCCGCACCAGTAAGACTACGACCAGCAGTAACGATAGCTACTCTATTTACACCTGCCGTTTCATTAGCTTGCGCTTGAGATACGATTTCTTCTTTAGGAAGAAAGTCATAAATCTCACAAGGTGTTTTGTGGTGAGCCGATTGAGCGCAATATTTACAATTTTCGGGACAACGACCGCTCTTACCATTAATAATAGTGCAAAGTTCTACATGATTTTGACGATATTTTTCTTGAATTTTTCCTGCCGCCTCTTCTAAATCTTTTAAGGAAGCTGTTAATAAGAAAGATAAATCATCCTTTCTCGTCAGACGATAACCATTTATAATTTGTTCAGCAATTTCTTGAACTGATAAACCCGCAATATTCATAATAATCCTCCAAGTTTTTTCGAAAAAATTGTTAACTGTAATAATTTTAAAAGTTAACAAAAATTTTGTCAACTATTTTTTGTTTCAAGTTAACCTGTCGTGATTTTTTTGCTTGCAAATAATTTTCTCCCATTTTTTTGCAACAAGTTTTTCAAGAAAAATTTTTGCGAAATTAATTTAGTAATTCATTTTACAATTTAAGATATTTTTTATTAGTGTTGGTAAGCAAAAAAAATAGTGCTATAATTGACTCAAACAAAACTATAAAAATTTAACGCAGCTTTTTAGATTATTAAAGTGATATATGGAGGTTAAAATGAAAAGCGTCATTATTTCTTGCCCAACCTTGCAATACGAATTAAAAACAGCACTTCAAGAAGCTGGTAATGACACGCCTATCAAATTCATTCCCCAAAGATTGCATGCTGTTCCCCAAGAATTGCATACGCATTTGCAAACCGTTATCGACAGCATTACCGATGTGGATAGAATTTATATTTGCATCTCTTCCTGCGGTGGCAGTACTTTAGGCTTAAAAGCAACTACTGCTGAGTTAGTTATTCCCCGAACTCGTGACTGTGTCGATATTTTACTCTCTCAAAAAGAAAAACATATCGAAGACATCGACCGACCCTTCGACGGTTGCTTGTTTACCAAGGGCTGGGCCGATTTTAACGAAAACTCTGAAGATTCTTTGAAAAATTTAACCAAGCGAAAAGGCAAAGAGTATGCTGAATCCTATATGCGCAAATTATACGGCTCTTTTAACAAGTTCTATTATATTGACACGGGTCTCGGTCATATGGAAGATATCGAAACACGCATGGAACCCATGGTAAAAGTTTTAGACGGCTCAACCTGTAAGATCTGCGGCGGCTTTGGTGTTTTAAGAAAGATTGCTACAGGTAATATCGATAGTGATTTCATTGTTGTGCCCAAGGGCGAAACTGTAGAAAATGTCGATTTCTTGCAATGGGTTTTCTAAAAAGCAAGTAGAAATTAGTCATAGTTTGCAAATGTTCTATTAAATGATTTAAAAATTCCTAGCAAAGCATAAAAATAACGTCCGAAGTTTTTCGCTTCGGACGCTTTACTTTTAGTAGCCTAAAATAATTTCTTTGACTAACTGACCAGATTTAATTAAATCGTCAACAAAAATATTCTCGTTAACTGTGTGATTATCACCATAGCCAGTGGAAAGTCCAACCATTTTTATGCCTGCTTTATTTAAAAGATTGGCATCTAAACCGCCATTACCATTTTCTACGGAAGGATTGATACCAAGCTTTTTTAAGGCTTTGCTTGCAAGCAAGACACCTTCGCTAGTTTTTTCTACGCGAAAGGCCGGGTATTTAACAACAGCCTTAGGCTCTACAGTACAGCCAGTTTCTTGAGCAACAGCTTCGCAAACCTTAAGATAATTTTCCGTGTAATTCTCACGAATTTTATCGTTACGGCTCAGCACAAAAGCCTCAGCATGAACACGACCTGGAACAGTGTTAGGCCTAGTTAATGATTCTAAGTAAGACCAATTAACAGCAGTTTCTTCATCAACGCGACCGTCTTCGATTTGACTTAAGATTTTAATGGCAGCTCTCAGGGCACTCTTACCTTTTTCTGGATAAGCACAGTGAGCTTCTTTACCATAAACATCTAGATAAAGCTCGTTCTTACCCATAGCGCTAACAATAATGCGTCCAATTCTTCCAGGAGAATCAAGCACATAACCAAATTTAGAATGCAAGCGCTTTGCATCCAAATAGTAACTACCTCGAAGTCCGATTTCCTCGCATACTGTAAAAAGAATCTCCAATTTAGGAAATTTTTTACCAGAAGCAAGAACTTGACGCAAGCCGTCTAAAATCGCAACCACCCCAGCCAAATCATCGGCGGCCAAAATAGTCGTGCCATCGGAAACAAGCTTGCCGTCTTGAATGGTCGGTTTTATGCCGTAACCATTTTGCACCCGATCCATATGCGCGCAAAAAAGCAAGGAACCAGCCAAGCCTCCGTCAATTGTAGCGATAATATTGCCAGCTGTTGCCCCATCAATATTATTTAGCACCTCATCCTCAAAAACTTTGCAACCAAGCTCCTTTAGTTTTCTTTTCAAAGTATCGCAGATAGCTCTTTCCTTACGAGAAATCGTATCAATTTGGGCTAATTCAATAAATTCTTCAACAATCTTTTCCATCTTATTTACCCAAAGCCTCTGCGTATTCACTTTCTTTAAAACCAACAAGAACTTTTTCTTCTATAACGAGGATGGGACGTTTGACAAGCATGCCGTTTGTCGCTAAAAGTTGTAACTGTTCTTCTTCACTCATTGTTGGTAATTTATCCTTCAGTTTATTTTCCTTGTAGAGCAAACCGCTGGTATTGAAAAATTTTTTCAAAGGCAAGCCGCTTTGAACGTACCATTTTTTCAATTCATCATAAGAAGGATTATTAACTGCAATATCGCGATAGTCATATTCAACGCCTTGTGCATCGAGCCACTTTCTTGCTTTTTGGCAGGTACCACATTTAGGATAGCAGACAAATAACATGTTTATTCCACCTTTCGAAATTACTCTACTAAGATTATAACACCATAATCAAGGTTCCGATAGTGATAAGTACAGAACCTACAGCTGCTTTCCAGGTGAATTGTTCTCCAAGCACAACGAATGCTAAAATCAAAGTCAATACGATACTCAGCTTATCGATGGGAACAACTTTAGAAGCTTCGCCCAATTGTAATGCTTTGTAATAACATAACCAGGATGCTCCGGTAGCAAGACCGGATAAAATCAAAAACTGCCAGCTTCTTTTAGAAATATCCCAGATTCCCCCTTGTTGATTGGTCACAAGAACCATAGCCAAAGCCATAAAAACTACAACTATCGTTCTAATCAAAGTTGCAAGGTTAGAGGACACACCCTCAATACCTATTTTGGCTAAGATAGAAGTCAATGCTGCAAACACTGAGGATAAAATAGCTAAAATCAACCACATGATGACATATTCTCCTTTACCTTCGAAAAAAATAGGATTAAAATATTGTCATATTATACATCCAAAAACTTAAGTATAAATGAATTATTTAAATTTTTTTCAGGAAGTGCAATTACTCCTAGATATCGAGTTCCGGATGAAACAAGAAGGAAAAATCATCTACCTAACTTAAAAATAAAGCGCTCAGAACAAAAAATTCTGAACGCTTTATATTTTTTACACCATTTTAGAATAGTAATTAAGGAAGGTCTTAGCAATTGTTGACAGTGGCCTATCCTTGACGGTAATCAAAGCTTTATCTAAATACAATCTCTCGTCTTTAATGTCGAAAGTTTTAACATTTTCTCCAAATGTTTCTGTGTATGACGCAGGAATAATAGCAACTCCTGCATCGACTTCAGCCCAGGCCACCGCAGACATTTTTGTAGTATTCTCACTCATGACTAAGGGAAAAATTTTAGAATCATAACAAGTGTTCAAAAAAAGTTCTGAACACCCTCTTGATAAACAAATAGGAGCTTCTTCTAGTTCCTCGAGCAAAACTGAACTGCGATTGAATTCTAAAAAGCGAGAATGTTTGTTACATACTGCCACTAATTTTTCTTTTCTGCTAAATACAACCTCGAATCTTTGAGGTTGTAACAAAGGAGCATTGGCGATTCCAATTTCTGTTTGACCGCTCAAAAGTTGTTCCGTTAGTTCTTTAATCGGAACTTCATACAATTCGTAATTAATGTCTGGATACTCTCGACTAAATCTCCCTAAAAAGTTTCGGATAAAATCTATTGAAGTGGACGGAGATAGACTCATCGCCAAGGTACCACTAAATCCGGCATTATAATCTTTAATTTCTCTTATTGTTGCTTCTTCTGTAGAACATATATATTTAGCTTTGTTGTACAGGATAGCACCGGCAGGAGTAAGGTCCAGACTATGCCCACCTCGTTTCGTATTTAAAAGAGGTGCACCGAATTTCTGTTGTAAAATTTTAACCTGGTTGCTCAATGCAGGCTGTGCAATGGCTATTTTTTTAGCAGCACCAGATATACTTCCACATTCAACTATGGTAATAAAATTACGGTAGTATTCGATATCCATATACTTCCCTCCCTACTCGAAACTAGATGTAATCGGCAAATGCTTTTCAGGGGTGTTGAAAAGCATGTACATCATTATCGCCAACCTTATTAACATATATACTAGTTATATATATTATAACATTTACATATATATTTGCATCATATTCACCCCCTCTAATATAGATTAAACATATATGTCTTATCGTTTTTGATTATATTATTTTTGAGTGCAACTTTACAATTTTATAAAATAATATCTTTTATTGAAGAATCTTTGACCAAAAGTTTACGTTTTAGTAAATTTTCGGTCTTATTTTTTTGCTCACATACATATTTTTTTTATATTTCAAAGCAAATATCCGTATTTTTTTTATAAGACAAAAACAAATATTATATGCTTAAGGATTTAAAAAAATCCAGAAAGGAGAAGAAAATCATGCTAGATCAAACAAGATTACGTCATCCGTCTTTATTCAACAAGATCGTAACTCCAGAAGAAGCTTCTGAGTACATTAAAGATGGAATGAACGTAGGCGTAAGTGGTTTCACACCGTCAGGGTACCCCAAAAAAACCACTATGGCTTTAGCAAAAGCAATTAAAGCTGGCAAGCAATGTCGCATCAATCTTTGGACGGGAGCGTCAGTAGGTCCAGAAATTGAAGAAGAACTTGCAAGTGTTGGTGGTATCAAGAGTCGTATGCCCTATTATGCAGCCAGCAATAAATCGATGCGTACGGGTATCAATAATGGGGAGATTGACTATATCGATCAACATCTTAGTCACTTTGCACAACATATCGACTACGGGTTCTTTGGCGATGTGGACGTAGCAATAGTTGAAGCCGCAGCCATCACAGAGGACGGAAAAATCGTACTTGGTCCTGGTGTAGGCAATACTCCTATGCTAGTTAAACATGCTAAACACGTTATCGTGGAAGTTAACACCACTATTCCCTTATCAATTGAGGGTATGCACGACATCTATATCTGTGCTAAACCACCACTACGCAGAGAAATTCCTATTTATAGTGCAAACGATCGTATAGGTTCTCCTTATATGGAATGTGGTTTAGACAGAATCGATTGCATCGTCGAATCTGACATTATCGATCATGTAAGAAATTTAGCAGACCCGGACGAATACAGTATCAAGATTGCTGAAAACCTTGTAGAGTTTCTTGAAAACGAACAGCGTATGGGAAGACTTCCTAAAGATCAAATGTTACCTATGCAATCCGGTGTAGGCAGCATTGCTAATGCAGTACTCCTGGGCTTAGCTAAATCTAAATTTGAAAACCTCACCATGTATTCAGAAATACTTCAAGACTCCGTTTTCAGTTTAATAAAAATGGGCAAAATCGTAAGTGCTTCTGGATGCGCATTTACACCTTCTCCTAAAGTATGGAAGATGTACAAGGAAGACCCGGATCTTTATCGCAAAACTATTACGTTAAGACCTTTGGATATTTCTAATCACCCTGAAGTAATTCGCAGGCTGGGAGTTATCGCTATGAATACTCCAATCGAATTCGATATCTATGGACAAGCTAATTCCACTCATGTTTTTGGCAATAGCATGATGAATGGTATCGGTGGCAGTGGAGATTACATGAGAAATGGCTTCCTAACGATTTTCTCAACACCTTCCACGGCTAAGGGTGGTTCTATTTCCAGTATCGTTCCCATGGTAACTCACGCTGACCATACCGAACACGACACTATGGTCTTTATTACTGAACAAGGTGTAGCCGATATTCGCGGTCTCAGTCCCATTAAGAGAGCAAAACTAATTATCGAAAAATGTGCTCACCCCGATTTCAAAGAACCTCTTTACGATTATTTAAAACTTTCGCAAAGAAAAAACGGACATATGCCTGTAGATCTTAATCACGCTTTCGATATGCAGGCTCAGTTCGCACGCACGGGTTCTATGAAAAAATAAGCACTTTATTGAAGAGGATTTTAGGAGGATAAAAAATGTTAGAAAATAAAGAAGCACTAGAAAAAGGTTTAGCAGCTTACAATGCCAAGGTAGAAAAAGCTATTGCAAAATTCCCAGAAAGAAAAGAATTTACCGAAAAACGTCTTTACACCCCATTGGACGTAGACGAAAACTTTGATTATGACAAAAAACTTGGTTACCCTGGTCAATATCCTTTCACTCGTGGTGTCCAACCGACAATGTATCGTGGCCGTCTTTGGACTATGAGAGCGTATGCCGGCTTCTCTACGGCTGAAGAATCCAACAAGCGTTATAAATTTTTACTCAACGCAGGTCAAACAGGTTTATCAGTTGCATTAGATTTACCTACCCAAATCGGTTTAGACAGTGATGCAGAATTATCTCACGGCGAAGTTGGTAAGGTTGGCGTAGCTATCGATTCTTTAGCTGACATGGAACAACTTTTCGACGGCATTCCTTTAGATAAAGTTAGTACATCTATGACTATAAACGGTCCTGCAGCAGTTCTTTTGGCTATGTACGTAGCTGTTGCTGAAAAACAAGGTGTTAAACCAGAACAATTAAAAGGAACTATTCAAAACGACGTATTAAAAGAATACATCGCTCGTGGCACTTATATTTTCCCGCCTCGTCCTTCCATGAGACTTATTACCGACACCTTCGAATATTGTTCTAAAAATATTCCTAAATGGAATACTATTAGCGTAGGTGCGTATCATATTCGCGAAGCAGGTGCAAGTGAAGTTCAAGAAGTAGCCTTCGCTTTTGCAAATGCAATCGCATACATTGACGCCGCTATTAAAGCTGGTCAAAAGGTTGACGAATTTGCTCCTGGTATCAGCTGGATTTTTACAGCTGGTCTTGATTTCTTCTCGGAAGTTGCAAAATTCAGAGCAGCTCGTAGACTTTGGGCTCGCATTATGAAAGAACGCTATGGTGCGACGGTACCTAAAGCACAAATGCTTCGTGTACATGTTCATACTGCCGGAAGTGTTCTTACAGCACAACAACCCTTAAATAATGTTGTCCGTATTACCTGGCAAGCTCTTTCCGCAGTATTAGCTGGTATTCAATCCATGGCATGCTGTGCATATGATGAAGCTATTGCCCTTCCCACCGAAGAAAGTGCAACCTTAGCACTGAGAACCCAACAACTTATCGCTTATGAAAGTGGCGCAGCAGATACCATTGATCCTATGGCTGGTTCTTACTACGTAGAAGCACTCACCGATAAATTCGAGAAAGAAGCTATGGAGTACATCCAAAAAATTGACGAAATGGGCGGTGCAGTCGCAGCAATTGAAAATGGTTACATGCAAGGTGAAATGGCCCTTCATGCTTACGAATATCAAACAGAAATAGAACGAAATGAACGTACTGTTATTGGCGTAAATAAGTTCGCAGATAACAAAGAAATTAAAACTAACGACGTTCTCACAGCAGACTTAAGCGTAGCTGAAAGACAAATTAACAAAGTCAACGCAATGAAAGCCAAGAGAGATCAAGAAGCTGTCAACGAAGCATTGGCAAAACTGAAAGCAGCTGCCGAAGGCGAAGAGAATCTGATGCCATATCTGATTGAAGCTGTTAAGACCTATGCGACCTTAGGTGAAATCTGCGGTATTCTTCGCGAAGTATTTGGTGAATATCAACAAGATGGCTCCATGTTCTAATTAATTTTGTGTAAAAAAGGAGATTTCAATGAGTACCAAAACGTTAGCAAGTTTTACTTCAAAAATCACCTACGAACAACTAAGTGACCATTCAAAAATGATCGCCAAAAAATGTATCCTCGATTGGCTTGGAGTTTCTATTCGTGGATCCCAAGAAATTCCTGCAAAAATTTTAAAGGCTACTATATTAGGTGAAGGTGATTGTCCTAACGGTCAAGCGACTATCCTTGCTGGGAGCACCCAAAAAACTACAACTCTGCAGGCCGCTATGTTCAATGGCGCGTCCTCCCACACTTTGGATTTCGACGATTTGCACAATCCTTCGATTATCCATCTAGCTTGTGTAGTTATCCCTGGCGTTCTTTCTTTAGCAGAAGCTAATCATAAAAACGGCAAAGAAATGATTGCTGCAGTATGTGCTGGTTATGAAGCTGGCGCTCGCATAGGCGAGTCTGTAATCCCAGAGTCATATTTTTTCTGGCACACCACAGGTACAGCCGGTACTTTTGGCGCCGCAGCCGCAGCCGCTAACATCTTAGGCTTGAACGAACAAGAAACGCTCATGTGTTACGGCAGTGCCGGAACGCAAACCGCTGGTTTATGGGAATTTTTGAAGGAAGGAGCTATGAGTAAAGCCCTCCATGTAGGCAAGGCCTGCTACGCGGGAGTTCTCTCAGCATTACTCGCAAAAAATGGTTTTACCGGAGCTAGTCAAATCTGTGAAGGCGAAAAAGGTTTTTGTAGGGCGATGGTTGCCAATCCTCATCTCGAAAAATTAACCGAGAACCTCGATATTAACGATTTAAAAATCGATCATAATTCTTTCAAACCATATGCTTGCTGCAAACATTCACACGCTTCTAATTATGCAGTACAAACAATTTGCAAAGAAAATTCTATCAAAATCTCTGATATCAAAGGCATTAAGCTTTTCGTTAACAACGTAACCAACTTTTTGATCAATAATCCCAATCCACAGAATCCTTATGGATGTAAATTCAGCATTCAATACTGTGTTTCAGCATGTGCTAAACACGGAGTTGTTGGCATTGAACAATTTTCTCCCGAGGCCATCAATGATCCTGAAGTAAGAGCGTTAATGTCTAATGTAGAGGTTATCCAAGACCCTGAAGAGGAAGCAATATTCCAAGCGGATGCTTCTAAGCTTGCATCTAAAGTTACCATCATATTAAAAAATGGCAAGGAATATACTATGCAAGTTGATTATCCTAAAGGAGATCCTGATAATACTCTCACCTGGCAAGAGACAGAAGAAAAATTTATGCATTTAGCAACACCTGTATATGGTGAGCTTAAAGCTCGTAAGCTTTGTACTCTAATTAAAAATTTAGAAACTTGCACAGACTTTGCTAAAGATTTAGCGATGTGTCTTGAAAATTGAGGAGGAAAATAAAATGGCAAATATTAAAGTATTAGTAGCTAAACCCGGTCTTGATGGTCATGACCGTGGTGCAAAAGTTGTTGCACGCGCACTTCGTGATGCGGGCTTTGAAGTAATATATACTGGCATTCGTCTAACACCAGAGCAAATCGCCAAAGCAGCTCTCCAAGACGACGTTCAAGTAGTAGCATTATCCCTTCTATCCGGAGCTCATAACACTTTGTTCCCTAAAGTAGTAGAACTGCTTAAAGCCGAAGGTTTGGATAATGTACTCGTTATCGGTGGCGGTGTTATTCCCGATACAGATATTCCTGGCCTCAAGGCTGCTGGCATTGCCGAAGTATTTACCCCTGGCACCCCTACATCTGCCATCGTAGACTTCATCAATGCCAACATTTAATAATAAAAAAACGAAAGGAGGAAAATATTTTGTCGACACAAGAAAGAATTGAGAAAATGATCAAAAAATCTGAAGCGATCCTCGCCGGCGGCGGTGAGAAACGAGTTGCCAAACAACATGAACAAGGCAAATTAACTGCAAGAGAAAGAATTAATCTCTTGCTGGACCCTGGTTCTTTTGTAGAATTAGATCGTTTCGTAAAGCATCGTTGCTATAATTTTGGACAAGAAAAGAAAGAGTGCCCAGGTGAAGGCGTAACTACCGGTTACGGAACTGTAGATGGTCGTTTAGTTTATGTTTTTGCTCAAGATTTTACAGTTGAAGGTGGTTCTCTTGGCGAGATGCATGCTAATAAAATCGTCAAAGTTCAACGTCTCGCTCTGAAAATGGGTGCTCCTTGCGTTGGTATGAATGATTCTGGCGGCGCTCGCATTCAAGAAGCGACTGACGCGTTAGGTGGTTATGGAAAAATTTTCTTTGAAAACACTAGTGCGTCCGGTGTAGTACCACAAATTTCTGCAATCATGGGACCTTCTGCAGGCGGTGCTGTTTATAGCCCTGCTCTTACAGACTTCATTTACATGGTTAAGAATACTTCTCAAATGTTCATTACCGGACCTGAAGTTGTTAAAACAGTAACCGGGGAAACCGTAACCAAAGAAGCTCTCGGTGGTGCTATGACTCATAACACTAAATCTGGTGTAGCACACTTCGCTGCAGAAAATGACGAAGATTGCATTAACCAAATTCGTTATCTCTTGAGTTTCTTGCCGTCCAATAATATGGAACCTGCCCCTGTCGTAGAAACAGGTGATAGTCCCATGCGTATCGACGATGGCTTGAACACTTTGCTTCCAGATAATTCTAATGCTGCATACAATATGTATGATGTCATTACATCTATTGTTGATAATGGCGAATATTATGAATCACAAAAATTCTTCGCAACTAATGTCATTACATGTTTTGCACGAATGAATGGTTCAACAGTAGGCATCATCGCTAACCAACCTAAAGTTATGGCTGGTTGTCTCGACATCAATGCATCCGACAAAGCAGCTCGTTTCATTAGATTTTGCGACGCATTCAACATCCCGTTGTTAAATATCGTTGACGTACCTGGATTCTTACCCGGCACTCACCAAGAATATGGCGGTATTATTCGACATGGTGCAAAAATGCTTTATGCATATTCTGAAGCAACCGTTCCTAAAATCACGCTTGTAACACGCAAAGCTTACGGCGGTTCTTACATTGCAATGTGTGCGCAAGAATTGGGTGCTGACCAAGTAATCGCTTGGCCAACTGCTGAAATCGCAGTTATGGGTCCTTCTGGTGCGGCTAACATCATCTTTAAGAAAGACCCTGATAAAGATGTTCGCACCGCTGAATATATCCAAAACTTTGCTTCTCCATATTATGCTGCTCAACATCAAATGGTTGATCGCATAATCGAACCAAAGAACACTCGTCCTGAAATTTGCAACGCATTACAAATGCTTGTAAGCAAGAGAGAAGTTCGTCCTGCAAAACGTCATGGCAACATTCCGCTCTAGTTTTTTCGAAAGTGAATCTTCGAAAAAATTTTTCAACAATTTATTTAATCACGTAATTCAACAAATAATAACGTGGAGGTATTCTCTTATGTCCGCAGATGAAATTACGACTATCATCAAAGAAATATACGAGCATAATGCTTTTATGAAACATTGTGGTATTGAAATTATCTCTCTGACATGCGGAGAAGCAACTGTTGGCCTCACTATTGATGCAAATAAACACACCAACATCAATAACAAGCCTCACGGAGGTCTTATTATGACTCTTATGGACAATGCCACTGGCTTAGCAGCTGCAACAGTTGGCAAAAGAGTCGTAACCATGTCAACGACCGTTAATTTTGTCAAAAGTGCTAACGTAGGTGATTACATCGAGGCTACAGCCTATGTTGAAAGCATGGACGAAAACAATTTAATTTATTTGCGTATGGAAGTACGCAACAAAAGTAATAATCAATTGATGGCAACAGCAATTTCAAGTATGCTGTCCATCGCGAACTTTGGAACAATTCCTGAAAAGTGGTAAATCTTTTTTATTCATGAGCTGCGACCACAATAAGTAGACAAGCGGTCAAAGCAAAAAATCTTACAATCATTCTGATACTCCATCATAAACCCTCAATTCCATCTTACACCGGAATTGAGGGTATTTTCCTAAATGCAAAAACAATTGTTTAAATGAGCAATATTTACTTTTTTCTTAAATTTCGCGAGCAAATTCTATTGAATTAATAATAAAAGCACGATATACTAATTAAATTAAAGACAATTAAGTGAGGCCCCACATTCTATGAACTTAGAACTAACCGTAAAACAATCCACAATATTTTTAGCAATCTTGATCGTTGCGAGGAGCACGTCTTTTCTTTTTTCCAAACTGCTCATCACCAGCATGGATATTCATAGTATCCTGAGTTTTCGTTTTCTCTTAGCATTTTTAATTTTACTAATTATTTTTCGCAAGGAGCTGCCTGCCTTAAGCAAAAAAATAATTTTTTACGGAATGGTCATCGGAACATTTTTTTCTGCGACCATGGTTTCAGAATTAATTTGCTTGCAAAAATGTTCAACCGGTACAGCAGCTTTTCTTGAAAATTCTGCTGTTGTGATAGTGCCCTTGCTGAACGCATGCATCATGAAAAAATTTCCTGAGCGTAAAATAATTATCAGCAGCTGCATTGCTCTCGTAGGCCTTGCACTCTTAACATTATTTAATACAGCGCAAAGCTTTAATTACTATCTTTTATTCGGGCTTGCTTCAGCAATTTTTTATTCCTTGGCCATCTTGTGTATGGGGTTCTTTTCTCAAAAAGAAAATCCTCTTTTAATAGGCATCATCCAGGTAGGAGCAATTGGTTTGTATTCACTAATCATTGCCCTTGTAAATGGCAACCTACAGTGGGTTACAAGCTCTACGAATTATCTTTATTTGTTATACCTGACAATCATTCCCTCGACGATAGGCTTTACCTTTCAGCCCCTGTGTCAAAAGAAGGTTCCCTCCAACATCGCTGGTTTATTCTGTGCATTAAGTCCTTGCTCTTGCACAATTCTAGGCTTTCTCTTCTTAGGAGAAACACTTACACCAATTGCTGCACTAGGCTGCATCCTCATTCTTTCCGGCATCATCATTCCCAATATGAAAAAATAGTATTAAAAATTCCGTTGGGGCATTTCGGTTCAACGGAATTTTTTGTTTATATGAAAAACGGTCCTTGCAAAACCAAAGGCAGTGCTGGACCGTTTTGTTATGAAGACCCGTTATATTCTTTTTGATTCAATTACAAATATTTTTCAGCCCAAGCTTTTAGTTCGGACGCTTTCGCGCCTGCGCCAAATCGCTTGCCTTCTTTTAAGATTGCACCCTTGCAGGAAGGAGCAAGCTCTTTATTGGTGTTGCCCATCCCAGAGGAACCAGAGGTTGCAAAAGGAACGACAACCTTCCCTGCTAGGCTTTGTTGTTCTAAGAAAGTATTGACGATAGTCGGAGCCACATACCACCAAATAGGAAAGCCTACGAAAATAACATCGTATTGATTCATATCAGCAACTTTATTAGCTACTGCGGGACGAAAAGTCTTGTCCGCCATCTCGACAGAGCTTCTAGATTTTTTGTTCATCCAGTTCAGATCCGCGTCGGTGTAAATTTGTTCCGGAATAATTTCGTGCACATCCGCACCTATTTGTGCAGCCAATTCCTTGGCTAATTTTTTTGTTGTGCCACTCGCACTAAAAAAAGCGACTAATACTTTGCTCATTTTTAATTCTCCTTTGTGTTATGCTTTTAACCATGCTGCAAGATTGTGAAAATCTTCAGTTTCATTCTACAACTTTGAGCGTACTCTAAGTCAAGTTCCTTCTCTAAAATTTTATGACATTTGTTACAGCTTTGCATAGTAAAACCGCCAATAAAAAAGTCGAGGAATAAGACTATTAAATTTTTTCACTCAGCTCATTGATTAAAAGCTCTCCAATAGGTGTGAAGACTTGATGCTTTTTCCAAATAATATACATTTTCGTTGCTAACGGCGGATCCAAAGGAATAAAAACAAGTTCCGAATCCTTGCTAGTATCGACAAGTTTATCAAAAACCAAAAGACAGCCTAAGCCCTCTTTAGCAAAAACTGCACCATTGTAACAAAGATTAATGGAGCCTGCATATTTAAAGGAATCGGCTATTTCTCCGCACCAGCGTGGCATATCAGCTTTTTGTGACTGTCTTGAACAGATTATTTCGTACGGCAATAAATCCTGAGGTGTTATTTTTTCTTTTGTAGCAAGTGGATGGTCTGTTCGCACAACCGCTCCCCAAGTATCTACTCCGGGCAAAATTAAATAATTGTAGCGCGCAAGATTGGGTGGCTCGCAAATCACTGCAAAATCTAAAAGCCCTCGGTCTAGTAAATCTGCAACAATTTCTGTATCTCCGCTTGTAAGATGAAAGCGTAAGTCTGGGTATTCCCTTTTGAAATCTTTAATAACTCTTGCAATATGTTTTACTAAATACGATTCTCCAAGACCAATACGAACATCCCCGCCGGTAATTTTATCGAGCCCTTGAAATTCTTCCGTAGTTTTATCAACTAATCCTAAAATATCTTCTGCTCTTTTACGCAAAAGCATGCCCTCATCCGTAAGCTTTATATTATAGTTCCCGCGAACGAAAAGCTTCTTCCCTAATTCTATTTCCAAATCTTTTAACTGTTTGGACAAGGTTGGTTGCGAGATATGTAGTTTTTGTGCCGCACGGGTGATGCTTGCTTCACGTGCGACTTCTAAAAAATATCTTAATACTCTAATTTCCATATAAACCTCCAACAATTAATTTAATCATACACCTTTCAGTAATTCTTTTCAAGAATATCTAATTATAGAAAGTAAGTATTTGCTATTACTCGTATTGAAAATTATAATTATTATGGAGGTTGTGATATGGCAAAAGTTTGCGATAAAAAGGCTATCCTCAGCGAGAGTTTAAAAGATATCGGGTGCGAGGAAAATTTCATTGCTTGCTGCCGAAATCTAATGGATGAGAAAAATCAAGAAGCGCTTATCCAAGAATTAATGTCGCTCAGGAAAATTATTCTCAATAATATTCATAGCGAAGAATTCAAATTGGATTGCTTGGATGTTCTCATCTATAAACTCCAGAAGAAGAATTTGATTTAGGAGGATCTCATGAAAAAATCTTTATTAGTAGCAGGCCTGCTTATGATGTGTACCTTGGGAGCAAGCGCTGCGGAAAAAACTGTTGAACAAGGAGTAAAAGTTATGAAAGCAAAATATGATGGTTATACCTTCCAATTAAACGACAAGGTTACTAGAACGAAAGTTGAATTTCATAACCGTTATGGCATTAAATTAGTCGGCGATTTATATATGCCCAAAAATGCTAAGGGCCAAATGCCTGCTATCGCTATTTCCGGTCCCTTCGGTGCCGTAAAGGAACAATGTTCAGGTCTTTACGCTGACGAGCTTGCTAAACGCGGGTTCGTTACCTTGGCCTTTGATCCATCCTTTACCGGTGAAAGTGGCGGCGAAGTAAGAAATGTTGCTTCTCCCGATATCAATACCGAAGATTTTTCTGCAGCTATTGACTACCTTGTAAATCAAAAATATATTAATCCAGAAAAGGTTGGTATCCTAGGTATTTGTGGTTGGGGCGGTATGGCACTGAATGCTGCGGCTATGGACACCCGCATCAAAGCAACTGTTGCTTCTACCATGTATGATATGACTCGCGTGAATGCTAACGGTTATTTTGACAGTGCTAATTCACCAGAAGCTCGCTACGAATTAAAGAAAGCTTTAAACATGCAGCGTACCGAGGATTACAAAAATAATTCTTACAAGAGAGCTGGCGGCGTACCCGATGTACTTCCTGAAGATGCACCTTGGTTTGTCAAAGATTATTTTGCCTATTACAAGACTGAACGCGGCTATTCTGAACGTTCCTTGAATTCAAATGCGGGCTGGAACACAACAAGCTCCTTAAGCTTCATTAACATGCCTATTTTACAATACGCTGATGAAATTACCAGTGCAGTTCTTTTGATTCATGGCGAAAAAGCACACTCCGCTTATTTCTCTAAGGATGCTTTCAAAAAATTAAAAGGCGCCAACAAGGAACTGCTGCTCATACCTAATGCAGTTCACACCGACCTTTACGACCAAAAAAATATTATTCCCTTTGACAAAATCGAAGACTTCTACAAAAAGAATATGTAATTTAAATTTCGTAGCATAATTTAAAATCCTCTGATTACAGTTAGCCTTCAAGCGCAGCTATAATCAGAGGATTTCTTTTTTATACGAATTTTATTCTACTTTATAGAGCGACCTCATCAAAGCAATTTCTTCGGCGTATCCAGGCAATTCGTTGGGCGTCTCAAGATAAAATGGTAAATTTTTTAGACGAGGATCGTTAATAATATTCGTCAATGCATCTAGACCAATGTTCCCCTTGCCTATGCATGCGTGTCTATCCTTATGACTTCCACAAATATTTAAGCTGTCGTTAAGGTGAATTGCTTTTAGTCTCTCTAGGCCTATACAAGCGTCGAATTCTTTTAAAACTCCGTCTAAATCGTCCTGAATATTGTAGCCCCCGTCCCAAATATGACATGTATCCAAGCAAACCCCAAGTTTCTCGTTAAGTTCGACCTTCTCAATGATTGTCTCCAGCTCCTCAAAAGTGCGACCAACCTCACTGCCCTTGCCAGCCATAGTTTCGAGCAGCACGATGGTATTTTGTTTTTTGAAAAGCACTTGATTGAGAATATCCGCAATTTTTTCAATGCCAACCTCTGCCCCTTGTTTAACATGGCTGCCAGGATGAAAATTGTACATCGCTCCCGGGATTAATTCCAGCACCTTTAAGTCATCGCTAAAAACTTCCTTCGCAAAGCTTCTGAGTTTTTCGTCTGCGGCACAAGGATTAACCGTATAGGGTGCGTGAGCAAGAATGGGTGCGAAATTATTGTCCTGTAAAATTTTATTCATCGCCTCAATGTCAGCTAGGTTGACTTCCTTGGCCTTGCCACCACGAGGGTTGCGTGTAAAAAACTGAAATGTATTTGCTCCTATGGACAGAGCAACCTTAGCCATTGCCTCATAACCTTTAGAGCTTGATAAGTGACAACCTATATTAAGCATAAAAAATTCTCCTTCGCAAAAATTTCTACAATAATATTCGGCAACCAAAATTTTAATCCTGCTAAATTTTTTTCTCTTGCTTTTGCAAGGAACAAAATGATATAAATCAACCAAAATTTTCCCCCACAGACATAGATAAAATTTAACGCCCAAAACCTCTTTTAGAAGTTCTGGGCGTTTGAAATTTTAAAAATACTCTTAGTTTATTTCTTCAACAAAAGATAACTGGCTATGATTTTCCGCACAAATTATAATCGCACATTAGAATGTGTAGGTATAAGTTAGCAGAGCACTACGATTAGGGAATTGGCAACCAACACGATAGTTGCCGTCGTCATTAGCAATATTAATAATTTTTAGAGCAAATTCACTATGAGCATCAGGAGTATAACTTAAATTGGTATTGAAACCAACTGCTGTTCCGTCAGTTTTACTAGCTTGTTTCGCATAAAGATTGCTGTAGAGATTTGCCTTAAATTTATTAATTCTGTAATGAAGTCCCAAATTCGCTCCAATTTTATAGTCGGATTGAGCCCATGCGCCATTTTCTTTTCTTTCTTTAGGCGAAGCATAAGTTGCTCCCAAAGAATAACTGAATTTATCGCTAACCTTTTGGTCAAAAACGAATTCAATGCCTTTATTTTCGAATTCTGCCATGTTGCGATAGGTTTTGGTGGTGTCTCTATCAATTCTATCGTCAATTTTCATGAAGAACGCTGCTAATTTCAAAGAACTATCACCCATAACCTTTTTATAGCCAAATTCCCCAATCCAACCAGTTTCTGGACGAAGATCCAAATTACCAGCATATCCATGAGCTGGATTACCGAAAAGTTCTTCAGCCAAGGGAGCTCTGAAGGCTTTGTTAACGTTAAGGAACAAACTTTGATTAGTGTTTAATTTATGTAAAACATTAAATTGGGGACAGAACTTGCTTCCTAAATCAGAAATCCAAACTTCACGGCCGCCTAAGCTTATAGTGGTTTTCTCTCCAACCGGCATTTCGGCTAAAGCGTATATTGCTTTAGTCTTTTGATTTCTGCTATATTTACCCATGGACATATCCATATTTTCGTTTTCGAAGTTTGCGCCAACATAGATACTGCCTTTACCAAATTTAAACTTATTGTTGATATCTATTCCGAATGCACGACTGCTATTATCGGTAGTTTGCTTCTTAATTCCTTTGGAAGTCGTATCAATTCCTAAGCCATAATCCTTATAATATGTGTTAATCTTAAAATCTTTATTTTTATAAGTGAAACTTGCTAATCTAGATGTTGCATCTGGGTCATTATAATCCTTGTTAGCATTCTTGTAATAATAATCATTGGAATATTTTTTATCCATATAGAACACATCGAAATGTTCATCAGGCGCGTATCTCGCAAAGATACTTCTCCTGTCGTAATCTCCACCGTATCTGTGTCTATCCGGTGTTGAGCCTAAGCCGAGAATATCATGATGACCACGTTCATTAATATGGTCATAGCTATATGCAAAATTAAAATCTCCCAACTGCAATGCAACGTCGCCTACTCTTTTACCATGTGGTCCATATCCTACAGTGATACGATTTTTCATTTTCTTTTTTAAAATAATATTAACCATACCATCCAATGCATCCGTACCATAGAGAACAGAACCGCCACCATTAACAATTTCGATACGTTCGATTAAACTAGTTGGAATAGCAGAAATATCTGACCTTCCCTGCACGTTAACCGGGACACCGTTAATCATAACGAGAGCAGAAGTTCTCATTCTACTGGTAGAGCCGGTACCTCTAAAATGGATACCGTTTTTTGCTGGTGCAGTTGTATCTAGAACCTCGGCGCCTACAGTATATTGCATGAACTCCATGACATCTCTTGCGCCAGACTCTTCGATTTTTTTAGCGTCATAAATCTGAGTCATCGCGGGAACTTCCACATCTCTTTTAGGTGTTACAGTAGCAGTTACAATCAGCTCGTCCAAATTAAAAGTTTCTGCCTTTACTTCTTCCGCGTGACAAGATCCTGCAGCAATCAAAGAAAGCATAATTCCAAGCACTAAAGATTTTTTCATAATACACACTCCTTTTATTTTTTACCGTATACAGCGTCAGCTATATTAACAATATTTTTGGCAATATAATGACTAAAACAAATCGTAGAACGCATAGGGACTAAAACAATATTTTTATTTTTGATTGCCTTAACTGTACTTAAAGCCGGATCATTTATGACTTCACTCTTAAATTTATCGTCACCGTTCTTAATATCTTGATAGTTATAGTCGATTAATAAAATTAAATCTGGATTGGCTTTAACTATCTGTTCTTTTGATAATCTTGCCTTAGCCTGTTTAGGCAAATCTAATTCAACATCTGCTGTTGCATTTTTTATTTGTGCGTATTTAAAAATTTCATCAACAATAGAACCTTTTAAACTAGATGCACCTAATTTGCCGAAGACCATCGCTCGATATTGTTTATCAGAGGGCACTTTATATTTTTCCGCAACCTTTTTGATTTCCGAACGCATTGCAGAAACTAATTGGTCGCCTTTTTCTTTTTCTCCAACTGCCGCAGCCATTTGTTTGACGAATTTAGCAACACCTTCGATATCAACAGGATTGCTCGTCACGAAAACCTTGATATTGGCGTTTTCCAATCCTTCGATAGTTTCTTTTCGATAGTTTTCCCGAATAAAAACTAAATCCACTTTATTGCTAATCATAAATTCCGCATTATCCTGAGCTATGGTTTTAATTACATTAGCTCTGTCGGGAATATTGCAGAGAGCTGGTTCATGAGCAGATTTACTTAACGCTGCGATTCTAGACGCATCTACCAAATCCAAAAGTATTTCGTCTGTAGAATAATGCAGTGTAGCAATACGACTAGGTTTTTTATCAAATACTATAGTCTTGCCTCTCCCATCGACCACTGAATAAGAATTGATAGTTTTCTTTCCTCCGTTATTTTGGTTGCCACAACCTACAATTGCAATAATAGTAAATAAACAAACGATTGCATAGAGAATTTTTTTCATAAGCATCACCCTAATAACTAAACTTATTGTAAAAAATATTATTATATGATAAATTATATCATATACAATATATAAACATAATTGATTAATAAGTTATATGTTTATCACTTTTAGTTATAGGTTAAGGCATATGCAAATTCAACAAATAAAATATTTTCTCGCCATAGTTAAATACGGAAGCATGAATAAAGCTACTAAACAACTATTTGTATCTCAACCGGCATTGAGTAAACAAATTCACCTTTTGGAAGAAGAAATAGGCATGCCACTTTTTATCAGGGATGGAAAGCGATTAATTCTTACGGAGGCTGGAAATACATTGCTCGAATATAGCAATCAAATAGATAGTATTATCAATTCCGCCTCATCTAGATTGACAGATTTACGTCATGGTTATCGGCACACCTTGTCCATTGGCATATGTAAAAGAAGCAGTATAGAATTTCTTCCTTTTTGGATTCGTGAATTTATCGAACAAGAACCAAATATTAGATTCAAAATTTACAACGAGGACATCGATACTCTAATACATATGTTAAACAACAGGGATATCGATCTTATCTTTACTAGAAATTTACCAAGATCAAATAATAACATGGATCAAAATAACATAATGGAAATGAGAAAGGACCAAATACTAGCCTTGATTCCAGAATGTGATCCACTAGCAAACAAAACAGTCATTTCCTTAAAGGATTTCAACACAAAGGACCTTATTTTAAGAATAAACCTTGAAAAAAATATTATGGAACGTTGCCATAAAATTGAATCTTATCCAAGAATACGTTGTCTTTGCAATGACGTTATGACAACCTTGTTACTCGTATCCCAAAATGTTGGCATAGGACTTATCCCAGAGTCTTGTTCCTCTATGATGGGCTCGCTTCCCGTCGTAACAAAAGAAATTGAAGAACTAAACGTATATAAAAAGTGCTATGCAATATATAAGGATAAATCGAGTGGTATCAGCAAAGAATTTTTAAAGCTTATAATAAAAAATCAGGAAATTGATACAATCTTATAATTTTTTCTCTTGCTTTTGCAAGGAACAAAATGATATAAATCAACCAAAATTTTCCCCCACAGACATAGATAAAATTTAACGCCCAAAACCTCTTTTAGAAGTTCTGGGCGTTTGAAATTTTAAAATGTATTTTCGTAAGAATAAATCAAATTTTTTTACTCCAATGTTCCCTTGAGGTCATGGTCAGTCATGGCACAAACACAAGAGTCGGACCAAACATTTTCTGCAGTCTCGATCATATCGATAACAGCATAGATAGGAAGAATGATACCCATTACACCTACGGGAGCGCCCATAGAGGAAACAAGTGATAAGGTAAGGAAATAGCAACCCATGGGAACACCTGCATTACCAATGGCCGCGATAACGGAAATTGCAAGCCAGGTAATCATTGTTCCCATAGTCAGTTCAAAGCCAGAGTTTTGCAGCACAAACAAAGATGTAACCAAAATAAAAGCTGCGCATCCATTCATATTAATGGTGGTGCAAATAGGCAATACGAAACGAGAAACCTTGGGATTGACCTTAACATTTTGTTCTGCGGAAGCCAAGGTTACAGGTAAAGTTGCAGCAGAACTCTTTGTGAATAAAGCAACGGCTAATGCAGGAGACATTTCCTTGAAAATTTTAAGAGGATTCAAACCACGACATACTAAGAACAAAGGCAACACGATAAATATTTGAATGAAGTTCCCACCCATAACGACTAGCATATATTGTCCCAAGGAACCAACAATCACGCCTGCCTCGATTTGTGCCGAGAGTTGAGCCGCGAAAGCAACAATGCCAACGGGCAGCACAGTCATGAGACCACGGATCAATGTAAAGATAAGTTCTTGCGCGCCAAGAATAACCTTCATCAAGGCCGCATGATTTTCTGTTTTAGGCATAAAAGCTAAAGACATGCCCACGCTACCAGCAATGAACAAAACGGAAAGGACGTTGCCTTGCAGGAAAGGATTCAAAATATTATTCGGAACAATAGAGAGAAAATGATCATAGTAAGACAGCTTGCCTAAATTTTTTGGCACGTCCTTAACAGCAGCACCAACAATATCTGCTGGAAGATTACCAGGGGCAACGAGCATATACAACACCAAGGCTACAGCAGAAGCTGCTACAGTAGTAAGTAATGTGTAAGTAATGGTACGACCAAAAATTCTTCCCGTATCCTTTTCTGCACCTAACGAAGCCAATGTTGTAATTATGGCCAGAGAAATCGTCGGCACGGCTATAAATTGGAATAAGCGGGTAAAAACTGTTGCAACAAAATTAAAAAATTCATTAAGACCACTATTGCCAAGAGCACCTAGCACGCCACCTAATACCAACGCAGCAAGCCAAATAAAAATCTGCTTATTGCCGCCTTGTTTTCGGTGTTCTTCCAAAGCATTTTGCGCTTTGTTTTTGACATCATCATTTACTTTTTTTGACATAAAAATTCTCCCCTTTGTTTAGAAATGTATCCTAACATTTCTTTTATATTCCCCTCTAATTAATTAACAAAAATATTTTATTTATTTTCTTTCCTAAAATATACTAAAAATAATTATAAAAAGCAAGCAATACTTAAAAGCGCTAAACATAAAATCAAAATAACGATTTTATGATTGACTCTCTCAAAATATAAACACATGTACATCGTGTGCAATATTGAAGAATTTTAGAGTTTAGAGTATAATATTGTTTGATGTAATTTACGTTAGTTGTAATAGGTTTAAGCAATCAAACGTATAATTTGCAAAATTGTAAATGTGAGGGGAACATATGTCGATAATGTTTGATACACGCCTTGAAGCTGCGAAAGTCCTAGCTAGTGAAGGCATTGAAGTTGTAGATAAATTTTCCGAAAAGGCAAAAAAACTAAATCCTATTAAAATTTGTATCTTTAATTTGTTGCCAGAAAAACCTGCTGCCGAGACTCAATGGTTGCGTGGTCTATCTTTTTCTGAATACGATATTGAAGTTACCTTTGCTATGCTAGAAAGCCACAAGCCAACTCATACTTCTCAAGAATATCTTGACACATTTTATACAAACCTTACTAAATTGCAAAATGAATTTTATGATGGTTTGATCATTACTGGAGCCGACGCAGAAAAATATGAGTTTGAAAAGGTTAAATATTGGCCGGAGATGGAAAAAATTTTTGCTTGGGCAGATACTCATGTAAAATCCTGTTATTTTTCCTGTTGGGGATGCATGGCTGCTTTATATCATTATTATGGTATTGATAAGCATCTTATCGGTCCTAAGCTTTCAGGTATTTACGCCCATACTAAACCTAATCCAGAACATATTCTGTTAACTAATCAACCAGCGACTATTTATGTGCCTCATAGCAGAATCAGTGGTTATGATCATGAAGAACTTAGAAATTGCAAGGAAGTCACCGTACTTGCTGATGCAGATGGTAGAGTTGGTCCTACTTTGAGTTGCTGTGATGCTAAAAAACATGTTTATGTCATTGCTCATTGGGAGTACGAGCCTGAGGTTCTGCAAAGCCAATACATTCGCGACACCTCTAAAGGCTTTGACATGCAAAAACCAGAAAATTATTTTGATGAGAACGACAACATTCGTCAGGACCAAGATTGGATAAGCCAATTCCATACGATGATGGCTAACTGGGTTCGTTATTATATTGTAGGTTAATTATATATAGGAGGAAAAAATATGAAACTTTGGGAACAATTCTCTGATTGGAAAAAAAATTGTAAATGGGTAGAGCTTAGCCGCGAGGTTAGTCCCGACACAGTTCACTGGGCAGGCTTTCCTGCTATGGAAGAAAAGAAAATTTTTGACGTTGTAGAACATGGCTTTGATGTATATGTTCATAGTCTTGTTGGCCAATATGGTACCCATGCAGATGCTCCCAGCCATTTTGTTGCTGGCGCACAAACCTTAGAAAGCTTTACTGCTGGTGATATGGTTATGCCTTTGTGTGTAATCGATGCTTCCGCTAAGTGTGCAGAAAATCCTGATTACGCTTTAGCTATCGAAGATATTTTAGCTTGGGAAGAAAAACACGGCCGCATTCCTGAGGGTGCTTTTGTCGCTTTCCGTTCTGACTGGTATAAAAGAGGCGGTATGGCTGAGATGCAAAATGCTGATGCTGAAGGCAAAGCCCATTATCCTGGCTGGGCTGTAGAAACTATCAAATTCTTGGTTGAAGAACGTAATATCGCAAGTATCGGTCACGAAGCAAGTGATACCGACCCAGCTGCTATCGGTCCTGTTGCAGGATATCCTGGTGAATATTATATTTTAAGCCAGAAACGTTTCCAAATCGAACTGTTAATTAATTTGGACCAAGTTCCCGAAGTCGGTGCTATCATCTTCTGCACCTTCCCGAAGGTTAGAGGCGGTGCAGGTTTTACTGCTCGTTGCTTTGCTTTATGCGAAAAATAAAAGAGAGGTAAAAGAAAATGTCTTTACGTTTTGCTGAGCGTATGCTTGGAGAAAAATCCAACGTTGTAAAGGAAGCATTAAAATTAACAGCTCAACCTGATATCATTTCCTTTGCTGGTGGCTTGCCTGCACCAGAATCTTTTCCTATTAATGAAATAGAGCTTGCTTCCGCAAAGCTTTTTGTAGAAAAAGGTACTAGCGCTGTTCAATATAATTGTATGGAAGGTTTACCTGCCTTGAGAAATAAAATCGCTGAACGTATGACTAGTTGTCATAACATTAATTGCACTGCTGATGAGATTATGATTACTAGCGGCTCTCAACAAGGCATCGACATGTCCGGTCGTATTTTCTTAAATCCCGGAGACTATGTTGTTTGTGAAAGCCCAACCTATACTGCTGCGGTTACAACTTATAAAAATTATCAAGCCAACTTCCTGGCTATTGATACAGATGACGAGGGCATGATCATCGAGGACTTGGCAGCTAAACTTGCAACTTGTCCCAACGCCAAACTCATCTACGTTATTCCTAACTACCAAAATCCTTCTGGAAAAACTTGGTCTGTAGAACGTCGTAAAGCTTTGTTGCAATACGCAGAACAATATAATATTCCTATCGTAGAAGATAATCCTTATGGTGAATTACGCTACGAGGGCGAAGAATTACCTTCCATTAAAAGTATGGATACGAAGGGCTTGGTTCTCTATATGGGTTCCTTCTCCAAGGTTTTATGTCCTGGCTTCCGTGTAGGCTATATCATCAGCAGCCCTGAGATTATGGATATGCTTTGTCAAGTTAAGCAATCAACCGATTTAC
Source organism: Phascolarctobacterium sp. (assembly GCA_030523325.1). GTDB lineage: Bacteria > Bacillota > Negativicutes > Acidaminococcales > Acidaminococcaceae > Phascolarctobacterium_A. The sequence continues at coordinate 47,484 of JAUNIS010000005.1, forward strand.
AATCGAGCACCTTTACGCAAATGGTGATCTTCCAATATTTAACCGATAATGATATTGACAAACATATCTTAGAGTTGCGTGCAATTTATAAGCATAAACGTGACTTAATGCTTGGAACTATGGAAAAATGTTTCCCCAAGGAAGCTAAGTTTACTTATCCTCATGGTGGCATGTTTACATGGGTCGAGTTGCCTAAGGAAATTGATACGCAAGAATTGTTCCCCAAAGCTATCGCTAAAAAAGTTGCTTATATTCCCGGCGCAACCTTCTTCCCCAATGGCGGAGTTAATAATTGCTTACGTATGAGCTATTCCAGTTCTAGCGATGAACAAATCATCAAAGGCATTACTGCTTTAGGCGAATTATTTACAGAAGCTGTCGCTGCTTTGAAAAAATAGGAGTTATAAAAATGTTTGGTATTAGAGATGAAGCGATTGAAGAGTACCCGCTTCCTGGAGTGACTCGTCGCATTTTAACTTATAATAAATATTTAATGGTTATGGAAGGCCATTTAGCTAAGGGCACAGTCGTTGACCACGCGCATCCTCATACTCAGATCACTTACGTTGTATCTGGTGAGATGGAAGTTACTGCTGAAGGAGAAAAGCGTCATTTAAAAGCTGGTGACTGTGTTGTCGCAGAACCCAATGTTCATCATCTTGTAGTCGCTTTGACTGATGTTGTTCTGATTGATACCTTTAATCCCTGTCGCGAGGATTATATTCCCGAGCGTGACAAAAAATAATTTAGTTTAATTATATAAAAATTTAAAGAAACTAAAACGGACCTGGTGAAATTAACACTAGGTCCGTTTCTTTATGACGATGTTTAGCATCGCTTTAACTTTTCGTGATTATTTTATTCTTCTTCAAAATGATATGCGTAATTGAATCCATCTAAGATAGCTTCAGTAATTCTACCTGCTTTAGAGCAATCGCCAAGTTCAAAAACACGCATGCCTTCAGTTTCTAATTCATCTGCAAGTTTTGTGTTAGGTCTAACTCCGAGAGCGAGAACAATTTTGTCGCAGTCAATGGCTGCACTACCATTTTCCTTCTTGACAATAATACCTGTCTCGGTTACCTCTGCCAACGCGGTATTTGTATTTAAAGCAACTCCTAATTTTTCCAGACGATTAACGATATCATTTTTAATGACAGGGAAAAGCCCAGGAGCAATAGCCCCTTGCATTTCATAGACTGCAACCTCACAGCCATGCTCTGCGAGTAATTCGGCAGTTTCCAGCCCGGTTAGTCCACTGCCAACGACAGCAACCTTGCCGGAAATATTTTGACAGGATGTGCGAATAACATCTTCAGCCAAAATGACTTTAGGACTATTGATGCCTTTTAAAGGTGGGACAATAGGCTTGGAACCACAAGCTAAGAAAACACCTTCAGGTTGAAGGTCTTTAAGCATAGACGCAGTAACAGAAGTATTCGTCTTGATTTGCACTCCTGCTTGCTTGAGCTCTGCAATCATGCATTCTTTAAGACCAGTAAGCTTTTCTTTAAAGCTAGGCTTTTCAGCAAGATTTAATGTTCCACCAAGCTTGTCGTCTTTCTCTAAAAGTGTTACAGCAAAATTACGCTCTGCAAGAGTAATAGCTGCCTGCATACCTGCAGGGCCAGCGCCAACAACACAAACCGGACGCTTATTACCATTTTTTGTTAAAGAAGGATATTCTGTTTCCCGTCCCATACGGGGATTAACCGTGCAATGAACAGACAAGCCGCCAATTAAACGTTCACGACAATGCATGCAACCAATACATTTTCTCAAAGGCATGCCTGTAGCTTGAGTTTTGTTCATGAATTCCGGGTCAGCAAATTGTGAACGTCCAAGGGCAACAAAGTCGCAGACGTTTTCTTGTAAAAGTTGTTCAGCCCACTCTGGATCCTTAACTGTATTGGTCGCGATGATGGGAACATTTACTGCTGCTTTAATATCGGCAGCGACATGTTTCTTCCATCCAGGTTGATAAGAATAAGGATCGCAATTGGCATTAGCATTGAATGCGTTGCCGTTAGAAACATTGATATAATCGAAGCCGATAGCAGCAAATTCTTTGGCTATGGCAATGCCGTCCTCTTTGTTCAAGGTGCCGCTGACATGAGGTGTCATTTCATCACCGCTGAAACGGATACCTACAAGATAGGCAGGACCAACAGCCTTACGAACTGCTTGATATATTTCCGAGAAAATACGCAGACGATTCTCAAAGCTACCTCCGTAACAATCGGTACGATTATTATAATACGGAGCTAAAAACTCACCTAAAAGATATGCGTGAGCAGCGTGAAGCTCTACACCATCAAAGCCTGCTTGTTTAGCACGCAATGCACAATCAACAAATTCTTGAATAACAACATGAACTTCTTCAGTTGTCATGGCATGAGGCGGCTGGGTTACAGACACAAAAGGAATCTCACTCACGCCCCATGGCTTTGAACCATCGGGCATAGGACCAGAGGCTGCGCCTGGATGAATCATTTGCAGGACTATTTTGGTGCCGTAGGCATGTACGCCACGCACAAGCTTTTCAAAAGCTACAAGATTAATTTTATCTGCTAGAGCCAATCTATTAGGACCAGAATTACAATGTGTTCGAGCTATGTCTGTGCCTTCAACGATAATTAAGCCAATGCCCCCACGAGCTCTTTCGGAATAATATTTAATCACAGCTTCACTGGGACTACCATCACGTAGTGCTTGATTAATTACCATAGGAGACATGACGGCTCTATTTTTTAATTTTAAACGGCCCAACCTAGCGGGCTGCAATAATAAACTCACGAGTTATCCCTCCAAATATTATTATAGTAATTTTAATTATAACATATTAAGCTTACGAATTCCATTGCGGTCTAGCTCCTGAACATTTGGGAAAAAATAATCTTCTTTAAACTGAACCCATCATATAAAAAAACTCTAGAAATTTTGCATTTAAAAATTCTAGAGGTTTTTTAATAAACATTTTGTTATTTGAAAGGTTAAACAAGGGACGTTAATTTTTAAACTGACCTAATGTATCTCTTGCTATCGGACAAGTTAAAAAATTTTACCAATGATATTTTCTGCCGCTCGAAATCATGAAAGCTCGATAGATTTGTTCGACCAGGAGTAGCCTAATCATTTGGTGGGTGAACGTCATTTTAGAGAAGGAAAGGGCGAAATCCGCTCGCTTACGCAAAGCATCGGTGTAGCCGAAGGCTCCACCGATGACGAAGGTAATGTGACTTGTTCCAGAAAGAGTGAGCGCGTCAACTTTTTCTGCAAGCTCGGGGCTTGAGATTTGCTTGCCAATGACATCAAGCAAAATCACGTAAGAATTTTCTGGAATGATTGCTATGAGACGCTTTGTTTCCTTATCGAGCACCAGTTCTTTTTCTGCTGGCGAAGGATTGTCCGGCATTCTTTCTTCATTAATACTCAAGGTCTCGAGTTTACAAAAAGGGGTTAACCTTTTTGTAAACTCATCGATGCCTTGGGTTAAATATTTTTCTTTAATTTTGCCTACACAGGCGATGGTAATTTTCACTTGTTAATTTTCCTGAGGAACTTCACCCAAGGTGACCGTTCTGTTTACACGTGCACCATTGTGCATGATAACAAGCTCAACCTTATCACCAGGTTTGAGTTTTTCAAGAGCTGCGCTAACATCCTTAGCCTTTTCAGTTTTCTTGCCATTTACTTCGAGAATGATATCGCCACTTACAAGGCCGGCTCTTGCAGCTCCGGAACCAGGAACAACCTTAGCCAGGAAAACACCGCCATGAAGATCCATTTCAAAGCCTTGACGAGCAAGCACTTCTTTATCTGCCAAATAGACGCCAAGATATGGACGAGCTACACGACCACTGCTAGCCAATTGCTCGATGATGGGTTTTGCTTCATTAATAGGAATGGCGAAGCCTAAGCCTTCGATACCGGAAGAACTGAGTTTTACAGTATTGATGCCAATAACCTCACCATCAGCATTAGCGAGAGCACCACCAGAGTTACCAGGATTAATAGCTGCATCCGTTTGGATAAGTTTCATTTCCTTGTCGCCAATAGGAATGGTTCTCTTCAAAGCAGAAATTACGCCAGCGGATACAGAACCTTCCATGCCCATCGGATTACCGATAGCAATTGCAGGTTCGCCTACTTGCAAGTCGTCGCTATCACCAAAAGCTGCAACAGTTAAATCCTTAGCGTCAATTTTAATTACTGCAAGGTCGGATTTCGCATCCGCACCTAAAAGCTTCGCGTTAAAGCTACGGCCATCACTTAAATTAACCATAAGCTCTTTAGCTCCGGATACAACGTGATTGTTTGTAACGATTAAGCCTTTTGCGTCATAAATAACGCCAGAGCCAGCACCTTGTTGTTCAAATTGTCTGCCGAAGAAATCTCTTGCGGTAGTTTTCACTTGAATACTAACAACTGCCGGAGCCAATTTCTTAACTGCGGCTACAATCGGAGTAACGCGAGCACTGCCAACCTTTTGTTCAACCTTGACAGCCGGTTTTGTTTCTTCAGGCTTTGCTGCACTAGTTTTTTTAGCAGAGCAACCGGTTAAAATGATGGTTGCACCTAAAATTCCACAAATAACTAAATTGCCTAATTTTTTTAACCCATATTTTTTCATTAAAAAATCCTCCTTAGAGTTATGAAAAAAGTTTTTAATAAAATTTAAAAAATACTTAATTGGTCTGCGCTTAAAATGGAGCCGACTATTTCCCCCTGAGAGGCAACGAGAAAATTCCCCTCCTTGCCAGATTTCGCTAAAATGTTTTTTACTGTCTCTAAAGCAAGCTCAGGACGATTATTTTCTTGACTTAAATGCGCTAAAATTATCTGCTCAGGTAAAACATCTAGTTCAGCCAAAAAATTGCCCGCGCTTTCATTCGACAAGTGGCCTAAGGTACTCAGAATGCGTCGCTTGAGTTCGTAAGGATACGAACCTGTTTTGAGCATATCCACGTCGTGATTTGTCTCAAGGATTAGGGACGTTGTCCCTTGCACAACTTTTTTGAGTGTCTTAGTAATATGACCGACATCTGTAAGATAAGTGCACTTCTCACCATTTGGGCTCGTAAAATAATAGCCGTGGGGATCTGTCGCATCGTGAGGAATGGAAAAGCTTGTAATCTTTACCTCACCTATTGAAAATTCATCGGAAATAGTATACAAATTATCTCTTCTGATATTTTTCAAACGATTGACGATTACCCGCCAGGTATTTTCTGAAGAATATAAAGGCACGGAAAATTTTTTTGTAAATGTTTCTAATCCTTTAATATGATCAATATGCTCATGAGTAATAAAAACCCCCTTGAGCTCATCAGGAGAAACGCCCACCTTTTCAAGGCGCTTTGTTAATTCTCGGCAAGAGAGTCCCATATCAACGAGAAAATACACCTCTCCAGCTTTAATTAATGCCGAATTGCCCTTGCTTCCACTTGCTAGCATAGCAATCTTAAAATAACTCATGAAAACACTCCTACCTTTACGGTTAATATGATACTAATAAAATATGATAATTTTATGTTTTTCTAAAAATTATTTGAAAAATTTAAGCGTACTCACTAAAGGCAAGTACGCTTATTAATTAATGTTTTTCAAGAGCACTCTTGCGACAGGCAGGACAAATACCAAAGAAATATAATTCCTTACTGGTAATTGTGTATTCGGTTTCGGTCTCCACCTTGCGAGTCAACTCGTCCTTGTCAAACCATATATCTGCAATTGCGTTGCAGATAGTACATTGACAATGTGCGTGATCAGAAATATCACCATCGTAACGAAGACTCGCTTCAGGAGTATTAAGAACGCGAATAACATGAACATTGTATAAAATCTCCATGGTTTTATACACAGTTGCGAGACTCATTGCCGGATATTTTTCTTTTACTCTTTCGTAAAGCATTTCTGCACTCGGATGCCATGCTTCTTTAGTTAATTCTTCATAAACGGCGAGTCTTTGCGGCGTTACTTTATAACCTGAATTTCGTAAAACGCGAGTGAGTTCTAGACTAGTTAACATTTTTTACTCCATAGACATCAACAAAGGATAAAGAGGTTGCCCTCCGAAGAAGGTTTCAACTTCCCAATCTTCATTAATCTCTTCTAATTGCTCAGCGAGCTCTTCAGCAGTTTCTTGATCCAATTCATCGCCGTAATACAAGCTTACGATTTCATAATCACCATCTGCTAAAACAGCTTTGATTGCCTCTATCATATCTTTGCTAGAAGCAACGATTCTATCGTTAAGAATACCAAGAAATTCGTCCTTATAAACTTCCATTCCATGAACAACACTGTCTCTAACTGCTCTCGTGATTGCACCACTTACAGCCTGCTTGGCTTCATTACTCATAATTGCTACGTTATCTTCCAGACTGCGTGTTGCATCAAAATGCAGAAGAGCAGCAAGACCTTGAGCTAGATTAGTTGTAGGAATAAAAGCAACTCGAGAATTGCCTAATAATTTTCTTACTTGCTCAGCTGCTAAAATAATATTTTTATTATTCGGAAGAATAATATATTGCTCGTAGGAACCTGCTTCGATAGCTTTGACAAAATCTTCTACAGGTGGGTTCATGCTTTGACCACCGCTAATAATCTCAGCAGCGCCGTATTCATGCATAATTTTTGCAATGCCCTCGCCTGCAGCAACTGTCAAAACACCAATACCATTCTTAACAACCGGTGCAATTGTTTCTTCACCAACGAAAAGACGATTTTCGTGTTGGTCGACCATGTTTTCAACCTTGATATCGTGTAGAGTACCCCATTGTTGAGCTGTGTTTAAAGCATTACCAGGATTCTTCGTATGAATATGAACCTTAACGATGTCATCAACGACTGCCACAATCATGGAATTGCCAAAGCCAGTCAAGGCATCACACACGGTTTGTTTATCTACGCTTGCACCTTTAACGATAAATTCCGTGCAATAAGGAAATTCTAAATCGAGAGGCTCTACGTTTTGAGCACGACTAATTGTTTTAGTTCCTTTCTCGATAGGAAGAACCTCACAGTCCTTACCCTGAATACCAGCAACGCAACCTTCCAAGAAAACTATCAAGCCTTGACCGCCTGCATCTACTACCCCAGCAGCTTTAAGTGCAGGAAGCATCTCAGGGGTATGCTTTAAATATTCCTTGCCGTTTTCGATTGCAGCCTCGAGGATTTCTACAAAGGTGCTGTTTTCCCCACGGATTTTACTGTATGTTCCTTTAGCCATGCCACGTGCAACGGTTAAAATTGTGCCCTCGACAGGAGTTGATACGCTGCGATAAGCATAAAGAACGCCATATTGGAAAGCTTTGCCGAACTCGGTATGAGTGAGAACCTTTTTACCTGCAGTTCCCTTACCAATGCCACGCAAAAGCTGAGAAAGAATAACTCCTGAGTTACCTCGCGCACCCATAATCGCTGCGCGACCAGCAACAGTACCAACCTCCCCTGCGTCACATGTATCGGGCATCGCACTAATTTCTTTGGCAACACTTGCCAAGGTATGCATCATGTTTGTACCAGTATCACCGTCAGGAACAGGGAATACGTTCAAGTCATTAATACTTTCATAATTCTTTTCAAAACTATGATAAGCACCCAGAAGCATATCCTTAAATTGCTTACCGGTGATAAATCTTGCTTCTTGATCCATCTAATACAATCCTTTCTTTAGGACTTGCGTCTTCTTACAAAACAACCAATACAGCCAGGTCCTAGATGTGCAGCTAATACAGAGCCAATTTTACTTTGCATGAAAGGAACACCAGGGAATTGCTCTTTCATTTGGTTGAGAAGATTATCAGCATCCTCTTGGCATCCTCCATTAGCAACATAGATTTCTTCTATGGGAGCGCAAGCACAACTTAATTCGATGATGCGCTTTAAGGATTTCTTGCGTGAGCGACATTTGTCGGCAACTTCCAGAACACCATTTTCGTCAGTATGGATAATAGGACGGATACCAAAAATATTACCGAAGAGAACACCAATCTTACCAATGCGTCCGCCCTTGTGCAAATATTCTAAAGTATCAACGGTAAAATATGTTTCTGTTCTGTCTACACAATCGTTAGCGTATGCTTCTACCTCATCGATAGTCGTGCCTTTTTCGATTTCTTCTAAAACACATTTAGCAATACCAACAATAGGAACAGAACATGTCTTGCAGTCGACTACTCGCACGTCATTACTTTTACGAGCCTTGTTCACATCTTTAGCGGCCATGCAAGCAGTCGCGTAGGTACCGCTCAAGGTGCTGTCACACATTAACATGATTACTTTTTTGCCTGCGTCAGTAAGCCTGGTGAGCAACTCTATCATCTCGCCAATGGACGGCTGACTGGTTTTGGGAAGCACACCGGTTTTTTCGATCATTTCGAAAAGCTCGTCCTCGCTCTTATCACCATCACGCCATTCTAAATCGCCGTGTCTAGTCACTAAGCGAAGCACATCGATTCTCGGGTCATCTTTCCACTCTGTATCTAAAACGGAAGATACACTGTCTAAAACTACTTGTATATCGTCAAACATGACTTCCTCCTATAATGTCTTAAAACACTTTTCCAAATTCCATTATAGCATAAAACAAATTCTATTACCATTCTTTATTGAGATATTTAATTATAAAAATAAATTTTATACGAATAAGTGAGCGAATGAGAAATTTTTTTTGGTAAAAATATAAAACAGGATTGAAGTCAGCACGCAAGTACAAACCTCAATCCTGTTTAATTACAAAAATATTAATCGCCTAAAATTTATTTTAGCACACCAATTTCTTTGTAGTATTTAGCAGCGCCCGGATGCAACGGCATATTGGAAATATCTTTAACAGCATCTTCAGGTTTTAAACCTTTAAGATTCTTCTGAGCTTTACCAAGCTTATCGATATTGGTCCAGAAAGATTTAGTCAAATCGTAGATAACTTGTTCAGGAAGATCGCCACGGCAGAACATAACCATTTTAATTGCAGAAGTCTTAACATCTTCTTTTTGGTTAGGATAAGTGCCGGCTTTAATTGTGTAAGGAGCATACCAAGGATATTTTTTCTTCAGATTAGCCATGGTAGCATCATCAATGCTAATGAGATGGCATTTAGAAGCAAGAGCTTGAGATACAGCAGCTGCCGGAGCACCAGACATAATCCAAGCACCGTCGATGGTGCCGTTTTGTAATTGGTCAGCTGCAGCAGCAAAGCCGATGAGTTGTGCGTTCAAATCATCAGGGAATTTCATGCCGACAGTAGTCAAGTGAGCTTGTGCTTCATTATATACGGAAGAACCAGCAGCTGCTACAGCAAATTTTTTGCCTTTGATATCTGCCAATGTTTTGATGCCAGATTTATCAGTGGCAACAATTTGGTTCGGATTCATATAAAGACCAGCAATAGCTTTCAAATCCTTGTAAGCATGGTCTTTAAAGCTATCAGTACCGTTCAAGCATTGATAAGCGTTGGAAGAGATTGCGATAGAAATTTGTGCTTCGCCATCAGAAACCATACCGAGATTTGCAATACCGCCAGCAGATGCTTGAGAAGAAGCATTAACAGAGGGAACTGTTTGGTTCCAATTATTAGTAATAGCTGCACCTACAGCATAGAGTGCACCAGCTGCACCAGCAGTCGGGAAATTGATTTTCAATTTTTGACCAGCTGCAGCCGGTTTAGCTTTGGGTTCTTCTTTTTTCTTTTCACCACCGCAACCTGCTAAGCAACCAATTGCGAGAGAAGCGATAACGCCTGCTACTAAAAATTTTTTCATTAATTTCATTTTCATCTTCCTTTCCTGTTATGAAAATTAAATAATAAATTTATTTATTAAACCGCAACACTGCCTTTGCGATTCATAAACTGATAAACTACAACAACTGCAAAGCATGCAAAACCAATTGCATCGGTCATGGTGCCTGCATGTAAAAGAAGAGGACAAGCCACTGCTAAAAGAACTCGTTCCATAACGCTGGCGTTTTTTAGAACCCAACCCTCGAGCGCTGCGACCAAAGCGATCGTTCCAAGGCTTGCTGTAAAAATAGTCCAACCACTTTGAGCTATGGAAGCTGCTTTATCAACGCCAACTAGTAGCACTGGATTATCCAAGAAGAAGAAGGGAATAATAAATCCGATAAGGCCAAGTCTTACAGCCCAAATACCCGTCTTCGTTTGATCAGACCCAGCTATGCCCGCGGCCACGTAGGCACTCATCGCAACAGGAGGCGTGATATTAGAAAGACACGCATAGATTAAACAGAAAAGATGAGCTGTAATAGGAAGAGTACCTGCATCGATAAGCACAGGAACCGCAACAGCTTGAACGATTACGTAAGCAGCTACACCTGGAACACCCATACCAAGAATGGTGGACATAATCATAACAAAAAGACCTGTAAGATAAATATTGTTATTATCCACAATAGAGAGGATTAGGTAACCCATATTAAGTCCAATGGATGAAAGAGTTACCGTACCGATGATTACACCGATAACTACGCAGCAAACACCAACGCTAATTGCACTACGTGCGCCCTCAATGGTAGCTGCAAGAATTTTATCAAGCCCCATGCGTGTTTCTTTACGAAACCAGCTAGCAATGATCGTCGCAAAAATACTTACGACTGCACTATAAAGAGGCGTGTAACCTGCAAGCATTAATCCGATTAGAGTTACAAGAGGAATAACTAAATGACCTTGCTCTTTTAAAACCTTCATGGCGTCAGGAATATTTTCTTTAGAAAGACCTGTCAGTCCCAAGCGTTTTGCCTCAAAATGTACGGAAAATAAAAGACCAAGGTAATACAAAAATGCCGGCACGAAAGCAGCTAGCATAACTGCAGTATAACCAATGCCTAAAAATTCTGCCATGACAAAGCCAACTGCACCCATAATCGGAGGACAAAATTGTCCGCCCGTTGATGCAACAGCCTCTACTGCACCAGCAAATTCTTTTTTATAGCCCGTGCGTTTCATCAGGGGAATGGTAATGGTGCCCGTTGTCGCTACGTTAGCGATGGCTGAGCCGTTAATCATGCCTAATAAAGCAGATGCGACAACTGCAACCTTTGCTGGGCCACCAGATGTTTGACCGACTAAAGTTAGAGAAAAATTATTGATAAAATCGGAGAAACCACTATGCTTTAAGAAAGCACCAAAAACCACGAATAAGAAAATATAAGTTGCAGATACACCGATACCAGTACCGAGCACACCCTGCGTTCCCCAGAACTGCGTAATCAAAACACGTTTTAAAGTAAAACCATTGTGTCCGAGTAAACCCGGCAGGTAAGCGCCAAACCAATTATACGCCAAGAAAATTAACGCAAGGAACATTAAATTACCTGACGCTCTACGAGCTGCTTCAAAAACCAAGAACAAAGCAACAGCTGCTATGCCTAATTCAAACTGATCGACTCGCCCGCCCATAGCAGCTATGCGAGTATAATTCATAATAAGATAGCCGAACGTTCCCACTGATAAAACAATGCATAGGATATCCCAAACGGGAGGCAAAATTCTTACGCGTTTTTCTTTTTTATAAGCAGGAAAAAGCAAGAAAGTAAATACCAAAAGAAAAATACAGTGAAAAGCTCTCAGGTTAATGGCACTGATAGAGCCAATCGTCGTGTAATACAATTGAAATACTGTCCAAATGCAAAGCAGAACTGCAATTGCTTTCCCCATGAAGCCTGTATATGTTCTCATACGAGAATCGGCTTCCTTTTCTTCGAGCATGGCCTGAGCTTTTTTCTCTAGCTCAGTGTCAGCTACGAATGTTTCTTTTTTATCCGTCAAGAGACTCACCTCAAACATTAACAAATTTTTAGAATTGATAATTATTTATTATATCATATTAAAGGTTTAAATGGTATACAACATTAAACAAATATATCACAATAATTTCAAATTATTGCAGATTATATTTTTCTTCAAGAGAATCCCCTGTGTTTTGCAAAATTCACAGATAATTATTTTTTATCTGCAATGGACTTTTTTGAAAAAATGAGATATATTTAAAGTGTGGAATTCTGTGAAAAAATATGTTGCGGCTTTATATATTTTTATTATTGAACAGGAGGAAAGTTTATGGAATTAACTGCTACCGCTAAGCTTCGTCGTATGGTTCTTGAACACATTTCTCGTTACACCTGGAACGATGCCTTAATCGACCATGTTTATGACATTTTACAAGAAGTGCAAGACGATACTCCTCGTTATCGTTGCTGTGTATATAAAGAAAGAGCAGTTTTAAAGAATCGCATCGATATGGCTCTCGGTCAAACAACCGATCAAAATATTATCGAGGCTTCCAAAAAGACTCTCTTTAACCCCGAGCGCAAGGATCTTCCCCTTATCGATGTGCTTCCTGCAGCTTGTGACCAATGTCCTATTGAAAAATATTACGTAACGGATATGTGCCGTCACTGCATCACTCATAAATGTATGGATAATTGCCCTAAGCATGCTATCTCTCGTATTCAAGATCGTGCTTTTATTAATAGAGACTTGTGTGTTGAATGTGGTCGTTGTAAGCAAAGCTGTCCTTACGGTGCAATTATTGAAATCAGTCGTCCATGCGTACGTGCTTGTGCAATGGGTGCAATTTCTATCGGAGAAAATCGCAAAGCAGTCATCGATCATGAAAAATGTGTTACCTGTGGTGCTTGCCGTGATGCTTGTCCCTTCGGCGCAATAGATGAACGCAGCAATATCGTCCGTGTTATTAAAGCCATCAAAAGTTCTCGCAAGGTTATCGCTATGGTAGCTCCTTCCATCATCGGTCAATACGGTTTTAAAATTAAACCCGGTCAAGTTTACGCAGCTCTGAAAAAAGTTGGCTTCGATGAAATCGTCGAGGTTGGCGTGGGCGCAGATATTACAGCTAAAGTAGAAGCTCTCGAGTACCTAGAAAAAGTTCCCGAAGAAATTAAATTTATGACGAGCTCCTGCTGTCCTGCCTTCGTAAAAATGATCAAGACTCATTTGCCCGAAGCCGCTTGTCATATTTCACAAGCCCCTTCCCCCATGGTTTCTACTGCTCTTATGGTTAAGCATGAACATCCTCACGCAATCACTGTCTTCATCGGTCCTTGCATTGCAAAAAAAGGCGAGGCTCATGAGCATAGCGATTTAATCGATTACGTTTTAACCTTTGAAGAAGCTCAATGCATGTGTGAAGGCAAGGATATTTATATTGCTGAGATGGATCCTAGCGAATATGAGCGTGATGCATCAAAGCTCGGTCTCGGCTTTGCTCTCACAGCCGGTGTAAGTGCGGCTGTTGAAGATACAGTTGCGGCTGTTGGCGGTCACGTAAGACTAGGTCATTACGCATCTGGCTTAGACAAATGCTTGCGTGACTTAAAGGATGTTTGTGCCGGCAAGCTCGACTGCAGTTATTTTGAAGGCATGGCTTGCCCTAACGGTTGCATCGATGGTCCTGGTACTGTTGGCGATTTCCGTCTCACGAAGGTTGCTCTTACTAATTATGCTAAGGCAGCTCCTAACCAAGTATGTCTTGCAGATAAACACACAAAAGAATAAAGTTCACTGTAAAAAACACAGAAAATCAGCTCAATACATTTTGGGCTGATTTTTTTATAATTTTTCAGTATTTTTACTCCTTGAAAACCTAAAACTATTGCGATAACACGACTTTTCAAGTAAAATATTATCGGATAACTTTTTGTATACAAAAAACAAGAGGTGAAAATATGAAATCCATTAGAGAAAATGCCTACGCAAAAATAAATCTTGGCTTGAATATCTTAGGCAAGCGCGAGGATGGTTACCATGAGGTAAACATGCTCATGCAAACCGTCAGTTTAAAAGATACTGTTACTATTACAGAAGCCAAAGAGCTTGGCATTAAAATTAAAACAAATATCCCGGGACTTTCCTGTGGTCAAGATAATCTTGCTTACAAGGCGGCCAAGCTCTTGGCAGATTATGCAAAAATATCTCCAAGCATTTCCATTAGCTTAAATAAAAAAATTTTCATGGCTGCAGGTCTTGCAGGAGGAAGTGCTGATGCAGCTGCCGTGTTAAGAGGCTTAAACAGGTTATGGAATTTAAATCTAACTATTGAGCAATTGGAAAAGCTTTCCGCAAAGCTCGGCTCTGACATTCCTTTCTGCATTGAAGGCGGCACCATGCAAGCAAAAGGACGAGGAGAAATATTAACAAAGCTAGACGATATTCCTGAAGCGCTTGTTGTTTTAGCCAAGCCAAAAGGTCTTGAGGTTTCTACAGCTTGGGTTTATAAAAATTACAATCCAAGAAGAGTTATCAAAACTCCAGACATCGTCCAATTAAAACGAAATTTAGCAAAGGGCATGCACGCTTGCACCCCATACATGAGTAATGTTCTCGAAACAGTTACCATACCAAGCAACCCAATAATTGCACAAATCAAAGCAACCATGCTGAGCGCTGGTGCATACTTTGCTTTAATGAGCGGCAGCGGTCCTACAGTCTTCGCTTTCTGTGACGACGAAGCCATTGCACAAAATATAATTAACGCTTTAACTGATTTCAATTTGGAAACAGCTATCGTAAAAACCTTAGGGAGGAAGAAATAATTATGGCAGGTCATTTACAACCCATCAAGCTCGACAGCTACAAACCACTACGCGAACTAGTTTGTGAAACTATTCGTCAAGCAATTATCTCCGGTACCTTCAGTCCTGGTGAACGCCTTATGGAAATTCAACTGGCTGATGAGATGGGCGTAAGCCGTACTCCGGTTCGTGAAGCAATCCGCAAGTTGGAACAAGAAGGCTTTGTTGTTATGATTCCTCGCCGCGGCACTTACGTTGCCGATATTTCAATCAAGGATATTGCTGAAATTTACGAAATCCGCACTTCTCTCGACATGCTTGCCGCAGGTCTTGCTGCTGAACGTATTACTCCTGAAGAATTAGCAACTATGAATAAATACCTTGTTGATATTAACAAGGCGGCTATCATTATGGATATGGATAGAATTGTTGAACTTGACACTGCCTTCCACGACGTTCTTTATACAGCAAGCCGTAACGAAAGATTACACGGCATTATCTATAATCTACGTGACCAACTGACGAGTATCCGTGGTCGTTCCATGAGCTATCCCGGTCGTATGGCAGAGACAATGGACGAGCATCGCGCGTTAGTCGATAGCATTGCTGCTCGTGACGTTGAAAGGGCTCAACGAGCTGCTCGCGTGCATATGGAAAACGCTGAACGTACCCTAATGCGTTCCTTAGCTGAAGCTAAGAAGGAGTTCTGATGCAATACGATGCCCTAATCGCTGGAGGCGGACACGCACCCTGGCTTAAAGAATACGCAGGTACTGATATTAGACTCCTAGCTAAGATCAAAGGAAGACGCTTTGTCGACTATATCATTGAAGCCTTAAAGGCAAGCGGTTACATTAACAAGATTTGTATTTGTGTTCCTGCTGAAGCCGTCGAAGAGCTTGCCAAAACTACTCCCAATTATTGTGAGGTTAGAGAAGCCGGCAAAGGACTTCCTCATACTTGCTTGGTGGGCAGTGAAAATATTGGCAAGGAAAATCCTCAAGTACTCGTCGTATGTGATGATATTCCTATGCTCACCGGCGAGGCTGTTGCCGATTTCCTTAAGCAATGTGCAGCCTTTCCCCACGGCGAATTAATATATCCCATAAATAAACAAGAGGTCTGCCTAAAAAAATTTCCCGACGCAACACGCACCTACGGTAAATCTAGCCACGGTTCTTATACTGGCGGCAATATGATGCTTGTTGATAAAAGAGTCATGCCACGCGGACAAGTTAAAGCTAACGAAATTTTCGCAAGAAGAAAAAATCCCTTCAGCCTTGCCTCTTGGCTTGGCTGGAGCTTCATTTTTAAGCTTGTTATGCATAAGCTTTCCGTTGCCGATGTTGAAAAGCGTGTGACAGAGCTTATGGAAATGGAGTCTCATGCAATTTTCTCCGATTATCCTGAAATCGGTATGGATGTCGACAAGCCAGCAGATTTTGCGCTTGCCGAAAAATATTTATAATTCAGTGAGGTAATTTTTTATGTCTAGTTTAGTTGCTATTATTTTAGCTGCTGGCAAAGGAACTCGTATGCGCAGCAAATTACCTAAAGTTTTGCACAAGGTTGGCGGCAAAGCTATGCTCCAACATGTTATCGATGCATCTACTGCAGCTGGTGCGAATGAAAAAGTTGTCATCATCGGTCATGGAGCTGAGCTTGTAGAAGAAATGGTTGCGGGTCAAGCAAAGACAGCTTTGCAGGCTGAGCAGCTCGGTACTGGCCATGCAGTTTTGCAAACGAAAGAAGCTTTAAAAAATTTTGTTGGCACTGCCATGATTTTATGCGGTGACACGCCTCTCTTAGACGGTGAGGAATTGAAAAAATTTTACGAAGCTCACAAGGCTTCTGGTGCAGCTGCAACTGTTATGACTGCCATCATGGATAATCCCACCGGTTATGGTCGTATTATCCGCGATGCTGTTGGCGATGTTTTTGGTATTGTAGAACAAAAAGATGCAACCGAAGAACAAAAGGCCATTAAGGAAATCAACACTGGTATCTATTGCATTGAATGTCCTTTGATGTTCGATGTTCTTGAAACCCTCACTCCTAATAATGCACAAGGCGAATATTATTTAACTGATATTCTCGACAAATTATATACCGCAGGTCAAAAGGTTAGCGGCGTTGTAACTGAGGACAGCGATATGGTTATGGGCATCAATTCTCGTAAACAACTTGCTGTTGCCGAGTCCGTAATGCGTAACCGTATTCTCGATAAGCTAATGGATAGCGGCGTAACCATCATGGATCCTGCTAGCACCTTTATCGAAGCAAGTGTAAAAATCGGTCAAGACACTATTATCTATCCCTACACCTGGCTCGAAGGTAACACGGAGATCGGTGAAGATTGTGAAATCGGGCCTAACTGTCGTTTTACCAATGTCAAGCTGGGCTCCGGCAACAAGATTCAATTTACCTATGCACATGACTGCGAAGTTAAAAATAATGTAACAGCAGGTCCTTACATTCATTTGCGTCCTGACACAGTTATCAGTGACGATGTTAAAATTGGCAACTTTGTCGAAGTTAAAAATTCTAACGTGGGCGTCGGCACCAAGCTGCCCCATCTCACTTATATCGGCGACAGCGATATTGGTAGCGGCGTAAACATGGGTTGCGGTTGCATCACCGTTAACTACGATGGCAAAAAGAAACATCGCACCATTGTCGGTGATAATTCTTTTGTCGGCTGCAATACTAATTTAGTCGCTCCTGTAACCGTAGAAGCAAATACTTATATCGGCGCAGGCTCAACCATTACCAAGGACGTTCCGGAAAATGCTTTGGGCATTGGCCGTGCTAAACAAAAAAATATTGATGGCTGGGCAGAAAATTATCGTAATAAGTAAACACATTTCCTATGGAAATATGCATCATTATGGAGTATAATATCTTTGTGATTGATAAAATCATTTTATTAACAATAATTTCTGGAGGGAAATGAAATGTTGTCTGATGAAAATAAACTGAGAATTTTTACTGGTAATGCCAATCCTGATCTTGCTCGCGAAATCGCATCCTATCTTGGTACCACTGTAGGTGATAGCGTAGTTAATCGTTTTAACAATGGCGAAATCCAAGTTATGATTAACGAATCTGTTCGCGGCAAGGATATCTTTATTGTTCAACCTACCTGCGGTCCCATCGTTAACGATAATGTTATGGAGCTTTTAATCATGGCAGATGCTTTCAAACGTGCAAGCGCTAAAAACATTACTGCTATCGTTCCTTACTATGGTTATGCTCGTCAAGATCGCAAAGCTCGCGGCCGTGAACCTATCACTTCTAAGCTGGTGGCTGATTTGATGGAAGCATCCGGTATTACCCGCGTTGTTACTATCGACCTGCATGCAGCGCAAATCCAAGGTTTCTTTAATATTCCGTTTGATCATATGCCTGGTGGCCCGCTCCTTGCTGAATACATCAAAGAAAAAAATCTTGAAGATTTAATCGTTGTATCTCCCGACCTAGGTGGCGTTAGCCGTGCTCGTCTCTTTGCAGAAATTCTCAATTGCCCTATGGCAATTATCGACAAACGTCGTCCTGAACCTGGCGTAGCTGAGGTTATGAATTTAATCGGCGAAGTAAGCGGTAAAAACTGCGTACTTGTTGACGATATGGTTGACACAGCAGGTTCCTTATGTGAAGGTGCTCGTGCACTTAAGAAATTTGGTGCTAAAGACATTTATGCTTGCTGCACTCACCCCATCCTGACCGATCCTGCTATCTCTCGTATCGCTCAATCCGATATCACAGAACTCGTTGCGACCAATACCATTCCTCTGCCACCTAGCAAAAAGCATCCGAAAATCAAAATCCTTTCTGTTGCTCCTATCCTTGCAGAAACCATTCTCCGTATCTACAATGATTGGTCCGTTTCTTCCCTCTTCGACCTTCATAAAAAATAATTTACTCTTTAAAATAAAAAATCCTGGCTCGCTGGAGTCAGGATTTTTTTAGTGCTGTCGTAGCTTGCTACGCAACTAATTTTTGTTAATGTTTATGCTTTGATAATTTCACCAGTTTCTGGATGAATGTGTTCTTTTTTGAAGAAATGGGTGTAGGTTGCCATGACCATGATGATGATTCCGAGATAACCAGTATAAGAATAAATGTAGCCTACCAGTTTATCAAAAGGAAGCACGGAACCAAAAAATGCACAGATGCAAATAATCACCCGGAAAATTCTCGCCTTGGTGCTATGTTCATCCTGCACTAAAAAGTTAGAAATAATCCAGAGAATAGAAGTCAGCGGATTAAAAATACCTACCATTAAAATAATACTAAAGATTTGCGCGTAGAGCGGGTCGAGTGTTTTAGCTAATTCTAAAGTAGGCACTTGAACATAACCAGCGACTTGAATATGCCCGAGGATGGCCAGCGCCATCACACTAATGCAGCAGGCGAAAACAAATCCGCCGATAATCCCGGACAGTCTTGCTTCCTTATCACTGTTACAGCTTGGTCCAATGCCCGCAAGAAAAGGTCCTAATCCAAGTGCCATGAAGCTCGTATAAAGAACGCCGGAAAAAGCCCAATTACTTGTAGCAGCACGCACAGGATGAGCAGCTAAATAAATTTCTGCAGCAGGAATATTACTAAAACCAGTGAACAAGGTGCTTATCCCAATGAAGAGCGTGTAAGCGATGATAACGTAACCAATCCCGCCGATAAGCTGAGTAATTTTTTTAATGCCAAACCAGTTGGCGATAAAAATTGCTACTAGCATGGCTCCTCGACCATAAGATGTTGGTACTCCATAATATTGGTTCAGCGTTGCCCCTGCCCCAGCAGTCATCAAAATCAAAACTGCAAAAAAGAAAATGGGCACAAAATATTTTAAAAAGCTGCCCATATATTTACCGCAATAGTAAATCCAAATAGTATTAACATTTTTCAGCTGCAGCTTTTTGCCGTCCTCCATAGCCATGCTGCAAATTAAAATATAGGTAAGCATGGTCAAGGCAGCTGCACCAAGTACACCCCTAAAACCAAAGGCGGTGAAAAATTGCAGAACCTCCTGCCCTGTAGCAAAGCCTGAGCCAATACTGAAGGCGATGATTGCAGAGCTCATGCCAAGAATATTTGTTAATTGCATAAAAACACCTCGTTGTCATATCTTAAGAAAACTAATATAATATTATAAACTATTTCATTTTGCATTGAAAGAGAAAAAATTTAATGGAGCTAAAAATATCATTAGCAAAAATGCTTTTAAAATTTGCCAAGAAATTCTCGACGCGTCCATACTTCGATGGAGCAAGGCATATAAAATAATCGATGACTTAAAAAAATAGGACTATTCACCATTACAGAATAGTCCTATTTTCTTAGGTCTCTTGCTCTATAGAATTGTAAATGATAAAATTATAATGTTATGCTTTTGTTTGAACAGGTGAATTATGCGTACATTATATATTTTGCTCCTAGCTATGCTGTTAGCTTGCCTGAGTCTCTGGCTAGGACAATTTAAAAAATTTAAAAAATCCTTGGCACTCATCCTCGCTGTTATCTTCCTGAGTGCGGGAGGAAGCTTTTTGACCTGCAGCGTTTTACCTGGAGATTTTTTTTACAAGGACACCGTCACGAATCTTCACAACAAAAAGCTTGCTCCTAAAAAAACAAAAACCATCGCCCTAACCTTTGACGATGGTCCCTACGAACCTTATACAACTGATTTGCTAAACAATTTGCAAAAAGAAAATGTTAAGGCAACCTTCTTCATCATCGCCGAGCAAGCAGAAAAATATCCAGCTGTCGTTAAGCGCATCGCCGCAGAAGGTCATACTATCGGTTTGCACCAATATAAACATACGGATTCTTTAAAATTGTCGGCTGCTGAACTCAAAGCAAGTCTGCTGCGAGGCAAAGAAGCCCTGGAAAAAATTACCGGCCAAAAGGTTAAATTCTGGCGACCATGTCACGGTTTTAGAGATGGCGTGGTGTTAAAAGTCGCTCAAGAATTAAATTTAACCGTCGTGAACTGGGATAACATTCCCCGGGATTGGACGCTCATCAATGCTGAAGAGATCACGAGGAGAGTCGTCAAGGACGCGCAGGATGGCAACATCGTCCTTTTACACGACGGAGACAGTCCTACCTATATCCATCCCCGCACAGAAACCGTGCAAGCGGTGCCTAAAATTATTGCTGAGCTCAAAGCTCAAGGTTATACATTCGTAAAGATTGAATAGGAGAAAAACATGAAATTAATCGTCGGTCTTGGAAATATCGGGAAAGAATATGAAAACACGCGTCATAATATTGGCTTCATGGTCGTTGACGAGCTTGCTAGCCGCTGGAAGATTAGCTTTGGCAAGGAAGATCGCTCGGCCTATTGTGCGGAAACACGTATGGGCGGAGAAAAAATTTTACTCATCAAACCAACTACCTATATGAATTTGTCCGGCTTCGCCGTAGGAGCCTATGCTAATTTTTTCCACATCGAACCAGAGAATATTGCTGTCGTGCAGGACGATATGGACATGACACTCGGTCAATTGCGCATTCGTTCGAAAGGCAGTGCAGGTGGTCACAATGGTATCAAGTCCATCATCCAACACTTAGGGACAGAAGAATTCCCACGCTTTAAGGTTGGCATCGGACATCCCGATAGAAATAATCGAGCCGTCATCAATCACGTGCTCACAGGTTTTTACGCAGATGAAAAGGAAACCGTCAGCAAAGCGATTAACGACATGGCAAGTGCTCTCGAAGAATGGGTAAATGTGGATTTAAATTCCGCCATGCAAAAATATAACACGAAAAAAGCAAAGAAATCTAAAAAACAAGCTAGTACGCAAACAGAAGATACTACTAAAGAGGAAAAAACTGAAACTTAAAAATTTTTATCCCGGCTCACACGAGCCGGGATATTTATGTTGAAATGTTTTCGAGATTATTAAACAGAAAAAACTCCTTAACCTCAGGGGGGATCTTATGCTCGAACTCTCGTGAAGTTAAGGAGTGGAAAAAATTAGCGATGTTAAATTTTATTTGATCTTTTCAAATTCGTCCATATCTTTTACAAGAGGACCAACCAGCATAATCATAATGATAGCATTCGGAATTACCATCAATGCGTTCAGAATATCAGAAATATCCCAAGCGATTTCGAATGCGGATACGCAACCGATGAAAGCAACAACTGCAAAAGAAATACGATAAGCCATAGCAGCCTTGGTGGATTTGCTCAAATATTCGAGAGCTTTTTCGCCGTGATATTCCCAGCCGAGAATAGTGGAGAAAGCAAACAATGCGAGAGCAATTGCAACGAGCCAAGCACCGCCGTTACCTAAGGTAGAACGGAAAGCCTCGATAGTAAGAGACGCGCCTTTGAGAACAACCTTACCATCAACCATAACCTTACCCATTGCACCGGATGTAAGGATTGCCAGACCAGTTACAGAGCAAACTACGAAAGTATCCCAGAAAGTACCGGTAGAGTTAATATAACCTTGACGAACATGGTTATCGGTTGTTGCGGCTGCTGCAGTAATAGCCGCAGAGCCCATACCAGCTTCGTTAGAGAAGCAACCACGTGCAACACCTTTAGACATTGCTTCTACCATAGATGCAGTTACGGAACCAGCTACACCACCACCAACTGCTTCAGGACTGAAAGCCATACGGAACATGTCAACGATTGCGTTAGGAATTTGATCAACGTGGAAGAGAATGATGACAACAGCACCAATGAAATAGAAAATCGCCATCAAGGGAACGATAACGGAAGAAACCTTAGAGATGGATTTCAAACCGCCGACAACGATTGCTAAGGTTAAAAGACCAACGATTGCGCCAACAACATACATGTTAGCACCACAAAGATTTTGGAAAGCTTCGGTAATGGAGTTGCCTTGAGTCAGGTTACCGATACCGTAAGAAGCACATACTGCAAAGAATGCGAAGGAATAAGCTAAAATTTTTGCAAAGCCTGCATAACCTTCGCCGTATTCTTTAGGAATAGCTACTTCAGCAGTAGTCATAGGACCACCAAGCATTTCGCCGCGTTCATTTTTAATACGATATTTTACTGCGAGAGAACATTCAGTAAATTTAGAAGTAATACCAAATGCTGCAGAAATCCACATCCAAACAAGAGCACCAGGACCACCAGTTGCAAGTGCGTTAGCTACACCAGCAATATTACCGGTACCGATGGTAGCTGCAAGAGCTGTACATAAGCAAGCGAATGGTGATACGTCACCCTCGCCTTTAGATTGACGAGCTTCTTTACTCAAGGTAGAAGAAACTGCATAAGGCAAGTTGCGCCAGCAATAAAATTTTGTTCTAAATGTTAAATAAATACCTGTGCCGACCAAAATGGTAAGCATAACAGGACCCCATACGAAACCATCAATGGCTTCTAGCGTTGCGAGAATTTGAGCTTCTGACATAATTTTTCCCTCTTTCTTTTCTTTACTTGGAGTTTGTCAGCTAAAGAAGATCCCAACAAAACAAAAGAGCGACCCCTACCCCCTAGTAGAATCACTCAAGCAATACATCGAACAGAATCAAAATTTCTCCGTCCTTTTGCCTGAGAGATTAACGCTTTTGCGTTTTGCACCTTCGGCCCCTGCTTATATAAGCAGGCTTCTCCAGAGTACCATCCACTTGCAGTCAACTGCAAATCCATGCTGAACTTTAGTTTTCACCAAGCTTCATTTGGTATGCTTAGATTTTACCAAAGTATTTATTATCTGTCCAATTGTATACAGTATAAATGCTATTTTGACATTAATTTAAAAATTTTATTATTAAATTGTAAACTTTAAACAATTTTTAGAAATTTGTAAGTTGTTTTTCAATTTTTTCTTCAAGATTTTCCCAAAAAAATTTCTATTTTTTTGGGTAGAATACCGTTTTGTATACACAAATGCTAAAATTCACATTTTTTCTCTAATAAAACTAAGAAAATCCTTGGCGTTTAGCAAAAAATTTTCTTCAAACAAAAAAATCCCTGCTCTTAATCAAGAACAAGGATTTTGATATTGAAAAATATAAATCAGTAAAGAGTTACAGCTGTGCCTTGACAGCAAACCATAATCATACCGTTTTTTTCTCCGAGCACTTCGTAATCAAAGCTGACGCCGATGATACCATCCGCACCTAATTTTTCTGCACGGTTAACCATTTCTTTTAAAGCTTTGCTACGAGCATCTTCTAATTCTCCCTCGTACATACCGCTTCTACCACCAATGGTATCTGTCACACCAGCAAACCAGTCCTTGACAAAATTCATGCCCGTAACTACTTCACCAAAAACAATTCCTTTGTAGCCTGTAATCTTGCGATCCTCTATATAACTTGTAGTTGTAATAATCATTGTAAAATGCCTCCTCTTAGATAAGGAATTTTTTAAATGTTTAAATTAATCATAAATGGTTCTGATAACTCAACCGGTCCACCAATAGAAATTTGTTTTAAAACTCCCTTGTCCAGCTTCACATATACTTGTAATTCACCAGCTGGTTCTTTTACTAAATAAGCCAAATCATCACGCGGAGAATTTTGACTCCAAGCGATTGCACAAGCAGTTGTTCCCGAAGCACAGCTCCCTTCTGCAAAAATTGAATCAACCTCTTTCACATAAACAAAAGGAACAATTGCCTTATCCGGCTGCACAAACATAAGGCCCATGGCTGGAGGATTATATTCACGCATCACATATTCCTGAATGCGAGTAAAAATTTCTAGGGACGGCTCGATTGATGTATCCTTCATTATCACATGGACGATACCGTCAAGGTCCACCAATGTAGCTCCATCAAGCTCACTAATCCCCGTGTCTTGCAAAATTGAAACTGTTTTAGGCAAAGGCATGGAAATGAAAGCCGTCTGTCTCGAGACATCTACATCACAAAGTAAAGGATGCTCGCACCCGCTTTCAGAAATTTGCAGGTAAGCCTGACCAAAAATGTTTGACTCTCTAGCACAAAGCAAACCGAAGGCCCTGCCCGCATTACCACAAAATTCCAGGCCACACATTTCTAGGCGGGGCTGTGGAGAAAATTCTTTAACGAAACCAACCTGTTCTGCATGCAGTTCTTTGTTATCCAGTAAAAGCTTGCCTATTTTTTTGTAATCCTTTTGATCCACAGGCGTAAGCACAAAAGCAGTAATGTTTCCTGCGGGATTGGCCATAACAATTTCTATATCTCTCATAATAACCACCCAAGCATTATTAATTCATTATACAACAGATAAACAGCAAGGGTAAATAAAATTCTTAGAAAATCCTATCTTTTGCAGAGTAACTAAAATTATTAGTAATTGTTCTCAAATAATTTTCAAAAGGTATTGACACAGAGTATCGCAGGCTGTATAATAACACTATCAAATCAATATTTCGTATGAAGAGCTAATTGGTGTAAATCCATACGGTCCCGCCGCCGTCACTACAGTCGGCAAAGTTTTTCGTATAAGCGTAAGCTTGACCTGCGAGCGACAGGGAGAGATACAAGTTATTGGCGAGCTGTTTATGTGAGAGTGGCAGCAGACCCTTAATACGTATTTGGACCCGTTTCTGCTTGCAGAGACGGTTTTTCTTTTGCCCTAGTAGGGCGAAATATTGATTTTGTAATTAGAACAAATGCAAATCCGGACAATTTGCTTAGCTATTATAGCCGTTCTATCCTTTTAAAAATTTAATTCTCCTTTTCCTTCTCTCTAACCTAAGCTTGCTAGCAGGGGTGCGGCAAGCAAATAAAAACGCCGCCGTGAGGCGGCTTTTTTATTTGGTGTTTTTTTGTCAGGATGGAAGATTTTACAGTTTATAGTGCTGCACTATGCACTCTTTCATGTTCGAGCTTTCGTTTTACTCAAGCTCGGCTAGGTATTCAAGTGCTAGCGCATATCCTTTGAAGCCTAGGCCACAAATTTGTCCAACACAACCAGCCACCGTCACAGAATGATGACGAAACTCTTCGCGTTTATGAATATTAGAGATATGCACTTCCACTGCCGGAATATCTACGCCCTGCAAGGCATCGAGAACTGCAACAGAATAATGCGTAAGTGCAGCAGGATTAATCACAATGCCGTCTTTTTTACCGTAAGCATTTTGGATCGCGGTAACGATATCGCCTTCGTAATTGCTTTGCAAAAACTCGACCTCCACGCCTAGCTTAGCCGCAGTTTCTTGAATATATTTTACTAGGGCATCGTAATCCTGCTTGCCATAAATATTTTTTTCACGAATACCTAAAAGATTAATATTCGGGCCATTCAACACAAGAATTTTTTTCACTCTACATCCCCCACCTTCGTTGCAATTTCGTAAAGAGCAGTCAGCGCGTCTGCTTCACTTTGATTATTATCGATAATGTATTGACCATATTTTTTATACAAGTCAATGCGCTCGTTATATAAATTGAAAATTCTTTGCTTATCTTGAGCGAGGAGAGGTCTTGCATCGCCACCAATACAGGACAAAATTTTTTCAGGAGCTCTTTCGATAAAAATAATCACACCATTTTCTCCAATGAGTTCCATATTAATGCCGCGCTTAACGGCTCCTCCACCTGTAGCAATAACAACGCCCTTGAGCGAATGAGCCATATATCTTAAGGTACGGGTCTCAGCATCGCGAAAAGCATCTTCACTTTCGGCAAAAAAGCTTTTGATAGTACGTGCTTCTCTTTCTTCGAGTACATCATCAGCATCGTAAAATTTTACGCCAAGTCTTGCAGCCAATTTTTTGCCCAAAGTAGATTTACCACAGCCAGGCATACCAATTAAAATTATATTCTTCATATTTTTTGCTCCAGGTCATGCATAATTTTTACGATGAGCTCGCTATCATATTTTTCGTCCTGCCAAATCTCTTGAGCTGCAACAGCTTGAGCAACCAACATAAAGAGACCATTAACTGCCTTTTTGCCACAAGCCTTCGCTTGCGCTAAGAAAAGTGTTTCGCTGGGATTATAAATTGCATCGACAGATGCTTCAAAGCGGGCATTTACGGATTTAGGAACAGGACTTGCAGCAACTTTAGGGAACATACCGACAGGAGTACAATTAACAAGACAATACCCTTGTAAATTCTCCAGCTCTTTGTAAGTAATTACTTCAAGTCCCGGTGCTATCTCTTGAAAATGGGGATCACATTTACTAATGTCACGTGTTACTAAAAATAATTTTGTGGCACCTGCATCAGCCAAATATTTTACGACAGCTCGAGCCGCTCCTCCACTGCCTAGCACCACGCATACTTGGTCCTTGACGAAAATTTCGTTGTATTCAAGCATGCGACCAAAACCAAAATAATCCGTGTTAAAGCCAAAGGCTCCGTCAGACGTAAATTTTATCGTATTAACAGCACCAATCGCCTTGGCTTCGTCAGTAATTCCATCTAAAAGAGGCATCACATGTAGTTTATGAGGAATGGTAACGTTTACCCCCTTGAATCCATTACGCAAGGCTTGCATGCGAGCAGGAATTTCGTCAAGCTCTGTTTCCAAAAGCTCGTAAGACCCTACCTTGCCCACGTACTTGAAAAACAAATCATGAATGGCAGGTGAAAGGCTGTGTCCTAATTTACCACCGATAAGACCGAACTTATCCATATTTATACCTCTCTATTGGACCTATAGTTACCAAGAATCTTGCAATAAGTAATGTTGCCTTGAATTTCTTGCATTAAATCCTTAACAACCGGATCACTTAAATTACCTGTAACATCGATGAAGAAATAATATTCCCAATTATTGCTGCCCATAGGACGGGATTCAAGATTCATCATGTTCAGTCCTGTATGATAGAAGCTGGCAAGCATTTTATAAAGAGAACCTGTTTCATGCTTAACAGCAACAATCATAGTAATCTTATCAGCCAAGGGATCGCTCTCGGGATTTTTGGCGATGATGACGAAACGAGTTGTGTTATTAGAATTGTAATTAATTGCTGGAGCAATAATCTTCAGTCCGTAAATTTCAGCAGCCATACTACTTGCAATGGCTGCAAGGGTTATGTCTTGTTTTTCACTAACCTCTTGCGCTGATTTAGATGTGCTAAAGAAAGGAACCTTTTCTACATTAGGAAGCTGTCGGAAAAATTCTTTTGTTTGCTTGAAGCCTTGAGGATGAGAATAAACTGTTTTAATTGTGTCAAGGCTCGCACCCTCACAAGCCATTAAATTTTGCTCAATCTTAACACATTGCTCGCCTACGATACTGCATTCGTGTTGACGTAACAAATCGTACACGTCCGTAATACCACCGGTCGAAGAATTTTCTATGGGCAGCACTGCGTAATCCATGTCACCCTCGCTAACAGCAAGAACGACTTCATCAAAAGTATTGAAGTGATGACGATTAAATTGACGACCCCTGAAATACGTCTCCAAGGCCTGATGAGTAAAGCTTGCCTCAGGACCAAAGCAGGCTATCTCCAAGGTTCGCGCTTCTACATTATTAATTTCTGTTTCCTCTAAAATACATGCTTGGTCGATAATACCACGCATAATATTTTTCACGGCAATAGAGTATTTAGGATCTTGCATAAAACTCGCTACCTTATCAATGACAACTTTTTCTCTAGCAACATCCTTCACAGGAATACCCTTGGATTTTTTATAGTCAGCAACTTGCATAACAAGATTTAATCTTGCTTCTAAGGCTTCGGCTAATTTATGATCAACCTCGTCTATTTGCTTACGAATTGCATTTAAATCAAGTTCATTTTCTTGCATTTATTATTTCTCCCATTTTTTAGCTTCTAAAAGCATATCCCAAATAACCCAGCAGGTAGCAGCCTCGATAACCGGTACTGCCCTTTGAACTATGCAGGGATCGTGACGTCCTACGATGACAAGCTTAGTATCTTTTCCTTCTCTTAGACTAATAGTGTTTTGTTCTCTCGCGATAGAAGGAGTCGGCTTAATCGCCACTCTAAAAAGGATGGGCATGGAATTGGTAATTCCACCTGTAATCCCGCCGTTATGATTGCTGGTAGTTTTAACCTCGCCATCCACATAATGCATTTCATCGTTAGCAGCCGAACCAGTCATTTGGCTAATGGCAAAGCCTTCGCCAAATTCGATGCCTTTGACTGCCGGCACAGAAAACAGCATATGAGCAAGACGTGACTCAAGTGAGTCAAAATAAGGAGCGCCAACTCCAGCAGGAACGTGCTGCAGAATTGTCTCGATAATGCCTCCTACGGAATCTTGCTTGGCCTTTGCCTCGAGAATGCGTGCTTGCATTTTTTCGCCAACTGCATCATCCATAACGGCAAATTCCTTATGAGCGATTTCTTTGAGCAAATTATCAGCTTCGCCCAAAGGATTAAATTTGTTTTCGCAAATATTATTAATGCTTAAAATATGAGCACCAACAATAATACCCTTTTGTGCAAGAGCTTGCTTGGCAACTGCCCCGGCAAAAACTAAGGGAGCTGTAATACGACCAGAAAAATGACCTCCGCCTCGATAATCGTTAAAGCCTTGGTAATGCACAAAGCCTGCGTAATCTGCATGACCCGGACGCATTTTATCTTTAAGAATGCTATAATCCTTGGAATGCTGGTCGCTATTTTTTATAATAGCGCATAAGGGAGTGCCCGTGGTATGTCCTTCGAAGAAACCACTTTGGATTTCAAACGTGTCGCTTTCCTTACGAGCAGTAGATAATTTATTTTTACCAGGAGCTCTGCGGTCTAATTCTAATTGCAGTTCTTCTAAATCTAAAGCAAGTCCTGGAGGTAAACCGTCTAAGACGCAGCCGATGGATTTGCCGTGAGATTCACCAAAGATTGATAATTTTAAATTCATTCCATAAATCCCACTCATTTTAGCACCTCAATCTGTCCACCGACGGACTTGTAATCCTCCCAGAAAATCGGGTAGGACTTGGCAACGGAGCCTGCGCCTGTTAACGTAAAACCTTCATGACATTTAGCAGCTACAACGGCAAGACTCATAGCAATACGGTGGTCATTCCAAGCATCTACCTGCCCGCCGCCTGCTAAGCCATCTGGTTTGCCTTCTATAACTAAACCGTCGGGCAATTCAGTTACCTTGGCTCCTAATTTATTTAACTCGCTGCACATAGCCGCGAGACGATCACATTCTTTGATGCGCAGCCTTGCTGCGTTAATAATTTTTGTCGTGCCAGCGCTCACGGCTGCGAGAGCACTGAGGGCGGGAATAATATCGGGACAATTTGTCGCGTCTATAGTAGTTGCGTGAGTTTCCTTGCCTTGAACGATGACAGCAGTATCCGTAGTAGAAATGTCTGCGCCCATCCGCTGCATGATCTCGACAACTGCCTTATCGCCTTGCAAAGAAGTAAAGTCCACACCGCTAGAGATAACTTTTTCACCTAAAGCACCTGCCACAGTCCAAAAAGCTACTTGGGACCAATCCCCTTCTACATTGCCCACTTGAGCCTGATATTTTTGTCCGCCCTTGACCTTGTAAAGACGATGTTCGCTGTTAACATTCTCGATGACGATGCCGTATTTTGCAAGGCAAGCCAGCGTCATATCCACGTAGGAGGCGGATTCTAAAGGTGATGTGATTTCAACCAAAGAATCCCCGTCAAGAAGAGGCAAAGCAAAAAGCAATCCACTTACATATTGGCTAGAAACATCGCCTGGTAATTTGTAAATGCCGGCTTGCAGCTTGCCATTAACAGTTAAAGGAAGCTCGCCATTATTAGTTGTATAAGCAAGACCCTGCTCGGTAAAAATATCATAGTAAGCTTTCAAGGGACGGCTCACCAATTTACCGTGACCTGTAAAAGTAAAGCTTGCTCCTAAGCTTGCTCCAAGAGGAACGAAAAACCTTAGAGTACTACCGCTTTCTCCGCAGTCGGCACTATTTTCTTTGGGGAAAATTTTACCACTGCCGGTAATTTTCAGGGCCGTGCGACCAGGAAATTTACTCGTAACCTTTTCAATCTCCACCCCCAAAGCCTTGAGGCAGCGCATGGTCGCTTCGATATCCTTGGACATGGAAATATTATCCACGATACTCGTGCCAGCTGCGAGGCCGGCACAAATTATTTCGCGATGTCCCATGCTTTTAGAAGAAGGAATGAGAATCTCACCATTAAGTTTTGCCGGGGAAATACGTGCCTTTTCCATAATTACTCCAAATAATATGTGCTGATTTCAGCGAAATCTATTTTACGATAAGTCGCCTTGCCCATCTCCTCCAGGAGAACGAGACTAATCTTGCTACCGTTTTTCTTCTTATCATGAGCCATTGTTTCAATTAAGAGGCTCTTATCAACACCTGCATCGATGGGCAGGTTAAATTTCAACAAACAATTTTTAATCGCTTCAGCGCAGCCTGCTTGAGTGATTCCTAAAGCCTCGGTACGTTTTGTGATTTCGTACATACCTATAGCAACGCCCTCGCCATGAGTAAAATGACTGTAGCCATAGTATTGCTCGATAGCATGACCGAGTGTATGACCAAAATTTAAAAGCATACGAATGCCTGTGTCGAACTCGTCTTCTTCCACAACACGAGCTTTAATCTTAACGCATTCAGCAACTACATGTTCAATGTTGGCGTAAAGATCCGCATCGTCTTTGAGTTTAGCAATGAATTCAAAAAGTTCTCTATCTAAAATAGCTCCGGCTTTAATCGCTTCGGCAAGACCATCGTGAAGAAAATGCACTGGTAAGGAATTCAGTAAATCCGTATCGATGAAGACAGCCTTGGGTTGATGGAAGGCACCCGCTAAATTTTTGCCAGCTTTTAAATCCACTGCAACCTTGCCACCTACACTAGAATCGATTTGTGCAAGCAGTGACGTAGGTACCTGTACGAAAGCAATGCCACGCATAAAGCTTGCGGCTGCAAAACCACCTAAGTCACCGACTACTCCTCCGCCTAAAGTTAAGAGGACATCGGTGCGAGTCATGCCTGCGGCAGCAATTTCTTCCAAAACATTGCCTAGCGTTGTTAAATTTTTCGAAGCCTCACCAGCGGGAAAAGTTATCGTCGTATTAGGCAAACCTGCTTCGTATAAACTTTTGCTCAGTCTCGCTGAATATAAGGGAGCCACATTGCTATCACTGACGATGACGGCGTGTTTAGCCTTGGGAAGCAAGGCAGCAACCTTTTTCCCCACGCTGTCTAAAAGACCTGCGCCGATTTCAATATTATAAGCATGCTCACCAAGATTTACATGAATAGTTTGCATTAGTATAATTCCTTTCTTCTGTCCCTGCCCGTACGCATAAGCTCTTTCATTGCTTCTGCATCACCATTACGCAAGGCCTCGCGCCATTTTTCTAGTTGGGCGATGAGCTTGTCAACCTCTTGGGCAACCTTTTCTTTGTTGGAGATAAAAAGATTACTCCACAGGTCTGGATTAATATCTGCTACACGGGTACCGTCCTTAAAGCTACCCGCAACAAAATATTTCGTCTTATCGTTGTAGCTTTGACTGCCAATTAAGGATACAGCTAATACGTGGGGCAAATCACTTGTGAAGGCAATAATTTCATCATGCTCTTCAGGACTAACGCGTACCGTATGCTTAGCACCAATTGCCCTAGCAAACTCTTCAAGCCAGGTGCAAGCAGCCTCGCTATTACCCGCCTCGGGCACGATGATGTAATTAGAATTTTGGAAAATTACCGCGTCACTAACAGCATAACCATTAGCCTGCTTGCCAGCCATAGGATGACCGGAGATAAATTCCATGCGCGGCCCCATCAACGGTTGCACTTCCGAAATTAAATTACCTTTAATGCCTGCGATATCAGTTACAAGAGCATCTGCTTTAAAATATTCAACATTGTCGCGAATAAAACCTACAATTGCCTCTGGATAAATACAGCAAATAATAACATCTGCTTGAGATAAAGTTGCATCCGCACTTGTTATGCCAATATCAATGACACCTTCGCTCTTAGCCAAGGCTAGGGTTTTTGCGTCTCTATCAACGCCTATGATATGTTTTGCTCCTAGGTTACGCAAAGCCTTAGCATAGGAGCCACCCATAAGACCTAGACCGATGATTGCGTAAGAGAGCTTACCAAACTCACGTGTTTTATTGCCAGCTTTACTAACGGGAGTGACGCGAACTACTCGCTCTACGAAAGGAAGACGCATAAATTTTCTTTCGTCCAGCTCGCGAGTATTACCTACGATACCAAAAAGATGTGTTTCACTACCACGACTATCATCAATTCTAAAGCCGCTTGTTTCCAACTCTTGACGTAAGCCTTGTATTTCGCTCCCCGAAGCATTCTCTTTGAAAATAATAATCATAGTTTAACCATCCTCAAAATTTCGGGAACATTTATAACGACAAAGCGCGAGAAGGCGCAAACCTTCTCGTACTTTGTATAGGTTTATTATTTTTATTTAAAATTCGCAAAGTTTATAATAATAAATTACCTAAAAATTGCAAGAATTGTCTTTAGACGAGGCCGCAGAAAAATTTACTTGTGGGACAGTACTAAAACGTACGGACCGCAAGTGAATTTTTCGAGAACGAAGTATAAAGCAATTATCGTAATTTTTCTTCCTCTACGCCTCGCGACCGATTACACGTGCAATAATTTTAAGTTCTTGCATGAGATTTGCAAATTTCGCCGGTTTCAAGGATTGTGCGCCATCGCACCAAGCGCATTCAGGATTATTATGAACCTCGATCAAGAGACCGTCTGCACCAACTGCAACCGCAGCCTTCGCCAGGGGCTCAACCATCCACCACATGCCTGCCGCATGACTTGGGTCCACGATAACGGGCAAGTGAGTTAATTTTTTCGCAGCGAGGACTGCCGAAAGGTCGAGGGTATTGCGTGTATAATGTTCAAAGGTACGAATACCACGTTCGCAGAGAATAACATTTTCGTTACCGCCCGCCATAATATATTCCGCACTCATGATCCATTCCTCGATGGTTGCGGACAAGCCGCGTTTCAAAAGAATGGGAACATTCGTCTTGCCAAGCTCCTTCAAGAGCTCGAAGTTTTGCATGTTTCTCGCGCCGACTTGAATTAAGTCGACATCTTCTACGAAGCGTTCGATTTTATCTGCGCTCATAATCTCCGTAACGATGGGCAAGCCCGTTGCTTCCCGTGCATTTTTTAAATACTCGAGACCAAGCTCTTTTAAACCTTGGAAGGAATAGGGAGATGTACGGGGCTTGAAGGCACCCCCACGCATCATGCTCGCACCACCAGCTTTAACTGCTTGGGCGATGGTCGTAACCTGCTCTTGAGTTTCTACAGAGCAAGGACCTGCTATAACTTGAATCTTTTTACCTCCAATAGGTACACCGCTAACATCTAAAACTGAATCCTCGGGATGGAAGGCACGGTTCGCCAATTTATAAGGCTCCTGTACGCGCAAAACTTTTTCTACGCCGTCATATTCGCGAATAAGATTCATATCCAAGCGGGAAGTTTCACCTACTACACCAATAAGTGATGTATTCAAGCCATCGGAAGTATGAATAGAAAAGCCTTGGTCCTCAAGAATATTTTTTACTCTAGATTTTTCTTCTACGGTTGCTGTTTGAGAGAATACGATGATCATAAAAATTTCCTCCAATACTACTATACTACAATTTTTTTTACTTTTGCAAGCTTCCTTGCTTGTCTAATTTTTTAAGAATTGCTGCTATGCTACGCTGCTACTTTCCCCCTTTGCGTGTAGGTATAAAAAATGCAGACCTTCTACCATCGTAAAAGACCTGCTAAGCTTGACTTATGAAAAATATATTTTGCTTTTACGATAATGCGCTTATGATTTTTTACATGCTAAATAACCGGTGCAATAATAAGCAAAGACCGGTGCGTAATAACCATATTCAGCTTTTGCATTCATCAATAAAGCGTTCATAATCCACCTACATAAAAATAACTTTACAAATATTCTACTCCAGAGACACAGAGGAGTCAAACAGATTCGCGAATTTTACCGCTGCTCCTGAATTTTTTAAAATTTTTGTAATATAAGTTACAGAAAAACAATGAGCCGCTCTAACTGTTTGTCCAGTCAAAGCGGCCGCTAGAATTTTTTTGCGAGAGAAAAAATTTCAAATCCACAATTCGTTAACTTGCCTTCCTAATGAAAAGTCACGCTTTAGATAAGCCTGCAAATGTTCACCGCTTGCAAATTCGTTCCTCTTGATTTTTTCACGCAAGGAAGCTACAAATTTACTATGGTCAATTGCTTCTACCAGCTTGCCGCTGACAAATTTTAATTCTAAAACATCTACGAAGGTCCAAGCATTTTCACAACAGAGATTTCCAGACCATTCGGAAAGAATACCCTTTCCTAAGAGAATGTTACCTGTATAATTCAATTTATGCTGAATATTTTCGTAAAGAGCGTTGAACAGTAAGTCTCTATCATTTTTTGCTCGCTTATCAAAAATTTTTGGCAAATGCTCTTGTTTAGTATAAACTGACAGCTTATCAAAATAGAGTGTGCCATCCACAATTTTATAGCCGCGCAAGTAACCGTTCGAACAAGCCACGCAGCCAAAACTAGGATATAAGCGGTGCTTGTGAGGGTCAAAGGAGAGGGGCTCGGATAGGGTGAGGATGTAATATTCTTGGCCATTGTATATGCAAGTGTCGGGGAATTCCGGTCTCACGATTTTTTTCCTCCTTATGTTTTACCAGGGTAATTTTTTGAGTGGGTGGGGTTGGGTTTATTATAGCATGGAAGGAGGGAAAGGGACATGGGGACTTGGAATAGAAATGGTCGCCCGAAGGCGACCAACATTGGTAAGGTTTTTAAATGTTAATAATTTTTGGTGAGCGAGGACTGAAAGTGTCGTTACCGTTTTGAATGTCTACGGGTGATTTTGGCAAAGAAATTTCCTTACAAGCATCACCAATTTTATCTACCCTAACCTTGACCACATAATAAAAATCGGCTGTCCTCGGTTTTTCATCGAAAGTCTTCTGCACTTTTAGTTTCTCGTTCAAACTTTCTTTAGCAACTAATTCAGATCCTACAACCTCGCAAAGTATCGGCTCTAATTTATACGTTCCATCTGCATCTACGTCGTTTGTGTAGAACCTAAAATATTTTGTCGTGAAGATATCCTTGTGGTGAGAATAAACCTGCGTACCTTTAATTGCGTAAAAATAAAACAAAAATTCCTTATCAGCTGCTAACAAACCTTGGGCATTTAATAACTTGTAGTACTCTTCCCTAATGTAACCAATAATACATTTTTCTTGTTTCAATACATCGGCACGTTTGTTGCCTCCCACAACGGCTTCTGCGCTACTTGGCTCTCTGATAACTAACTCTTTATAGTATTCCATACGACCGAGACGAGTATGGTGGTAACTTTTATTTATTAAAATTCTATTAATAAAATCTTCCAATGTTTTTGCTCCAGCATGTTCATTACTCGGTTTAATGGCAAATGCACCTACACCAGGAAGAATTTCGTCATAGAGTTTGTGCTGAGTCTCCACACCATTGCCCTTTGTATCTGAGCCAGGATATAAGACATAGCTCCCTATCGTCCTTCTAATAGCATCGTTATAGGTATGCATCTTCAAGAGGTCACCACGTTTGTAAGTATTTGTAATGGAACTTATTTTTTCTTCGTCAAGTTCTGCCTTACTATCCGATGCTTTATCTTCTTTATTACCAATAAGACTCGTTAAATCAGTAATTCTATATTTTGCGTCAAAATGAACAAAACTTACCGAGCCATTTTTAATTGCTTCTTCTTCGTCCTTGTAGCTCGCAGGAAAGATTGCGAGTGTATAGTCCGGTCTAAAGCTTCGCGAATAGGAACCTTCGTAATCTGTTGATGCAAAATCTTTTCGAGAGAATGTCCTGTTATAATATAAGTTTACTTTTAAGCCAAGTTTTTCAATCTCAAACCGCTGACAGGATTTATTCCCCTCTGTAAGATTAATTTTTAGTTTGCCATCAGGTTGAATGAAGGACTCTGGTGACTTTTCTTCAATCACTTTACATCCTTCCATATCTTTGACTATCTTGGAAAGTTCAAAGAAGAGCCAATACTCATACAAGAGAGCAACATTCTTCGACTCACCCGTATAAATATCTTCTTTCCCTTTCCAATTCAATTGCAGTGCTAACTCAACCATAGAGAACGCTTCAAAGATTTGCAAATAACCTTCTCGCTTTTGCAAGACCTGATTATTCTGAGGCATGATATCAAAATTGCCAATATCTTCAAAGAAATCATCATCTAAAATATTGTCAATGGTGTCACGAATAACTTTTGCTTCCCTCAAGCATTCGACAGTATTTTTACCGCCATCGCCCTCTATCTCTCTAATAAGGTTATCACAAATATCGTAAAACTTATACAAGGCAAACTTTAAAAACCTGTTGGCACTCGTATCCAAACTATCTCTTTTTAATGTTACAGCAATCTCCTGGGGAAGATATCCATCATTTGTTGAACTACTAGTAACTATTTTTGTCCAAACCCTGCTACTAGCAAAAGGATTAGTAAAAAACTTCTTAGAGGGCATACCTGTCCCTATAGGTTTATAAATATCCTCTTTGATAAGTATGCTATCCGGATTCCTCTTAATCGATTCGAAATAAGCCAAGAGACTTTGTTCATAACAGAACTGACGCAAGAAGATGAACTGCTCCAAAAGATTATCATTGCTATTAGGTTCAGGTACAAAAACACCAGAAGTTGCACCTGTATATTCTAGCAATAATTCACTGCATATTTCTGCAATAGACTCTGTTAGTTTAATATAATCCTCTTTATAGTCTATCTTGTCAGGAACAACTTCAAACTCAAGTTTTTTCTCGCTAGTTCCATCTGAAAATATAAACTTGGAGCGACCAAGATAATTGATGAATTGAAAACTAATCGTATCGGTATCCCTATCGAAATTTACCAATTTATTATCTTGATTCTGAATACGAATATTATCTGTTGAAAAGTCTCCTTCGATTATTTTCAACTTGTACTTTTTGGTTTCCTTGAGGCGCAAAACGTATTCTTCGTCCAAACCCTTTTCGACTATGATCTCTCCTAAATCTTTTTTACCTGCAGGCTTGTTAAAGAAATATTCAACAAAACCCGTTCCTAGTTTAGAAGCCTCGTCCAGTTCAATTCTATCGTCCGACTTGACACCATATGGATAAAGTAACACTATGCAATTGTCGTTAACTTTATAACTTATTGCTTTAACCATTTTTAAATAAAGCTTGCATAACGGACGTTAGCCAGTCTTCTCTCCATCTCTTCGATTTTCTTATAACTTAAAGGATATTTTTCTTCGTTGTCAGAAGGATTCGCTTTGCCACAAATTACTTTCAGATTTTCCAACAATTTGCCAATTTCCTTTTGGTTGCCGTGAATCTTAGGAAGAATTTTTTGTACCAGCTGTTCATCAATGTAAGTTTCCTCAGGCGCATTAACATCCTGTAATTTTTTTGCAGCAAGAATATATTTTTTGATTTCACTAACCGTTCTATAAGCAAATTCAAAACCAGAGCCGTCAAGTTCATCGTAAATTACTGTAAATTGATCTTTAATCTTAGCAAAATCTACCAAATCATCCTTGCCTTCACAAACAGCATATGCCAAATTCAAGAATGCTTCAGCCGAGCCATCGTTTGCAGGCACGATTTCGTCAGTCGCAGATTGATTTTCAAAGAGACCAAGCACACTATCCTTGGCTGGTTTAAATTCAATGACATTGGCTCTATCAAGAACCTTGGGGCTGAACATGTAAGTAGTCTCGTCGATGTTCACGGTACCAACGACAAAAAGATTTTTCGGATACTCGATGTCTCTTAATTTATCAATGATAAATTTTTCATCCGGCACTTCCATATGACTCAAGAAATCGGCGAAATATCTTTCCACATGGCTCAGATTCATCTCATCAAGAATCAAGAAGTAAGGCAGATGCTTGTTAGCATTGGCACGTTCGATTAATTCAAGGATTTCCGTTTTAACATAGGCCCCACTGCCATTATTAGCCAAAGGATTAAAGTAACCTAAAATTTTGGTATTATCCGTCCAGTCAGCTCCAACGGGAACAAGCAAATAGTTGGGCTTGCCGTCAACATCAACCTGAAGATATTTAGCAAATTGTTTAGCAATGCGTGTCTTACCAGTGCCACTGTTACCTGTCAAAATTACAAAAGGCTTAGCGAGGAGTGAGGTGATGAAGCGACGAGACTCATCCTCTTGGAAATCTTCGGGAAGGTCTGCGGATTCAAACTTTTCTTTACCGAAAAAATAAAGATACCATTTCTCGTTTACTTCTTTTATTTCAATAATGCCTTTATAAAACTCATTAACTAGTGCAATCAATGTTAGGAAACTACTATTCCCCCTGGCTTTAACCTCTTTAGGAACCTCCCATTCAGTAGAAAGCCGAAAAGTTATAGACTTGCCGTTCATCTTTATATGGTATTCTTTTTCCTTGAACGTCTTTGTGTCGTATACACCAGCATTTGGCAATACAAAGAGCCAATTAATTGTACCAGAACTTGTTATTATATCCTTAGCTTTTGTTTTATCAATCGTTATATTATTATCGTTTAACTGTAGCACGGGATACAGTCTTAAAAGTCTGTCGTAATCATACAGTACATCAATTATCTCTTGAGCAAGTCGATTCTTAGCAGTACTCTTAAGTTCGATTTGCTTCTTATAAGCCACTTGTGCCTCTTGCTTTGCAAATACTTGCGCCTTGTCCAAGAATATAAAATCAAACAAACCTCGGTTGCCCTGATCATTAGCTCTTACGCTATGAATAGTGCCCCTATAACAAGGAGACCCAAACCATTCTTTCTTGTTTTCAATTTTAGTCCAAGCAACTTTTATGTTTTTTCCATCACCTAAATTTTCCGTAACCACGCCTATTGCTTTAATACACATTACAGAAGCGTATTCTCCCTTGTTATCAAAAGGTAAGTTGTTTTGTTTTGTATAGGATGTTTTTAATACTATTCTATCCCCTTTTTTGATACTGCGTACCTTTTCCTTATTTGTTTCATCATCTTTGAAACTTACCCATTTGCCTTCGTTTATACAATTTTCACGGAAATTTGATTTACCAACAGACGCACCAACAAACCATGCGTGGTCGATAACCTTTAGATTTTCACTCATCTTGCAAACCTCCTGATATTTCATGAATCCAAAATATTTTTGCATCGTTTATCAAAAAGAAACTAATAATTTTTCACTTATAAATTTATACCAAAAACAGTTAGAAAATTTCGCTTGTGCACCGCTTTCAATCTATGCGAATGTTCTCCCGTAGTCACAAGCTTCATAACAATTTACCTCAAAACTTTTGCTAAGTTTATTATTCGCAAGTCCACAAGAAAATTCCTGCAACTTCCACTCCTCCACCTAAATTATCTAACAAACCTTATCCAAAATTTTTTTCTCAAACTAACAAGCCGCTACCTCCCAGCAGCGGCTTATCATTATTTTGTTATAGTTAAGTTCTTACGCAGAGATTGCACCCCATACAATAGCCATTACTGCATATATTATCAACTGTTCTATTAATTCTTTTAAATTATTGTTTCTTTCCATCAACACAACCCCCTTTATCTTTTCATCTTTATTTTACCACACCACCCTAGAAAAAAGTCGCCCACAAGGCGACGAAAAGAAAAAATTTTAACATTTGCCCAACTTCACTCTTTTGTCACGAAAATTTCATTTTTAAGAGGATGCTTTTCACAGACAATTCACAGTAAAAATATTTAAACAATGCTATACTAAAGATGTCAGATAGATACAGGTTGTTGTTGTGGTATCTATCGTAGTTATGATATTTGTTGTGATATCTATAGTGATCGGGATTTATCCCACTTAAGTCCAAAACAAACACTCCTATGCGCAAGTTGTTTAGGAGTGTTTTTTTGTGAATTTTTCTTTTAGGAAGGCGGTTTATGAGTTCATAGTGCTGGAGTGCATAGTGCTGAAGTGCTGAGTGAATGAATCAAGCTTACGCTTGATAGTTTAAAATCTGCGAGCTTTGTGTTACGTCGAACAAAAACAGGGTTATGTAACTCTTTTTTGCCGAAGCTTTTTGCGAGGAGGCAAAAAGCTGGAGTTTTCCCGAGCTTTTCCAAAAGCTCGCGCTTTCCTTTGGCACTTTCATTTGGCGACAAAGGAAAGTGCATGTGGATACGGAGACAAACTTAATTTTTATTTTCCAAATTCGTTTGACTAATTATTACTTTGTGGTAAAATAAAGGTAGAGGATTACCGGTTTGCACCCGGCCCTCTACTTACAGTTCAGATTTTAAACGGTTAAGTAAAGAGTCGCGTTGCGGCTCTTTACTTATTTTTAAAATAAATTTATATTTATAAACTTACTTTTTAAACAAGTTAATGATCGCAATAACAAGTAATGCGAAAGCGATCATTAGAGATAATGCTTCGTAAACCGTCATTGAAATCACCTCCTCTTCGTGAACCGAAGAAGAAAAGCCGGACCAATAATCCTCTTAACCATATTATACATAAATCATGTTCGAAAAGCAATATAAAATAAATTATTCCGTTCGTTAAAAAAGCCTGACCAAAAAGGTCAGGCTAATTTTTTTTGAACTCAAGTTTTACACCAAACAGTTTTAATCCATCGAGACTTCGTCTCGATTCCATAATTCCGAATTCCGAATTATTTCAAGTTTCTTCTGCAAGGACTTCTTCAGACAGCCTTTGCACAACTTCTAAACTAAGGCCGGAAGCACTTGCAATATCTTCAAGGGACAACTTACCTAATCTGATGAAATTTTTAGCAGTTTCAATTTTTCCTTCTGCACGACCCTCCGCGCGACCTTCTGCACGACCTTCTCGGCGTTCATCCTGCATTTGAGCACTTAAGCTTACCCAATTCATATCGCATTCCTTCCTTTCCTTAATTTCTTTGAGTTTGGCGT
>JAUNIS010000073.1 GCA_030523325.1 Phascolarctobacterium sp.
TCCCTGGGGTCAGGTTTACTTATTAATGGGGGTCAATATTAATTATAAATCTACATATATTTCTGCTCCTATAGAAAGCTGTCTGAGGAATGCTAGGAATATCTTTGCAAAACTACCGCAAGAGGAGAAGGATGTCGCTTACTCGTTAAAAGGCGTCGAAGCATTAGCCTTTAAACTGCTAATTACAGACGCAATGAAAACAACTGTCAAGAACTCTTCTTCAATAACAAAGTCGTTTAATACAGCGCGAATTGATATTAAATTAAATGGCATAACTGTTGGTAAAGATAGTATGCAAATAGCTGCTATTTCCGATAAAAATGCGAACTTTAATACTTCCGAGTGGTTGAACAAGGAAGGCAAGAGTTATGTAATTAAGACTGCAGAAAAGAAATTGGTTACTACTTTTAACTGTAGTGCCGATGGAAAATTTACAATTGCACTTAGAGGTAACGATATACGAGATGATACTGGTAAACGCTTACCAGTTTGGATTGAGTACACTAGTCTTAAAGTTGATGGCAAAGAGATTTTGCAAGCCCCAACTCCTACTTGGCATGACAGACCCTTTAGATACGAAATGCCAGTTAAAGATGGGCAGCAAGTAAAACTTGAGGTTGAGTGGAGACCCTACACGGATGCATCTGATAACTCCGATAGTTTAAAAAAACAAATTGCAGAATTAAAACAAGCCAAGAATATAGACGAAACCGAGAGATATGCTTTAAAAAAGCAATTGCATAACGTCAAATCCGGTTGGTCATTCCGTATCGGCAGGGTCATTACCTGGTTGCCGAGGAAACTGCTGGGAAGAAAGTGGTAAGGGAGAATTGCTAACATGCAATTTAATTCGTATTTTTTTATAATGTGTTTTATGCCGACAGTATTTGTCGGCTACTTTTTAATAAACAAATATGATTATGGTGCCGGGAAAATTTTTTTGGCGATTATGAGTGCTGTTTCGTATTGTTATGTTGTTGGTATAGATGCTACATTGCTCTTAACAGTAAGCATATTTGTAAATTTTTTTCTGGGAGATTATATCGTGCGCTTACATGCCAAAGCACGGAGTAAAGCTTCCAAATGGGCGGTAATAGCGGGAGTGTCTTTTAATGTTTTCCTGCTTATTTATTTCAAGTATACGAATTTCCTTATAGATAGTTACAATCAGTTAGCCGGCACAAAAATTGTGCCGTTGGAACTGTTCTTGCCATTGGGTATAAGTTTTTTTACGTTCCAGCAAATTATGTATCTTGCTAAGGTTTTTGACCAAGATCTTCAAGCACTACCATTTGGGGATTATCTACTCTATATATTATATTTTCCAAAATTACTTATGGGTCCCATTACAGAGCCTGAACTTTTGGTAGAGCAGTTTGCCGACAAAACGAAAAAATCTGTTGATGTTGAAAATGTAGTCAGAGGTCTTAAAATTTTTTCATACGGTCTAGCTAAGAAGACGGTACTGGCCGACACTTTTGCTTTGGCTGTCAACTGGGGGTTTAAGAACATCAATGAGGCAACATCGCTTGATTTGATGTTGGTGTCGATAGCCTATACTTTTCAAATTTATTTTGATTTTTCCGGATATTGTGATATGGCTGTAGGTGCCTCTAAAATGTTGAACATTGAGTTGCCTATGAACTTTGATTCACCTTATATAGCTACTTCCATAGGAGAATTTTGGAAAAGGTGGCACATCTCATTAACAAAATTTTTAACACATTATGTCTACGTTCCTCTAGGAGGAAATCGCAAGGGGAATTTAAGAACATATGTGAATATGATGATTGTGTTTTTGATTAGTGGATTGTGGCATGGAGCCAACTGGACGTTTGTTCTATGGGGAGGAATACATGGTGTATTCAGTGTTTTAGATAAGATTATAGGCGAATCCAAATGTTTTGCTATGAAACTTGGTAGAGGTGTTATGACCTTTGCTATAGTTAATGTTTTGTGGCTTTTGTTTCGATGTGATTCAATTAAGCAGTGGATAACAATGCTTGGTAAAATAGTTAGTCTAGATAAGCTACAGGTTAGTGCCGGCTTAATGAATGTATTTATAGTACCAGAGGCAATTTTTGTTTTCAATGAATTGCATTTGTATAAATTTGTTACTACTTTTAAAGTAATCTTTCTGGTGCTGTTTTTTGTAGTTGCTTTCGTAGTGTGCCTTTGGCCTGGTAATAATTACCGTAGCAAGGATGTAGTGCATAGCTACGAGGTGCTAACTGCAGCCCTGCTATTTGTGTGGGGGTTCATTTGCTTAAGCAGTGAGTCTGTGTTTGTTTACTTTGGATTTTAGGCGGTAGTTTATATGAAGGCAAAAGTGTGGATTGCTCTTTATTTTACATTAGTTATTAGCGTGCTATTTTTCGCAGCCGTCAAGGTTGTGGAGATTGATCCTTTTTTTCACTATCATAAACCTAATGTAACACGCTACTTTTATAAACTCAATAACGAAAGAAGCATGAACAACGGCATCATCAAGCATTTTGACTATGACACTATCATTACGGGCACATCTATGACGCAGAATTTTAAAACGACTGAGTTAGATAAATTGTTTGGGACAAAATCAGTTAAGACCCCCTTTAGTGGGGCTACTTATAAGGAAATACACGACCATTTAGAGCGTGCCTTAAGCAAAAACAAGAATATCAAGATGATTGTGCGTGGTCTAGATATGAAAATATTCTTGTATGACTGGGATGCTTTACGTAATGATTTAGGTAAATATCCTGACTATCTTTACAATGATAGCGTTTGGGATGATACACGCTATGTGTTTAATAGAAATGTTATCTTCTCGAGAGTTTA
Organism: Phascolarctobacterium sp.; assembly: GCA_030523325.1. GTDB lineage: Bacteria > Bacillota > Negativicutes > Acidaminococcales > Acidaminococcaceae > Phascolarctobacterium_A. Next base: position 2,821 of record JAUNIS010000073.1, read on the forward strand.
TCCCATGGTGAAGAACAGTGCGAGGAAAAGCTTTAAACCAGGTACAACTAGTTTTGATGAATATGCTAATTGGATGCATAAAGGCTATCGTCTTGGCAGAGAAACGTTATACCCTAAAGGAAGCACATTTAGAAAATTCGGCGGAACAGTTCAGTTACAACCAGAGGAGCGCACTAAAATAGAGGAGAATATTAACAAAAACGTTCTCGATTTAGCCAAAAGGTATCCGGATGTTAAGTTTTATATGTTCTTTACGCCCTATTCTGCTAAATTTTGGGAGGAAAAATATCATCAAGGCAGGCTAGCAAGGTGGCTTGAGATAGAGGAATGTGTAATTCGTTGTCTGATTAATCAAGATAATATTTATCTATTTTCTTTTAATAATAGGTTTAATATTACAACCAATCTTAACAATTACAGGGACGCAATCCACTATGGGGAGTGGGTAAACAGTATGATCTTGCGTTGGATGAGTGAGAACAAGTATAGGCTTACAAAGGATAATTTTCAGCAATATCTGGCGCAACTAAAAGAATTTTATAGTAGTTATGACTATAACCAACTGCTGACGCAGGTGGATTATAAATATGACTATGAGGTAGTGCCACAATATGCAAAAGAGTTGCCTCCAGGTAGCTTGAAAATACTCACTAGAAGCGATTTTTCTAAAGGTAGGTTACAGGGGGCTAGCATAGTGGAACAGCAGTATGGTGGCACAGACGGAATTTTATGCCAAGGGAGTTTGCCTAAGAAACCAGGCGGTGGCTTGGCTGGTTACTTGAGAACAAAGGGGTATATTGGTTTTAAACTTTCGTTGGATACAACGAATTACCACCAGCTGATGTTCTACGGGAAGAAATTAAAGAACCATGGTGGACCCGCAGTGTTCGTTTACGATAAAACAGGCAAGGTAGTTTCTTCATTGAGAATCAACTATAAGCAGCTCGATAACGATTGGCATTTTTATCAGGTGCCGCTCTTCAATGCAAACGGTATTGTTGATATTATATTTAATGGAGGTTACGTCGATAATAGCGGTAGTAAAGAATCGGCTTATGTCTTCAGTAACATTATGTTTTATTGAATGAAGGTGAGAACTGATAATTAAAGTCGTTCTAATAGATAACCGGACTACTTACCCAAGTACGTCCGACCATACTTTGTAAAAAGGTCAAATCATCATACAAAAGTAAAAGGCCGACCAT
>JAUNIS010000074.1 GCA_030523325.1 Phascolarctobacterium sp.
TAATATCAAATCATGAAATTGTGATAATACTTGCATAAAAGCTCCTCTTACTTAACTTGGCGTAATCTGACCACTAATATTACAGCGAAGAAAATAAACATGCTTTCGCTCATTAATCCATTATTAAAACCAATTCGAAATGCACTTGGCTTCATGCACATTTTCACAACTTCTAGTACTCCAAAAATTATAAGTACATTGAAAAATGCCACCAACCTTGGCAAAACAGTTTTCTTTCGTAATACTAAGTAAAACCAATATACAAAAACCGGTAACATCATTATCTCACTAGCAATTACTATCCACGACAGATGTGCGAAAAGTGCATAGCAAATTTCATAAGCATTATCTTGATATCCGTTGTTGTTCAACCATGAAAATAAATATAAAATCATAATATAAAACAGATGCAAACACATCCATGGTGTCAATCCAAATACATTAAGATAATGATATATTTTCTTTTCCTTCGAATTGTTTATTAAATTCTCAAGATAAAACAATCCTATTCCATATAAAATAATTCCTGGAAATGCAAGTAACATTGCCAGTAAATTTTTAAATGAAGAAATTGCTGCCACTCCATCTGTAAGCCAGAACAAATCACCATGAGGCGTTGCATCCCCATACATCATCAACCAGTCACCGCCACCATAGCATAAGCAGCCAAGTAACCCACATATCATACAAATAATTAGTTTCTTTTTCTCTTTCATTTTCAATCTTCTACCTTGTTACGCCACGTTATATATGATTAAATCTTCTCGAATATCAAAATCTTCTCCGTAACCTTTTCAACAAATGGCAACCACTTGAAAACTTTCAACACAGGATACAGCTTTATCATCCCTCGCACAATGTTATCATCCTTAACCTTTCTGTAGCCATTTGCAACATCACCAAGCTCATCAAAATAATCAGCACCAAACACAAACTTCGCTCCAGTTTTCTGTATAGATTCCTCAACCTTCTCTTTATTCACCCATTTTTTCGCAAGACATTCCATTAACACAGTGGCATTGTCAAAATTATCATGTATGATAGAGAGCATTTGCTTATTTTCCTCAGAGGTCAGATACATACTTAATCCCTCAATAATAAAAAGCATCTTTCCTCTGACCATAATCCGCTCAGCCCATGCCGGATCAGTAACGGATATTCCTATGGTAGAAACACGTCCTAATTCGTTGTAAATCTGATTACGCACTGCAATGGTCTCCGGCAAATTTGTTTATTCCTCTCCTATGATTCTGCTCACTTCATTAAAATCGCTTCATACCCACGTTTACTAATTGCCTCTTCGATTACATGAGCGTCTATTTCTCTGTCACAAGAAACCCTTGCCATCTTTTTATTAAGAGCTACTTTTGCCACGGCTCCGTCTATATCATTAATTGCTCTTGTTACTGCATTAGCGCAATTGGAACAATGCATACCATCTATGTGAAATGTATAGGTGCAAATCACCTTCCCTTTTAATTTCTTCTTTTTCGGTTTTGTACTGCCTCCACCACAGCAAGCACCTTCACCCTTAAAATGCTTAATCGTTTCCCTCATCCCAAGCACTACTGCAATTAGCAGTATAACTACAATAATTACATTTGACATTTCAATCACTCCTGCAAGTATCCGTCTTCCGTTGTTAGTTGCATCTAACCTGAGCATTTAATATAAGTCACTCACATAAAATGAGTGACCTATCTTTTTAATTACCTTTTGTTTCTATCAGTCGTGTAGTACTTTTTAAACCTGTCATAATCGTAGATCCATTATGTAGATGGTGTTATCGTACCTGCAAGTGCTAGATTTAGAAACACCAAGTCTACCAGAAACATCTGCATTTCTACATGCGCCATGTTCCTTTAGTACAACCAAAATCGCTTTTAAATAATCCTCTTTTGATTTTCCTATCGTTTTTCGTTCCATTTACACCTCTTAAAATACTCAAATTACGCTTTTGTTACCATTTTTAAACCAAAAGGACAGGGCTATGGCTCCTTCAAAAAATGAACCTGCACCCCGTCCTCCCCTAGTTCACTATGCCTTATTCAATGCGTAGTTACTCTCAAGTCCTTTATTAGCTTTTACAATAAGTCCAGCGATAACAGCTGCAAAAATGATTACTGCAATAAATCCTCCTGCAAATCCTGCACCTAAGCTTCCAGTTGTAATTAATGTTCCAATCTGATATACAAGGAAACCTACTGTAAATCCTGTTGCGAGCTGTAAACAAATAGCACCAGCAAGCCATTTGCCACTTTTAAGTTCTGAATTAAGAGCACCAATTGCCGCAAAACAAGGAGGTGTATAAAGATTAAACATAAGATATGCAAGTGCAGCTACTTTTGTAAGTCCCATAACAGCTGCTACTTCATTACCACCTGCTACAAGTTCAAGTTCTTCTGTATCAATAAAGTTTGTAATTGCATAACATACTGCAAGTGTTCCTACTACATTTTCCTTAGCAATAAATCCTGTAATTGCTGCTGCAGCTAACTGCCATGCAGCAAAACCTACAACAGGAACAAGAAGATATGAGAATGGAGATGCTATAGCTGCAAGAATCGATGTATTCTCCATACCTTCTTCTACTACCTGGAAGTGTGTATCAAATGACTGCATTATTTGTACTACTGTGTTACATACTAAAATAATTGTTCCAGCTTTGATGATGTAAGCTTTACCGCGCTCAAGCATTGATCCAAATGCAAACTTAAGGCTTGGCACTTTATACTCCGGAAGCTCAATAATGAAGAATGACTTTCTGTATTTCATTCCATTGATTGCCTTTACAAGTAAAGCACCAAGAAGAATCAGGGCAATACCTACAAAATACATAACTGGTCCAACCCATGCTGCGTCAGAGAAGAATGCGCCTGCAAAAAGAGCAATTACTGGAAGCTTTGCCCCGCAAGGCATGTATGTTGCAAGCATTGCAGAAGTTCTACGCTCACGTTCATTTCTGATTGTACGACATGCCATAATAGCAGGGATACCACAACCAGTACCGATAACCATAGGAATAACTGTTTTTCCTGAAAGTCCTACTCTTTTAAAGATTGGATCAAGCACAACTGTAGCTCGTGACATATATCCACAATCTTCAAGAAGTGCGATGAGAAAATACATAACCATAACAAGTGGAAGGAAACCTACAACAGCACCTACACCACCGATAATACCATCTACAAGTAAAGCGTAAAGTAATGGATTAGCGTCTTCCATCATTCCACCTACCCATTCCTGGAACGTTTCAATCCAGCCTACTAACCAGTCTGCAATCCAGGTTCCAAGTGTTGATTGAGAAATGTAAAATACAAGGAACATAATTCCTGCAAAAATAATTAGACCTGATACAGGATGTGTTAAAACAGCGTCTATCTTATCGCCTGTATTCTTTTCTTTTGTAAGTACTTTTCTTGTCTCAACTTCTTTAACAATTCCATTTACAAAAGCAAATCTCTTTCTGTCTGCTTTCTCAACTTCATTCTTATTATGCAAATTTTTATTGCCCTCTGAATATGGAGCTTTCTGATTACTACCAGCAATCTCAACAGCCTTTGTAACAACTTCTTTAAGACCATTTGATGATGTTGATATAGTTTCTATTACTGGACATCCAAGTTTTTCAGATAATTTTTCTACTTGAATCTTTGTTTCCTTCTTTTCATTAACATCACTCTTATTAAGGGCAACAACAACCGGAATACCAAGTTCAAGTAACTGAGTTGTAAAGAATAAGCTTCTGCTAAGGTTAGTAGCATCCACGATATTGATAATTACATCTGGATTCTCATTCTTCACATAGCTACTTGTAATACTTTCCTCAGAAGTAAATGGTGACATTGAATAAGCACCAGGAAGGTCTACCGCGATCACTTCTTTGCTACCATCATAGTATGCCTTTTTTATACTACTTTCCTTTCTGTCAACTGTAACACCTGCCCAGTTTCCAATCTTTTCATTTCGAC
>JAUNIS010000006.1 GCA_030523325.1 Phascolarctobacterium sp.
TTCAAGTGAGTTAATTAATGCAAGTGTTCAATTTGGACTTGCAATTTACCAAAAATTTTTATTAAAATATTCTTGGAAAAACATTTTGCAATACTTTTGCCACAATTAACAACTATACTTATTATAGTTAAGTGAATGCATTAACAAGCTTGCAAAATTTTTCGCAGATGTGCGTGACTAAGCACAGGCAATTCATAAAATAATGTTGAAACGCATATGAATTTTTCACTTGCGCTATGGGAGGAAAAAGAAATGTTTTATGATGCAGCAGCAACCAATGCCGGTTTATTTAGCAAATTAGGTCTTCTTTCTGCCAATGGCCGTCGCGGTCGTTTAGATTATTTAATTATGGCTATTGTCCTCGACATTTTGTGCGGCATCTTCGCCGGTCCAAGCATTATTGGTTCTGTTTTTGGCTTGCTTATCGGCTTTGCCATGTTCAATAATTACGCGAAACGTTTCCACGATTTAAACAAACCAACTATGTGGGCCATTGGTTTCGTGCTCTTAAACTTAATTCCTGTATTCTTGCCCGAGCTAAATATTTGGCTCCGTGGTGCGATTGTCTTCTGCACTAAGATTTATCTGCTCTTCTTCTCTGGTACAAGCGGTGACAACGACTACGGCCCTGAACCTAAATAAAAAATTTCGCAAACAAAAACACCTTTATCGACATTGACGAAAACAATGACGATAAAGGTGTAATTTTTTTTAATTATATTAAGCAAAGCAGAGAAACTAAACGTCGAAACCTTTTTCTCGATAATATTCATCAACAATAAATTCAGCGCTTTCACTCCACATAACTGTTTGTGGATTTTGCACGCACCAATACGTTCTAGTCTTAGCAAACGATGCATAAGCCTCGTCGAAGGAAATTTTTTCTTTGCTCGCTATCAACTCTATAACTGCACGTAATTTTTCATAAACGTCCAGCGTTATATCCATCCCATTATAAATATACTTAGAGGTCAACCTTATGCCTCCTTTGTAATTTTATGAATTCCAATGCCTTTGCCGTATTTAAGCACACTTGATCGTTTACCTTAAAATAGGCTAAACGTTTCAGAGCTTCCTCTGCGTCATAAACGCCATTAATATAACGATTAACCGTGAGCATTGTATTATCATTAGCAACAGGACCGATTACAACATCAAAATTATGCTGCACTCCTCCCTGAACTCGGTTTAACTTTATAAAATCAAGCCATTCTTCATTCAGACCAAGAAATTCTTTAATCTTTAGCGAAGAATCGAAAGCAAATTCGTAAACGTATACATAGCCACATTCACATCCGTTTCTAATAGAGATATTTCTTGCCCACGCTTCTGCCTGCGATACTATGGTGGTAGTATAAAAACCCTTGCCAAAGTCACGTTTATCCTTTGACTTATTTAAATCAATTTCATCAAACAGATATGATGTTCCATGGTAAACAATGATCTTCTTCATGCTACCTCGCTCCGTAAAACATCCTCTGCAAATTCTACTGCGTCGTCGAAATCTAACATATGAAGGACTTCATACTGAGAACGTAACAGACTGAAGAGATTATGTTTAGCAAAAATTTGCAGAGCTTTTTCCGTTGACATTTTATGTTTGAGAGCATATTGTTCGACAGTAGCCACAAAAATCAGGTTGCTATCTTTAATAGCTTGTTCAGACATAACTGTCACCTCCTTGTATTTAGATAATTATATCATTGCTTAAATAAAAAATAAAGAATGCTATACAAAATGAAAAAACTGCAATTATCCAAGCGGCATGCAGTTTTTTTATTAACTTTGAGTTATTGAAATGCTTTAACTATTTGAGTTCTTCCTTTAGTCTTTTCGTTTTGATCGATGGCGATAAATTCTTCCGGAGCTTTGTCCGTCTCCACCCATTTGTCGAGGGCAGCAAGCAAATCCGCATGCATATCGAAGACCTCGCCGTAATCATGAGCAAAGCCGGGGAACAAAAATAATTTGATAAAATTATTTTCCTGCTCGCCTAAATAATTGCAAACTTTTTTGTAATAATCAATGGTAGCATGCAAGGTTAAGAGTTGATCGTTTGTTCCTTGAAACATTAAAACCTTACCACCGCGAGCAGAGAAAATATCTAATTTGTAATTGGTTGCATCCATAATCTCAGATAGCCGTAAAACCTCTTCTCGATGCTGCTTGTAATCGAAAAGCTTAGTATCATAGCCTGCGTCTTTCATAATTTGAAAGCGCACAATCTGATCTACAGTTTTTGCAAAGAGACCATCCCTCGCTCCAGGAATTTTCCCAAAAGGATGCATCTTATGATCGCAGAACTGTTGCACAATGCTAAAGCCCTGCTGCCTCTTTACTCCATTAGCAAGTTCAAAAGCAAATTCCATGGGCTCGTAAAAATTTTTGAGTGCGGCAATTTGTTTTTCATTGAAGACCTTGCTCATCCTCTTAAGTGCCTCATCTTTTAAAGCATCACACGCATAAAAGTCTCGCACCAATCCGTCTTTCATGCAACCTTTTTCCTCACAAAGCTCTTGTACGATTTTGTATGCCTCGATAAATTCCGTAGCCGAGAGAAAACCTTCTGGACCAAGCTCATCCATTGCCTGCATATTGCGATAATCCGTTAAAATTTTTGGCACCCAATTGTAGACCGGATAACCAACTAAAAGGCCGTCGTAATCCTTGGGATAGCGCTGAGCACACATGAGTGCTTCCCGTCCGCCATTGCTTGAGCCAGCAAAGAAAATCTTGTCAGCTGTGCACCCATAAAAATTTTGCAAGATGTAAACGGCGGCGTCTTTCGTCTTCTTAATATGCTCATGACCGAAATTTCGCAAACACTCTTCATTAAGAGCCCAGTCCAAATCCCAAAAGAAGGTGTTGATATGCCCACTGTCACTTCCACAGGTTGCATAACCCCTAGCAAGAGGTGTTTTATACGCGGGCTTTTCACCACACACTGCCCCGAGTCCAGAAATTAAATGACCGTTAAAGCCTCCTCCTCCGAATTGAACCAGCTTACCATTCCAGCCAAGAGGAAGATTTACCTCAAAATTTATCACAGGAGCGTTTTTATCAACAGGAAGAATTTTTCCTAAAACCTTATAAAATTTTAAATTATTTAAGCCTTCCACATTTTTTAATTCAACGCTAAGAATTTTCGCGCCATTTGTTGGCAATTCAAACGCGGAAGCGGGAATAAATTTTTCTTCTAGCATATCAAACACAATTTAAAGGCGGGACTCATGACGAGTCCCGCAAATTTATTTAGACCAATAATAAATACGATACATGAGCCAAGCACAAAAGGCAGCAGAAAAATCTAAAAGCACATCGGTAATCTGCGAGGAACGACCTTGGCTATGCAATTGAATGAATTCATCTAAAACAGCAGTGAAAAGACAAAGGAAAAGAATATAACCAGATGACATGTTTGCGCTAACATAAAAGGAGCTGTAGGTTTTGCACCAAAGATAGGCAAGCAAAAGGAATTCTAAAAAATGCGCTAGTTTACGAATCGTGTACTCGGGGTTTGCGCCCAGGGAAAAGCCTGCAGCATTACAAAAACCAACGAGCATATCTGCAAGACCACGGCTTACCTGTCCATTCACAGCCATGGGCTGACTAGAGATATAAAATATGCCAACGGTTAAGCCTAAAGTTAAAAGCAACCATAAATATTTCATAGCTACCTCTTATAAATTACGAACTAATGCGTCCATAACCATCATATTGCTGACAACTCCGACTCCGCCTGGAACAGGAGTAAAAGCACTTGCCTTTTCTTCGCAAGCTGGATCCACATCACCGCAAAGCTTGCCGTCCACCATGTTAATACCAACATCGACAATGACAGCACCTTCTTTAACCATGTCAGGTGTAACAAAGCCTGCTTTACCAACAGCAGCAACAATAATATCCGCTTGCCTTAAAATTTCTGGCAAATTTTTCGTACGTGAATGACAAATGGTCACGGTGCAATTTTGCTGTAGGAGTAACATGCTAACGGGCTTGCCGACAACATTAGAACGACCAATGACAACTGCGTGCTTACCCGCTAGCTCAATGCCATAATAATTTAAAATAGCCATACAAGAACGAGGAGTACAAGCTGCGTAACGACTACGACCTAGAAAAACTTCGCCTGCATTAACAACGTTTAAACAATCAACATCTTTTTCTGCTTTTAAGGCTGCACCAATTTCGTCATCATTGATATGCTTGGGCATGGGCATCATCGGGAGAATGCCAGTAATTTCTTCATCTCCATTCAATGACTCGATGCAAGCAATGACTTCTTCTTGTGTCGTTGTAGCTGGCAAAAGAATTTCTTTCGCTTTGCCGCCCAAGGATTCGACAAGCTTAACTAAGCGCCCCTTGTAAACGTGGGACGCAGGGTCATCACCAACAATGACAATGGCAAGAGTTACCTCAATGCCTTGAGCTTTTGCTTCGGCAATTTTTGTTTCTAAAGCCGTGCGATAAACATCAGCAACAATTTTGCCTTTCATTAAAACATCGGACATAATTTTTCTCCTTAGAACAGACCAGAAATGACGCCTTCATCGGATACATCAATTTTTTCTGCAGCCGGAACCTTTGGTAAGCCAGGCATGGTCATGATATCGCCAGTGAGTACAACAACAAAGCCTGCGCCTGCGCTAATGCGACAATTTTTTATAGTAATTTTAAAACCAGTAGGACGACCTAAAAGAGCAGGATCATCGGAAAAAGAATATTGAGTCTTCGCCATGCAAATCGGCAGGTTACCGTAACCCATTGACTCAAATTCAGCCAAAGCTTTATCAGCTTCTTTCGTATAATTAACTCCGTCTGCTCCATAAATTTCTTTAGCAACGGTTTCAATTTTAGCTTTTAAGGGCATATCTAATTCGTAAATGGGTTTGAAATGAGCTTCGCCAGATTCACAAAGACGTACAACCTCTTTGGCTAGCTCAACTCCGCCTTCACCTCCGCGAGCAAATACGTCGGACAAAGCAACATTTACTCCATGATTTGCGCAGTGAGAACGAATCGCCTCTAGTTCTTCAGGAGTATCTTGCGCGAAAATGTTAATGGCAACAACCATAGGCACGTGATACTTTTTTATATTTTCGATATGTTTTTCTAGATTAACGATGCCCTTCTTAACTGCATCTACGTTAGGAGTAACAAGATTTGTTTTAGGAACACCGCCATGCATTTTCAAAGCACGAACTGTTGCAACAATAACAACTGCATCAGGCTTTAAGCCAGCATAACGACATTTAATGTCGAAAAATTTTTCTGCACCAAGGTCAGCGCCAAAGCCAGCTTCGGTAATTGTATAATCTGCGAGCTTCATGGCTGTCTTTGTTGCTATGACAGAATTGCAGCCGTGCGCAATATTTGCGAAGGGACCGCCATGAATAATTGCCGGAACATTTTCCAAGGTTTGCACCAAATTAGGTTTAACTGCATCCTTTAAAAGAGCAGCCATTGCCCCATGAGCTTTGATTTGACCAGCGGTAACAGGCTTGCCAGCATAATCGTAAGCCACGATAATTTTAGAAAGCCTTTCCTTAAGATCGTGCAAGCTATTTGCGAGGCAAAGGATAGCCATGACTTCAGATGCGACAGTAATATCAAAGCCATCTTGACGAGGAACGCCATGAGCCTTGCCGCCTAAACCAACAACGATTTGACGCAACTCGCGATCGTTCATGTCAACAACACGTTTCCAAACAATGCGACGAGGATCGATATTTAAGGCATTGCCTTGTTGAATATGATTATCAAGCATTGCACTTAAGAGCATATGTGCAGAAGTAATAGCGTGAAAGTCCCCAGTAAAATGCAGATTAATATCTTCCATAGGAACAACTTGTGAGTAACCACCTCCAGCTGCCCCACCCTTAATACCCATGCAAGGACCAAGAGATGGCTCACGTAAAGCAACCAAAACTTTTTTATCAATCTTGGCTAAGCCTTGAGCCAAACCAACTGTTGTGGTAGATTTGCCTTCGCCGGCTGGAGTCGGAGTAATTGCAGTAACTAATACCAGTTTGCCAGCCTTTTCGTTTTCCATACGACGAATTAAATCCATGGATAATTTTGCTTTGTATTTGCCGTAAAGCTCCAAGTCATCTTCATGAATACCAATCTTCGCAGCTACATCAATAATTTTTTGCATTTTCGCTTGTTGAGCAATTTCGATATCGGATAACATGTAAATTCTCCTCTTCCTCATATAATAAATATAATGAATTTAGTTGAACCAAATTTCTACCGTTGTGTTTTCGTCAACCTCTTGACCAGGAGCCGGCTTTTGATTATACGCCTCGCCACTGCCGTAAGGCTTGAGCTTCAAATGACCTTTTTGCAAAAGTTCTTGTACGTTACGCATATCCAAGCCTTTGAAGTCCGGTAATTTAATCTTGCCATTGGGCAAAATATTTATTTGAGGAATTTTTACGGCTTGCTTTTTCTTAGTGCCAAGACTATTTGCTTCGTCAAGACTTCTTAAGCCTTCGTTAGATGACGGTTGAATACCTTTGGCAACCAAAACCTGTTGCAATGTCGATTTAAACACAGGAGCTGCTACTTGACTGCCGTAAATGGATTTACCGCGAGGAGTATCGAGCATGACAATCATAGAATATTTAGGCTTATCAGCAGGAACAAAACCTACGAAAGAGGCAATGTACTGACCTTCAGCATAACCACCGCTTGCAGAAATTTTTTGTGCGGTACCAGTTTTACCTGCAATACGATAGCCTTTAATGCTTGCTCGTTTGCCGCCGCCTGATGCAACTACTGCTTCCATCATATTTCGCATTTGCTCGGCTATTTGAGGAGTAATCATGTTGCGAACAACCTTCTTGTGTCCTTCGCGAATAATTTCTCCGTTAGGAGCCACAATACGTTTAACAATATATGGCTGCAATAATTCACCACCATTAGCAATTGCAGAGATTGCACGCAAAACTTGAATCGGTGTAACAGCAATACCTTGACCGATACTCATAGTCGCGATATCGGGTTGCCACATATCCTCGGCCTTGTAAAGAATGCCGCTCTCTTCACCAGGCAAGTCTATTCCTGTCTCGGTACCAAAACCAAATTTTTTTGAATAATCGATCATGCGCTTCGCCCCAAGCTCCATGCCAACTTGAACCATAATTGTATTAATGGACCATTTAATTGCATCTGAGAAGGGGACATAACCCATACCCTCTCCGTCCCAGTTTTGAATAACACGGTCAGCGATACGAATGGAGCCGGCGTCATTAAACATGGTACCAGGACCAATGGTTCCTTCACTAAGTCCCATGCAACCAACAAGGGGCTTGAAAACGGAACCTGGTTCGTAAATCATGCTGATGGATTTATTAACCCAAGACTCTTGCGAATATTCTCCGTAATTATTTGGATCAAAGGTAGGACGTGAAACCATGCCTAAAATTTCTCCAGTGTATGGATCCATAATTACGGCTGCCGCACCTCGTGCGTTAGTTCTTGCCATAGCATCGTCCATAGCTTCTTCAAGAGCATATTGAATTTTACTATCAAGCGTCAAATAAACAGTGGATAATTTTGTGGTATCAACGCGGTCATTCTTTTCAGAACCATCGCCATAAATTTGTGTACCACCACGGTCTGTGTTCATAGTCTTATGAACTCTCGCTCCACGCAAAATAGAGTCGAGCTCAGCCTCAATACCGTAAACACCTTTATCTTCATCGCCAACAAACCCGAGGACTTGCGCAGCAACACGTTTTTTAGTATAGTATCGTTTGCTCTCTTCCTCGTAGTAAAAACCAGGAATTGGATCCTTATCGTTATTAATAATAGCGTCGACTTTTTCAAAAACATCCTGGTCCATAGCTCTTGCTACGCGCAGGTAACGTCTATCGGGCTCACTGAAATCCTTCAGCAATTCCTCCTTGCTGATTTTTAAAATAGGTGCAAGCTTTTCGGCTGCTTCTAAACGATAATTTCTTTCGGGATGACGTTCGCTGTACATCATCTTCGGATCGGCTATTAAAGTTTTAGCAATTAAGCTGACAGCTAATTCATCGCCGTTGCGATCCATAATTTTGCCGCGAGGCGTGAATCTTTCTTCTTTAGCAACCAATTGTTGTTCGAGACGAGCTTTCATCTCTTCGCCACGGAAAAATTGTACCCAAATAAGTCTGAGCACAACAGCTCCAAACATAACGAAGATAATCATGAGCATAAACGCGCCACGTTTTTTACCATCCTTAATAGTAAATGGACCTTTCATTAGTTCCACCTCCCTTGATAAACGTGAATGCTTTCACGTCTTTCTTCAGGAGTCATGCTTTCTAATTTTTGCTCAGCCAACTCTTCGTCATATATAGAAAGGAACAAACCAATCGCAATCATGCTGACAGCCATAGAAGAACCACCATAAGAAATAAAAGGCAAAGGTACACCAATTACTGGAAAGAGACCAGTAACCATACACATATTTGATGCAGCCTGACCCACAACTAAAAAGGTGATACCGTAAGCTAAAAGAAAAGCTTTCGAATTTTTTATCTCGCGACATACTCTAACGAAAGCAAAAGTTAGAATTACATAGGCAACGATTAAAGCTAAAGCTCCGAGAAAACCATTTTCTTGACAGAAAATTGCAAAAGCAAAATCGGTATGGGCCTCTGGTAAGTACCAGAATTTACCAATGCCTTGTCCCCATTCCATGCCTGTGAGCCCACCACTGCCGATAGCGATAAGACTTTGCACCATTTGATAGCCATTACCCAAAGGATCGTTAAAAGGATTCAACCAATTTTGAACACGTTCTAAACGATAAGGCGAAATAATTATAGCCATAGCTGCACCAACTACAGCTACACCAATAATTCCAAAAATTTCTTTCGTATTAACGCCAGCCAAAATATACATAGCCAAAACAAGAGCAATGACGATACTCATGGTCCCCATATCGGGCTGCCTCAAAATCAAATAAGCTTGAACAAACATCATTACAAATGCCTTGGTACTTGGCCATTGAAACAAAGTGATTTTTCTGCCTCGGTCCATACGGCTGCCTAGCAGACTCGCACAAAGCATGATGCCTAAGAGCTTAGAAAATTCTGAAGGCTGAATAGAAATCGGTCCTAGGAAAATCCAACGAGCCGCACCATTAATACGATGCCCAGCAAAGTGAATAAACACGAGCATCGCTAGTGTCAGCCAGAAAAGTGGCGTCAACCATGTGCTTTTCAAAAAATTTTTATAGCCTATACGCTTTGTTAAAAACATAGCGATAAGTCCCACAATACTAAAGGCAGCGTATCTAATGAGAAAGCCATAGCTTGCTTTATTAACAAAAGTAGCCGAAAACACATTAATGCCGCCGACGACCATGATAAAGAAAACCACGATTACGATACATTGCTTGGGATTATCAAAGAGAAGATATTTTTTATCCATAAAATACACCCAGGAAATTTTAAAAAACTACCTCGCAGAAATTTATAGGTGTGCCAAGAGCACTAAATTTCTGTTCGTATTCTGTTTGTACAGGGTTATCGTATTCGCTATGATGCAAATCATAGCTAAGAGCAATTATTTCAAGCCCAAATTCTTTGAACTCTTCCACAGAAAAATCAAAGAGAGCCCGATTATCGGTTTTAAAACGAAGATGCCCACCCTCGCCCAATAATTTTTTATAGAGTGCTAAAAAATTACGATGAGTCAATCTTCTTTTAGCATGCTTTGCTTTGGGCCAAGGATCAGAGAAATTCAAATAAAGTTCTTTAATCTCACCAGGCTCGAACCAATCAAGAATATTAGCTGCGTCCGCACAGATAACACGCATATTGTTTAATTCTAAATCCTTGGCTGCTTGAGCCGGATAATAAGCCACTCCTTTTTGCGTTTCCACAGCTAAAAAAGCTTTGTCGGGATTTAATTGAGCCATACCAACAGCAAATCTTCCCTTACCGCAACCAATTTCCATACAAAGCCTTTTGCCAGGAAACATTTCCTGCCAATGACCTTTAAATTTATCTAAATCCTTCGTGAAAACGAACTCGCCGTCTAATTTAGCAAATGCGTCATCAACCCAAGGTTTTCTTCTTAATCTCATGTTTTACCTCACTTGTAGACAATTTCCTAATTATATATTATACATCGTAATTGATGAGCCTGCCAACTAATTTGCCAAGTAAATTCAAAAGAAAAATGGCTACTCCAGGTAAACCTTTCATAGCCATAAAATAAGGGAAAGCGAAAGTTAATGTGAAATTTGCAATTGAGAAATAAATCGCAAGCGATTTATGATTCAAAAAATTATTGGCGAACTCTTCAGATAAAAAAGAGTTCAATTCACTCAAAATTCTCAGAGTAGGTCAGCTGCTAGGCGGCCGAGAGTTGAGCCACACAAAATTGTTAGAGTGCATAAGCTGCTAGGAAACCCGACGAAATCTTTCATCTAATGTTTCACTCAAAATTCTCAGAGTAGGTCAGCTGCTAGGCGGTCGAGGGAGTCGTACTAAAAAGAAGGTACGTCGACCGAGACCAACAAAGCAGATGGCCTGCTATGAGAATTTTCTTTATTTACGCACATAAACCCTAGGGACACGCCAATTGATGTCACAGCATATCTCGTGGGGATTGGTGCCAGCAAGCTCAGCGACATCTTCCATGGGAAGGTCGCGTCCACCCATAACGATTACCTCGGTGCCAACCTGTGCTTCTGGAATTTCTGTGACATCGATCATGCTTTGATCCATGCAAATACGTCCAAGGATGGGTGCCTTCTTACCATTGATAACACAATAACCCTTGTTAGAAAGATGACGGTTAAAACCATCTGCATAACCAAGACCAAGAGTTGCTACGCGAGTCTTGCGTTCACAATATTTTGTGCGACCATAACCAACTGGTTCGCCAGCTTCCAATTCTTTCACGAAGGCGATTTGTGCCTTGATGATCATTGCCGGCTCGTAGTCTTTATAAATTTCTGGGAAATCGCCCGGGCGCATGCCGTAGAGAGAAATGCCTTGTCGAGCCATGTCTAAATGATATTGAGGAAGCTCAGCAATGCCCGCACTATTTGCGATATGTTTAATAGGAATTTGTACGCCAGCTGCCTCGATAAGCTTAACGCCTTCTTGATAGCGAGCAAATTGTAAATCGGAGAAAGCTTTGCTTTCTTCATCAGCAGTTGCAAAATGAGAGAAGCAGCCTTCTATTTCGATGCCGGGCAAAGATTTTGCAAGAGCTGCAAATTTACCAGCGTCTTCGATTTTTACACCAATGCGATGCATGCCGGTATCGAGTTTAATATGGATCTTTGCTTTCTTGCCAAGCTTAAGCGCTGCTTCATTTAAGGCGAGTAGTCTTGCTTCGTCGTAACAAGCATGAGCAATATCATACTTAACGCAAGTCTCAGCCTCTTCAGCAACTAAGCTTCCTAATACGAGGATGGGTGCCTCGATTCCTGCATCACGTAAAATTACACCTTCTTGCAAAAGGGCTACAGCAAGAAAATCGGCACCAGCAGCCATGCATTCTTGAGCAACACGAACAGCTCCGTGACCATAAGCATCAGCCTTAACAACTGCACATAATTTGGCACCACCTGCTAAGCTTGCTTTAGCAACCTTAATATTATTGTTAATTGCGTTGAGATTAATTTCAGCCCATACTCCCCTATTGATATGCATGATAAGCCTCCGGTTTACTTAATAAATGTTTGAAAATTGATTAATAATCAGTTTAGATGCTTGCCGAAGATTTATTTTGCTAACCTTCAGGCAAAAACAAAATGTATGGCTCGCAAAAGCCATACATTTAGAATATTACTGTACTATTACTTTGTCAACAAATTAGTAAAAAGTATACAAAATAATTGATGAACGCAACAATTTTTATTTTTTCCTTCTACTTGACAAGGAGCCCCACTAACAACCAGTAGATTTTTTCTGACAATCCCTGGCCCTAGGACAATTCTTGCAATCAAACTTTTCTTTTGGTGGATACTTTTTCGCAAAATAACTTCTGATCGCCAAAACTAAACCAATCACAAGCAACCCACAAACTAAATACTCTAGCATAAATTTACCAACTCAAATTTTTCATCACAAACCTGCGAATGCAAAATAATTTTTTAATCATAAAGCACGTAGCGATTTATTCCTTAATTACGCATTTGATTAAGGTTTTCCCTAACGATTTAATCTGCAAAATGAGTGTTCTCAGTTTCCCAACGTTTAAACTGACAATAACCCCAAGGAGCGTACAAGCCGCAAGTAATGGAAGTCAAAACCATAATGATAACCCATTGAAAGAAAAAGCCCATGCCAGAGCCAGTAAATTTTAATTGACGACCATCAACATAAGTGTTGCTACAGATCCAACGTTGTTGAGCGCTGTAAGCCCAAGGGAAAAATAACCCAAAAGTAAGGAAGGATACAACAGTGGTCCAAATCAGAAGCCACGCATAACCAAAACCACTACCTTCAAATTTAAATTCTTTCATCTTTTTACCTCTTTCTATAACACAAAACATTTAAAAATTTTTTCAAACGAAATATAGCTGAAAGTCCGCTGACTTTCAGCTATATTATACACTATCTCAACTTTTTTGCAATAACTTTCCAAAATTATTTTGAAAAAACTTGAACGAAGTTATTTATCCTTCTTGTAAGAGATACATAGAACAAAGCTCAGCCATCATACGAGAATAACATACGAGCAAGAAGGTATTGTCATCGTATTGAGCAGTTTGATACCAAGAAGATTTTTTATTGCCTATATTTAAATACAAAAACTGCTCTCGTTAAACGAGAGCAGTAAAATAATTTAGGTCCACTCAAAATTGTTAGAGTAGGCAAGCTGCTAGGAAACCCGACGAAGGCGTACTAAAGGAAACGTGCGTCGAGGAGGGTTGACAACGCAGATTGTGTGCTATAACAATTTTTGTTATTGAAGCTTCTCTTTAAGTAATTGTTGAACCATGCCGGGGTTCGCCTTACCACGAGACTTCTTCATGATTTGTCCAACGAGAGAGCCAATAGCTTTTTGCTTGCCGGCTTTGAAATCGGCAACAGCTTGCGGATTTTCGGCGATGACTTCTTCAACAAGCTTGAGGATAGCACCTTCATCAGAAACTTGTTCGAGACCAAGCTTCTTAACGAGAGTCTTCGGTGACTCATCTTCCTTAAGCATTTCTGCGAAAACTTTTTTCGCAAGCTTGGAGGATAGCACGCCGTCCTTCGTCAAATTAACAAGCTCAGCTAAATTAGCCGGAGAAACTTTGAATTCGCCAATGGCAATGCCTTCGTTATTTAAATAAGCAGATACATCGCCCAAGAGCCAGTTGGCAACACCTTTTGCATCCTTTGCTGTCTTAACGGCCTCATCAAAATATTCTGCCATTGCTTTAGCAGAAACGATTAAGCTTGCATCGTATTCGGAGAGACCAAATTCTGCCATGAGGCGAGCTTGTCTTTGAGCAGGAAGCTCGGGCAAGGAAGCACGAATGCCGTCAATCCACTCGTCAGTTAATTCTACAGGAACGAGGTCGGGCTCGGGGAAATAACGATAGTCATGAGCTTCTTCTTTAGAACGCATGGATAAAGTCATGCCATTTGCTTCGTCCCAGGTACGAGTCTCTTGAACTACGTGACCGCCGTCTTCGATAATTTCTTTTTGGCGTTCAACCTCGTATTCAATGGCGCGTACGAGAGCACGGAAGGAGTTAAGATTTTTAATCTCGGCACGAGTACCGAATTCTTTCGCACCTTCAGGCATAATGGAAACATTTGCATCACAACGAAGAGAGCCTTCTTGCATCTTGCAATCGCATACGTCGATATATTCGAGGATTGCTTTTAAATTTTCCATATAAGCGCGAGCTTCTTCAGCGCTACGCATATCCGGTTCGGAAACAATCTCCAACAGAGGAACGCCTGCACGATTGTAATCGACTGCAGAAGAGTCGGAGGTAGAAATGCTTGCACCAGAATGAATTAATTTGCCAGCATCTTCTTCCATATGAATACGAGTTACACCAATAGATTTGTGTTCGTCGCCAACAACAATATCGATGTGACCACCTAAGCAGATGGGTTGATATAATTGAGAAATTTGATAATTTTTTGCCAGGTCAGGATAAAAATAATTTTTGCGGTCGAACTTATTAGTCTTTTGAATGTCGCAGTTTAATGCAAGACCAGTTTTAATAGCAAAATCTACAACTTGTTTATTGAGTACGGGCAAGGCACCAGGCATACCTAAGCATACAGGACAAACATGAGTATTAGGAGTGCTGCCGAACTCGGTGGAACAAGAGCAGAAAATTTTAGTTTTAGTTTTTAATTCGGCATGAACTTCCAGGCCGATAACAGTAATATATCTAGTCATTATTTGTTACCTCCCAAAGGCGCAAATTCTTTGTGGAATTCGGTTGCTTGTTCAAAGGTATAAGCTGCACGCAAAACAGTTTCTTCGTCTAAAGGTTTACCGATGAGTTGCATGCCAACGGGTAGACCTTCTGCAAAGCCACAAGGAATGGAAATACCTGGCAGACCGGCCATGTTAACCGGAATAGTAGTTACGTCCAGCATATAAATTGCGAGCGGATCCATCTTGCCATCGATTGGATAAGCGGTAACAGGAGAAGTCGGAGTCAGAAGAACGTCGCATTGCTTGAAAGCTTGCTCGAAATCGTTGCGAATAAGCGTACGAACCTGCATTGCCTTCTTATAATATGCGTCATAGTAACCAGTAGATAATACGTAGTTGCCAAGCATAATACGGCGACGAACTTCAGCGCCAAAACCCTCCGTACGGGTCATGGTTGTCATTTCGGGAGCAGAGCTTGCTTCCGTGTTGCGATAACCATAACGGACGCCATCAAAACGAGCAAGGTTTGCAGAAGCTTCTGCAGGAGCAATGATATAGTAAGTGATTACTGCATATTCGGTATGAGGAAGAGAAACTTCGACAATTTCTGCACCAAGCTCTTCGTATTTTTTGATGGCCATATTTATTTGTTCTTTAACCTTAGCGTCAATGCCTTCACCAAAATATTCTTTGGGCAGGCCAATCTTTAAGCCTTGAACATTTGCCACGAGAGCTTTTGTGAAATCGGGCACAGGCACGTCAAGAGAAGTTGAATCCATTTGGTCCTTGCCACAAATTGTATTTAACACAAGAGCTGCATCGGTAACGTCCTTAGTGATAGGTCCAATTTGATCAAGAGAAGATGCGAAAGCTACGCAACCGTAACGAGATACGCGACCATAAGTCGGTTTAATACCTACGCAACCATTAAAGGAAGCCGGTTGACGAATGGATCCACCAGTATCGGAGCCAAGAGTCCAAATCGCTTCACCAGCAGCAATTGCTGCAGCACTGCCACCTGAAGAACCACCGGGTACGCGAGAAAGGTCCCAAGGATTATGAGACGGTCCGTAAAAAGAATGTTCTGTAGAAGAACCCATCGCAAATTCATCAAGATTTGTTTTGCCTAAGAAAATTGTTTCATCGGCGCGCAAATTTTTGATAACATGTGCGTCAAAGATAGGAATGAAATTGTCCAGGATTTTTGAAGAGCAAGTTGTACGCAAGCCTTTAGTGGAAATATTATCTTTAATTGCACCAGGAATACCGGCAAGAGGTGCAAGCTTTTCGCCAGCAGCAATTTTTGCATCGACCTTTTGCGCTTGAGCAAGTGCGTTTTCTTTATCAAGAGTTACATAAGCTTTTACTTTATCTTCAACTTCATCAATGCGAGCATATAATGCGCTAGTTAATTCAACGGAGCTGATTTCTTTATTAACGAGTTTGTCGTGCAGCTCGTGAGCAGTAATTTTATACAATTCCACAGTTCGTCCTCCTTCTTATTCGATTACGCGAGGCACTTTGAAGCCGTCGTTATGCACGGCCGGTGCATTTTGCATAGCAGCTTCATGACTTACGCCTTCTTGAACGACGTCTTCGCGTAAAACATTGGCTACGGGAAGAACGTGAGCAGTCGGTTCGATATCAGTTGTATCGATTTGTTGAAGGATATCTGCGTAGTTAATGATTTGGTTAAATTGTTCCGTGAATTTTTCCATTTCGGATTCGGGAACGGTTAAACGAGAAAGTGTGGCGATATGCTTTACGTCTTCAGCAGTTACTTTCATTTTGTCACCATCCTATAAATTAATAATGAAAAATTAACAATGTTGTTAAATCGTATGACTATTTATGAATTCAAATAGAAAGTCATTATATTATAACATAGAAAGCCTGATTTCTACAAAAGATTTTGTTGGCTCAAGGATGAAAGTGAAATTTCTTTGCCTTTTTTCTTCAGGAAATCTCATTTTTATCAGAAAGGGAACCATCCGTTTACGAAAAGACACTAAAAAAATATAGCAACAATAATGGGTCGTCCTTAAAAGGGACGACCCAAAAAAAATTTATGCTTCTTGTAAGAAGGCTACGTAACCTTTTTTTGCTTCGTAAACATCGACCTTGGAAGTAACTTCCCAGGGAGCGTGCATGGAGAGGACTGCTACACCACTATCAATGACATTCATTCCATAGAGAGCCATGATATAAGCGATGGTTCCGCCGCCACCTAAATCTACGCGACCAAGCTCAGCAGTTTGGAAATGTACGTTGTGTTTGTCCATCATGGAGCGTAGCTCGCCAAGATATTCTGCATTGGCGTCATTGGAGCCAGACTTACCACGTGCACCGGTAAATTTATTGAACACGAGACCTTTACCAAGATACGCAACGTTTTTCTTATCGAAGGCAGATGCGTAAAGAGGATCGTACCCGCTGGATACGTCGGAACTCAGCATTTTAGAGTTAGCCAAGGTTCTACGTACGGCGATGTCCGAGGTCTCGCCCATAAGATTGAGAATCTCGGCTACAGCATTTTCGAAGAAACGAGATTGCATGCCTGTTGCCCCAACGGAACCGATTTCTTCCTTATCAACTAAAAGGCAGCAAGCTGTACGATTAACTTTTTTTGTTTCTAACATAGCAACGAGGCTAGTGTAAGAGCAAACGCGATCGTCTTGACCATAAGCAAGAATCATGCTGCGGTCAAAGCCCATCTCACGAGCACGACCTGCTGGAACAAAAATCAGTTCTGCGGATAGGAAGTCGTCCTCTTCGATATCATATTTTTCCTTGAGGAGTGCAAGAATATTTTCTTTGACAGATTCCTTGTCATCTTTTTCCAGAGGATTCGTGCCGCAAAGAATATCCAAGGCCTCGCCTTCGACAACAACGGAAGCTTTCTTTTCCATTTGCTCTTGGGCAAGATGGATGAGTAAATCAGTTACGCAAAAAGCTGGTTCATTTTCGTCTTCACCAAGACAGATGTCGATGACAGTGCCATCTTTTTTTACAACAACTCCATGCAGGGCAAGCGGCAGAGCAACCCATTGATATTTTTTAATGCCGCCGTAATAATGAGTGTCTAAAAGACACATATTAGAATCCTCGTAAATTGGTTTTTGTTTTACATGCAGGCTGCAGGTATCGTTATGAGCCCCAAGAATATTCATGCCATTCGTCAGAGGTTCCTTGCCAATATTAAAGAGAGCAATGGATTTTTTCATGCAAACAGCATAAACCTTATCCCCTGCTTTCAATTTTTTGCGGCCGCCAATGAAAGCTTCCAAATTTTTGTAGCCAGCAGCTTCAGCTTGAGCAATGGCAAATTTAACGCTTTCTCTTTCAGTTTTGCAAGCAGAAAGAAAATCGATATAGCCGGCGTTCAAAGTCTCCAGAGCCTCTTTATCTGCATCTGTATAAGTACTCCAAACAGATTTTTTATCAGCCATAATAAATCTCCTTATTCAAAAGAATTCAAGAAAGTTCTCAAACAACTAATAGCGCCACGTTTAGCTGCTTTAGCCGGACTTGCTTCACCAATACGTACGAAATTAATGGAGCTTGAAGAACCAATGCCCTCAACATTTTGGTTGAACAAATATTCTTCCTTATTAACGTCGACGCATTTAAGTTTCATGGTTACATAAGCAGTTTGTGTTGAAGTACCCGCAATAATCATGATGCCAGTTTTCTTATTGCGGACAGGCAACATGCTAATGAAAAGCACTCGGTCAGCACCACAAGCTTCACCAACTTGCACGAGTTCGGAGAGAGTAGGAGCCTCAGCATTCTCGAAGGTTGTTGCTTTGATAGCTGCTTGTAAGGTTTTATTGTCAACAATTTTCGTTACGGAAGTTTTCTTGCCAGGATATTTTTTCTTTAATTGATCTTTAATCGCACCTGCCACCATCTCGCGAGGACGCTCTTCTAAACCGCTAAGATCGGCATAAGGAAGGACTGCTACCTTATAAGGCAATTTGCATTCAGTTACTTCTTTATCGCTAACTTCGAAATGAGTCTCACCTGTATCGGCAACGCCTTTATCGAAAACATCGATGGAGCTTTCTACTTTCTCAGATTTTTTGCTAGATATTTTTTCATTAAAAATTTCCTCTTCATCATCAGCCGCAAAACTTATTGCGCATGCGGATAGCATGAAGACAGCTAGAAGAGTATTAAATAATTTTTTCATTTCAACCCTCCTGATTTTTTTCATTTTTGCTTTGAGCCACTAGGGCAAATGCTCTGTCAGCAGCAAGTAAAGTCTTCTCAATTTCTTCTGGTCCATGCATCAAAGAAACAAAATTAGTTTCAAATTGAGAAGGCGGCAAGTAAATTCCATTTTCCAACATGGCGTGGAAATAAATTTTGAAAGCATCTAAATCGCAAGCGCATGCAGAATCAAAATCGGTTACAGGTTTATCGCTGAAGAAAACGGTAAACATAGAGCCAAGACGATGAATTTGTACAGGTACGTTGTATTTAGCCGCTGCTTTTTCTAAGCCACCGGTTAAAATTGCCGTCATACTTTCGACGCGAGCACACACATCGTTATCTAAAATATAATTAAGAGCAGCAATACCAGCTGCCATAGCAAGCGGATTACCACTTAATGTGCCAGCTTGATACATGGGACCAGCAGGCGAAACCATTTGCATAATTTCTTTTTTACCGCCATAAGCCGCTACAGGAAGACCTGCACCAATTACTTTGCCAAGGCAGGTAATATCGGGATCAATGTCAAACAAAGCTTGACTGCCTCCTTGAGATGCACGGAAGCCAGACATAACTTCATCGCAGATAAAAAGTGCGCCATATTTTTTCGTTAAGCCTTGCACAAATTCAAGGAAACCTTCTTTAGGAGGAACTAGGCCCATATTACCAGGAGTCGGTTCTAAAATTACGCCAGCAATTTCTTTGCCTCTTTCGACAAAAACTTTTTCTAAAGCAGCTTCATCGTTAAAGGGCACGGTAATCGTTGTGCTTGCAACTGCAAGAGGAACACCCGGGCTATCGGGTACGCCTAAAGTCGTTGCACCACTGCCAGCTTTAACAAGCAAGCTATCGTGATGACCATGATAACAGCCGATAAATTTTACAATGCAATCCCTTCCCGTGTAAGCACGAGCCAAACGCAAAGCACTCATAGTTGCTTCCGTGCCAGAATTTACCATGCGAACCATATCCATGGAAGGCATGAATTTTAAAACTAATTTAGCAAGCTCAACCTCGCCAACAGTTGGGGCCCCGTAACTCGTACCTTTTTCACAAGCCTTTTGGATTGCATCAGTAACAACCTCGTGAGCATGACCTAAAAGCAATGGGCCATAACTCAAAACATAGTCGATATATTCATTGCCGTCGATATCGTAAATCTTTGCTCCCTGGCCTCCATCGATAAAGGGAGGCACCCCGCCAACAGAACGGAAGGAACGCACAGGAGAATTTACGCCACCAGGAATTACTTCCTTAGCTTCTGCAAAAACGGAAGTAGACTTATTTAAATTCATAATAACTTTACCCCACGAAATTTTATTCTTTGAGCCAACGCGCAACATCAAGTGCGTGGTAGGTAATGATCATTTTTGCACCCGCACGTTTGAAGCCGGTCATGGTTTCCATAACGATACGTTTTTCATCAATCCAGCCCCTTTGAGCTGCAGCCTTAACCATTGCATACTCGCCGCTAACATTATAAACGCAAAGTGGACGATTAAATGTTTCATGAACTCGTTGTACGATGTCGAGGAAGGCAAGAGCCGGTTTAACCATAACGATATCAGCACCCTCTTCGATATCGAGAGCAACCTCACGCAATGCTTCATCGCTATTAGCAGGATCTTCTTGATAGCCCTTGCGGTCGCCATGAGACGGAGCTGAATCGGCAGCAGCACGGAAAGGACCATAATATGCGCTAGCAAATTTTGCGCTGTAAGCCATAATAGGGATTTGGTAATAGCCAGCTCCATCTAATGCCTCACGAATTGCTTTGACATAGCCGTCCATCATATTAGATGGAGCAACCATATCCGCACCAGCTTCCACATGACTCAACGCAACCTTAGCGAGTAAGGGCAAGGTTTGATCATTTTCAACAGTGCAGCCATGTTCAAGAACTCCGCAATGACCATGAGAAGTATATTCACACATGCAGACATCAGTAATGATAACCATGTCAGGATAATTTGCTTTAATGATTTTGCAAGCTTGTTGCACGGGTTCGTTCATATCCCAAGCAGAAGAGCCAAGCTCGTCCTTATAAGAAGGAACGCCAAAGAGCAGCACCGCCGGAATACCAAGCTCGGCAGCTTCTTTAACAGGTTCTAAAACACGGTCAACAGACCAATGATAATTTCCTGGCAAGGTTTCGATTTCATTTTTAATTCCTTCCCCAGGAACAACGAAGAGAGGATAAATTAAATCTTTTACATTTAAAGTTGTTTCACAAATCATTGCGCGCAAATTAGCGGACGCACGCAAACGACGAGGACGATAAGTCGGGTAGCCAATGCTCATAATATATCTCCTTTATAAAGTTAGGAAGAGGATAAATTAATTCGGATTTGAGGAAGTTTTTGCTTAGCAAAAACTTTTTATAAAAAAATTGCGTTACTCAGTAGTTCGAAAATAATTAGCAATGATTATTTTCGAAACTAAGATTTTAGCACTTAAGCTTATGCCTTGTAGTAACCTTTAATTGCTTTCACAAGTCCTTCAATAGTATATTGTTCAGCGTTGATGGATGCTTTGAAGCCTGCTTTATTTAAGGTTGCCTCAGTAACAGGACCGATGCAAGCAAGGGCAACCTTGTTTAAAAGCTCTTTGTCTTCACCAAGAGCTTCTAATAGATTAGTAACAGTTGACGAAGAGGTAAATGTTATGATAGATGCCTCGCCGCTAGCAAGCAATTCAACGAGTTCATCTTTGTTCTCACAATCGGCAACTGTCTCGTAAGCGGTTACAACATTAACCTCGCAACCAAGTACACGTAATTTTTCAGGCAGAACCTCGCGAGCAACCTTTGCTCGAGCAAGGAGAAGCTTGTCACCAATACTAACTTGACTCGCCAAAGCCTCTGCAAGCTCCTCAGCCTTGTAGGCACTGGGAACTAGATCTGCCTTAATGCCGTAAGCTTTCAGTGCTTGCGCGGTCGCAGAACCAATGGCAGCAATTTTAACATTAGCAAGAGCACGAGAATCCTTACCGAAGGTTTCCATCCGCGCGAAGAAATATTCCACGCCATTGGCCGAAGTCAAGACAAGCCATTTGTAGTCGGAAATATTTTGTACGGCTTCGTCAATGGGACCATAATCAGAAGGCGGAACAATTTTTATTGCAGGAACTTCTACAACCTTGGCTCCCTCAGCCTCGAGCTTTGCAGTTAAATCGCTTGCTTGTGCACGAGCACGAGTAACGATAACAGTTTTACCAAAGAGAGGTTTGTTGTCGAACCATTGCAGCTGTTCGCGTAATTTGACAACCTCACCTACGAGGAAAATTGCAGGCGGCTTCAAATTATTTTTTCTTACGTCTTCAGCAGCCTTACCAAGAGTTGTAATCAAAGTACGTTGCTCAGGATGAGTGCCCCAACGAATTACGGCAGCTGGACAGTCAGCGCTGCGACCATTTGCGATGAGCTGACCAGAAATTTTTTCAATATTTTCTACGCCCATCAAGAAAACCAACGTATCGACTGATGTTGCAAGGCCGGACCAATTAATACCGGACTCGCCTTTTGTCGGATCCTCGTGACCCGTTACAACTGCAAATGATGTAGCAACATGACGATGAGTTACAGGAATACCTGCGTATTCCGCAACGGCAATTGCCGATGTTACGCCCGGAACAAATTCAAAAGGTAAGCCTGCTTCACGCAGCTCAATTGCTTCTTCGCCACCTCTACCAAATACAAAGGGGTCCCCGCCTTTTAAACGAGCAACGATTTTCCCTTCAGTAGCAAGCTTAACTAAAAGTTTATTAATATCTGGTTGACGCATCGCATGATTTGAGCTTGCCTTACCAACGTAAGTCATCTCTGCGTCCTTCCGAGCAAATGCTAAAATACGTGGGTCAGCCAAGCGATCATAAACGACTGCATCAGCAATTTCTAAACAATGTTTTGCCTTGAGACCAAGTAAACCTGGATCCCCAGGACCAGCACCAATTAAATATACTTTGCCTTTACCCATGGATTCACACTCCTTATAAAATGCTAGCCAAAATTTCTTGGCCGCCTTCTTCGAGCATCTTCTTGCCAAGTGCTTGACCCAGCTCAATTGCATCGGATGCTTTACCATTTATAGTATCACGCAGAATTTTTTTGCCATCAAGCTCTGCGATGATTGCTTCGATTTTAATTTCTCCGTTTAATACGTCAGCATGCACGCCAATAGGAACCTGACAGCCACCTTCTACGAGTCCTAAGAAAGCTCTCTCGGCATCCGTCGCTTGTTTTGTACCTTCATCATTTAAAAAGGCAAGCATCTCGCGAACTTCTTTATCAGCCTCGCGAGTCTCAATCGCCAGAGCTCCTTGTCCAACTGCCGGCAAGCAAACGGAGGGAGGAATTATTTCTTTAATTCTTGCGCCATAACCAAGTCGTTCGAGTCCAGCCGCCGCGAGAATGATGGCGTCCATTTGTCCTTCATCTAATTTACGCAAGCGTGTATCAACATTGCCTCGTAAATCGACAACTTGAAGATCGCTACGAGCTGCTAAAAGCTGAGCCTTTCTTCTCAAGGAGGATGTGCCAAGCACTGCCCCCTGCGGTAGCTCTGCAAAGCCATTGTATTTGTTAGAGACAAAAGCGTCACCAACATTTGCTCGAGAAGTTATGGCTGTAAGACACAAGCCTTCAGGCAAAACCGTTGGCATGTCTTTTAAGCTATGCACTGCCAAATCAATAGTGCCGTCAATTAATTCTTGTTCAATTTCTTTAGTGAAAAGTCCTTTGCCGCCAATTTTTGCTAGAGGCACGTCTAAAATTCTGTCGCCCTTGGTAACAATTTTTTTCAGCACGACCTTGCAGTCAGGATATTCTTCACGCAGACGTGCTGCAATATAATTGGATTGCCAAAGTGCTAAAAGACTTTGTCTAGTCCCAATCGTCAATTTTGCTTTCATCACCAAATTCCTCCCCTTCTACATTTAAGAGGAAGAGATCTACCATCATCTTCCTATATTGTTCTTCTTCAGCAGTACCAGCTCTACTATTCATAGCAATCATTGGCTCTCGCAAAAATTTATGTTCAAGCTTTTGCGTCATAATATCGATGATATGTTTTTCTTCGTCAGTTAAGTTGGGAAGCTTGATGAACGCCTTCTTCAAAACCTTTTGACGCAAGAAATTCATCTTGTCATGTAATTGCACCATAACGGGACGCATAGTGTAATAACGCAGACGTTCTTTGAGTTCTTCGATGGATTCTTCGATAATATGTTCAGCAGTCAGCGCCTCACTAGCACGGAAGGTTTTGTTCGTGTCAACAACACCTTCAAGGTCGTCGATATTATAAACAGTTACACCTTCTACATCGCTAAGAGCCGGATCAATATCTCTAGGCACCGCTATATCAATCAACACCAACGGTCTTCCCTTTCTTTCAGGAAGTAAGGGACCAAGATTTTCCTTAGTCAAAACATAGTGAGGTGCACCAGTAGAGGAGATGATTATATCAGCCTTTGCTGCATGCTTAAACATTTCGCGATAGGGAATGACTGAGCCACCAAATTTATCAGCAAGTTCCTTAGCATGATCGTAATTACGATTACTTACGATAATTGTTTTGGCGCCCTTGTCTAACAGATGTCTAGTGGTCAGTTCGCTCATATGACCTGCACCAACAACTAAAATCTCTGCCTTGGACAAGTCGCCGAGAATTTCCATAGCTAAATCCACAGCCGCACTAGAAACGGACACGCTTGAAAAAGCAATACGGGTCTCGGTGCGAACTCGTTTACCTACGGCGATTGCTTTATTCATAATTTGGTTCAGCATGTAACCCGTACTTTCGTTATTGCGAGCAAGTTGATAAGCAGCTTTAATTTGGCTCAGAATTTGTCCTTCTCCAATAATCAGGGAATCAAGACTTGCTGCAACTCTAAATAAATGACGCACACAATTGGTACCATTCAAATGATAAAAATAATCAGGATTGTAAGCTTCTCCAGCCATCTTAGCAAGCTGGTCCTTAAATAAGGGAATAGTTTTTTCTGGATTATCAATCACCATATAAATTTCCGTACGATTACAGGTAGAGAGAATGATTGCTTCCCGAATTTCGTCGAAGCGACGCAAATTACCAAGAATATGTTTAATCCTATCCTCGGACAGATTAAAGCGTTCTCTCACCTCAACGGGGGCCGTTTTGTGATTGAGACCTAAAACAGTCAACTGCATGTAAAAATTTCTCCTTTGCTAAAAGAGTTTTACCATCTTCTAATAATTGAAAAACGTCTTCGTTCAGAGCCTCGCGCCAAAATTTTGTGCGCTCTTCACTTGTGGAAGGAATATTTTTAATAGCTTTTCTTTGCTCCTTGAGGAAGGCGTTAAATTCCACGAAGCTTGCAGGTAATTTGCTAGCAAAATATGTTTTCAGTTTTCTTGTGAAGGCAGGCACCCCACCAGTTGCAATGCTAATGTGAATGTCACCTTTGGTAAAGCTTGAGGGAACAGTAAAATTACTTAGCTCCGGCTCGGTAATATTATTTACGAGGCAAGGAGCATCAAGTGTAACCTGACGATTAATAGCAAAATCGTCCGTTGCCGCTACAACTAGAAAAGCACCTGTCAAATCCTGGACCGCATATTGCTTTTCTATTAAAGTAACCTTACCCTTGAAAGCAAGTATTTCTTCTGTAAAATTGGGCGCGATGACTGTGACACTTGCACCAGCGCTCGTGAGAGTTTTAAGTTTACGCAGAGCAACAACGCCGCCACCAATCAAGACGCATTTCTTATTAGTAAGATTCAGCATCGCAGGATAAGTAAAATTATTTTCTTGTGTCATTGCCGTCCTCCTACTTATAAAAAATTTTTACAAATGGCTAAAATTACCTAATATATAATATTAACATAAACAGCAATTTTTTACAAAGATTTATAGTGGATATTAATTGATTTCTCGGATATTTTTAGCAATTTTTCCTCATATAATTAAAAACCTGATAAATTTAAATGAAATGTTTCCACAAAGACATTCCTTATTAGACCAAGTTTTTTCGAGCAGTACTATTAGGAATAAATTCGCAAAAAAAGGACCGCCCGAAGGCGATCCAAATTTTACATAATAATTCCTCCACCAACTACTACGTCTTCCTCGTACATAACTACGGATTGACCTTTAGTGATGGCTCGTTGTGGTTCGTCAAAAATAATTTCTAAAGTATCGTCGTCTAATTGACGCACGCTTGCTAACTGCTCCACATGATGATAACGAATTCTTGCTTTGACACGCCGTACTCCTACAATACGCTCGCAGTCGATGAGATTGATATCTTTAGCGATAACTTTTGTCGTAAAAAGTCCTGCGTTATCCGTCAGCACAACTTCATTTTTGGCTACGTTAATTTCTTTGACGTACATTGGTGCAGGCAGCGCAAGACCAAGTCCCTTACGTTGACCAACTGTATAATGAATGATTCCCTTATGCTTGCCTAAAACATTTCCTGCTTCATCCACGAAATTACCAGGAGCAAATTTTTTCTGGGTGCGTTTTTCAATGAACTCACTATAGCTTTCACCCTTGACGAAGCAAATGTCTTGGCTCTCGCTTTTATTTGCATTGACAAAGCCTTGGGATTCGGCTAGCTCGCGCACGTGCTCCTTGTTAGGCTCGTCACCTAAAGGAAATTTAGCATGAGCAAGTTGTTCTTGTGTTAAGCAATACAGCACATAGCTTTGATCTTTTTTGGGATCTTCTGCCTTTAAAAGTAAGTAGCGACCTTTTGTCTCATCGTATTTAATGCGTACATAATGACCTGTAGCAACATATTTGCAGCCAAGCTCTTTGGCTTTTTGAAACAGATAACCAAATTTCATATAACGATTACAAATAATGCAAGGATTGGGAGTGCGCCCTTCTTTATAATCTTGGATGAAACGGCCGATGACAATTTGACTGAACTCCTTGCGATAATCCGCCACGTAAAAAGGTATGCCGATTCTTGCAGCAACAGCTTCTGCATCCTTTAAGTCTTGCTCGCTGCCACATTTTGCGTCTTTATTCTTATGGTCCGCAAGCTTCATGGTGCAACCAACACATTCGTAACCCTTTTCTTGCATCAAGAGAGCTGTCACGGAAGAATCCACACCGCCGCTCATAGCAATTAAAACTTTTTCTTTATTCATAAGTCTAACCTCGTTAAACATTAACATTCTAAGATGATTCTACTACAAACAAATAAATAACACAAGAAGCTCATCTTGTGATACAATATATTGATGAATTATCTTAGGAGAAAAATGATGTCCTCAGCAGTAATTGGTCGCTTTGCACCAACTCCCAGCGGTTTTCTCCATCTTGGCAATGTATTTTGCAGTCTCTTAGCCTGGCTTTTCGCTAAAAGTCAGGGCGGAAAAATTGTTTTACGCATCGAAGACTTAGACCCTGCTCGTTGCTCAGTGGAAAAAGCTGATAGACTCGCGAAAGATTTAGCATGGCTCGGTTTAAATTGGGACGAGGGAGCTTACGTAAGTAAAAATCACGAAGATTATTTTCAAAGCAATCGCTTTAGTATTTACCAAAAATATTTTGCTCAGCTCGAAGCTAACGAAAATATTTATTCTTGCTTTTGTTCTCGCAATGAATTGCACGCAGCCAATGCGCCTCATTTAAGTGATGGTCGCTTCATCTATGCCGGAACCTGTCGCAATTTATCATTGGCAGAGCGCCAAGAAAAAATGCAAATGCGTAAGCCAAGCTATCGCTTAAAGGTCAAGGACGAAGATATTTCTTTCGTCGATGGTATTTACGGACGGATGACCTACAACCTTGCCAATGAAAGTGGCGACTTTATCGTCAGACGTAGCGATGGAGTTTATGCTTATCAGCTAGCTGTAGTCATTGACGATGCTCTCATGCATGTAAATCAAGTTGTGCGTGGCTCGGACCTTTTGAGTTCAACGGCCATGCAATTATACCTGTATGATCTGCTAGAACTTAAAGTACCAAGCTTTACCCACATTCCCCTCCTCGTTGCACCTGACGGTAGACGTTTAGCTAAGCGAGATGAAGACATGGAGCTTGATGTGCTCAGAAAAAAATTACAAGCTCCGGAAAAAATTATCGGCTGGCTTGCCTTTCTAGCTGGACAAATCCACAAATACGAGCCTTTAAAAGCCGAAGATCTTTTACACATCTTTGATCCAAAAAAAATTCCCCAAGCAAATATTATTGTTCCCCAGGAACTTTTGAACTTATAAGGAGGAAAAAATGAAAGAATTATTAATGAAATGGAAAGTTAGCATGCTTTTCGTCCTAGCGGTCAGCATAATCGTTGGTATCTTAGGACAGGCTTATTTAGGTAATCGTTGGCTTGGTCTCATCGTTGCCCTGCCCTTATGTGCTCTCTACATTTACCAAACCTACCAAGCGGAAAAGCAAAACCATATCACTCAACACAGTAGAAAACACAAAAATAAATACAGATAATGTAAAAGGAGCTGAAACGCTTAGCGATTCAGCTCCAGATTTTTCTTCTTGCGCCCTTTCACGAGAGCAAAGCTCTCCAACGATTTTAATCGTTTCATGCACTTCCAAAAGTCCCCTCATTTGGCCACGCAGGCGACCCGCCTTATATTTTTATCTGATGGCGGTAAATTCTAGCGCAAGACTAAATAAAAAAACAACAATGACAGAGAGGCTCTTGCCTCACAACATCATTGTTGCTATGCTTGTATTATACAGCCTAATATTTGATTTGTAAATACATTTTGGCCCGTCCGTTTATGTATACATTTTGTGAATATTATGTGGATGCTGTCCTTGGTAAACGGACGGCGCAAAAAATCTGCAGAACGTCTTTAGGTTCTGCGATTTTTTATTCGTCGCGTTCTTGCCTTCCGTGATGATGGCCCTTTTTATATTCAGGGAAATCTGGATGATTGCATTTTGTTTCTTCCTTTTCTTCATCGCACACCTTGCAATGAATAGGATCAGGAGCAGGACGAATTCTTTTTGATTTGCCTAGGATTAGACTCAGCACAAAAAGGATGGTGCTCGTAAGAACGATTGTTCCTCCTGGAGCAAGATTTGCGTAATAAGAAATGCTCAAGCCAAAAACTACGGAGACAATGCCGTAAAAAATGCTTTGTAAAATCGTTGTAGCAAAACTACGAGAAGTTTGCAAGGCACAAGCAACGGGAATAACCATCATTGCCGATACTAAAAGTAAGCCGACGATACGCATGGAAAGTGCAATTGTCAAAGCTGTCAAGATTGCTAGCAAGAGACTAAGCCCTGCAACAGGCAAGCCATTTACCTTGGCAGATGTTTCATCAAAAGTTAAATATTGCAACGGACGATAAAAAATTATGACGAAGATAATCGTCGCTAATGCAAGAGCTGCCACAATCCAAAGATCTTGCGTGCTGACTGTCATGAGACTGCCGAAGAGTACGCTGCTTAAATTGAAGCCGCCTTCTTTATTTAGTCCTGTAAAAATTACTGCTAGACCCATGCCACAATAAAAGAAAATGGCAAGAACCATATCCGCGAGGTCGGATAATTTTGTGCGTACCTTTTCAATTGCCAAAGCACCGATGATTGTAGCAATAGCTGCGCTTAAAACAGAACTGAATCCAACTAAGGCGCCGCCTGCGACTCCGGCAAAAGCTATATGCCCAAGTCCATCGCCTATGAGACTCTGTCTTCTCAACACTAAAAAGCTGCCAATTAAAGGACAGGTGATAGCCATGAGCAGGCCAGCCATCCATGCTCGTTGCATGAATTCCATTTCAAACATTTCTAACATAAAAATTTCCTTCTATCTATAAAAGTATCCGTGCTTGTGATGATGCTGAAGAGCCTCATGAACCTCGCCCCTAAAACAAATTCCATGATTAATACAAAGGGCCGACTTGGCTGCTTGAGCTGCCAACTCTAAATCGTGACTGATCATGATAATCGTCACGCCTTGCTCACCATTAATTTCAGCAAGCATATCGTATAAATCAATCTTAGATGCTGCATCAATACCTGTTGCCGGTTCGTCTAAGAGTAAAATTTCTGGTTCCTTAACCATGGCGCGAGCGAGAAAAACTCTTTGCTGTTGACCGCCGGATAATTCACCAATCTTACGAGTTTGCAAATCGGTTAATCTAAAAGTCGCGAGCGCTTTATCAATCTTTTTTTCTTCTTCACTGCCAAAACGTTGCCAAAGCTTGTACTTGCTTATTAAACCAAGAGCAACAACCTCGCGCACGCTAATGGGAAAGTCTCTTTGCATTTTCGCGGGATTTTGCGGGACGTAGCCCACCTTCTCCCATTGGTCAAATTTTTCGATGGGAGTTCCGTAGTAAGAAATGCTACCCATTGTTGGGGGCATAGCATGCGCGAGCATTTTCATCAGTGTGCTCTTGCCTGCACCATTAGCCCCAATAACGGCAACAAAATCTCCACGAGGAACGTCTAAATCTAATTTGTGAAAGACCCAGCCGTCTCCATAGTCAAAGCCTAGGTTACGGACCGAGATAATATTTTCCATGTTAACCTCTTTTATTCACACAAAGCTTTTCTTAAAGCTTCTACATTTTCTTTTTGAATTTTTAAATAATCAACCCCAGCCTTCTTGCCTTCTTCGTCAAGTCCTTCGATTGGGTCAAGTACTGCAGACTGTGCACCAGTTTCTTTAGCAAGCATCTCTGCAAGCTTAGGGCTTGCCAAGGTCTCGAAGAAAATATATTTAACATTTTCCTTGCGCACTAAATTAACTAAGTTTTTCAAGTCCCTAGGATTTGGTTCCGACTCTGGCGAGATACCACTTATGGAAATTTGCGTAAGACCATAGTCAGCTGCCAAGTGACCAAAGGCTCTATGACTTGTCACAAAGCTTTTACGTTTAGCCGCTTGGCTAATTTTTACAAGCTCAGTATCAAGCTTTTGTAATTCGCTAAGATAATTTGCAGCATTCTTTTCATAAGTCGCTGCATTTTTTGCATCAACCTCGGAGAAAGCCTGACAAATGGCTTGCACTTCCTTCATAGCTTTGCGGGGACTAATCCAAACATGAGGATCTTGCTTGCCATTAACAAGAAATAAATTTCGTCCAGCTTCCACACCAAAAATTTTTCTTTCCTTTAAAGCCTCTAAAGAGGTATCGGCCCAAGGCTCGACAATGCCATTATAAACAAAAACCTTGGCTCTGCCCAATCTCGTCAAATCTCGAGGCGATGGCTCCCAATCGTGAGGCTCAGCTCCATCAGGAACTAAGGTTACAATATCAATCTTGTCTCCGCCCACGGCACGAGCGAATTCCGCCATAGGATAAAAGCTTGCCACAACAGAAAGCTTGCCCGCTGCTTTTCTCTCAGGAGAACTGCAACCAGTTAAACAAATCGTTATTGCTAAAATCAAAAAAAATATTTTTTTCATCTACAGTTCCTTTCAAATTACGTACAAGCTCTCACTCAAAATTCAACTAATGCTTGGTCAACATAAAAGCATCAATTTATTGTTGTAAATTTTATAATATTATATTTTATGCTAAGATGTCAACGAAAAAAGTATACATTAACAAATTATCGTAAAACAATTGAAAATTTACGTTGATGGGAGTAGAATTAAATAAATTTTCTTTAAGGAGGAATTTTTACGATGAAGTTAATCGACAAAAAATATATTGCGTCCTTTGATATTGACGCACAAAATACTTTTACTCCTGTTTGCCCAGACGAGCTTCCTGTTATCGGAGGTAATGAAATTGCCAGAGAACTCAACGCTCAAGCAAATTTTGCTTCCTTACGTGTAGGCTCTCGTGACGCTCATACTCTTGCAGCTCTGTGGCTTAGCGACGCAGACCATGCACCCTTAACTCCTGTCGTAGGAAACTATCCTGACCTTGACATTCGCTGGCCTGCTCATGCAATTATCGGTACGAAGGGTTTTGATTTCATTGCAGGGCTCGACCCCAAAGCATATGATTTTCAAGTTTACAAGGGCATCGAAGTCGACAAGCATCCTTATGGAGCTTGCTATCACGACTTAGCAAATAAGCTTTCCACCGGCGTCATTGAATTCTTAAAGCTACACGGTATTACCACCGTAATTTGCGGCGGACTTGCAACTGATTACTGCGTAAAAAATACCGTGCTCCAGCTTAAGGCTGCTGGCTTCGACGTAATTTTAAATAAAGCAGCATGTCGTGGCATTGCTCCTGAGACAGTTGAGCAAGCCATGCAAGAAATGACTAATGCAGGTGTTAAATTTGTAGAAAGCGCTAGCGAGTTAGAAGCTTAATAAAAATTTGCATATGAAAAGGACCGAGCAAAACCCGGTCCTTAATTTTTTCCTTATTTTACTTTTACATATTGGCTCTTAACGTAACCAGTGGTCATTTCCCAATAGTCGTCTTTAGCATCAAAGATAGTGACGCGACTCCAAGAACCATCGCCCTCGCCGCTTGCTAAAAGAAAATATTCGCAATCAACCTTTTTTTCAGAAGGATTCATGGTTCCTAAAACCTCGCAGTTTGTGTTTGGTTCCACGCGAATATTTACGTCGGTGCCACCAGGCAGAAAATCTTGGACCTCTTTTTTCGTACATTGTTTATAAACTCCCTTAAAAGATGCGTGAGCTATTTCACCAACATTTTCTTTGTGGGGAAAATAACTAACACCTTGATCATAGGGCATAATACGATCAAAATCGTCCTTGCTATCTACTAATTTATATTTATAGGTGTACATATAAGGTCCAGCTGCAACAACACTGTCAACATCCATATGATATTCATATTCAATGACATTGCAAACCTTAACCCAATTTTCCGCAAAGCAAGAGGAACAAAGAGTTGTCAAGGCAGCTGCTAATAATAATGCTTTTTTCATGTTAATACCTCGCTCATTAATCTAAATAATTTAAAATTTCTTTGGCATGAGGAAGAATAATATCTGGCTTGATGCTGCCCTTCTCCACATCCTCCATAGTCGCTTCACCTGTGAGGACCATAATAGAAAGAATATCGTTATTTAAACCGAAAGCAATATCCGTTGCCAGACGGTCACCAACCATGGCAATTTCTTCTTTCTTGAAGCCAGTTTTATCAAGAGCCACATCAACCATGTGTACGAAGGGCTTGCCGCAAATTACTTCTGGTGCTTTACCAGTTGCTGTTTTGATGAGCTCGATCATGGCACCAGTGTCGGGGATGAATTCTCCATCTTCTATGGGGCAACGTACGTCTGGATGAGTTGCAACATAGGGAACGCCTTTATCGATAAGACGACAAGCAATGGTTAAGCGTTCATAAGTCAAAGTTTGATCGAAGCCAACCACAACATAGTCTGCTCCCTCTTCCAGAGTATTAGTCAAAACAAAACCTGCATCCCCAATAATTTTTAATAATTGAGGAGTGCCAAGCACAAAAAGTTTAGCACCGGGCTTCTTCTTGTTCATCCAATTGGTAAATGCATCCGTAGAGATAAGAACCTCGTTACGTGTAACAGGCACGCCCAAGCGATTCATTTTTTGCACGTAATGCTCGTGGCTGCGAGAAGAATTGTTCGTCAAAAGATAATACTTACGTCCTGCAGCCGTTAATTTATCAAAGAAGCCTTCCATCCCGGGAATGATTTCATCACCTAAATTAATGGTTCCGTCCATATCAAAAAGAAAGCACTTAATATTTTTCAAACGTTCAAATTTATCCAAAATAAACTCCTCCGAAAAAAATGCGCCATACGTAATATTCGTCATCATTCTAATTATAAAATATTAATTTACTTTAAGCAAAAAAAATTTCTTCCAGCTCCGTATATTTCAAAGAAATTTTTTACTACAAATTGCCGAGTTGCGGAATAAATTTTGAGGACGTATAATATAAGATAGAAGTTAATTCGAATGACAGCAATTTTGAGTTTAGCATTAATTCTGCGAACTACCGATTAATATTTATCAACTTAATGTTAGAAAGGAATCCTACATGAAGTACACCACCATCATCTTCGACCTTGACGGAACCTTACTTAATACGTTAGACGATCTTGCTACTGCTACCAATTGGGCTCTAAAGGCTAACAACTTCCCTGAGCGAAATCTTGAAGAAGTGCGTTGGTTCGTTGGCAACGGTATGCGTCGCTTAATCGAGCAAGCAGTTCCAAGTAATGCGAACTCAGGGCAAATTGAAAAAGTTATGGCAAGCTTTAACGAATATTACGCAACCCACACGAATGAAAAGACAGATTTGTATCCCGGAGTAAAGGAATTATTAATTAAATTGCGCGAGGCTGGTTGTAAGACAGCCATTGTTTCTAACAAACCGGATTACGGTGTACAAAATTTAATGAAGCAATATTTTGACGGACTTGTTGATGGAGCAATGGGCGAGCACCCACCCATCACACGTAAGCCTGCCCCTGATATGGTGCTTGCCATTATTAAGGAGCTTGGTGCTGAACTAGAGGACTGCATTTATGTTGGCGATAGCGATGTTGATGTTGCAACCGCAAGGAATGCAAATATCCCTTGCATCGGAGCTTGCTGGGGATTTCGCGGCAAAGAATTTCTTATCGAGCAAGGTTGCGAGCTACTCGCCGACACCTTGGAAGACGTTTATAAATTTATAGAGTAAAGCCAAAAACTACGCGCCTACGATTTTATTCGTAAACGCGTAGTTTTTTATTCCAATGCTACATATTTTTTCTCTAAAAGTTTGATGAAATATCTGAAGGAAATGTAGACGAAAATCGCACCGCTTGTCCAAGCAATCGGTTCAGCAAGACAAAGGCCAATGTATCCCAACATATCCGCAAGAATAATTGCTGCTCCACAACGCATTACAAGTTCAATTGTACTTGCGATAAAAGGAACTGCTGAAACACCCATGCCTTGACACGCGTTACGATAAATAAACATTTGGCTAAAGAATAGATAAGCCGGAACAGAATACATAATGTAAAGTCCCGCTGCATGCATAACATTCTCGCTAGGATTATCTAAGAAGATGCCAATGATTTCCTTGCCAAAAACAAACATTAAAATTGCAGCAGCGCTACTGTAACCAAATGTGAGCCAAGAACATCTTTTAGCTGCTTCACGAATACGATCAAACTTACGCGCACCAAAATTTTGTGCCGTAAATACAGCCATAGAAATTCCAATAGAAACCATTGGTTGTACTGCTAATTGTTCTACGCGTGCGGCAGTAGTAAAGCCAGCAATCTGTTCGCCACCAAATTTATTGCAGACGGATTGCAAAACCATAACACTAATACCAATTACAGAAAATTGCATACCCATAGGAACGCCCATTCTCAGATGAGCCCAGGCTTCAGACCAGGTAATTTTAAAATCATTCAACGATAAATGCAGGTCTGGAAATTTATAATAAATATAGCCTATGCAAAGAATTCCACTCAGAGCTTGTGCCAAAACCATAGCAAAAGCACTACCAGGCACGCCCCAGGATAATTTGATGATGAAAATCAAAGCCAAAACGATATTAGCGATGGAAGAGATAATCAAAAAGTACAAGGGGGTCTTACTATCGCCCAAAGAACGCATGACTGCGGAAAGATAGTTGTAAGCCATCATAAAAGCCAAACCATCCACGATAATCATGACATAGCTTCTGGCGTCCTTGCACAATTCGGTCGGCATATTCATCAGCACCATTAAATAATCAATGGAAAAATGCATGACAAGCATGATAAAAATTACGGTAAAAATACTTAAAATTGTCCCAGTGCCAATACTACGTCTTACGCCAACCATATCATTGGCCCCATATCTTTGTCCGGTCACGACAGAAAAACCGTTACCCATACCAATGGTCAGCATCATAACCATCATGAAAAGAGGAGAAATTCCTCCAACTGCAGCCAAAGCTTCTACGCCAATCGTACGTCCGACGATAACGATATCAGCAATATTATAAAGTTGTTGAAAGACATTGCCTATCAAAAGCGGAATCATAAAAGAAATGATTAAACTTAAGGGCTTGCCTTCGGTCATGTTTTGTAACATAAAAGATACTCCGAATATAAAAAGTTAATTATCAACTTCCATCTGTTTCCTGTTTTTAAAATAAATCGGCACCAACCCTAAGTCCTTCGCCATCTTCACAGCAAGGTCAATGCGCCTACCCACATGTTCTTCGTAGTGGGCGTCACTGCCGATGGTCACAAACTTGCCACCTAGTTCTTTATAACGAGCGTAAAGAGGAACAAGTCCTGCATAAGCCTTCTCATCATCTAAGCGACGGGTGTTAATTTCAATGGGTTTATTTTTCGCAATCAAAAGTTTAAAAAGCTCATCGAAGCCTTGAGGATTATCCTCAAGATGCAGCTCCCTTTCGTCCCCCTCGTAGGGCCAGTAACGACAAATATAATCGATATGGGCGAATGAGTCAAAGTTATCGTGTGCCTTGAGACAATAAATTGCATCAGCTAAATACTCGTCAATAATTTCTTGACGCGTAAAACCAGTATAACAGGTTGGTTCATAAATGTCTCGACCGCCCATACAATGAATGCTCGCAAGCACGTAGTCAAAGCCTACGCTTGCCGCAACCTTTTCATCTCGCTTAGCAGTTTGTCTTTGCATGCCAATCTCAATACCAAAGAGCACGTCATCCGAGCGAAATTTTTTGGCAATTCTCATGTATTCATCCAAGTCGAAAAGAAATTCTTCAGGATTCGTCGGATAATCATAGTCCCAATGCTCGGTAACAATCATACCAATTCCTTGCTCTTTAGCAACTCGCATGGCATCTTCATATTGCATATGACTATCGCAAGACATATTGCAATGCATATGTGTATCAAATAACATCAGTGTCACACCTTTTTGATAAGCAAATACTAAATGGTGAAAGCATTAATTCACACAAAACTTTCAGAGTGCATGCTTGTCTAGGAGGCCCGACGACGGCGTACTAAAAGTCGTGTACGTCTAGGAGGGCCGACAACACATAACACGTGCTATGAAAGTTTTATAAATATTTAAACGTTAAATCTAAATTCTACTACGTCGCCGTCTTGCATAACATAGTCCTTGCCTTCGAGACGTACAAGACCCTTTTCACGAGCCGCAGCTTTTGAGCCGCAAGCAACTAAGTCGGAATAGGAAACAATTTCTGCACGAATGAAGCCGCGTTCAAAATCGGTATGAATTTTACCTGCAGCTTGAGGAGCCTTGCAACCAATATTGATAGTCCAAGCGCGAGATTCAATTTCTCCTGCAGTCAAATAAGTTTGAAGGCCTAAAAGCTTGAAACTTGCCTTGATGAGACGAGCAAGACCAGATTCTTCCAGTCCAGCCATCTCTAAAAATTCTTTTGCTTCTTCATCGTCAAGCTCGGCGATTTCTGCTTCTACCTTGGCGGAAATGACAACAACCTCGCTGCTTTCTTTGTCAGCAAATTCTTTTAATTTTTGCACGTAGGGATTGGCGGATGCATCAGCAGCTTCTTCTTCAGAAACATTTGCCACGTAAATGGTGGGCTTACGAGTTAAAAGCTGCATGTCTTTAGCAATTTCCATCTCATCTTCGGTTAATTCAACTTGACGAGCAGGAATTGCGTCGGACAATGCTGCGATAAATTTATCGAGAATGCCATCTTCTACGACAGCTTTTTTATCACGAGCTTTAATTAATTTAGCAACGCGTTCTTTCCGTTTTTCTACGGATTCGAGATCGGCCAGGCAAAGCTCGGTATTGATGATATCAATATCACGTAAAGGATCAATGCCTCCTTCGACGTGAGTGATGTCGTCATTTTCAAAGCAGCGCACTACTTGAGCAATAGCATCGGTCTCACGAATGTGAGCCAAAAATTTATTGCCAAGTCCTTCGCCTTGAGCTGCGCCTTTAACAAGACCTGCGATATCAACGAAACGCATAGCTGCAGGAGTGATTTTGCGAGAATTGAACATATCACTTAAAACCTGCAATCTTTCGTCAGGAACATCTACAACACCAACATTTGGCTCGATAGTGCAGAAAGGATAATTGGCAGCTTCCGCGCCAGCTTTAGTAATTGCGTTAAAAAGTGTGCTCTTGCCAACATTCGGCAAGCCGACAATACCTACTTCAAGATTTGTGCTCATTTTTATTCTTCTCCTTTAAATCTTTAGTAACAACTTTATTAATGAATGAGGATGATTTGCTCCGCAAATCTTTTGATTAAACCTGCCGAAGTTCGACTAATATCAACAGATTTAATTCATCGAGCCGCAGGCTCGATACCTTAATTACTCATTGCTCTTTGCTAATTTATTTAGATTACTAATTAAAATTTTGTTTATCGTATTATTTTACAATATATATAGAAGTAAATCAATGAAAGTCTAAAACTTAAAAGTCGGAGAAGCAAGGAAAACTTTTTTTCTGCGTAAATTTTCCGAAAATTTCTTGCAAAAAACATAAAAAATACATTTGTTGCCTTGTAAACTATGTTATAATACATTAGTCATTATTATAAAAAAATACTTAAGGAGGATTTTCATGGAAACAATTCAACAAATTCTTAACTTTTCCATTGGCAAATTAACCGTCGGCAATATCGCAAGTGCTATTATAATCTACATCGTTTGCCATATGGTCATCTCTTCCCTTTCCGGAACCATCAACAAGCTTATCACCAAAATTAACAAAGATGAAAATTTGCAAGGCTTCTTGAAAACTGTTGTTAATGTAATACTGCACTTCGTGGCAATGTGCATCGTTGCAGAAGCAGTTGGCATTCCTATCTCCAGCTTGCTTGCTGTTTTAGGCATGTTAGGTTTAGCAATTTCTCTCTCCGTTCAAGGCGCGCTTGCGAACGTTGCCAATGGTATCATGCTTCTCTTAACCAAACCCTTCGTTAAAGGCGATTACGTAAGTGCAGCTGGCATCGAAGGTATTGTCGAGGAGGTATCCCTTTTGGTCACTAAGGTTAAAACCCTGGACAACAAAGATATCTTCGTTCCTAATACCGAGATGGCTTCTGGTAAAATCGTCAACTTCTCTAGCGAAGAATTACGTCGCGTAGATATCGATGTACGTGCAGGCTATAATAACGAGGTTGCTGACGTGCTCAAATCCTTGAACGAAGCAATCGCCATGACTGATGGTGCTTTAAAAGATCCCGCACCCTTTGCTCGTCTGTCAGGCTATTATGAATATTCCGTGCAGTACACTCTCCGTGTTTGGTGCAAGAGCGAAAAATATTGGGACGTTTATTTCGACCTTCTCGAAAACATTTCCAAGGCTCATGCAAAAAACGGCATCAATGGTGGCGTTCCTTCTATGAACATCAACATGCTGAACAAATAATTTTCACAAGCAGATATTACAAGAAAGACGGCTCACGCCGTCTTTTTTATTTTAGAATTTGCTTTAGCAAAATATGTCTCGATTTTTAATAGTTAATTGAAAAAGTCTCGACCAAAACAGCCGAGACTTTTTGCTTAAGAAATTACATTTTAATTTTTGCTTCTTCAGCAAGCTTTGCGCCGAACTCGGTGCAATCGAAGGTTGCAAAATAATCGGCAGGAGTCTCTGCGCGACGAATGAGTTTTACATTGCCATCTTCTTGAAGAAGAAGTTCTGCACTACGCAGCTTGCCATTGTAATTGTAGCCCATCGCAAAACCATGAGCACCTGCATCGTGGATGAAAAGAACAT
This sequence comes from Phascolarctobacterium sp., assembly GCA_030523325.1. Classification (GTDB taxonomy): domain Bacteria; phylum Bacillota; class Negativicutes; order Acidaminococcales; family Acidaminococcaceae; genus Phascolarctobacterium_A. The sequence continues at coordinate 39,174 of JAUNIS010000006.1, forward strand.
CGCCCTTGTCAATACGAGGAAGAATGCGATCAACAGCAAATTTATCGTTGTTTTCGCACAAACCACCAGTTACATCGTACTTATGATCGCAAACAGCACCTTCTTTACCCATAACGGTAATATGATGATAAGAGCCATAAATAGCCGGACGCATAAGGTTAGCTGCGCAAGCATCACAACCGATATATTCTTTATAAGTATGTTTCTCGTGAATTGCCTTGGTGATGAGAGCACCGTGAGGAGCTAACATGAAACGACCGAGCTCGGTGAAAATTTTTACGTCGCCCATATCTGCAGGTACAAGGATTTCTTCATAAACCTTGCGTACACCTTCACCGATAACCATGAGATCGTTTTCATCTTGTTCAGGACGATAAGCGATACCGATACCGCCGGACAAGTTAATGAAGGAAATGTGTGCACCTGTTTTTTCTTTTAATTCAACAGCAACCTTGAAGAGGATGCGAGCCAATTCAGGATAGTATTCGTTAGTAACAGTATTGGAAGCTAGGAAAGCATGCATACCAAAATTTTTAACACCTTTGGATTTTAAAATTTTGTATGCTTCGATAATTTGTTCATGAGTCATGCCATATTTTGCATCCCCAGGGTTATCCATAATATTATTGGCAATTGCAAATTTCCCGCCAGGATTATAACGGCAAGAAACAGTCTCAGGAATATCAGCAACCTTTTCCAAAAAATCGATATGTGTAATATCGTCCAAGTTAATGGTTACGTTTAATTTACGGGCAAGCTTAAAATCTTCGGCAGGAGTTGCGTTGGATGAGAACATAATTTCGTCGCCTTTAAAACCAACCGCATCACTCATCAAAAGTTCGGTGTAGCTAGAGCAATCGGCACCACAACCTTCTTCACGCAAAACTTGAAGAATTGCCGGGTTCGGAGTTGCTTTAACTGCAAAATATTCTTTGAATCCTTTGTTCCAGGAAAATGCTTTATACAAAGTACGAGCAGTATTACGAATACCTGCTTCATTATAAAGATGGAACGGAGTCGGATATTGTTCGATAATAGAGTCAAGTTTCTCCTTAGAAACAAAAGGAATTTTTTTTGCCATGTTTTTCACCTTTCCTTTTACAAAATATAGCGAGTTTCCCTCAAAAAATTTATACAAAAATAAATATCGGAATAATAATTAATCATACTATTAAACGAATTCATTGTCAATATAACCAAAACAAATCCTCACGAATTCAAAACGAAAATCATTAATGAGAAGAATTCTCAATTTGCTTGACTACGCAATAAGGTGTGGATATAATATTAATAGTCTGTATTACAATTTTGATATAAAACGTCAATTGTATTTTTTGAAAGGAGACATCATATGAAAAATTTTAAAAAATTAGCCGTATTATCCTGTGTTTGTGCTTCTCTGCTTGGTTTCGCGGCTACCTCTCATGCAGCATATCAATTAAGCGACGAGGTTAAAACTGCGACCCCAGCTCTTTTATCCGCAACTCAATTAGGCGTAAAAGTTAATGAAAACGAAGCACTTAAAAATCTTCCTGACAAAGATGCAATTGTTGTTATGAGCTTTGGCACAACTTATAAAGAAACCCGTGAGAAAACTATTAACGCAACTGTTAAAGAAATTCAAGCAGCTCATCCTGGAGTAAAGGTTGTTACTGCTTATACCTCTCATATCATTATCGACCGCGTTAAAGCAAAAGAAGGCCTTGCTATCCCGACTCCCGAGGAAGCTTTAGCTCAACTTAAAGCTGACGGCTATACTCGCGTTGCTTTAACAAGCCTCGATATTATTCCTGGCGTAGAATTTGCTTATAAGGATGCAGTGTATGCTCTTCATAAGGATGAATTCAAAAAAATGACTATCGGCACTCCCTTGATGTATTGGCAAGGTCAAGAAGGACAGGACGATGACGTAACCGATACCATGAAAGCAGCAGCTACCCAATTCCCGAAGCTAGGCAAAAAGGATGCTGTACTTTTGATGGCTCATGGCACTCCCCATCCGGCAAATGCATACTACGCAGTAATGCAAGATCGCTTAGAAGAACTTGGTCATACCAACGTATATATTTTCTCTGTAGAAGGCTGGCCTTCTTTGGAAACTGTTATTCCTAAACTGAAAGCTAAAGGCATCAAGAATATTACCTTGCAACCTCTCATGATGGTAGCAGGCGACCATGCGAATAACGATATGGCCGGTGATGAAGACGATTCCTACAAATCCATTTTAGAAAAAGAAGGCTTTAAGGTAAGCGCATATCTCCATGGTCTTGGCGAAAATGATGCAGTTCGTGCCCTCTTCGTAAAAAAAGCAGACCAAGCTTGGGATGCTCTTCAAGGTAAATAAATATGAAAAGCAAAAAGGCTTTAATCGTCATTAGCTTTGGATCTACCTTCACTGAAACACGTTTGCAAGATATCGGCGGTATCGAGCAATGTTTAGCAGAAGCATTCCCTGCTTACGAAAAGTTTCGTGCCTTCACCTCCAACATTATTCGCAAACGTTTAGCTGAAAAAGGACTCGTGATTGCGGATCCCGAAAGCATTTTAAAAAAATTAGTAGCAAATGGTTACGAAGAAGTAATTCTCCAACCAACACATTTACTTCATGGCGAAGAATTCGAACAAAAAATTGAAGCTCTCAAAGAATTTTACGCTCCAAGCTTCAGAAAATTCATCGTCTCCCAGCCCTTAATCGTACAGGATAGCGACTACGAGCTCACCGCCTGTGCCATTGCCTCGCAGTTTCCTGCTCTCGGCAAGAACGAAGGCATCATACTAATGGGTCACGGCACGCCTCGTAACAATAACAAAGCATTTGGTTACACTTATAATAAAATGCAAGCCGTCTTTGATGCAATGGAGCTGCCTGTTGTCGTTGGCACGGTTGAAGAATCTGACTCGCCCAACTTTGAAGCTGCTTTAGATTTAGTTTTGCAACGGGGCTACAAAAAAGTTCATATGTACCCGCTCATGGTCGTTGCTGGCGACCACGCCAATAACGATATGTATGGCGACGATGTCGACAGTTGGAAATGTCAAATTGAGGCTCGAGGCGTCAAAACCGAAGGTCATCTCCACGGCATCGGCCGCAACAAAGCTGTCCAAGCTCTCTACGTAGAACATGTTCTCGAAGCCATGAGTAAGAACAAATAAAAAATACCGATCTCCAATAAGATTAGAAATTCATCTAATCCAGGAGGTCGGTATATTTTTTTGCAGAAAAATTTTTCGCTTTTATTATTTGTTTTCAGAATCATAAAGGACAAAGAAATCCTTAGTGTCTTTAACGACAACATTGCTAAACAAATTTCAGCAAATTTTGTTGCCATACCTATCAGACCGGCAACTAACATCCAAAAGACTGCACCCGGACCACCTAAGGCAATAGCACTAGAAACGCCAACAATATTGCCAATGCCTACACAGCTAGACAATGCTGTTGCCAAAGCTTCAAAGGATTTGATTTGACCTACGCCATCACCACTGCCAGAGCCTTTGATATTTAATACACATTCCTTCATGGCAACGCCAAACCTTGTAAATTGCAGACCACCTAAGCGAATGGTAAAAAGCATTACGGGGCCAAACAAAAAAGCACCCAGGTGGGAACAGTTTCATCATTATATTGTATGTTTATTTTATAAGTCAATAGAAAACGATTATAGATAAAAGTATTTTTTACAAAGTTCCTAAAAACAAAAAATACTGGCCACAAAAGTCTTGAAACATTTTGTGGTCAGCAGAAAAATTAAAATTTATGCCAAGTTAATTTTTTAATTGAGAATACGTACGTTACGAGCATACAAGCCTCTCTCGCCTTGCTTGCGTTCAAAACGAACCTTATCGCCTACATTTAAAGTACGATAGAAGTCGTTATGAGTACGAATGCTTGAATAATGAACGAAAAAAACTTGGTCTTCATAGTTACGAATAAAGCCATAGCCCTTTTCATCATTAAACATTTCGACGATTCCTGTCATAGCTAACCCTCCTTACCTAAAAGGATCAAGTCTATAACAGCTCCGACTTGTCAACAATATTATAAATCAGAAGCATTTTATAGTCAACCGAAAACTAAAAATCTGCAAAAAATGACCTTTTTTTGTAAAATAACCCCCGTTTTTTGCAAGAAAAAAATTTTTTCAAAAATTTTTTTAGAATCAAAAACACATCATCTTGTGCCAAACATAAAAATTAACTATGAATCACACAAGACAGTTCACAGAATTTTCACAACTGTGAAAAATGCTTATAGGGGATAAAAATTTTTTGGTGAATTTTTATTAGCGAAAGGAGGTGAAAAAAATTCTGCGGCTTCAAAAATTCACTGATAAAGAACGCATGATCTTTTACAAGCAGCTTGCCATAATTTTACACAGCGGCCTGCCCATCTTAAAGGGAATTCAACTTATGAATCAACGCGTGGATAAAAAATTGCAAATTATCTGCGACGGACTTTACAAGGATTTAACAAGAGGCAACACTTTAGCAGCAGGCATGCGCAGGCAAAAACATTTCTTTAACGATTTAGGTGTAATGCTTATCAGCGCCGGAGAAGAAAGCGGTAGATTGGAAGAGGTAGCATCAGAGTTGGCTAAATATTATGAAAAACAAGCCGAACTAAAAAAATTTATTTTCAAAGCTACCCTTTACCCTATGTTTCTCTTGACAGCATCCATTGGCGTATTCCTTTTCTTTACCTTTTATGTTTTGCCCGTACTCGCTACCGCCTATGCGTCTATGCATGTTAAACCACAAGGCTTGTTGGCGATAATTATGGATGTGCAAGTATTTGTCAGCACGCATCTATTACTTGTAGCTCTTGTACTAGTAGGATTATTCTTGCTTGTTTGGCGTATGAAAAACAAATTCTTAGATTTACTAAAAAAAGTTCCTCTCGTCGGGAAGCTGTATTTTTTAATTTTAGAGATACGTTTTTGCAAATTAATGGCACTACTTTTAAACAGCGGCGTAGGAATTGTGCATGCGGTAACAATAACGACCAACGTTATTGACGATGACAAATGCAAACGCAAGCTTCAATTGTTTCAAACAAGATTACAAAAGGGTGCGGAAATCGGCAATGCTTCAAGTAGCCTAACTGGTTGGCTCTCTCCCATAGCCTTAGATTTGATTAATATGGGTGCAGTCACTGGTTATTTGCCTCAGATGTTAAATGAAGCAGCGTCTATTAGTGAAGAAGATTTGCAGAACGGCCTAGACCAACTAAAAGAAACCATCTCACCCATCATGCTGCTTTTCGCGGCACTCGTCACGGCTGGAGTCGTAAGCTCAGTCGTGGGACCATTATTCAATTTAATTTCGGCTTTGCCCGAACACAGTTAGGAGGAAAAAAATGTTAAAAACTATTCGCAAACAAGGAGGCTTCACTCTAATTGAAGTCGTAGCTGCAGCCGCAATTATCGGCATCATGGCAACCATGCTTTTGCCTAATTTATCTGGTGCTAACGATCGCGTTAAAAACGCAAAGCTTAGCAGCGATTTGGCAACCATTGACCAAGCAGTTCAACTTTATCGTTTGGACAATGGCACGGTTCCCACTAATTTATCCGATCTTCAACCAGATTATTTAGGTGCTCAAGCAGAACTTAAGGATGCTAAAGGTGGAGAATTTACTTATGCTTCTGTTGATGAGGGTTCTGCTTATACACTTTCTGGTCAAAATTCTAAGGGTGAAGCTGTTGCCTCTCCTGGTAGTAAAACAACTACCGAATAATTAGGCTGTGCAAGCCAAAATTAATACGCAAAGAGGATTCATGTTGCTTGATGTCTTATCAGCTTGTGCATTAATTACGTTCATCTCGCTCTCGGTTTTTACTGCTAATGAGCATTTCAATACTACACTAAAAATGAACAAGGTCCGCACAGCAGCAGCAATCTTTGCGCAGGATTTACGAAGACTTCAAAGGTATACCATGTTTCAAAGCAGTGGTACGGGTTTAACGATAAAAACGAAAAATGGTACCGAGTACCGCGTGAATCAAGGACTTACCGTTAAAAGGACAGTAAATTTTAAAGATATAGGATGTGATGGGGTGTATTTTAGCAAAAGCTTAAGCACCGGGTCATTCTCGGCTACTGGTACACCTGCTTATACTGGAGATTACGAATTAAGACACAAAGAATTAGAAAATTTTTCGTGCACTTTATCCCTCCAACCGGTTACAGGAAGGGTGATTATACTTGAAGGCCAATAAGGGTTTTTTTGTCATTCAAGATTTAATAATTTTTCTTCTCTCTAGCCTTCTCCTTATTTCTGCTGCTCATAATCTAAGACAAGCAATGGAGTTGCAGCTCACCTTGCAAGAATTGTCTCAAGGTATGATACTCGCGAATGCAACAGAAATTGGTGAAGAAATTGGCGAGAATAATTTGCAAGCGGAGATTATCAATGATGTCCAAACAGGTTCTCCTTACAAAGAAATTCGCATCTCGAAGCAAAATAAAATGCTCTTTAATTTATTTATTGCCAACTGAAAAAGGTTTTTCTCTCTGTTCCGTCCTCATCAGCACCAGCATCTTTTTGATTTTAACGATGCTGTGGATTTCAAATTTGGCATTAACGGCTCGGACTTGGCTGCAATTTCATGATGAAATGACCATGCTCGATGCAGGACGGTACATGCAGGGAATTGTTGAAAAAGACGTAGGTTACGAATCGACTCAAATCACCATTCGCAAAGATACGAAAGGCTTCGCGCTTTTAGAATGCAAAAACATTTCTGGAAACAAAACAATCACCATCTGTATTGAGGACGTACGCTTAATTAAAAAAATTAAGTCAGGTAACGGCACCGGCAGTAACGCTCTTTATGTAAATGATTGTATTGTGGAAGAATGGAACGTTGAACAAGTAGACACTAAAAATGTTAAAGTCAGCTTTTGGCTAAAGAAGAATGCTAACAGAAAATTTTTTAAACAAATTATTCATTGCTATAATGGAGAGGTAATTAATAATGCGTAATAGAGGAAGCATTTCTTTAAGCATCCTTATCGGTTCACTATTTTTAGCAGCTATTGCTCAAATGATTTTAATTTTTGCAGTTCGTTCCAAGGCTAACATTTTAGAAGAGCTAGAAGATTATCAGCTCAGAAAAATCGTCGGCTCTGTAGCAGAAGGACTTTCTTACGAAACGCTTACTGATGGCCAGGAGAATTGGCCCGAGATTACTCTCGAGCCAGGCCATCACAAAACAAACGTAGTTAGAACAACGACAAGTAGCGATGACGGATTAATTCGCTATACAACAGTCGAAGCCTCTACAGATAATGAACACACCTTTGCAATGCGTAAACTAAGGTTTGATATGCCAGCTAGCTGGCAAGAATGTGTAAAAGATTACGCAATCATTTACAAAACTTCTTTTGAAGGAGAAGAATTTTTGAATAGTGGCGTCCTATATACAAGCACTAAAGAAGAAGTGATGCCCAGTGTCAAATTTCTTAGTGGCAAAGTTATTAGTTCCACAACTTCTGATGAAGCAGCTCAATTTGGTTTCTCATCAAGATTCTACTACCTACCATCCAACACCTTTACTTTTAAGGCAAGCAGCAGATTTTACGGCAGCACTGTCTTTGTAAATTCACAAACAATAAACATTGCAAGCAATTGCACCTTTTACGACCGTATATTGCTCGTCTCAGGCGCAGGCGATGTAATAATCGGTAAAAATGTTAATATTAAAAATGGCATCATCGTGGCCCACGGAACTATTTCAATCGATTCTGGTTCCAAAATCAACGGCCTAATAATAGGAAACAAGATCGTATTGAAGGGTCAAGTTCAGCTTTCGCGTGATGAGGAAATTGTAACGCCTTTCTCATCTGCATATTTCTTTAACACATCATCTTGATTAATTGAATTTTTAAACTATATACCTATGACCAAAACATGGGGCACTATCTTTCGTGCCCCATGTACAACAGAAAGGATAATTAAAATGGGAAACAGAGCCGTTATTACTGCTAGCACTGCTGAAGACGTTGCTAGCAGCAAAGACATTGGGATTTATTTACACTGGAACGGAGGCATTGATTATATTCGCGCGTTCCTAACTTATTGTAAATTAAAAGAATATCGCAAACCAACGGACGACAATTATGGTTGGGCTCGTCTCTGTGCAGTTATTGCAAATTGTTTTGATGCGGGTCTTTCCGTTGGCATCGATACCTGCGATCATTTAGATTGTGCCAATGGTAACAACGGAACATATATTATTAAAGGTTGGGACATTGTTGGTCGCAAATATTTCGAAGGACAAGAACAAGATGAACAAAAACTTTACGGCCTGCTTATGAAAATAGACGCGATGCAACCAATGCAAGAACAAATGGGTCCTAGTCAAATCCGCAATAAAATGAGCAAGTACAATATCTATCCGTCTTGATGAGTAAAATTACAACGCAAACTCCTCCAAACACAAAAAAGCTTGGAGGAGTTTTTTGTTCCACAACTATTTTTTATTTTCTAATCCTAACACAAATTTTAACTTATCGACAAATCCTTTTGGTTTTTCAGGTTCTTTAATAATCTCTTTTACCACTTCGACTTCCTTAATTACTTCTTGCACAACCGGTTTTTCCACTATCTTTTCCACAATTTTTTCTTGTACGATAATTTTAGGAGCGTCGTCTTTTTCTGCGTCAACCTTAAAATCATAGTTAAAAAAATGACTTGCCCATTCTAACTTAATTCTTACGGTATCCCCTGATACGCTTATGTTATACCCTTGATTCATGGAATCAGCAAATTCTTTAGCTTTACGCTGTGCTGACATCCCTTCAAATTTTCTAACTAAAGCATTATGCTTGGTATCTACCTGCCAAACGCCAAAATAATAATCGTCCATAAACGCTTTTTTCCGTTCTTCCAGATTACTAAGACCATCTCTATAAAAATACCTATCATATATTTTAATGCATTTACATTCCCTACCGTCTTCGTAATCATCGAAAATTGATTTAAGAACAGTTGAACCAAGTACGAAAATATCAGGAATAGTCAAATCAAAACGATTTTCTCGGCTTTTTATTTTCAATTCGTCAAGTTCTTCCAAATAGTCAACAAACTTATCAATAAACCTATGGAGGAATTCTTTATATAAATCGCCAGTCAAGTTGCCGGCATTAGAAACAACACTGTTAAGCTTACCTGATTTGGAGTGGTTGTTGGTCATATTAATATTAAACAACACGGAGCGTTTTAAACTATAATCAGAAATCTCAAAATCATCGTTACAAGTAAACATGACACAAGAACAATATTCTTGTAAAAACAGCCTAGGATTCTTGAAAGTTTCTTCGTAATCTTTCGCCCTATCACGTGTTAACTCATCAACCAAAATCGGAAAGCCCTTACCAGAAAGCATCGCCGGCACCAAATCTTTTTGAGGAGACATATCACCGGATTTCCTGATAAGGTTACCTGTTTCCTCGCAATTAAATCCGTATTCATTGAACATTAATTTTAACAGAAAACTGAAAAACGGAGTTTTACCTGCACTCTTTGGCCCTCTTAGAATAAGGAAACAAGGAAATTCATAGATATCTATTCCGCTACCTGTCTTTTTAATGCAATAATGAAAAAATGGAGAAATAAATGCGTAAACTACAGAAGCATAATACTTTTCAATTGCCCTATCTACCTCGCCATCAAAACAACCATTATGATAGCCTTCAAAGAAATCCTTGAAAATTTTTACATCGTTTCTAATATTGTCGTCATCAGTTTCAAGATTCATTACATCATTATTAACAAAAATATCCAAGTTGCTATCAATATACATTTCCGGAAAATGCTCGAGTTTTTCTTTGAACTTTTTATACCGGTTTCTATATTCTTTCTTTACTTTCACAATTTGTTCAGGTTTTACGAGCCAAAGATTTTTTTCCTTGACGACAGAATCCGATAGAACGGATTCCATCTTCAGTTTATTTAAAATATCTTTTGTCTTTTCCACATCTTCTGTATAAATAACACTAACTTCTTCATTATCATCAGGCAATTTCTCTTCAATATACACAGTATTTTTTTGCTCAATAATATTTTTGATTACAATGTTATTGTTTATCAAATCATCGATGGTGCTAGTACTCAACGCGTCAGGTTCAATGGTTTGCAAGCTATCTTCAAGAAAATTATCGAATCTATTTTGAAAATGAAAATAAGCATTCATATCATTGTCAAAAACTTCAATGTTTTCTTTTTGTTTGCCTTCCATAGATATAATAGACATATTGGCACTGCCTACAACCACTCGAAAGTTTTCAGGATTTTCCTTGGACCCGTTCCACATAATGTAAATTTTTTCATGAGACAGCGAATTAGGTTTTGCGATATTAATTTTTAAGTTACCAGACAATATCTTCCCCTTAAGAAATTCTGCTACTTCAGAATTCCTACCTGTCAATGCGCTAACTAGTCCCTGTGTCTCAATAAGAAGCTCCTGCATCATGTCTAATTCTTTGAATATTTTAAAATTACCGAAAATAACTTCAAATTTCTCAAAAGAAAGTTCCCTAAGCATTTTGGTAATCATAGAAGCACTAGAACTAAACGTGACAACACGAATATTGCTAAAGCCTTCAAACAGCTGATGCCAGCCACCTATATGTTCAAACTCTAAAAATTTACAATAACAAATATCCAAACCGTTCCCAGTCTGTTCCGCATCAATTCCAAAAAGACTATCTTGAGAATTATTTACACCTTCGTTTTCAAAAAATTTATTGTCATTAGACAAACTTTTTTTCTTAGCCATTTGCATCACCTTTTCAATCTTAAAACTTCTTAACGCTTCTGTATTTATAAATTAAATCTAAATGCAAAACATAAAAAGAGAATATATAACTTATTCTGTAATTTTTCCTATCATGATGTAGTTAATTAAATATTCGACAAAATAACAAAAAAACCTTGAATTTGAGATAAAATCATAGGAAATACATTAACAAAAATCCACGCAGATAAACCCTGGCGAGTTTTTGCGAATCAGACATATTTTTTCGACGGATTGATTTGCAGAAAAAAATTGTGCTATGACTAGTTCACGAGGAAGCTTGTCATAGCACAACTATATTCACGCGATGCACTCGCTATTCAATTGTCAGACCTATGTAAATACCCGAAAGTTAAAGAGGAGAGCGGTCCGACACGGGTGAGAGATAAGTGTGTGCCGGACCACGGATATAGAAACCAAAAAAGGAACGAAACCACAAGAAAAATTTATTTAGTCGCAAGCATTGCGTCCTGAGCTTCTACACGTACAGGAACCTTTAAAACCTGACCGCTGTAAATAACACGGGACTTTAAATTGTTGGCGCTGCTAATACGATGAATGACCTCACGAACATCCTCGTCCTTTTCCGCATAGCGACCAGCAATATCCCAAAGCGTCTCACCACTCGTAACAGTAATCGTATGTTCTTTATAAACGTATTCAGTCGCAAAAACCATATTATAACCAGTATATAAAACTAATGTTATGCCTAATAAAACCAAAGCCTTTTTCATCTTATTCACCAACCTTTAGAACTTTGTTCGATGTTATTGTACAACCATTCGAAAATTTTGTCAACCGTTTTTCGAAATTTTGTTTGTAATTACTCAGGATTTTATTTCGAACACCATCTCTATCCCTTGCTTATTTTTATTTTAACACCCGTATTGTCCAATTTTTTCCTCTTTGTTTTAAAAATCGCCCAAATCCTTCGAGGAAAGTGTTCGTTTTATTTATTTGTCAGAAAAAATTTTAGTAAAAAGTAAGCAAATTACAAAAAAATCGCAAAGTCCATCCCACAAACTATATAATTTGGTGTATAATTTAATTAATATTTTGTAAAATTTTTCAAGGAGTGATAAGGATGCAGGCAATTGACCAATTCAAAACAATCTATGATCTTGATGTATCTAACCGTAAACGCTGGGAAATCCTTTTCTTCTTCATTTGCATAGAAACAGTTCTCGCCTTTTCCTATCTAGGCTTCATCTTAATTCCCCCTGTCGCCATTACCACCATGCATTATATGGTTATCGTCGCAGCCATATGCTTTGGCCCCTTAGAGGCTGGTATCGTCGGCCTCTGTTTTGCCCTAGCAAGCATGTGGAAGGCAACGGTCACTGCCACAGCCTGGGGCGACCAAATCTTCTCACCCTTTATTAGTGGTTCACCTTTAGCGAGTTTTGTCTTATGCGTTGTTACAAGAATCGCCTTTGGTATTATCGCCGGCTATCTTTTTAGATTAATAATGCCAAAATTTGTCGGCAAAAAATCAGAATATCTTTGCGTGGCCGTGCTCACGCTCATCGTAACCCAAATCCATACCCTTTTAGTTTTCGGAGCTATGATTTATTTCTTCGGTTTTGAAAGCTCCACCCTTTTTGCTGACCCCTCGCTTAGCCTAGCGGCGACTCCCTTTGTAGTTTGCTTCTTCCATTGGCTTTTAAAAAGTAATTTCTGTAAAGATTTATTCAACACCATCGGTCACTATGACAAACATATTGAGGAAGATGTGTGCAAAACATTTGCTATGCCATTTGCCCTATGCATAGTAATCTTTTTATTAATTTACATACATCTTGACGGACGCTTTCTAGAAATAGTTGCCCGCTTTGAAATTGTCTCCCCTGCCTTAGACGATTTCATTCACTCTACCAGACAGATTATTTTCTGGCAATTAATCTCCATATCTGCTACACTTTTAGGCAGCTTCGTCGCCTTCAATTGGCACAGACAATATAGTAGTGCCCAGGCTACCAAACGTCGCTTAGCTGTTGAACAAGAAGCAAGATATGCAGCCGAGACTGCTAGTCGTGCCAAAACATCCTTCCTCCTGAGCATGAGCCACGACATTCGTACACCTATGAATGCAATCGTTGGTTTTACTAAGCTTTTGCAAGATCACGGAGACGACGCCGAGCTCAGAGCAAAATATTTAAAAAATATCGAAAGCTCCAGCGTTCAGCTTTTAGGCTTAATCAATAACGTATTAGAAACGGCTCGCATTGAAAATGGTAAAATTGAGCTTGACCTTGGCCCCTATAATTGTATAGATAGTATTAAAGAAGTCGAGGCCATGTTCTCTAGCTCGGTCAAAGAAAAAAATCTCAGCTGGTCCTTAACTACGGATATCAAACACCCTTATGTAATCAATGATAACGTTAAGTTTAGCGAGATCGTTATAAACATTATCAGTAACGCAGTTAAATATACTCCGGCTGGTGGAAAAATTTCAGTAAATATTACCGAGCTGCCAACAGAAAATGACGACTACGTAACTCATAAAATTGTTGTCGAGGATACTGGTGTAGGCATGTCAGAGGATTTTTTACCCCATGTCTTTGATGATTTTTCTCGAGAATATAGCACCACCGATTCCAAAATCATCGGCACCGGTCTTGGCCTTTCCATTACGAAACGCCTAGTAGAATTTATGGGCGGCAGCATTAATATCGAAAGTGAGCTCAACAAAGGCACCAAGGTCACAGTTACCTGTCCTTTCCAAGTCACAGAGCTGCCTGACAAAGACGATATTACAGAAAGCGTCGAGACTATAAGCTTTGCAGGTAAACGCATTCTTCTCGCCGAAGATAACGAGCTTAACGCCGAGATCGCTGTAGCAATTCTTGAGGAGGCTGGCTTTAAGATTGAAGTCGCAGACAATGGCATCGAATGCATTGACATGCTGCGCAAGCACGATGTTAATTACTACGACGTTATTCTCATGGATATTCAAATGCCAGAGATGGATGGTCTCACAGCCACCACAAAAATTCGTCGCTTAAAGGACGATGCCAGACGTGACATCCCCATCATCGCCATGACGGCTAATGCTTTCGAAGAGGATAAACAAAAGGCACTGGCTGCAGGAATGAACGGCTTCGTCATTAAGCCTATCGATATTCCTGCTCTCATGCAAGCTTTAAAAGAAATAATTAAATAAATGCACGAAAAAGGACCTGCCTGCTAAAAAGCATTCAGGTCCTAATTTTTTACATTTTTTTGTTTTCTTCGTAGAACTTGATAGTTTCCTTCATCCATTCGATCATGGCAAGCTTGCCGAAAATAAACCAGCCGCTGCATTTCGTATTGCGTTGAATGTAGGCGTTCCATTTATCTTGATTAACGTTGGGTACCTCGCCCAGACTCATAATCCCGAAGCCGCCGCCATAAATCATCGCGTCGATGGAGTCCCATTTGCTATTGGCCTTTAAAAATTTCGGATTAAAGATTTGTTGGTAAGTAATCCTAGCCATAAATGCACCAAGCTCTTTGTTCTCTTCAAACTTTTTCATATAATAAGCATATGATGACTTAATCTCTTTTTCAGTCATAGGTGAAACCTCCAATTTTAGTTAAGAGTTAAATTGATAATTGATAATTGCGGAACAGCTTCGCTTGCGAATTAAATCTATTCGACGATAATCGAACGATTGCAAATTCAATCTACCGATTCAACAATTCAGTTTAACCAAAAGATTTTGCGAAGCAAAATCATCCACAATTGCTCTTTGCTAATTGCTAATTAATAATTTTACCACACTCCTTCTCTTCTGCCAACTCATAATTGAATTATCCGATAATTTGTTGTAGAATATATTTACTGTAAATTTTTTATTAATGGAGGAAAATTATTATGATCACTCGCGAAGAGGCTTGGAATATTTTAACTAAGTATAATAAGGATGCTTTTCATCTGCGTCATGCTCTGACCGTGGAAGGCGTTATGCGTTATTTCGCCAAAGAACAAGGCTACGATGTGGAGTACTGGGGCATCGTTGGTCTCTTGCACGACCTAGATTTTGAAATGTATCCCGAAGAGCATTGCGTTAAATCTCAAGAGATTATGAAAGAAGAAGGCATCTCCGACGATATTATTCGTTCCACTGCGTCCCACGGCTGGGGTCTCACCAAAACTCAATTCCAACCGGAACACGAAATGGAAAAAATTCTTTTTGCCTGCGACGAATTAACCGGGCTCATCGGTGCAGCTGCCCTCATGCGTCCTTCTAAGAGCGTACAAGACATGGAACTGAAATCCTTAAAGAAAAAATTCAAAGACAAAAAATTCGCAGCTGGCTGCAGCCGTGACGTTATTAAACAAGGTGCAGAAAATCTCGGCTGGGAGTTGGACGTACTTTTTGAACGTACCATGGAAGCAATGCGTGTTGACGAAGCAGCAATTAACGAGGCTTGCGAAAAATTTTAACTCATGAAAAATAAATTCTTGGCAGCACTTTCTTTGGTGCTCGTCGCGTCCATCCCTACAATTGGATATTGCGCTGCAGCTACGGTCAGCAATAAGCCTGTGACCGTCCGCACGGCTAGTACACAAACAACATCGCCAAACGTGAGCACTCGTACGACAACCTCTACGCAAAAAATTGCGCCCAATAAACCCGTGCTCAGTACCAAGACTGCAGCTAGTGCACCTGTCGTTAATAATTCACAGGGTCAAAGTACGACTAATCAAAGCATGGCACATTCTTCAAGTGCACCTGTCGTCAATAATTCCCAAGGTCCAAAGACCTTGCCAAACCAAGTTGCAACGACTAAATCGAGCATAAATGCTTCGCCTAACCAAAACGCAGTTAAGTCTACGCAAGCTCAAACGGTCGCCCATCCCACGCAAAATGTAAAGGCTCCTGCAAAAACGCAGGCTAAGGGCAAAAGCTTTCCTATCAAGCAGCCCCTGCCGGAAAAATATATGCAAGCACCCTCGGCCTTGGACTTTCAAGCTGTAGTCAAAAGTGCTTACCATTTGTCGGTTCCCACTGCCTTTGGTACGGACCCCTTGACCAATTTACCTGGCACAGATGGGCCTATGCTCCTTCGAGTACAGGATAATTTGCTTTACATAGCTGTGAACGTCATTGACCCCACAGATTTAACGAGCTTTAATGCGACCCAAGGCTTGCCAAAATTTGCCGAAAAAAAGGTTAAGCTTAAATGGGTACAAGGAACTCAAGGCAAGCTTATGTGTCAGGCTAGCAATTACAATAGTTTTAACGGGGACGCCTGCCTTATCGAAGCCTCTTATAAAAATGACGAAAAAACCTGCGAGCTGCTTTATTCCTTCCCTCGCTCTCAGCTCCACACCTATTTACCCCTTGTCCTCTATTCCCTAAACAGCTTTCAAATGCATTAAAAAAGATCGCATCAAATGGTGCGATCTTTTTGTTTGAGAAAATTTTATGCTTCGAAGGAATTTGCTAAGCTAGCGAACTCTTCAAGAGAAAGTGTTTCGGCTCTGCGCTTACCATCAATACCAGCACGTTCGAGCCAGGCAGCAACGGATACCCCGCTAAGGCCCATGTTTTTCAAGGAATTGTTTAACATCTTTCTTCTTAAGGAAAAGGCCGCCTTCACTACGCGAAAAAATATTTCTTCATCCTTGACCTTAACAGGTGCTTCCTTGCGTCTTTTACAGCAAATTACCGCTGAATCTACCGCCGGAGCAGGAATAAAGGATTCAGGAGGCACGATAAAACAAATCTCGGGCTCCGTGTAATACTGAATGGAAACGGATAGGGCACCGTAATCCTTGCCGCCCGGTTTGGCAACCATACGCTCGGCGACCTCCTTTTGCACCATGACAACAAGACGTTCCATGGGCATTTTCTTTTCCAAAAGGGAAAAAATGATGGGTGTCGTAATATAATAAGGCAAATTAGCACAGCATTTAAACTCGGGTGCATTAACAAGCTGCATAATATCAACCTTTAAAATATCGCCGTTAACAATAGAAATATTTTCGTAGCCTTCAAGTGTTGTAGCAAGGACTGGTACAAGGCGTTTATCAAGCTCTACGGCGATAACGGAGGCACCACTTTCTGCGAGACCTTGCGTAAGAGTCCCAATGCCAGGACCAACCTCCAGCACTCGGTCCTCCTCGCTGAGCTCGGCAGCTTCTACGATACCTTGCACGATTTTAGGATCGATCAAAAAGTTTTGCCCCAATTTTTTATCCGCATGCAATTTAAAGCGATGCAGAATATGATTTGTTACTTGTGGTGTTGCAATAATCGGTTTATCCACGTTCTTCTCCTAATCCTTTAAGAGCTTCGTCGAACTCCTCACGAGAAACTCCGTATCTATTCAAGCGTTCTAAAAAACGTTTTGCATTGCCATGCCCAATGCCTAGCTCGGCACCTAAAGCATCGCGACGAGCATTAGCCTCAGGGCAACCAGACAATTGATTTTTAAAAAGATCATTCATAGTAAATTCTTCCTGGGGAATGAATTCGTGATGACGAACCTTGGACAAAGCCTTTAAAATGGATTCAGGGCTAGCCTGTTCGACACCGATATCCCCATGTGCAGTTGCTTCCCT
This sequence comes from Phascolarctobacterium sp., assembly GCA_030523325.1. GTDB lineage: Bacteria > Bacillota > Negativicutes > Acidaminococcales > Acidaminococcaceae > Phascolarctobacterium_A. The sequence goes on from JAUNIS010000006.1 coordinate 56,526, forward strand.
ACGAGGAATAAAGGCCTGACCCGCATGAGGAAAACGCTTCGTCACGTATTGGCGAATTTTTTCTCCTGCCACGTCCGGATCCGTCAGAATAATTATCCCACGCTTTTCATAAGCAGCAGCAATTTGCGTTATGGTATGAGGAAGCAAGTTAAAACCGCCCGTCTCGATGGTATCGGCCTCAAGAGCCCGAGCGATGGCTTGCGTATCACTTTTGCCTTCTACAATTAATACCTCTTTTAACATGTTTCACCTATTAATCAATGAGTAATTACTCATTGATCTTCACTCCTTCACTCTCAGCTAAATCGCTTAAGTAGGCTGAAGCCTTCTCAATGCTGCCGTGTTCCTGGACGAGCTTAAGCATCTGCTGGATTTCGTCTGGGGCAAAGCCCGACTCTTCCATTTGTTTTTTGATGTCTTCTAGGTAGACTTCATCAACGGTTTCAGTTTCGGCTTGTGGCTCAAGGATGCCTTGAGCAAACATATTGGCGATGTGACGATCTATCTTCGTGAAGATGGACTGCTTCATGCTCTTGGCTGTCTCCGTGTCCCAATTATTTTTCAGACAAAACGATACAAAGAAGGAGCTCATAGCATACTCAAACTCTTCCTGTAGCTCATCAGCACACTTCGCCCTATCCTCATCCGTCAAAACCAACTGAATATTTTCATAATCATTTGTATCAAGTGTAAATTTCATAATTCTTCCTTCGCGTAAAAAATTAACATACTCCTATTATACATCATTTATTTTTAGTCCTGCAAATAATAATACTGGTTTGCAAGCTTATTCTTCCAAACCAGTATAAGAAAAGTATTTTTTTAATCACATGACAGCTCCAATGCACGAAATTTGCAATTTTAAAACAATATCATCAACTCTTAACTATTTAGTTTTTATGAAAAAAATTTGCTCTGCAAATTTTCTCCTTCATTGCTAATTTCTAATTGATTGCCTCTCATTTTATTTGTCTCAAAAGTGCTGCTCGCACTGCCGCGTCAAAGCCATCAGCATTTTCCTCTGCATGAGCACTAATATAAGCCTCACGCTCTTTATAAATTTTACTAATCTCTTCGCGAACTGCCTTGCGACTTGCGATTTGTTCTGACACATAAGTCTCCCGCTGATCTGCGCTCATCTTTTGTAGCTTGTCAGGTAAATCCTCTTCTTTAACATCACTAAGCTTAACACTGCCATTTTCGATTGCTTGCACAAGGTCGTCTCCGGAATAAGCGTGCTTATTGATAGCCTTGTTATACGCACGAGCTGCCTTAGCCTCACTAACAGCTCCAAGGGCAATGGTATCAGCCGTTTCTTCGGCACGCATGGAAGCAGCTGCACGCATGGAAGCACTGCCGTATGGCACATAGCCTGCGTCAAGCTTAGCACTTAACTTGGCAAGCTTATCGTCATAGGGCGTGGTAATTCTTTTCGTCCCACCGTCTTGAGCAATGGCAAAATATTCGCCGTTAGCATGTTGAGCTATCTCGCGCCAATATTTATCAGTCTCAGCCAGGTTGCCGCATTGAATGGTATTAATGATGATGTTTTGCTTTCTCGCTCTCTTAGCTGTCTCAACCGTGCTCGGATAATCCTGGTAGTCCGTGTGGGGTTTCGCATCTCCCACGAGGAAAATAATACGTTTAAGCTTGGCGCTTTCCTTGGACCATTGCATGTTGTTTAAGCCTTCGTGAAGAGCTCGACGTACGTCCTCAGGTGTATCCCCGCCCCCTTGAGCCTTAAAGCTCATCAAGTCACGATAAACCTCGTCTAGATTTTCACTGAGCTCCGTAATTTTCGTCACGTAGTCATCTCCGCGGTCTCGATAAGCTACGAGGCCAATGCGAACCTTCGAGCCAGTCCTTTGATGCTGCATGACATCGTTGACGATGGTCCAAATTTTATCCTTGGCTCCTTGAATAAGTCCACCCATGGATCCAGTTGTATCTAAAACAAAAACGATTTCCACATCCTTTTCTGTTTTGACAACAATGTCGCCAGCTAATTTATCTGGATAATGCACGCATTTATCCTTAGGGCTAACAGTTATTTCCTTGCGCACCTTATCACTAGCTCTTGCACTATCCTTGAGTCCAGGCTCAGACGCCCATGCGCAAGCAGAAATACAACAAAGCAAAACAACGCTCAAAGCTTTTTTCATTCTTGCCATCCACCTTTCGTAAAAACCATATCAGCCATTGCAACCATTTTATATTTATCATTATATGTTAAAGAATTGTTTTTTGTATGACGAAAAAATAATTACTAATTACTCATTGAATTCGAACCTTAAATTGTAAAATGAAATTGAAGAACTCTGCTAAACAAAAAACTTCCCGGTCACAGGACCGGGAAGTTTTTTATTCTTCCTCATACATTCTATGTAGCTCTTCGATATGGTCACGAATATATTTTGTCTTGAGAACCTCAATATCGTGCAAGGTAACCAAGAAATGTTTCTCGCCGATATTGTCTAAGTAAGGCAAAAGCTTTTCGATTCTTTCACGAGCATCTATAATTTTAATAACGATGGGCAAATTAGCTTCGCTAGAAAAGGCCGCAGATTTTGCACGACCCATACCACGTTTTTTCGAAGCAAAGCCTTCTATGCATTTTATAACCGTACCGCCAGCCAGCTTTACCTCTTGAGCATGTTTAATAATCTCTTTATAAAGCGGTTCGCCTTGAGCAAAAACATCAGCAGCCGTATAAATTGTCAGCTCACAAACCTTTACAAGTTCCATATGTACACCCCCAATATTGTTATTTATTTGTAGAAATACGTAAACAAAGTTAGTAAAAAGTAATTGCGGTAAGAATTTGCTATGCAAATTCTAAGGCTTAGCATCATTTTGCCACAGCAAGCTTCTCGCCAAACAGATTTAATTCGCAAGCCGCAGGCTTATTCCTCAATTCATGATTCGGAATTCCAAATTGATTAATCTTCTTCTACCGAACTATTTGCGTAAAAAGTCTTCATTCTTCGGTGAGTAAGGGTTAATGTCCGGTCGCTCGGGCTGCTTTTCGTTGCCAACCTTTTGCGCCCAGGAAGCAAAACCGCCTAACGCAAACATAAAAATTATATTGCCAGCTATCCATAAGCCCAACCAAATAGCTCCCCATTTGAACTCACAGTACCCAAAATACCAAAAGGCGAGCAAGAGCCAGCCAGGAACGGAATAGACAAATGTAAAAAACAGATTCAAAAACAGAGCAAGTATAGCTCCCCAAAAACCAGTGAATACCATATGCCCCCTCCACGCGTAGTCGTATATCAATTGTAAAGTTCGACAAAAAATACATCTTTCCTGCAAGAATTAGTTAAGAAAATAAAAAAATGCCCATAAAAATGCTGCGATAAAATACGAACAGTTCATCTAGGCGTACATAGAAGTATTGCGCAAAAGTTAATGAACAAAAGCTCAGCCATTCCCACGCATTGAAAAAACCTTGAAAATGTGCTAAATTAAAGAAAAACTTTATAAGAAAATGAGTGAATCATGCAAGAAAAATTTACGCAAGCAAAACGTTATATCGGTCTCGATGAAATACGAGGCTGCCTCCTCATCTCCATGATGCTTTATCATTTGTCCTGGGATCTTTTCGACGCCTTTAACCTAGATATCACCGCCCTGACGACGGGCTGGCTAGGACTTTGGCAGGAGCTGACGGCTGGTGGCTTTATCATGCTCTCCGGCTTTTGCCTAAAATTTAGCAAAGCACCAGCTAGACGGGGCCTCATTGTTTTTCTAGCAGGGCTTTTAGTAACAGCAGCGACCTATATGTTTAACCAAAGGCTGCCTGTTTTCTTTGGCATTTTAACATTCATCGGCTCAGCCATGCTTTTGACTACGCCTCTTCTCAAACATTTTACAGATAAACCAAGCTTTGGCTTTCTCTATTGCCTGGGAATTTATTGTTGCGTTCGCAAGATGTATCTTGGTTACATTGGTATTGGCAGCGTTAAATTTGCTATGCCCCACGATTTTTATGCGAATTGGCTCACTACTTACCTTGGCTTTCCTTTTGACGGCTTCACCTCTCTCGATTATTTTCCTCTCTTCCCACATCTATTCGTCTTCTGGTCCGGTTGCTTCCTATATAATATATTAATCAATTCATCCTTCATAACAAGCCTTGAAGTCTCCCACGTTAAACCTCTAGCCTTCCTTGGCAAACACTCACTTGCAGTCTACTTGGCGCATCAGCCGATACTTGTGACGCTAATCGAGTTTTATAAAACGCTACAATAATATAAAATCAATTTCAAAATTCAAAATTTAAGAGCAGCACCTCACTCAATGTGAGCTACTGCTCTTTTTTTATCTCAGTCTATTCATGAATCGTTCTATGTCGATAATGAAACGTTCATGTGTGCCCCAGCCTATGGGGCCATACATATCTTCAGCAGATACTTCAAAGATAAGCTTGTGTCCGTCAACCTTCACCAGCTTAGCCGAAGCTTTAATTTTACGTCCCACTGCTGTCGCCCTATCATGACAAACATTTAAAACTGTGCCCACACTACTTTGCGAACAATCTAGCGAATCACAAATACAGTTGCAAGCAGCCTCTTCCATGAGAGCGCACATAGCTGGAGTTGCAAACACATCAAGACTACCGCTCTTCATAGTGCGAGCAAGATTGCTCTCCACGACCATTGTCTCCGCATAACCCATCAAGCCATACTCTAAAGCTTTCATAGAATGTCACCTCCTTAAATATTTAAAAAAATTATGCTAAAAAATTTTTCGCGAATCACTTAAGCATAGCCTCGAAATCTCTGTTAAGTTTATCTTCTGCATCCTTAACTTTTTGGCTAGCCTTTACTTGCCAAGTGGTGCAAGCCTCAAGCTCTTTGTGAGCCTTACGTAGCATGATATCAAGCTCTGCTGCTTGAGGTCCACCCTTAACAGCACGATTATTAACGATTGCAACTGGATTAAGTGCTGCCTTCCAATCTTCTTCAGACATGGGGAAAGCTTTTGGCAAGGAAGCATCACCAGCTACTACCTTAGCATATACACCCTGTGCTTGCGCGTAAGTGAAATCGGAAGGAGGAACATTATTTGTACGAGCATATGTTACAATCTCGCTTGCAAAATGATGTCCTGTACGGAAAGGAATTTTATATTTACGCATAAGCACATCAGCAATTTCCTGCGAGCACGTCCAATCTAAATTAAGTTCCTCTAGAGCTCGCTCTGGTTTGACATCTAATGCATCCAAAATATGATCAAAATCTTTGACGACTTTAATAGTATATTTCAACATATTATTATTGCCGGACAAGCGTCCATCAGCCATACCAGCGGGTATGTTATGTGCCCTGAAAGCAGTTCCGACAGCTTCTCCGAGAATAGTACCACAATCCTTACGTGCACGATTCAAAATACCAGGGTTGCGTTTTTGAGGCATAGCACTAGAAACATAAGTATTGCCGTTACCCTCTTTAAGTAAAATCCAAGGACGAGGCTGAGCATATTGTTGCATAATTTCTTCGATAAAGCTGGTGATATGGATAGCAATATTACTTGTCAGCCCACCTATTTCCATAGCAGCCTCGTTAGGATAAATCTGACCTGCGTCGTAAGTATTATAAGCAAGCTCGTCAAATCCAAGATAAGCAGCCATACGGTCACGATTAAGAGGCCAACCCGTACCATTAAGCACGGTTGCACCCATAGGCGAACGATTGAGACGTGCATAGCATTCCTCTAAACGTTTTTGGTCACGTTCAAAAGCGACAGCATAACCTAAAAGATAATGAGCCAAACTATTGGGTTGAGCCGCTACACCATTTGTATAATTCGGAATGATGGTCTCGCGATGTTTTTGCGCAAGCTCTAATAACGTAGCTTGCATATCGTTAAGAGATTTTGCTAATTCCAGCATTTGCTCACGTTGACGGACAATGCTAATGGTAGTAAGCATGTCCTGGCTAGAACGACCTGCATGCAACATAGTAATCTCGGGACCACTTGCAGCAATAAGCAAAGGCTCAAAAGTAATAACGAGATTGGGACGAGCAGCATTTGGTTTGTTACCATCGTCCAAAACTTTTTGAATGCCTTGAGCGAAACGATGACCTTGCTCTTGCGTTAATAGACCTTGATTAGTATTAATAATATCTGTTGCTTTATTGATTTGCCCCAACCAATAAAAATTATCTCTCGCAGGAGCTTTAGCCGCTTCCGTATTAGAGCACATAAGCATCCCTCCTAAGAAAATACTACCTAACAGCAGCCCGATTTTTTTTTGCAATTTGCATCACTCCTTATTCTAAAAGAAACCATTCTAAATCATCAGGTATATAAAGATTGCCATGATAATACTCTTTACCCTCGTTATAATAAAGCTCCTTGCGATTGGCAAAATTTTTATCTTCCGTATGGTAAAGAAGCAAATTCTTTATTTTAAGGCTTTCCGCGACCTCACAGGCATCCTTAACTGTCGAATGATGAATGGCGTAAGGATCAAAAATATCCTTTTGGCTATACAGACAATAAGACTCGTGTAAAAGCCACGTACTGCCTAGAACATATTCTTTATTCACCGCATGATAAGGCTCATCACCTAAGCAGGTTAAACGCTTACCCGATGCGTATTCAATGGTAAAACCAAATTGCTTAGTCTTGGTTGATGCAAGATCAAAAAAAGTAATGGGATAGCCAATAATCTCTTCCTCCTCGCCGTCTTCCACGGGCACGAGGTAGAAACCATTATTTAAGAAAAGCAATTCCTTAGGCTCAAGCACTTCCTTGAGAATTCTCTCAAGCTTGTCCATGAGTTCTTCATGACCAAATACACATACCTCACCCTCATAGGCACCCTTATGCATACCATGCATAATAAAACGAGCTATCCAAACAATACCCAGCAAATGATCCGTATGCTTGTGGGTCACAAATATATTGTGGATGCGGTGATAATCGATGCCAGCTTTTTCCAGCTGCACCATGAGCCCGTTGCCGCCTCCTCCATCAACCAAAAAAACATCGTCACCATTTTCCAAGGTAAAGCAAGTATTATAATTTTTTAACGAAAGAGCATCACCCGTGCCTAACATCGTTAATTTCATAAAATCACCCAATCAAAGAACCAGCATACGCCGCAAGTACACCACAAAATACAGAAAGCCCTGCGTACAAAGCTGCCGTAAAAAATTCTCCCTTACAAAGCAAGGTGTTAATCTCCAAAGCATAAGTCGAAAAGGTCGTGAAGCCTCCGCAAATCCCCGCCTTTAAAAACAAAGCCACTGCCCCTTGACCAATGCTTTCCTTTGTCGTCCAAGCGTTAAGCGCGCCTAAAAGACAAGCACCGCAAATATTTATAACGAAGGTTCCCAAAGGGAAGGCGCCCAGAGGAAGAATTACAAGTCCTAAAAGATAGCGACTCATAGCCCCTAAGGCTCCGCCTAAACCCACTGCCAAACAATTAGTCAACATTTTTTATTCGTCCCATTCTTTATAAAGACCAGCCTCGCGTCTTTCTTGCGTGCGTTTAGACAAGTAAGAACCAAGCTTTAATTCGAAGCCTTTGCGTTGAACAATTTCCTTTAAATATTCTCTATGAGGACAAGGAGGATTGTGGTAATTGTCGGACACAACGCAGGAAGCAAGATGAACAACAACATTTTCTTTAGGGATATGGTTCCTGTTGAGCTTGTGAATTAAATTTTCTAGCTTAGCTGCAAGACCCATACCGCAACAACCACCACATGTAAAAGACAGATATCTCGTATCCTCGTCGTAATCCTTGAACGCACCCTCGCGATTATAAAAAGCGTTCATACAAGGAAAGCCCGGACACCTTTGACAAACAATGTCGCATTGCACGATAACTACTAATTTACTCATAAGAACCCCTCCACAGCTTTTACGTTAATTTAATTTTATCATCAATTCTTTTTAATAGCAATGCAAAAGAGCTCATGCTTAGCATGAGCTCTTGAGTAGTTTCACAGGAATTTATTTTTAACAGGTTTAAGAAAATTATTTTTTCTTTTGCAGGAACGGCATCATAGCGCGAAGCTTGTTGCCAACTTGTTCGATTTGATGAGCTTTGCCCATGCGACGCATAGCATTGAAATGAGGACGGCCACATTGGTTTTCAAGAAGCCACTTGTTAGCGAAGGTGCCGTCTTGAATTTCAGCAAGAACCTTCTTCATTTCTTTCTTGGTTTCAGCGGTGATGATACGTTTGCCAGAGCAGTAGTCACCGAATTCAGCTGTATCGGATACGGAATAACGCATCTTGGAGAGGCCGCCTTCATAAACAAGGTCAACGCAAAGCTTCATTTCATGTACACATTCAAAGAAAGCGGATTCAGGTTGATAGCCAGCTTCTACGAGAGTTTCGAAGCCTGCAACCATCAGAGCATTAACACCGCCACAAAGAACGCATTGTTCACCGAAGAGGTCGGTTTCAGTCTCTTCTTTAATAGTTGTTTCGAGAACGCCTGCACGGGTACCGCCAATAGCTTTTGCATAAGCAAGAGCAAGGTCATGGCATTTGCCAGTTGCATCTTGATGAGCTGCTACCAGCATAGGAACGCCAGAGCCTTCAACATAGGTACGACGTACGAGATGGCCAGGACCTTTAGGTGCAACCATGAAAACGTCTATATCAGCAGGAGGAACGATTTGACCAAAATGCAGGTTGAAACCATGTGCGCAAGCAAGAGCATCGCCAGCTTCCAGATAAGGAGCGATATTGTTCTTGTATTCGTAAGCATGTTTTTCGTCCGGGATTAACATCATGATAACGTTAGCCCATTTAGCTGCTTCAGCAACAGTTTTAACGGTTAAGCCAGCTGCTTCAGCTTTAGCTTTGGATTTGGAGCCTTCATAAAGACCTACACAAACATCAACACCGGAATCCTTCAGGTTGAGAGCATGAGCTTTACCTTGGGAACCGAAACCGATTACTGCAACTCTGCGACCTTGGAACATTTCCAGATTAGCATCTTGATCATAAAACATTTGTAACATTTTCTTCACCTCATAAAAATTTTAGATTTATATTATTTCAAAAATAATAACAAAAAAGTTTTCCCTTAAATTATGACTATGATTATATCTATTTTATTTAAATGTGTCAACGAAATCATTAATTTTTGCACCAGCTGCGACCATGGGGTCAACCATATCACCTTGTTCGACAACAGCTTCAATAACAAAAGTCTTGTCAGAAGACTCGGCCTTTTTAAGTGCTTCGGTAAATTCTTCACAGGTGGTAACACGCATACCGTCAGCTCCACAGGATCTTGCAAAACCAACGAAGTCGAAATCCGTAAGAATTGTAGAAGAATATCTCTTGTCATAGAAAAGATGTTGCCATTGACGAACCATGCCTAAGCAAGAGTTATTAATTACAACAGCGATAAGTTTTTTGTTCTCGCGACAAGCAGTGTATAATTCCATACCCGTCATCTTGAACCCGCCATCACCTGAGATGGAAATAACTTGATGACCTTCACTCACGAAGCTTGCACCAAGTGCACCAGGTAAACCAAAGCCCATAGTACCACAGCCACCGGAAGTAATAAAGTGACGCGGCTTGTCAATCTTTAAGTATTGAGCAGCCCACATTTGGTTTTGACCAACATCGGTTACGTAGATGGGGTCCTTGCCTGCAAATTCTTTATTCATGATTTCCATCACGTTAGGAGCGGTCAGGCGATCCACACGGGTCAGGGCACATGTTTCAGTTGCGTTCCAAGCACGAACTTGGTCCCACCAGTCTTCATGCTTAGCTTCTTTAATTAAAGGAAGGAGCTTTTCTAAGTTGGCTTTTGCGTCACCAACTAAGGAGTAATCGACCTCGACGTTTTTATCAACCTCGGAAATATCGATTTCAAATTGGATGATGGTTTTTTCGCCGTGATAAGAATTACGATCACCGGTTACGCGATCGCTAAAACGACTGCCTACAACAACGAGAACATCTGCAGTAGTAACTGCCATATTAGATGCGATGTGACCATGCATACCGCTTAAGCCCAAGCTATGAGAATTGTTGCCTGGGAAAGCACCAAGACCCATCAAGGAAGATGCTACTGGAATATCGGCTCTCTCGGCGAGAGTAACAAGCTCAGCTTGAGCACCAGAATTAATTGCACCGCCGCCAACTAAAATTACGGGACGCTCAGCATTGTTAATTGCTTCGGCAATTTCTTCGAAGACATCGTCCTTAGAAACATGAGTGCCAGCGCGACCTTTTTGGTTGAGCTCGGGGTATTCAAGCAATTCATTTTGAATGCTAGAAGGAATATCAACGAGGACAGGACCTGGACGACCTTCTTTCGCAACACGGAAGGCTTTACGCAAGCCAGGGATTAAATCTTCTTTTTTACGGATTAACATATTGTATTTTGTAATAGGAAGAGTTACACCTACGATATCAATTTCTTGGAAGCTATCACGACCAAGCATGTTCACGCCTACTTGTCCGGAAATAGCTACCACGGGAATGCTGTCGAGGTAAGCCGTTGCGAGACCGGTAACAATATTTGTCGCACCCGGACCAGAGGTAGCAATACATACGCCAACCTTACCAGACGCACGAGCGTAACCATCAGCCGCATGAATTGCACCTTGCTCGTGAGCGGTGAGGACACGATTTAACTTGGAGCTATAGAGAGCGTCGAATAGAGGGATTACGGAACCTCCTGGATAACCAAAGACTGTTTCCACTCCCTGTTCTTCTAATAATTTAACAATGGCTTCAGAGCCTTTTAGCATCATTTTTCATATCTCCTTACATTACTGTGTAAACTGAGGTTACCGCAACCTGTTTTGCCAAAAGCTTAGCGATTTGTGCAGCTACCAATTGGTCGAGCTGAATCTCCAGGGTTGTTTCTTCTGCACTATTGTCCATCTTTAAAGAACGGACAGCTGCACCATTTTTAGATAACACACGTAATACTCTCGGCAACAAGGTTTCATCATTTTGACCTTTTACTAATACTTTTTCAAACATTTCAAATTCCTCCAAATTTTTATGTTTGATGGACACTAGGTTAGGGCAATTAAAAAACCCCTGCATATTTCTATGCAGGGGCGTAAATACAAGTACGCGGTACCACCCTAATTTATTACTTAGCACCAGTCCATCAACCGGCTCAGAATTAACGCATCTGGTACGGATCAGTCTACTCGAAAACTTTCGCTGACCAGTTCATGGGTGATTTAATCAATAAGCTTTAGCACCGGTTCACACCAACCACCGATTCTCTTGAGCTTTCGTCTTATCTTTGCTCCCAATCATAACCTTTACAACAATGTGAAATTGTTATTATATTACTCCTTTAAAGGAACATTGTCAACAAAATTTTATTAATTTTTACAAATTCTTAAGAATTGCTGCCACCTTGCCATTAAGCGCGGCTTTATATGCCTCTTTGTTTTCTTGAAGCGCGTTTTTGATTTCGCTTGCAAGATTGCCTTCGGCTGGTCCGAGAATTTTTTTGTAGCCAAGAGCAAAGGCCTTGCAGTTTGCAGCAAAATCTTCTGGCTGTAAATTGATTACACTTGCAATTTTACTAAAGAGTTCAGGATTTTTTTTGGCGATGACGCCAAGACCCGTACAGAAGGTTACATTGTTTAATTTTAGATGTGCCTTACCCTGTAATGCTTTCATAGCTGCAGCCGGATCATCAAGACCAACATCTGCATTAGCAAAGCTTAAGCGATAACCAAAGGTGTCGGCGATTTCGCAATGAAGAATTAAATCTTCGTTCAAAGCTTCTGCATCCTTTAAGGCATCGATGCAAATAGACGCAAGCTTAATGCCATTACGTTGCAGCTCATTAGCAATGAGATAATGCTCGCAAGGAGTCAGCACCTTACCCGGCTTAGACAGAGAAAGCTCGAAGTCAATATCCCAAGGAGTATTCTTCAGATAAGAATTATAAATGAATTGCACGTGCATAATTGCTCCGCCGTATTCAAGCACGATACGATGCAGCTCGGCTTCGCTAAAAGAAATTTTATCCTTGCCAACTTGGAATTCAGCATTCAGATAAGAAGCGTCGACAGCGGAACGGAAGGCTTCGTTGAATTCGCTAAATTTTTTATTGACGGATTCGTCAGACATTTTCTCAATGCTAAGATCAATCTTCTCGCTGCAGTCAAAACCAATCATGCTATAACCGTAAAGGAGAGCCTTGACGATTTCTTCTTCGCTCTTAAGGCCGGCTGCGTTAGCACCATAGCCTTCCTTGTAGCCTGCTTCTAAAACGCCCCAGGTAGCAGTGTCAACTGCTTCTAAGAAATTGCGTTTAAGACTAGCGCTATCTTCTGGAGTATATTCAACGAGTACGGGCTTCAGCTGTTTTTTAACAAATTGTTCAGTAACAAAAGCATCCGCTGCGCCGACCCAATCACTAAAACCAATACTTGTTCCTTTGGTGCCGCAAGCAGTGGGCGCGGTCCATTTAACAATTCTACGCATAGCAGCTGCATTATTTGCAGTCAAAGGCATGATGTATGCTTTAGTTTTACCATTTTCTTTGACGGACTCCGCCTTAAAGATTTGGGTTAATTGATTTTCTTCATCGGTTACATAAACTAAACGTTTACCTACTTCCGTATTTACAAGAGCAAGGGAGCCCCCAGTTACTTCGCATAAAGAAGCCTCGATTACTTGACCAAGAGCTTCCATAAAAGTATGAGCAGCTTTTTGTTTAACAGCCATGACTATTTCCTCCCAAAATTTATCTTAAAAATTAATTTTTAAAATGATGTAACTATGTTATTATAACTTAAACTATGATACCTATGCAAGAAGTTAATAATTGTTTCCCGACTTTAAGCTCGTTAATTTTCTTGAAACTTTACACTATAATCCACCGAACGAATTTCAAACCAATTGTTTGCTAAAACAAAAATGAAAAACATCCACGAAAAAATTTTTTCTGAAAATATTTTCCGCAAGCAAATCCTAGATATAGAAAAGATATTCACACTTTCCACAGGCTTATCCACAGTTTTTGTGGATAATTTTGCGGGACAAAAAGGCAATGAGGATAATTTGCCTAGCTAAAAAGCTTATTCCGTGGGATTCTCAGTTAATTATCAACAATTTATTCACAGCTGTGGATAAATTCCACATTTCTGTGGGGAAAAACCCCCAACCACAAGATATAGTTTTTAAAAATGCTTTCTCTTCATTTCCCTCTAGATTTAGACTCTGTCAAGCAATTTATTTCGCAAAAGGTCTCTTGACAAATAATTTTTTTCTCAAAGACTTACGCAAAACCTCTAAACCCCTTGGAATCAATAGGCTTTAAATTTTCAGACAATAAAAAAACACGGTTAAATTTTGAATTCAACCGTGCCAAAACAAAAATTTTTATTACTGAACATTTAATGAGTTTTTAGTTGAGACCAAATGTAAAAGAACAAACCTGTCCAAATACATCCAAAACTAATTGCGTGAGTCGTGGTAAAAGGTTCGCCATACATAAACACGCCAATTAAAAATGAAATAGATGGAGCAAGATATTGTAAGAAGCCAACTGTTTTAAATGGTAATAATTTTGCAGCAGTTGTAAATAAAATAATCGGTGTTGCTGTAACAATGCCTGCACCTACAATAAAGCAAAGAGTTCTTGCGTCTCCCGTTTGATAAGCATTGCCTCCACGCTGAGACAAATAATATAAATAACCTAAAGCGATGGGCGAGATCATTACCGTCTCAATCATCGTCGTCGTAAAGGCACTACCAGGAATAACTTTTTTTAATAAGCCATAATACGCAAATGTCAAGGGCAAGCCAATACTTACCCAGGGAAGACTTCCCGTTTGGTAAACAAGATATCCAATGCCACAGGTTGCACAAAAAACAGCAAGTTTTTGTAAATTAAGCAAGCGTTCACCTAAGAACATCATTCCAAAAAGAACGTTAACCAAGGGATTGATGTAATAGCCCATACTTGTTTCCACAATACGTCCGTCAGCCACAGCCCAAATGAAAATACCCCAGTTCAAAGAGACCATAATAGCTGCAAGAGTCATACGAATGCCCATGCTTGCCTTACTAAAAATTAAAGCAGTTTCTTCCTTAAAGCTTTGCCATCTGCCCGTACAAACGATAATTAAACCGACAAAGACAACGGACCAAATAAAACGATTAGCAAGTACCTCGAAGGCACCTACATTATTTAATTGCTTCCAATAGATAGGCAGCACACCCCAGATCAAATAACAAAAGAACCCGGCAATAATACCCTGTTTTGATTGATTTTCATTCATTTATTTATTACACCACGCGTAACTTAACGCGCCCCTTCTCAACACATACATAATACCTTAACACCACTGCCCATTCTAGTCAAGACTTAGCAAAAAGAAAAAGAGCAATACCTAAGCATCGCTCAAAAGTTTAAAGTTTTTCAGGGATGGGGATCCTTGTAGCAACAAGTGCTGCTACAACTGGCAGAATAGCAATACTTTCAAGGACGTTAGGCAAGCCAAAGGTATCGGCTAGATAGCCAAGCACAGTTACACCAAAGCCCGACATACCTACGGAAAAACCAATTGTTAAACCGCTAGCCATACCAACGTTATTCGGCATCATGTTTTGTACGACCACCACAGTCGTAGCAAAGGAACTAATGATAAAAAATCCAGTTAGACTAACAGCAAGCATAGATGCCCAAGGAGTCGTTGCATGTGGAAGGAAGCCGATGGGTAGAGCACTCAAAAGGATGGAGCCGACAATAATTTTTCGTGGCCCTACTTTATCTGAAAGCACCGCACCAAAAAGCGTACCCACAACACCACTTAACAAGAAGATGGTTACTAGATTGCTTGCGGTAATAGTATCAAAGCTACGGAACTTCATAAAGTATACGGGCAAATAAGTATGGATGCTGGAATAAGCTGTGCTACGCAAAAAAATATATAAAAGCATCAAGACAACGTTGATATAGGAAAGACCCAGAACGCTTGCGTTGTGCTTTTGCTCGTTCATTTTGTTATAGGCAAAATTAACACGTTTAAATTCTGGCATAGCATACTCAAGCAGCACGAAAACTAAAACGCCCGGAATAATAAAATAAATACAGTTATGTAGGCCGCCCTCGCGTACTGCGAGATAAGTCATCATTAAAGAACCAACTGCCATGCCTCCATTCCCACCGACGGAAAAGAAACCCATATTCCTTGCTTTATTCGTGCTATCGCTTAAAAGATTGCAGGTCTTCGATGCTTGCGGATGATAAGTGGCGCTTGCGAGACTTATAAATGTTACGGCAGCAAGCAGCACCCCGTAGCTTGACGAATAACCGACTAAAGCAAAACCTGCGCCACCTAAAGCAGCCGTCCAACTTAAGAATTGCGGCAAGGATTTTTTATCCGTAATATAACCAAATAAAGGTTGGATTACCGAGGTCATAACATTTTGCACAAGGACAATGATTGCCATCTGTGTATAATTTAAAGAAAATATTTCTTTTAAGAAGGGCAAGGCTATGGGCAGTGCCCCGGCTTGCAGGTCGGTAACTAAATGACCTAGAACAATGGCTAAGACGGCAAAAGAATTTTTACTCATAAAACTACTTCAACTTTCTCGAAGGATGTTTTATTTTACTATTATTATATTTTTTAGTCAACAAAAGAAAACTGACTTAAGCTTATCTGCCTAAGTCAGTTAAAAATCATTTATTACATTTTCTCCAGATACTCTGTGCGCGGGCTTGCTCAATTAATTCGTCTCTAAAAATCGGATTTGCGATACCGATTAATGCTTCGGCTCTTTCCCAGGTGCTCATGCCCTTTAGGTTAACGCAACCATATTCTGTTACTACGTACATGGTATTAGGACGAGCCTCCGTAACGGCAGTGCCCGAAGCCAAGCTCGGAACTATCCGACTGTGCTGTTTGCCTTCCTTGTCGGTGTAAGTAGATGAACAGCAGATAAAACTTTTGCCGCCTTTTGAAAGGTAAGCGCCTAACACGAAGTCTTGCTGTCCTCCTGCTCCACTGATTTGCCTAAAGCCATTGCTTTCAGCACTGACTTGTCCGTACAAATCCACTTCCACAGCACCACAGATGGATGCATAATTATCTTGAGCAGAGATAGTACGAATGTCGTTGACGTAATCGATGGGAGCGGTCATACATTCGCGATTGTCATCTAGGTATTCATATAATTTTTTTGAACCAGTCGCAAAAGAATAAGTTTGACGACCTTTATCTAACTTTTTATACTTGCCCGTAATCTTGCCAGCCAATGCTAGCTCCACAAAAGCATCTACATACATTTCCGTATTTACGCCGAAATCTTTCAAATCACTTTGGGCGATTAATTTGCCAACGGCGTTAGGCATCGCTCCGATACCAAGCTGTAAGCATTCACCCCCGCGTAAATTTTCTACAACGTATTTAGCAACAGCTTCATCTACTTGTGTACCAGGCTTAGCCAAAAGCTCTACCATAGGTGAGTCATGTTCGACAATATAATCTACATCTTTAATATTAACGCACTCCTCAAAGCCGCCTAGACAGCGAGGCATGTTACGATTAACCTCGACAATAACGATTTGTGCATTCTCTACAACAGCCGCCATATGACTGCAGCTCGGTCCAAAATTAAAATTACCATGCTCGTCCATAGGACCAACCTGAAACATAGCTACATGCACGGGTGATAAATTTTCGCGGTAGAAGCGGGGCAATTCGCTATAACGTAGAGGGGCATAATAGCACATGCCCAGCTTCTGCATTTTACGTTCGGATTCCATCATCGCCCAGCTATGCCAGGTAAAATGCTCGGGTCCATGAGCAACTTTCGCGATTTCAGGAAGCCAAAGCGCATTCATCCCACGAATTTTTATGTCAAGGAGTTCTTCCGTTCTCGCCGCTAATGCTTTGTCAAGAGCAACCGGATGGTTAGCGCACACGCCATAATCGATCCAATCACCACTTGTAATACATTGAACTGCTTGGTTTGGAGTAGTAAGTTTTCTTTTATATTCATCATGAAATGACATGGTATCCTCCTTGTGCTAAAATTTTCCCTTATTTGATGACTATTTCTTTACAACGCATTATAACACATTTATAATATTAATAAAATTGATGTTTTTGCATCTTAAACATGAATTTTTTTCACAATTTGGAGGCAAGTATGGATTTAGGAATTTATAGAAATTTTCTCACCATAGTTCGCTATGGAACAATAACAGAAGCTGCCAAACAAAATCATTTGGCTTCCTCGGCACTTGTGCATCAGCTTGCCAATTTAGAAAATTATGTAGGCACACAGTTAATCCTCCGTGGCAATGGCAAGCGACAGATTGAACTGACAGATGCAGGCAAGCAATTCTATAAAACAGCCTTACTGCTCTGCCAAACAGAAGACGAATTACTTGCGGATTTGAGGGCTTATGAAAAAGCTGACAAGGGCACACTGAAGCTCGGCATCTCCGTAGCAAGGGCAAGCTTTTTCATTAAAAATAGCCTTATTCCTTTTAGCAAGCTTTACCCTAGTATTGAATACGATTTAATTGATGCCGGACCTACAAGCCATATCGAACGAAGTGTTATCGATGGCAAAATAGAATTTGCCGTAATTAATTCGCCTTTAACTTATCCACGTGAGCTTGATGTTATCGATAGACGCCAAGAAAATTATTATGCTTTTTTTAAAACAGGCTATCTTCCCGAGAAAAAGAAAACTTTAACCTTAGCCGAAATTTGTAAGTATCCTCTTTATTTAGCCAAAGGCAATAGCAACGTGCTTTTAACCATGCTGGCGGAAAGAAATCTTTCCTATCGGATTAAGGCCCATCCATTCCTTAGAAATCACGCCCTCATCTGGGCTCAGGAAGGCGATGGCATTGCAATCATTCCTCAGGGAGAAAATGATTTAAAAAATTTGTCAGATGAAAATTTACGTTGGCTTCCTGTTGTTGACTGCGACCTTTACACAGAAAAAATTATCGTCAAGGGCAAGGGTCGCACGCTGTCTCCACTCGCTAAAAAATTCATCGATTTTTATTTGTCTCACTAAACTGCAAAAAAAAAATAGGGCTGCCACATTTTGCGTGGTAGCCCTTTTCATTTAGTTATTCCTTTGTGGCAGCCTTCAAACCACAGACAGCTGGATCTAAAACACGAGTGTCGCATACTAGAGTCAACTCTTCACTTAAGCCTAAGAAAGATGTGCAGCCTAAAATTATACAGCTAACATTTTTTGCGGCTAAGCTTTGACAAGTTTTGGTTAATCGTTCTTGCACAAGCTTGCGATTGTCCCAACAAGAAATATTTGCAATATCAACCGCCGCAAAAAGAAAACGTTTTTCGTCGAGACCAAGCTTAGAAATAAAACTCCGTTTTTCTTCTTCCCGTGAAATATCCGTCAAGACGACACCTATATTGCCTTGGTAATTTTTGCTCGCGTATTCTAAGCTAGCTTTTGCGCAGCCATACACGGGCACCTGCAAGGTTTTTTTACATAGCTCGTAGCCTGGATCACTAAAACAATATAGAATGATTGCGTCAAAACCTTTTTGCTCAGCTCTTAGAGCCATACGTGAAACCTCGGGCCCAGCTTTGATAGCATCAGCCAAAGAATTTATTTCTACAACAGTCTCTGAAAGACAATCCATAGCAAGCTCTACATCTATATTTACATAACGAGATAGAATAGAGAGCTCCTTATTCATGAGCTCTCTAGACATACCATAATCTGGATTAATAATATAAATCTTCATATTATAAGATTGTGGATAAGAACTTCTTGGCTCTATCCGTTTGTGGATTACCAAAGAAGCTTTGGGGGTCATTGCTTTCGATTAAATAACCACCATCCATAAAATGAATGATATCACTAACCTCACGAGCAAAACCCATCTCGTGGGTAACAAGAACCATGGTTATACCAGTTGTGGTAAGCTGTTTGATTACATCAAGAACCTCTTTAACCATTTCCGGATCCAGTGCCGATGTGGGTTCGTCTAACAAAAGAACCTCCGGTTCCATACAAAGCGCACGAGCAATGGCAACACGTTGCTTTTGACCGCCGGATAATCTGGACGGATATTGGTCAGCTTTATCTGCAAGACCGACACGTTCAAGAAGAACTTTTGCTTTTTCAATAGCCTTGTCCTTGGGCAATTTATTAACAACCTGGGGAGCATAAATCATGTTCTCCATAACCGTCATATTAGCAAAAAGATTAAAGTGTTGGAAAACCATGCAAGCATTCTTACGCACGTCTTCAATTTTAATTTTACCCTTGAGAATACTCTTACCTTTAAAAAGAATGTCGCCACCGGTTGGAGTTTCCAAAAGATTCATGCAGCGCAGCAAGGTACTTTTACCACTACCAGAAGGTCCGATGATAGTAACAACCTGACCCTTTTCGATATTTAAGGACACATCCTTCAATACTTCCAGGTTGTCAAATTTTTTAGATAAATGTTTTACTTCAATCACTTACGCGCACCTTCTTTTCTAAATAGCCACCCAAGAAGCTCAGAGCCATTACCAGCACATAATATACGGCTGCAGCAACAATGAAGGCTTCGAACGCTCTGAAGGTTTTTGCTTGAATTAAATCGGCCCAGCGCAAGGTATCTGCCACACCGATAACGGAAACAAGACTAGAGTCCTTCAAAAGCATAATGCTTTCATTAACCAAGGAAGGCAGTGCATTTTTTATTGCTTGAGGCAAAACGATATCTAAAATAATTCTGCTTTTAGGTACACCAAGACTCATTGCACCTTCCCATTGACCTTTATCAACAGCCATAATACCACCGCGCAAAGCTTCGGAAATATAAGCCGTCGAATTAAGACCAAAGGCAAGCACGCCTGCTTCCAGAGCCGAAATAGTATAACCAGTCAGCTGAGGAGTAGCGAAATAAATGATCATCAATTGTACTAAAAGCGGAGTCCCACGAAAGACGGAAACATAAGCCTTACCAAAAAAGGAAAGCACGGGATTCTTACTCATGGTTACAAGAGCCAGAAAGAAGCCGCCTATGAAACCAAAAATTGTGGACCAAAAAGTAAATTTCAAGGTAACCCACACTGCCCCTGTTAACATGGGCAGGTAGGGACCTAATACAGAAAAATCAAGCATGGAAAGTTCCTCGATTATTGTTTAGCAATCTCCAATTGATAAGCAGTTGCTTCGTATTGTTTAGTTGCTTCTTCGCCAAGATGTTTAGCTAAAATTTTGTGCAGCTCACCGTTTTTACGCATTTCAGTTAAATGTTTGTTAATTTCAGGCAGGTCTTTGTCGCCCTTCTTTACGCCAATAGCAAATACGTCGTCCATACCAACGTCGGATTTAATGGTATGCATTTCCAATTTGCCTTCGTTTTGCTTGATGAATTCTACTGCTTGAGCAGCATCAAATAAACCAGCTTCCAAACGACCAGCAAGAATATCTTGAACTACCAATGGAGTATTGTTGAGTTCAACAACTTGAATTTTCTTGGTAGAGCCAAGAACCTTAGCATAAGTTGTGCCTAAGGATGCACCAGCTTTTTTACCAGCTAAAGACTCGAGAGAGTTGAAATTAGCACCTTTTTTGCAAATAAGTGCATTTTGAGGGAAGTAATATGGTTTAGAGAAATCAATTACTTCTTGACGTTTTTTAGTCGGAGAAATACCGGAGATGATGATATTGGCACGACCAGCTTGAAGAGTAGGAACTAAGGAAGCGAATTTCATGTCTTGGAATTCAACAGTCTTGTTCATTTTATTTGCCAGATAATTAGCAATATCAATGTCAACGCCTACGAATTTAGTAGCATCTTTTTTGTCAATAGATTCAAAAGGAGGAAAGGTTGCGTTGATTGCCACAATCCATTTGCCTTTTTCTGCTTTCGGAGCTTCTGCTTTCTTTTGTTCTCCGCCACAACCAACGATTGCAAGACCAAGTGCTGCAACTGCAAGTGCTACTGCTAATTTTTTACCGAATTTCATAATAAAACACCTCTCAAAACAAAATAATATTATATATGATAGCCCTTTTGAGCCAAAACATACTGAGCAACCTCTTTATCTTTAGCGATCCATCCACCATTTTCTTTTACGTAAACCAAAAGCTCACGCAGGGCACGGATGAATTGTGGATGACCTACGAACTGAGGATGCATGACAAAATTAAGCATACGACCTTCTTCGGCAAGAGCATCAAACTCTTCACGCCAAATCTCAGTCATCTCCCGACCGCTTCGCAAATTAAAATGTTGAGGATGCTGAAGCGTATACATATCGTAAGATGTATCGTCAACAATGCCATCCTTAGGCAACTCCACAATGGGAACCTCGACGCCATTAATCTCATGCAAGAAAGGTCCGTCATTATCTCGCCAATTAGAAGAGTAAAGATAGCCGCGATCCTTCCAGAGCTGCAAATGGAAGGGATGTACAATACCATCGGGCGCTCTGTTACCGCACATTTTTTGACCTGTTAAGTCGTAAATAATGGACTCAGCCTTTTCCATCAAAGCATTTTCTGCTTCGTAAGTATCTAAAACCTCGTGCAGGTAACCATGATAGGCAATTTCGTGACCTTCTTTGGCTACCTCGCGAATAATCTCGGGATGCAGCTCGGCTGTATAAGCCGGAGTAAAAAAGGTTGCCTTTAAATCGAGCTCGTCTAGCATTTTTAAAATGCGCGGCACACCTTGTTTTACAGAATAGAGACCTCGCGACAAATGCATGGGGTGATGATAATTAACATCATTACGAGTGAGCCAAAGAGTTTCCGCGTCAATGTCAAAGGACAGAAGAAATGCCATGCGCTTATTATTAGGCCATTGCATTATTTTCGCCCCCCTTCCAGAAATCGGCTCTGAGCTCAGGACGATTAACTGCTGCAAGAACCTCTTGGACAGTCATACAAGGATAATCTGCAGGAACTTGATGTTCCTCGTTATATGCTTTCACATAGCTTGCAACTTCGCTGCAAGTAGTAATCCAAGCACCTTCCTTACGCATGTAGGCGATTAGTCGCTCCACCATACGAATCCGACTTGCTCGACCAATGAGCTGGGGATGAAGTTTTAAGACAAAAACCTTGTCGCCCTCCTCGGCTAATTCGTCGAAATAATCTTTCCAAATATTATAAACGTAGGAAGACGGATTGTTATCTGTAATAGTTAATTTATCTGCGTAAGAAAAATAAAAATAAGAGAAATCATCAATACCGCATTCTTGTGGCAACTCAACAAGCTCGCTATCCTTGTGAACATATGCCCAATCACAATCGCACAACGAAGAATCATAAACGTAGGACTCATCGTCTAACATTTTTAAACTTACTTCACTTAAAGAACCAAAGGGTGCTCTATACCCAAATTCTTTTTGCGATTTACCCGCGTCTTTTAAAGCTTGCTCAAGAGAGTGACGCCCCTTGTGTAAGTCTTGAGCGAATTCGTCAAGGCTAGCGCCTTGCAGCTGTACATATTCATACCCACAGCAGCCAAGCTCGTGCCCCGCTTGAATTATTGCTTGCACGGACTCTGGATAGTCGTCAACAATGTGCCCGGCAACGAAAAATGTTGCCTTTTGGTTAACACGCTTAAGCATATCTAAAAGTCTCGTCAAACCTTCATGCTGAGCATAGAGACCTCGAGAGCGGTCGGAAAAACCTGTGCCGTCTTCACCCAAAAGACTATAACGCAAAAACTCACCAGCAAAATCAATTGTAATCATAACAGCAATGCGTTTACCCCCAGGCCACGCAAGGCCGTTGCCGTTTTTTAACATAATAATCCTACTTTATCCATTACATACTATTTTTAAATATGCACACTTTTCTAAAGTTTAATTATATCACACTGTAATTTAATGTGAAACATAAAATATAAAAAACTCTTAAATATACAGAAAGCACGTAATTTACAAAGCAAAATTATATGCCTGAATGCAAAAAGGATGGCAAAGCACCATCCTTTCGCAGTAAACCGCATACGTGTAAAAGTTAAACCATACTTTTGTAAAAGGTTGACAATACTCGCGTTAAAGCTCGATCATAGAATTTATAATAGCCTATCCATACATATGTGAAAGATTGCCCCTACTTGCGTTAGAACTCGACCATAAATTTATAGCAAAAACTTTGCCAGCAAAGTCGAGGTAAAATTATGAATTTTGTTTTGCACAAGCTATTAAACGTTCATAAAGAATGAGCAATTCTTTTACCTGTCCTATGTAAGCTGCGATTTCATTTTCTCGCGGTCCCTCATCAGAATTACCCTTGTCTCTTGTGGCTAAAAGATATTTTGATTGCTGAGCCTTTAATTGTTTGTATACTGCTTTTTTAATCTCTTGAACAAGTTTTTCCGTGCTCTGTAAAACGTTAATTTCTAAAAGTGATGCAGCATACATGCTAATGTTCAGTGTAACTATATCCCGCAGTTTATTTCTAACAGAAAAAACTCGGTAAACAAAATAAACAATGACAGCAAGCACTGCTAAAATAGTAAGAACTATGGTAATCTTCGATAAAACACTTGCAAACATGGGCACAATGAAAGCACTAGGACTTTCTCCAGATTGGTCTAAAATTTTCACTGCACCACGAAAAATCTCATCCACAGTCTGACCAATATTTTCAATATTTTTACCAAGCCAAATTATATATAAGAAGCCAGCGCCAAAGAAAATGCTGTAGAAAAATCTTAGCACGTACCAGATAATTTGCAGATAATCTTTAATCTTATCCACCATGTGTCTGTTTTCATAACGGGAAATTACTTGGCTAATTTGCTTAGATAATTCGTCCTGAAATTTTTCATCTAAAATATCCTTCACCGTGTAATCCAAATTTGGAGAGCTGCATTTTTTACTAATTTCTTTTGCGATTTGCGCTAATTCAAGCAGTTCTTTGCTAGAATTAATACTCTCATTCTCTTGAACAGCTTGATCACTTTTAAATTTTTTATTTAAAATATCTTCGATACGCTGCTTAATAGCATTAGCTATTTTATTTACAAAACCATCCGCAATACTTTGCCTTCTGCTAGCAAATTCTTCATCTTCGGCTTTCCGATGAAAAAATTCAAAAATTCTAAAAACTAATCTTTTGCAGTCGTATAAGAAAAGCTGAATTACATAGGGAATGAGATCTTTATTAAGATCAATGTTTTCTTGCACTGTTCCCTGAACCTCGAAAATAATCTCCGGTCTAAATTTCGAAATAATTTGCGAGCTATTAAGCCTAATTTTCGCGCAATAATTAAGGCAATCGTTATAAAGGCTAATGTTTTCCTTACAATTATCACAGCATTTACGAAGATATTCAACATCATTCTTTCGTTCTTTAATGAGCGCAAATTCTTGCTTAAATCTAATGCAAGCAGCAGGATGCATGAGTTCAAAATCTTCCAAAACCTTGTCCGCATTTGTTCCTTCGGGAAGCTTTACATCTTCAGGAGGCAGAACTTCAGCAGGAATAATAGAAGTGCTCTCGGTTTGAGTATCCACTTCTTTCGGCGTAGTTGGCTTTTCAGTTTGTACCTTTTCTTTATTCTTGAATCCAAGAAAATCTTTCAGTTTAGAGAAGAAATCCATAATTATCCTCGTTAATTATTGCATATTGTCTCGTTGAGCGAGTTTTAGTTTAGTCTTAACAATACGTAAAAGTGATGCATTTATTCGTGCTTCAGAAATTTTACCAGTTCGCACAGCCTTGAGCATACCCTCGTAAGCCCGCTTAAAATTTTCAGGAACTAGCAAAATATCTGCGCCTGCTTCAAAAGCTTTCACTGCTGCCTTATCTGCAGAATATTGCTTAGAAATAGCCTTCATATTTAATGCGTCCGTGATTATTAATCCATCGTAACCTAGTTCGTTGCGCAAAAGGTCAGTAATAATTTTCCTGGAAAGTGAAGCAGGCGTGCCATCTCCAACTAAGTTAGGCAAAGAGATATGACCTACCATGATAAACAACTCTTTGTTTTTAATACCATCAATGAAGGGAATGAGTTCGCAACTCATAAGCTCGTCTTTGTTCTTAAGTGTATAAGCATAACCATTATGAGTATCACTAGCTGTATTGCCATGCCCTGGGAAATGCTTATAGCATGTTAATACGCCATGGCTTTGGATGCCCCGTGAGATGTACGCAGCCATTTTGGTAACAGTTTCAGCGTTGCTGCCAAAAGCTCTGTACCTTACAACCGTGTTCTTCGGATTAGTCCAAATATCAGCAACAGGTGCAAAGTCTACATTGAATCCATAATTCGCCAAGTATTTGCCAATTGACGTACCAATGTTATAAACCTCGACCATGTTATTTCCGCTTCCTATAGAAGCCATATTTTGAAACCTTGGCACATCAAAACGATCGTTATTACCAATGCGAGCAACGGATCCACCTTCCTCATCGATACAAAGAAATGGTGGCAAATGGGTGCGTTCGTAACTAATTTGCTTCATATTATAGAGCTGCAAACGAATCTGGCTTGGTGAAACGATATTATTCGTCATATAAATAATTCCACTCACAGGGTTATCATTAAACGCAAGTCTAGTCATTGCTCTCGTATTAACGATATCCTCATATCCGTCTATAAGTTGCTCAGGAGTAAGAATAAAAAGTTGAGCAAGCTTTTCTTTAAGAGTCATGTTTTCAATCTTAAGAATAGCAGAACACTTTGTGTTTAAAGTATTCCCATCAATATTTTGTATGGAAATGCTACTATTCTTTACTATATGCTCGCTAGCTTGCGCACTAGGCCAAGCACCAATAAAAATTAATGCAATTGTCCCCAAAAGAAAAAACTTTTTACTCCTCACATCACACCTCAAGAAAATTATCTTTACTATATTATATCACAAGAAAAACTAACAAAAAAAGTAAGCGATGGTACAAAGATTTTTAATGAAGCCTAGAAACCCCTGCTTTTTTGATTTAAAGTGTAGAAGCATGCAAAAAGTTCCTGTTAAATTTCGATTAAACGCAAAAAAGAAATGAATGATTTGATTTAGACAAGGCAGTAGGAGCAAAAACTTTCAAAACTTCATTACGACACAGAAAACAAAATATCTATGGA
>JAUNIS010000075.1 GCA_030523325.1 Phascolarctobacterium sp.
AAGGGTACAGTTCACGAAGCCTCGATGAATTTAAACTATTCGGCGTAAAACTCACACTTGCAAATTCTATTCTTAGATTTAGCGGATTATTTTAATCAATAACACGAAAATAAAATCTTTAGATACAACGTTTTATTCTAATCAATAAAGCTCAAATTCTATCTCCATATTAAAAATAATTATTTTAATCAAAAGTTTTTGCGTAGCAAAAACAACCTCAATTCCGAATTCCGAATTAAAAAAGCGTTGCTTGCCTCGAACATTCGCTGACAAGCAACACTTTAAATTTACGCTATAATCTTTTAAGAGGCGTACGTCGACCGAGGCTGACAACGCAGATAGCCTGCTATAACCGTTTTCTTAATTTTTATCGCTTAAAGTTTACTCTTCATGAAAGCTTTATATATTTCCACGCCCGGTTGGTCATAAGCATCCACATCAGCAAGCTCTCCTTCGTAAGCTACAGAGAGCATTAAGAAGAACATGATTTGTCCCAAGAAATATTCGTTGATTTTCGGCATGATGAAACGTGCGTTGTAACGATTATCACTTGTGAGAGCAGCTTCGTTAGCGTCAAGAGCTGCTTTTAAAGCTTTGTGCATAGAAAGTCCATCGTATTTTTTAAAGAAAGCGATGTGCGGGAAAGCATTTTTTGCAATTGCCAGCTCGCGAGGCTCAGCAACCTCTAAGAATTGCACTACTTTATTCAGTTTGCCTTCTTGATGTTGTTGAGTTTGTGCGTGCATGTCCGTCGTGCCTACGGCTACAATGGGAGTGCGACCGTAATTTACAACATTGCCCTCGCGATCAAATTTTTTACCGAGAGATTCAGCAAGCAATTGGATGTACCATTCGCTTAAAGATTTTAAATGCATGCTATAGGGCATGAAAACCTCGATGTCTCTGCCCTTGCCATAAGCCAAGAATTTTGTTAAAGCATTAATGAGAGCAGGATTTTCTTCGGGAGCTGCTGCTTTGACATATTCGTTCATATCGCGAGCGCCAGTCAAGAATGCATCGATATCCCCACCAAGAGCTGCCATCGTCACGAGACCAACATCCGTCATAACAGAGAAACGGCCACCGATACCTTCTTTGACATCGAAAGCAAACCAACCATTTTCATGAGCTAATTTCAAGAGCGGAGAATTTTCTTCGTTAGCCAAAAGGTCGGTGCAAACACTGCAATTTAAATTAATAGAAGAAACCTCTGCAAGAGAGCTGTAAAAATACAGGAAAGCAGTCATGGTTTCTAGAGTTGTGCCGGACTTAGAAATGGGTACTAAAAGTACGTTTAATTTGTCACTTGCCTTCTCAGATAAGCGTTCAACCTCGTGAACAATTTCGGCTGCGTCAACGGAGTCAACATTGTTACCGCAGAAATAAATACGGGGTTGACCATTGCGTCTAGCATCGTCACTATTCCAGAAGAAACCGCCCAACGCATCTGCCAAAACCTTATTGCCCAAGTAGGAGCCGCCAACGCCCAAGAAAATAACTGCGTCCATTTTACGCGAGAAAGCAGAAAATTCTTTCAGCTTCGCGATGGATTCCGGAGTGTTAGGATTACCTTCTTGAACATAAGGCATGCGCGGGAAGAAAACATGTTCAGGAGCTCCGTCCTTGGACAGATGAGCTTTACTGAAGCCAGTCTCCGCGATTTTCTTTACTCCTTCACTTGCACTTGCGCCAATTCCTTTGAGTGCAGTTTCAACCTCGCTAGCTTCTAAACGATTAGCCCCAAACATATTCGTGAAATCAAAAATAAACCCACTAGGTAATTCAAAACGAGTCTTCATAGAATTAATCCCCCTTAATTATACTTACCTAATTATATTATACTACTCTCTAAAAAAATTTAAAGTCATCCAAGCATAACATTTCCCTATTAAAAACAAAGTAGTATATAAACTTATGCGTAATAATGAAAAAACGCGTCAGTAACGAAACTAACGCGTTAGGATTTTAAAATTATATTATTTTTTTAGAAAATCTTCAAGCATACGTTGTGCTTTCTTCTTGAATTCTTCGCATTTTTGTTCTTGTTCTTTTGTTAGTGGAGGAAGTATAATATCGCTTTCTGTGTCATCTATTATCAAAACCCAATCTTCCATTGTTACATCTTTTTTCCCTGGCACGTTGAATCACCTCTTGCTCATCTTTCGCAATTTCTCATATCTTGCAACGGCGAATTTTTTTATTTTAATAGAAGCAGCATTTGCGTTCGTTCCATTTGCAAGTACGTCAGCAAACGCTTCCGCCATCTCGTCAGACATGTTTGTCGCCGCAACTTCAGAAGGGCACAATTTTTGACGGTTCTAAAACAATGTGCTTTATTAAGTTTTTGTTTAAACTGGAATTTTTATTGAAAAATAGTTCATCCAGTTCTTTTGGTACGTTAAAAAAGTCTGTCAAACCCATCCGCAAAAATTTTTTCTCCGTATTTAGCATACATCTTAGCTGCTAAATCGTAGCAGTAATTGTCGTCTCTTTCAGAAATAACTACTATATTCATTACTTGAACGTCTAGCACTAGTGTATATACCACTCTAATGCCTATGCCACGGTACTTAATCTTGAAGAATCCGGTTAGGTCGTTCCCACTCTTATTGCCAAGTGGCTTGCCGTAGCCATTAGGAGCAGGTAAAGGTGCTTTAGAAACCTTGATAATACCAGCGGCTACTTGTTTTTTTAAACTACCGTCAAGTTTGCGAAAATCCGTCTTGGCCTCATTAATAATTTTGATATTCCAGACCATTACTCGATCTCCACTGATTCAGAAATTTCTTCAAGTTCTTCTATTGATAAACCTTCAGATTTAAGGAAATCATAGAAAGAATCTGCGCCGTCTGTACCTCTTGATTTTGCGGTCGAAAGAAGCCTGAAATTTTCAATAGTTTCAAGCAATTTCTCAAATTTAGAGGCTTTCTCCTGTATATCCTTGTATTCTTTGAAGGACACAATGACTACTGTAGGAACATTGTTTCTCAGGACTATGTATTCTTTGTTGTTATCGTATACGTCGCTAAATATTTTGCTGGATTTCCCTTGACTGAATTCGGATACAGGAACTAATCTATCGGCAAGTTCTGCTAATGTTAAGCTCATGTTACCATCTCCTTTAAAAATTTCATTAATATTTTAACAGAAATTTTAATCAGAATCAAGAAACGTTTTTTATCGGCGAGCTTTATCTCTCTACTTTGTTTCAGCGGAACTTAATTTTTGACGGTTCTAAAACATCAAAGTAACAAAGCATCCTTATATTCTTTATCTTCTGCTTTTTTAAATTCTTCATACAGAAGTTTTATTTCTTCTGGAGCGTTTGGTAATAAATCTCCCCAATAATCCAAATAAGGTTCGACTTTTTCATACATTTCCTCAACATGCCTTGAATATTTCAATCTCATTTTTATCATCCTCGCAATTTTGTTTTGATTCTATATTCCGTATATGTTTCGTCTGGTTTTCCCATTTGGTTTTTTATTTTAAACCTACACGAAACCTACAAAAAAATTTTTTTGGTAAATTGCAAGTCCAAATTGAACACTTGCATTAATTAACTCACTTG
>JAUNIS010000035.1 GCA_030523325.1 Phascolarctobacterium sp.
GCAAGGGGTCAGTTTTAAGTGTAAAAAAGGGGTCAATTTTACTTGACAATCTACACCGGCAGCTCAAATCTCCTTGCACGATCGTTATAACCTTTATACCTTAGTTGGTTACGAACGTTATAACCTGTACTCCTTGGCAGATGGTCTTGTAGAAGGCTTGTACGAAGAAGCAATCACTGCTAATTCTGAAGGCTTAAGTAAAGACGAAGCGCATAAAGAAGAGCAAGACAAAAGATAATTCCTAAAACTAAAGAACATCCTCAGGATTTTTATCCTGGGGATGTTTTTAGAAATTGTTTTGTCCTATACTTGTCAATTTTTTGTAAATTTTATTTTGTGAGGTACGATTGCTATGATGAATAAAAAAGCTGAAGCATTTGAAACTTATTTGGAAGAAAGATTTATCAATGTCTTCGAGCTTACGGAGGTTCACGACAATTTAAACACCTGCGTGTTTAAATCTCGCATCGCTGTGGACGGACAAAATCTGACAACCTTAGTTATTTTAGACAGCAGCATTTATGGGATGATTCGTATTATGGTTGCGGAGAAAGCTTTGAACGAAAATAATGAGCAGCGCATGAGAAAAACCATTGACGATTTAAATGCAAGCTATAAAATGTTCAAATATTATTTTGCTCAAGACGGTTCCATCGTTCTTGATATCTGTCTCTTAGAACAAGCAGGCACTACGGATGGAAACATGATTTACACCGTTTTAGATGTTGCGATTAAGCATCTAGAGAAAGAATACAAAAATATTATGAAGAACATCTGGTCGTAAAAAACAATCCTCAGGACGACTCGTCCTGAGGATTTAGTACTTATATCCAGTTTTATTTAAGCTGGCCAATGGCTGCTTCCATTTGGTCCATGGCACGCTTAATGTTTTCTAAAGAATTGGAGTAGGCGATACGAATATGATTGGGAATATAAAAAGCATCGCCAGGTACAACAGCGATATGCGCTGCCTCAAGGAGAAAAGCAGTTATATCGAGGGCATTCTCTAATACTTTTCCGTTGTAAGATTTACCGATGAGCCCAGAGACATCGGGCAGCGCATAAAATGCACCCTTAGGAAGCTGACAGCTAACGTTGGGCATCGCGTTTAACCTTGCAACCAAATATTTACGACGCTCGTCGAACTTTTCTGCCATAAAACCAATGGTTTCTTGGGGACCTGTTAAAGCTTCAAGGGCTGCGTATTGAGCTATAGCATCCGCGTTAGATGTAACTTGGCTTTGCAGTTTAACAATACCAGTGATTGCTTCTTCGCTGCCAGCCACGTAGCCAAGACGCCAGCCCGTCATTGCATAAGCCTTGCTCATACCATTAACAGTCAAAGTGTGTTGCCAAACTTTTTCGGAAATGCTTGCGATAGAAAAATGCTTGGCTCCATCGTAAATTAATTTCTCGTAAATTTCGTCAGCGATAATCCAAAAGTCGTGCTCGACTGCAAGCTCGGCTAGCTCACGTAGCTTGGCCTCGCTATAGACAGCTCCCGAAGGATTGTTCGGCGTACAAATTAAAATAGCACGAGTGCGAGGAGTAATTGCTTTTTTTATTGCGTCAATATCAAGATCAAAGTTGTGCTCTTTATCGACATCGACAAAAACTGGCGTAGCTTCGGCAATCTTTACTATCTCGGTGTAGCTAACCCAACAGGGGATGGGAAGAAGAACCTCGTCACCCTTTTCCGCTACGCACATCACCGCATTAAAAATAGCTTGCTTTGCGCCAACCGTGACGCAAACTTCTTTTGGCGAATAACGTAAACCGTTATCCACCCACAATTTATCGCAAATCGCTTGGCGCAAAGCAGCAATGCCGTTATTCGCCGTATATTTTGTTTTGTTTTCGTTAATAGCTGCAATACCTTGTGTTTTAACATTATCTGGAGTAGGAAAGTCCGGCTCACCAACGTTCAAACTGATTATATCCTGTCCCTCGGCCCTCAGCTCAGCCACACGAGCTACAATAGCCCCCGTCGCTGACGCCGCAAAATTACTCATTCTCTTCGCAATCAAAATCAATACCACCCTTCATGGTTTGTTGGAATCTGTAGTTAATTATATTAAATTTAGAGTGAAAAAACAATATAAATACTGCATGAAGGATGGACAATCAGTGGGATGGTTCTCTTATAATATACCCAAGAGCTTGGACACAAAGAAATGTGTAGTGCCATAGGATTTAGACAGATAGTTGATAATTATGGATAATTTGCAGACAAACTTTTTGAATAAACCGAATTAGTTAAAAGTTAATAGTTGGAAATGAGGCTTTAATCTAAAGATTAAATTTGCAATCATACGTTTAACGCAAAACAGTTTTAATTTATCGAGACGAGTTTATAATTCATAACTCATAACTTTTCACCTCCCTCTTGCACTTCATCTCTAAATTTTATATAATATGCCTTGGAAATAATTAATGGGTGTGATAATCGAGGTTATCACTTAAAAGGGAATACCGGTGCGAGTCCGGAGCAGTCCCGCTACTGTAAGTGGAGCGAAGCGCAAGATGTCACTGAAAGAATTTTTGGGAAGGCGCGCCAAGCGATGAAGCTAAGCCAGGAGACCTGCCTATTGTGAAGGATAATATTTGCGGGAGACAAGTATGCCTTTTTATATTGTGTATCTGGATGGAAACGTTTCTAGCAGGTCGACTTATTAAGTCGTCTCCTTGGCGCGCAATTTTTGTGCGAGCTCGGGAGTTTTTTACATTTGCCCTGCTTAAACTTTACTAGGATTGGACATAAGCTCCCGTATGGGAGTTTTTTTGTTATGGGAGGTTTCGATGAGTAGGCTTGTTTTAGTTACTGGTGGCTCAAGAAGTGGTAAATCCGAGTTCGCAGAAAAATATGTATTGCATTATTCTCCCAAGTGCGCATACATTGCAACTGCGGAAATTTTTGACGAAGAGATGGCTGAGCGCGTGCGCCTACACAGGGAGCGCAGGTCTAACGGACGTTGGATTAATTTTGAGGCACCTTATGAAGCAGAAAAAGTTTTTGCTGCTTTGCCACGTGATGTGGATGCAGTTTTATTTGACTGCTTAACCATGTATATGAATAACTTGTTTTACGGCAAGGAAGCAATCGAAGGAGCCTTTTTAGAAAGATGCGAGGCAGTTTATGAGAAAATTGATGTGATGCTGAAGGCCGCCCGTGAGTCTGGCAAAATCGTTGTCTTTGTTTCTAACGAGGTTGGCAGTGGGATTGTGCCGGATAATCAAATGGCAAGAGAGTACCGCGATCTTTCTGGATGGGTTAACCAACGTGTAGCTGCAGCCTGTGACCAAGTATTTTTAACAATATGTGGTCAAGCTGTTGATGTGAAAAAATTGGCATTCCGTTTTGATGAAGAGGAGTAAAATGTTTACGATAGATATTCCGAGCCCCAATGTCGATGCAATTAATGAAGTAAAAATGCATTGGGCAAAAATTGATGAAAAAGGTTTTAGTCTTGGCGTCTTAGAACGCATGATAGAAAAGCTTGCGGGCATGGGTGAATTACCTGAAGAATTTAATCCTGGCATGGTCCTTATGTGTGGAGATCATGGGGTCATGAAATACAAGGTCAGTGCTTTCCCTCAAGAGGTTACTTTGCAGATGATTAACGGTTATCTGCGTAAAACAGCAGGTGCAACAGTACTTGCACGTCATGCTAAGAGTAAGGTTTATATTTGTGATGTTGGCACGGCCTTTGACCTTTCTAATTTGAAGGGCATTTACGATTATAAGGTTGCATGGGGCACTAACGATTTTACTCAAGGTCCTGCTATGAGCGAAGAGCAAGCCATCAAAGCAATTCAAGCTGGCATTGACATGGCAAATATGTGTATCGATAAGGGTCACAATTTGCTTTACACAGGCGAGATGGGGATTGGCAATACAACTGCAACCGCGGCCATTGCAGCTGCTTTTATGGGGATTGATTCTAAGCTTACAGTTGGACGTGGCTCGGGCATTAACGATGAGCGTTTAAAGATTAAACAAAAGGTTGTGGCTGATGGTATTGCTTTTAATAAACCGGAGCCCGGTAATGCCCTTGACGTTTTATGCAAGGTTGGTGGCTACGATCACGCAGGTTTATGCGGCGTTGTTCTTGGAGCAGCTGCCCGAGGCGTGCCCGTAATGATTGACGGTGTCAATGCGACAGCTGGAGCAATACTTGCTTACGGAATTAATCCTAAGTGCAGGGAATACATGCTTTGCTCTCACTTGTCAAGCGATTTGTCTCATCGTAAAATGCTAGAGCTCTTAAGATTGTATCCCATCATCGATGCAGGCATGCGATTAGGCGAGGGCACCGGTGCATCCGTTGCCATTCCCGTACTCGCTGGCGCCTTAAAGGTTTATAAAAAACTTATTGGGTGATAAAAGATGCGCGACTTCATTACTTGTTTAGAATTTTTAACGAGGATTCGTTTTTCTAGTCGAACAGACTGGCACGACGACGATTTTTCTCGTAGCGTTCCATATTTCCCCTTGGTTGGTTTAGTTATGGGCGTCTTTATGGGTGCAGTTAATTACGGCCTAGTCTATTTTCACACGCCTAACCTTATGCGAGCAGTTATGCTTATCTTAGCTGAGCTCGTAATTATTGGCGCGTTAATGTACGATGGTTACATGGATACCTCCGACGGTGTTTTCTCGGCTCGAGATAGGGAACGTTGTCTGGAAATCATGAAGGATTCCCACGTGGGCTCTAACGCAGTTATTGCACTTGTGTGTCTTGTACTCTTAAAGGTTGCTGCTTATACAAGCATTGCGCCTATGCAATTAACCTACGCCCTTGTAGGCTTGTTCGTTTGTACGCGGACCTACATGGTTACTTATATTGTTAATTATCCATATCCTCGTAAGACAGGTATTGGTCATATGTTCAAGGCTTATGCAAAACCTTGGTACACCTACGTTGCCCTTGTAATTTGTATCGGTTTGCTTCTTGCACTTGGTTTAAAATATTTTTACTGCGCGCTTGTGACCTTCATACTGACCCAATTTATTGCTCGCTTTTTAGTTAAGCAATTGGGTGGTTTAACCGGGGACACCTACGGATTTTTAACTGAATGTGGTTTTGTCATTTATTTAATGGCTGCCGTGTATTTACTGTAAAAGGAATTTATTATGCATATTGAAGAAATTATTCAAAAAATTACCCCGCTAGACGCTATCGCACAAAAAATGGCGCAAGCTCGCTTCGATGCTCTCATTAAACCGGTTGGTTCTCTTGCTCAGCTTGAGACAATGACAGCTCGCTATGCTGGGATTAGCGGTAAATATGATAAAAATGAAATAAATTATCCTAATAAAGCATTGCTTAGCTTTGCTAATTTAAAAGATGCTGAAAAAATTTTTGCTCTTATTGAAGGCAAGGATCCCTTAAATATTTTGGCAGACTTTGCTAATGCTAAAGCTTTTGGTCTCGTACTTACTGCAGACAATGAATGGGATGCTCTTGACGAAGGTGTAAGTCTTGTGCAAGAATATATTCAAGAGTACGACCTTGGTCTCATTGGTATGGCAAGCTTTTCTGACAAGAATGATAAATTTCTTATCCTCGCTATGGCAGGAGGCATTTTAGCTGCAGCCTCTATGAAGGTGGGGATTATGATTGATGGAGATACGGCTTTAGCAGCTACTCGCAAGGCTAAAGAGATTTGTCCCGATGTCATGAATTATATTTTTGGTAGTGAAGTAACCACCGAAGAGGGCAACGAAGCAGGACTTAAAGATTTAGCAATTGCTTCACCGCTTAGACTTTCCATCCCCCAAGGCATTGGTTCGGGAGCATGTCTTGCTTTTACTGTATTTGACGCAGGTCTCAAGTCTTATAAGGAAATGGAAACCTTCCAAGAGGCAGGAGTCCATGTAGAGATGAAAGAATTTTCTATGGCTGAAGCAGCTAAGAAGGGAAAGAACAATGGGTAAGATTTATTTAATTCGTCATGGTGAAACAGCTTTTAATAATGGTAAGCGTTTCCAGGGACAAATGAACGTGCAGCTTAGTGCCACAGGTATTCAGCAGGCAATCAAGATGAGTGAGTTTATGAAGGACAAGCATATCGACGTCATTTACGCAAGCCCGCTCTTACGTGCGTTTACAACTGCTGCTCAGCTCGCCATGGCTAAAAATATGCCTTACAAAATATTAGACGACCTAGCTGAAATTAATTTTGGCGATTGGGAAGGCAAGCTGTTTTCCGAAATTTACGATCAAGAGCCAGAAGAATTTGATAAATTTTTAACCTGCCCAGGTAATTGGACTCCTCCCAACGGCGAAAGCTTCGTCCAGGCTATGGATAGAGTTAAACGCACCTATGCATTTCTCGCAGAAGAATATAAGCATGGCAAGGATATCGCACTTGTGTCTCACGGAGGAAATATCCGTCTGCAGCTGTGCATGCTTTTAGATATTCCTATTAATAATATGTGGAAGATTTCTATCAACAATGTTTCTGTCACAACCATTAGCGATTGGGATGGTAATTATATCGTAGAATCGGTCAACGAATTTCATTTTTTAGGCGATTTAATCCGCAAAGGCTCTGGTAATATCAGAAAAGAAGTATAAAAATGTCTTTATCTTAAAATTATTGTATATTGTGTAGTTGACAATTTAAATGGTGTACAATATAATAGCATTGATGTATCTCAGTGATCTCTGTTTCTAGTTCCTATACCTCTTCCTAATCCTAGCAAGAGTCTAGTAACTCTAAATGAGCGTCCCTCAGGCACATAATAAGATTAGGAGTGTGTAAAACATGTACGAAGACAAAACTTTAACCTGTGTTGAATGCAATAACGAATTTGTATTCTCCGCATCCGAACAAGAATTCTATGCTGCAAAAGGTTTCTCTAACGAACCTCGCCGTTGCCCTGCTTGCCGTCAAGCTCGTAAACAACGCATGGGCGTACAACAACCTGAACGTCCGCAACGTGAAATGTTCCCCGCTGTATGCGCTGAATGTGGTAAAGAAACTCAGGTTCCTTTCCGTCCTTCTAACGATCGTCCGGTTTACTGCCGTGACTGCTTCAACGCACGTAAAGGTTAATTTTACTTAAAACACTAACCCCTGCACGAGAAATCGGGCAGGGGTTTTTACTTTTGAAGTTCTGCAAATTGTAAAATACTTTACAATTTACAAGAAAATTTCGCGACTTCTAAAATTTTTTTAGAAAAACTGTTGACTTTGTTTTGACAAAGGAGTAATTTATTTGCAAGTTCATATTAAACCGTTGAAGCGGAGATAAGGATGGTCATGACCGCACAGAGAGTTCGGGGAGCTGGGAGCCGGATAGGAAACAAATCATCAAATGGACCGCAGAGGGCATAGTCAAATCGAGATTTTCCCGAGAGTATTCTATGACGTGGGGCATACGTCAGTTGCCGAGGGTATGTTGGTACCCTGCTAAGTGTGTGAGTCGAATCACAAATCAAGGTGGCACCGCGGATTATATTCGTCCTTGACAGATTTTTGCTGTCGAGGATTTTTTTATTGCCTCGACAAACACAAGGAGCCGAGACTAGACTCCTTTTAACAAAGAAAGGAAGTAACAATCATGATCAAAGAAGCAATCGTCAAAATCGTCACAAAGCAAGACTTAAC
Organism: Phascolarctobacterium sp.; assembly: GCA_030523325.1. Taxonomy (GTDB): domain Bacteria; phylum Bacillota; class Negativicutes; order Acidaminococcales; family Acidaminococcaceae; genus Phascolarctobacterium_A. The sequence goes on from JAUNIS010000035.1 coordinate 7,618, forward strand.
TTATGCAGAAGCATACGAAGTAATGAATGAAATTATGGATGGCAAGACCACTCCTACTCAAAACGCAGCTTTCCTAGCAGCTCTTTCTACCAAAAGCACGAAAGCAGAAACCATCGACGAAATTTCTGGCTGTGCTGCAGCCATGCGTGCACATGCTCTTAAGGTTGAACACGATATGGATGTATTTGAAATCGTCGGCACGGGCGGTGACAATGCGCATAGCTTTAATATTTCTACTACTGCTGCCTTTGTCCTTGCGGCTGCAGGCGTAAAGGTCGCAAAACATGGTAATAGAGCGGCTTCTTCTCTCTCCGGCACTGCAGATTGCTTAGAGGCTTTAGGGGTTAATTTAGACCAATCTCCAGAGAAATGTGTAGAATTGTTAAAAGAAGTTGGCATGTGTTTTTTCTTCGCACAAAAATATCATATTTCCATGAAATATGTTGGTCCTATTCGTAAAGAGTTGGGCTTTAGAACAGTTTTCAATATTCTTGGACCTTTAACTAATCCGGCGAGCCCTACCTGCCAGCTTTTAGGAGTATATGATTCTGCTCTTGTTGAACCACTGGCAAAAGTATTAACAAGCCTTGGTGTTAAACGTGGCATGGTAGTTTATGGTGAGGATAAGCTTGATGAAATTTCCATGAGCTCTGGTACTTTCTGTTGTGAATTTAAAGATGGTTTCTATCGTAGCTTTGAAATTTGTCCCGAAACCTTTGGCTTTAGTCGTTGCGATAAAGAAGAACTCGTTGGCGGCACTCCCAAGGAAAACGCGGAGATTACAAAAGCAATTCTTGCAGGGGAGCAGGGACCGAGACGCAATGTCGTACTCATGAACGCTGGTGTTGGCCTCTATCTTGCTGGTAAAGCCGATACCATGGAAGAAGGCGTGAAGCTTGCAGCAGAAATTATTGACAGTGGTGCAGCAACTGCTAAAATGAACGAATTCATCATCGCGACTAATAAGTAAGAAAAAATGACTATTTTAGATACCATTGCTGCTCATGCAAAAGTTAGAGTAGCAAACGATAAAAAAATTTTGCCTCTAGAAGTAATGAAAGAAATGATACAAGGTCAAGGAGCTGGGAATAAATTTGTCGAAGCCTTAAAAAAACCAGGCATTTCTTTTATCTGTGAAATAAAAAAAGCAAGTCCCTCCAAGGGAATTATCGCAGAAAATTTTCCCTATAGAGTTATTGCTCAGGAATACGAAGCTGCAGGTGCAGAGGCGATTTCTTGTTTAACGGAACCTAAATGGTTTCTCGGTAGCGATGAAATTTTTAAAGCTGTGAGAAGTTTAGTTATTACTCCTATGCTTCGCAAGGATTTTACTGTCGATCCTTATCAGATTTATCAAGCGAGACTTTTAGGTGCTAATGCAGTCCTTTTAATTACGAGCCTTATGGATACTAAAAGCTTGTATAATTACCTTGAGTTGTGTGATGAACTTGGACTTGCTGCTCTTGTAGAAACTCATGACGAAAAGGAAATTGTCCAGGCCTTGAGTGCAGGTGCACAGATTATTGGTGTTAACAATCGTAATCTTAAAGATTTTAGTGTCGATATAAATAATAGTAAGAGGCTCAGAGAAATTGTAGGCACAAAAGCTATCTATGTAGCCGAAAGTGGTATCAAAACTGCTGAGGACGTTGCTGAATTAAAAAATGATGGCGTAGACGCTGTACTCATTGGTGAAACCTTGATGAGAGCTAAAGATAAAAAAGCCATGCTACAAGAATTGCGAGGATAGAAGATGAAAAAGGTCAAGATATGTGGGCTTAGGAGAAAATTAGATATCGAATATGTTAATCAAGCAAAGCCTGATTATGTTGGCTTCATCATTAATTATCCGAAAAGCCACCGTAGTATAACTTTAGAGGAGCTTCAAGGTTTAACTGCAAAAATAATCCCTGATATCAAAAAGGTCGGAGTTTTTGTGAACCAACCGAGAGATTTTGTCGCCGAACTTTTGAACAACAAACTTATCGACATTGCCCAGTTGCACGGAGATGAAGACAACTCATACATAGAAAAGCTTAGAGAGGAAACTGGTAAAGAAATTTGGCAGGCTATCGTCGTGCGTAAGACTGAAGATTTACAAAAAGCTCTCAATAGTAAAGCCGATTTAATTTTGCTTGACGCAGGTAAAGGAAGTGGGCAGGTTTTCGATTGGTCACTCTTAAATAAGCTCTCGAGGAAATTTGCACTCGCAGGTGGTCTCAGGGAAGAAAATCTAGATGATGCTCTGCAGACCGAGGCTATTCTCCTTGACGTATCCGGAGGAGTGGAAACTGACGGCAGTAAAGACCTGGTTAAAATTCAAAAATTTATTGATATAGTTAGAAAGTGCAGGTAGTGGACATGGAAGAAAAAATCGGTCGTTTTGGTAAACATGGCGGGCAATACATCCCCGAGACCTTAATGAATGCCGTCATAGAATTAGAGAAGGCATATAATTTTTATAAAAATGATCCGAGTTTTCAAAAAGAACTGCAGGATTTATTTAATGATTACGCAGGACGTCCTTCTCGATTATATTACGCGGCTAAAATGACTGCGGATCTTGGCGGGGCGAAAATTTATTTAAAACGTGAAGATTTAAATCATACAGGCGCCCATAAGATTAATAATGTACTGGGGCAAGCTCTCTTAGCGAAAAAAATGGGCAAAACTCGTTTGATTGCCGAAACAGGTGCAGGCCAACATGGTGTTGCTACAGCTACTGCCGCAGCACTTATGGGTATGGAATGCGTAGTATTCATGGGCAAGGAGGATACAGAAAGGCAAGCCTTGAATGTTTATCGTATGCGACTTATGGGGGCCAAGGTCGTTCCTGTCACGACTGGTACGGCTACACTTAAAGATGCTGTCTCCGAGGCCATGCGTGAATGGACTAACCGCATTGAAGATACACATTATTGCTTAGGTTCTTGTATGGGTCCTCATCCCTTTCCGACAATCGTGCGTGATTTTCAAGCCGTGATTTCTAAAGAAATAAAAGAACAAATCCTTGCTAAAGAAGGAAGACTTCCCGATGCAGTCATTGCCTGTGTGGGAGGTGGTTCCAATGCTATTGGGGCTTTTTATAATTTTATCGAAGACAAAAACGTACGACTAATTGGTTGTGAGGCTGCTGGTCGAGGCATTGATACCTTTGAGACCGCTGCTACCATTAATACTGGTAAGCTTGGTATTTTCCATGGTATGAAATCTTACTTTTGTCAAGATAAATACGGACAAATTGCTCCCGTATATTCTATTAGCGCTGGCTTGGATTATCCTGGTATCGGACCGGAGCATGCTTACCTGCACGATATCGGACGTGCTGAATACGTTCCCGTGACAGACGAAGAAGCTGTTGAGGCTTTCGAATATTTATCTCGTATGGAAGGAATCATTCCAGCCATAGAGTCGGCTCATGCTCTTAGCTATGCGATAAAACTTGCTCCCACCATGAAGAAGGACCAAATAATCGTCGTTAATATTTCAGGTCGTGGTGATAAGGATTGTGCAGCAATTGCTCGTTATAGAGGAGAAAATATTTATGACTAAATTAGTTGACGCATTTAAAAACAGGAAGGCTTTCGTTGCTTTTATTACTTGTGGTGACCCAACTCTTGAGAATACCAAACAAGTCGTACGTGCAGCAGTGCGAGGTGGTGCGGATTTAATCGAATTAGGCATACCCTTCTCGGATCCCACTGCTGAAGGTCCTGTGATTCAAGGTGCTAACGTACGTGCTCTTGCTGGTGGCGTGACCACAGATAAAATTTTCGAGATGGTTGAGGATTTAAGAAAATACGTGACCGTCCCTATGTTATTTATGACCTATGCCAATGTTGTTTTTTCCTACGGAATAGATCGTTTTTGCAAGAGATGCGCCGAGGTTGGTATCAATGGGATGATTTTACCTGACGTGCCTTTTGAAGAAAAGGAAGAATTTGCTCCAACCTGCCGAGAATATGGTTTGGATTTTGTAAGTTTAATTGCTCCGACATCTGCGGACCGTATTGCGAAAATTGCAGCTAGTGCAGAAGGCTTCGTCTATTGTGTATCTTCTCTCGGTGTAACGGGTATGCGCACTAATATTACTACGGATATCGGGGCTATGGTTAAATTAGTACGCGAAGCAAATCCTGAGATTCCTTGTGCCATAGGTTTTGGAATCTCTACCCCTGAGCAAGCAAAAAAAATGGCACTGCAAGCTGATGGTGTAATCGTGGGCAGCGCCATTGTTAATCGTGTAGCTGAGTATGGTCTCGATGCTGCTCCCGTAGTTTACGACTACGTTAAAAGCATGAAGGACGCAATTAGCTAACAACTTAAATTTTATCTAATAAATACCGACTAGCCAAAGAATTTCTGGAAAGCATTCTTTTGTAGTCGGTATAATTTTTATGATAATTTTTCTTTCAAAAATTTTAAGAATAGGACGATTTCGTGAAGCATAGACAAATCATGGAAATGTTTACACCTATTTCCTGATATGTTAAAATTAGAATGGTTTTCGTGAAAAAATAATTTTAACAAAATATAAACGAGAGAAGTATAAAATGAACATCCTTGAGAATATATCCACGGAGCAAAGAAATCCTAAAACTGTAAATATTGACAAACTATCCACTCTGGAGCTTGTACAAATAATCAACGAAGAAGACAGGTCCGTGCCCCAGGCAATTGCAAAAATTTTACCCGAGATTGCTAGGGCCATAGACATTATTACTGAAAAATTAGCCCAGGGAGGAAGACTATTCTACGTGGGTGCAGGTACGAGCGGTCGCTTAGGAATTTTAGATGCTGTTGAATGTCGTCCTACCTTTAGCGTGGACCCTGAGATGGTGCAAGGGCTTATTGCTGGCGGGACACCTGCTATCTTTCAAGCTCAGGAAGGAGCTGAGGATAGTGAAGAAGCTGGTGCCAACGATTTAGAAGCTAAGCATCTTAACGCGAAGGATGTTGTTGTAGGTATCGCTGCCTCCGGACGTACACCTTATGTGCTTGGTGCTTTAAAATATGCACAAGCACTTCATGCTCCGACCATAGGCATCTCCTGCAGCGCAAATCCTGCTTTAGATAAATTTTCCGACATTCTTTTGCTCGCACTTGTAGGTCCAGAAATTATTACCGGTTCCACGCGTTTAAAAGCGGGAACAGCTCAAAAATTAATTTTAAATATGCTTTCTTCTTGTAGTATGATTAAGCTTGGCAAGGTTTATGGCAATCTCATGGTAGATGTGAAAGCATCGAACAAAAAACTCGAGGAGAGAGCTAAACGCATTGTTATGACAGTCACAGGAGTAAGTGAAACGGAAGCTAGCACTGTGTTAAAAGAGTCCAAGGGCAATGCGAAGAAAGCAATTTTTATGATTTTGGCAGGAGTTGACGAGCTTACGGCCGAAGCTCAGCTAAGCGAAGCGAAAGGTAATTTACGTACTGCCTTAGAAAAACTTCACATCAAATAATTTACGACAAGATAGTTTGGAGAATCACATAATGAATAAAGAAGAGCTTGCCAGGCTCATCTACGAGCTAATTGGTCCTAGGAGTAATATCAAGGATTTAACCAATTGCATGACTCGCGTACGCGTACAACTTCATAAAGAACCATCTGATGAAGCTTTGAAAGCGATTAAGGGCGTAATGGGTGTCAATCATTCCGGCGAAGAATTGCAAATCATTCTTGGACCAGGTAAAGCGACCGCTGTTAAAAAATTAATCGCCAATCTTATGGAACAGGATGATGGCTCTACGTGTGAAAATGTTGATGCCAATTCTTGCACGATTCAGTCCGCATCAGTTGCAAAAGAAACAAAAGCTTCCGCACAAAATGAAGAATCAGGTGGTCATGTTTCCCTTCTAAAGAAGGCTCTAACTGAGAAATTTTCGCCTAATCCTGCGGATTCAACCAAAAAAGTTGTAAGCAATGACGAAGAGCCAACTAAAAATACTTTTTTGCAAGCTACGGCATCCACTAAGCAAGTTCAGAGTAATTCTGCAGAACTAACTGAAAAAACTCAGAACAAAACTGTAGACCTGAGTGCAAAAGTTGAGTGCGAGGCGAAAGCTTCACAAGAAAATAAGTCTCAGAGGAAGTCGGAGTTTGAAAATAAATCGATAAAAGATTTAGCAAGGTCTGCTCAAATAGGTGATGGCAAAGATTTACATCAGGCAATAAAAACAAAGAATGCAACACCTGCAAAGCTTTTCTTGAAAAAAATTGCTAATATTTTTATGCCGCTTATCCCCGCCTTCATTGGCTGCGGTTTAATTACGGGCTTTATTAACATAGTAGTAAAGCTAGATCCGAGCCTAACAGATTTATCCATCATTAAAATTTTAATGCTGGCAGGTAGTGCGATTTTTTACGGGTTGAATCTTTTTGTAGGTGTCAATGCAGCCAAAGAATTTAGAGGTACGCCCATAATCGGTGGTGTCTTAGCTGCAATTTTGACTCAGCCTGCTCTCAGTAATATAGAATTATTCGGAATGAGTTTTACTCCTGGGCGTGGAGGTATAATCGCTGTAATTTTAATCGCAGGCTTTGCAGCATACTTGGAGAATCTTTTGCACAAAATTGTTCCAGATATCCTGGACCTCTTTCTTACTCCGCTTGTAACAATTACCGTATCTACATTTATCGCACTGATAATTTGCCAACCTCTAGGTGGTTTTTTAGCAGAAAATATTGGTAAATTTGCTACAGGAGCGATTAATGGAGGAGGAGCCTTAATTGGTTTTGTTTTAGGAGGAACCTTTTTGCCCTTGATTATGGTCGGTATTCATCAAGGACTTACACCTATTCACGCCCAATTGCTTGCAAGCTATGGAGTAAATATTTTGCTGCCTATTCTTGCTATGGCAGGAGCTGGACAAGTAGGTGCATCCTGTGCTGTCTATTTTATAACGAAAAATCAGGATTTAAAGAAGACTATTGCATCGGCGCTGCCCGTAGGTATTATGGGTGTGGGTGAGCCTTTGATTTATGGCGTGACCTTGCCCCTTGGCAAACCTTTTCTTGGAGCATGTGTCGGCGGTGCGTGCGGAGGAGCTGTGCAAGCAGCCTTTGTTACAGGCGCGACTGTTATGGGCCTTAGCGGTTTACCTTTAGCCGCTTGCACCGATAAACCTATGATTTATCTCTTAGGCGTTTTGACTGCCTATCTAGGTGGCTTCGTTGCAACCTGGCTTATTGGTTTTGACGATCCATCATAAAATTCATTAAATAAAAAATCCGCTGGACCAAAAGGTTCAACGGATTTATTTTACTTTTTCTCAATGATATGGTCGCCTGCTTCATCGAGCTCTAAATCTTTGAAGGCCCCACATCTAATAGCTGTATCAATGGCAGCTAGCATTTCTCTGCGTCCGCAATGCACCTTCTCGGCTAATTGGGTAATGCTTTGCTTGGGAGATTCTTCCAAGTAATTGAGAGCTGCCTCTAAACGACGATAATCTTCATAGTATCCGCGAGCTCCGTATAAAACGTAGCCGGCTACAAGAATGAGGGCAATTAAACCCAGTTTTCCATAGAGATCGTCGGTTAATGCACACATAATTGCACAAGCGATGATAACGAGCAGGCTCGTTATCCAGAGTATGAAGGTTTTCTTTTTTTGTTTGGACCAAAGGTCGCCTTGCCAATAATTGCTGATAGGTTTCATGTTCGTACGCTCCATCAAAAATGTTCTTCTCTTAGATTTATCTCTTAGGCGTTTTGACTGCCTATCTAGGTGGCTTCGTTGCAACCTGGCTTATTGGTTTTGACGATCCATCATAAAATTCATTAAATAAAAAATCCGCTGGACCAAAAGGTTCAACGGATTTATTTTACTTTTTCTCAATGATATGGTCGCCTGCTTCATCGAGCTCTAAATCTTTGAAGGCCCCACATCTAATAGCTGTATCAATGGCAGCTAGCATTTCTCTGCGTCCGCAATGCACCTTCTCGGCTAATTGGGTAATGCTTTGCTTGGGAGATTCTTCCAAGTAATTGAGAGCTGCCTCTAAACGACGATAATCTTCATAGTATCCGCGAGCTCCGTATAAAACGTAGCCGGCTACAAGAATGAGGGCAATTAAACCCAGTTTTCCATAGAGATCGTCGGTTAATGCACACATAATTGCACAAGCGATGATAACGAGCAGGCTCGTTATCCAGAGTATGAAGGTTTTCTTTTTTTGTTTGGACCAAAGGTCGCCTTGCCAATAATTGCTGATAGGTTTCATGTTCGTACGCTCCATCAAAAATGTTCTTCTCTTATTTTAACACTAAAGAGCTCTTGTGTAAAAAAATAATTTTGATGATATAATAAAGAAAAAGAATGCATTGCTGTGGCAAAATTTTTTCAATTTTCCCGATGCTGGGGAAATAATTTCCACTTAATTATGTTAGACTAATACAAATAAGAACTTTTTAGTGAAAGGGGTCAACTAAATGCAAGAAATAAAATGTCCTAGATGCGGTGAAGTTTTCCAGGTTGATGAAAATGGTTATGCGCAAATCCTCCAACAAGTAAGAGACAAGGAATTTCAAAAAGAAATTGCTCGTAGAGAGTTAGAGATAAAAAATATGGCTGCTGCCAATCTTGAAAAGGCTAGGCTTGAACATGAGAAAAAAAGTCAGGAGCTAGCAACTGAAAACGAACGCACCTTAGGAACCGCTAGACAAATGATTACTCAATTGCGTGCTCAGCTGGCTAATATGGAGACAATGCAAAATTTAGCTGTCAGCGAAGCCTTAGCCAAACAGATGGAACAGTACAATGCAAAAGAAAACCAAGTTAATCTGAATCTAGTTGCTAAGGACCGTGTTATCGACCAACTGAAAAATGAGTTACAATCCATTAAGGATAGTGCCAGTCTTAAGGTAGAAGCTGCTGTTAAAGACATGGAACTGAAAAAAAACGCAGAAAAGTCAGCCTTGGAAAAAAATAAGGATGCTCTTGTTTTTGCCATGCAAAAACAAATTGATGACCTGCAAAATCAATTGCAATCCTTACAGGAATCTGCTGCCATGGAAAAAGAAAATGCTGTTATGGTTGCGGTGCAAAGTAAATTAGACGAGATTTCTGAAAAAGACAAGAATATTTTGCTTTTGCAATCCAACTTTGAGCACGAGAAGAAGGATATGGAGCAATCTCATGCAGCCAAAATTGAGGAATTGGAAAACCAAGTTGCCTACTATAAAGACTTTAAGGCTCGTCAATCAACTAAAATGGTAGGTGAAAGTCTGGAGCAATATTGCTTTAACCAATTCAATACCATTCGCATGGGTGCTTTTCCCAAGGCGTATTTTGAAAAGGACAACGATGCAAGTAGCGGCAGTAAGGGAGATTTTATTTTCCGTGAGGCATCAGAAGATGGCATTGAATTTATTTCCATCATGTTCGAGATGAAGAATGAACTCGATGAGACTGCAACAAAACATAAGAATGAGGATTTCTTTGCGAAACTTGACAAAGACCGCAAGACAAAAAATTGTGAATATGCAGTCTTAGTTTCTATGTTAGAAGCTGATAACGATTACTATAACAATGGTATCGTCGATGTTTCTTATAAATTTGATAAGATGTACGTCATCAGACCTCAATTTATGATTCCGCTCATCACCCTTTTGCGTAATGCAGCCTTCAAGAGTCTTGAATATCGTAGAGAACTAGCAGAGATTCGCAATCAACAGATTGATATTACTAATTTCGAATCTAATATTAATACCTTCAAGGAAGGTTTCGCGAGAAATTATCGTCTAGCAAGCGAAAGATTCCAGGATGCTATTAGTGAGATTGATAAATCCATCGATCATTTGCAGAAGATTAAACAAAACCTGCTTAACTCGGAAAATAATCTGCGCCTTGCCAATAATAAAGCAGAAGATTTAACTATTAAGCGCTTGACGAAGAATGCACCTTCTGTAAGGTCAATGTTTGACGATTTGCAAAGTGGCGAGGACGAATAAGTCCGCCGTATTGCCTTGACTTAAGAAAATATGTTAGAATGTAGTGTGCCCGGAGCACACTACATTTTTTGAGGTATAACATGGGACTTGCACAAAAGAAAGCACAAGAAATTGCCGATGAACTCGAGGGTTGGGAACTTTTTGACAAGCTGCCCAAGCAAGTGGGTTCTTTCATATATAATGAAGGCATTGGTATCGTAGGGAAAATTTTAAATATTTGTTCCTACGTAAACGAAGAGCAGCACACTAGACTTGATATTACTTACACGGACGAAACCTTTGACTTTGTTCCGGTAAAAACAGTAGGCTTGCATACCTTTCGCGAGGAAAAATATTACAGTCGCGACAGAGCGAAATTTACTTCTATGGTTCTCGAACATTTACAAGACATTCTGAAGGATATTGATAGAAGTGAGCCACACAAAATGGATTGGGAGGCAAGTGATCTTCATTTTGAGAGTTGGGATTATTGGAAGACATTGCCCCAAAAAATAGGTGACTTTGAGCTTTACGCAACTCCTGACAATCCTCTTAATTATATTAACGGCGCTTGTATTTTCCTCGACTACGTTGACTTTACTCATGGTAACGAGTTTTATCTTTCCTATAATTATTTCCGCAACGAGATTTATGCCGACCTAGTTAAAGAAAACCTTCCTCTTACTACACCGGCCTTCGACATTAACTCTAAAGTCGACGACAGAAAAAAACTTGACCATCTCACCAATCTTCTCAAAGAAAAACTTTTGCCAACACTAGAGGAACTAAGTAAATAAACCTTCAAATTCTAAAGTCTTGTTAAAGCCAAATGGTTACTGCTATTCGTTTGAACTAATTTTTCTGCACTTTGTTTGCAGCAATCTCAGGGTTTGTATATTCTATTTAGAGTTTTGAAAAAAGATTACGAGTTTAACTTAAAGAATTGAAGAAAAATTTTTTACGCTAAAACTCTTTTGCGAATCTAATCCAAATTTTTTTATAAATTTCGCTTAAAGTATTGACAAGTAATACTATATATTGTATAATATCCTACGTTGACGCGTTATGTGTCGACGTTAGCATTAATTCCGAATTCCGCATTATGAATTCCGAATTAGTTTTGGCCCGGTGGTTCAGCTGGTTAGAATGAGCGCTCACTTACGACGGTCTCGTGAGTTCGGCGAACATCATCCTTCTCTGTACGAATCAGGTCAAAAACTTAAGATCCAAATTAATTCCGAATTTCGCATTACGAATTCCGAATTAGTTTTGGCCCGGTGGTTCAGTTGGTTAGAATGCCGCCCTGTCACGGCGGAGGTCGTGGGTTCGAGTCCCATCCGGGTCGCCAATATGCCTCGGTAGCTCAGTTGGTAGAGCAAAGGACTGAAAATCCTTGTGTCAACAGTTCGATTCTGTTCTGAGGCACCATTTGCGGAAATAGCTCAGTGGTAGAGCACCTCCTTGCCAAGGAGGGGGTCGCGAGTTCGAATCTCGTTTTCCGCTCCATTTTAAGGCGACATAGCCAAGCGGTAAGGCAGAGGTCTGCAAAACCTTTATCTCCAGTTCGATTCTGGATGTCGCCTCCAATTTTTGTCTGCCGCGGTGGCGGAACTGGCAGACGCACGGGACTTAAAATCCCGCGGGTAGAGATACCCGTACCGGTTCGATTCCGGTCCGCGGCACCATTAATTTTAATTAATTACAAACTAAACTCAGCAAGCGTGCTGAGTTTTTTTGTTTATCGTTTACAATATAAAATAATAGAAGATATGTGATGATAGAAATTTGTTGCGGTAAAACTGCGATAGGCTTATAATATTCTTGAAATAAATATTTATATCTTCTAATGAACAATATAAATATTTATAACAGAATACATCAGAGTTTTTCAAAAGAGGGTGTTAGAGAAGTGTCTACTTTGATAAAAAATGGCTTGCTTATCGATCCCAGTAACCTTATTCAGGCAAAACTTAACTTGCTTATTGATAAAGGAAAGGTTAAGCTGGTTACAACAGCAGAGCCACAAGCAGATTTAGTAATTGATGCATCCGGTAAGATAGTTTGTCCAGGATTTATCGATATACATATGCACGAAGAATATGTAGGAGAAGATGGTAAAATCATGGATGATGATGAAAAATCTATTTTTAGATGTTCTTTGCGTATGGGTGTGACAACAGTTTTAGGCGGTCAATGTGGTATGAATCGTTACGATCCTGCTGATTATTTAGATATCGTTGACAGAGATGGTGCGCCAGTCAACGTAGCATTACTTGTCGGACATGGTTATGTTCGTGAAGCATGTGGCATTGAAGACAAGTATGGTCCGGTCAATGATGTTCAGTTGGAACATATGGTGCAAAAGGTTGAACAATCTCTTGCTGCTGGTTGCTTAGGTGTTTCTTACGGGATGCGTTACGTACCCGGACTTACGGAATGGGAGATGTTGCGTACAGCTTTACCATGTGTTCCCGGTCATAAATTAATAGCGGCCCATGTCCGTGATGACGCTGCAGGAATTTTTGACGCTACCAAAGAATTTTTAGATATCGCTAAAAAATTAGCTATACCTGCTCAGTATTCTCACATCGGTTCAATGGCTGGCTTCGGTCAGATGAAAGAATTTCTTAGTTTGGTTGCTGAGTATAAGCTTAATGGTGTTGATGTATCTTGCGATTGTTATCCTTACTATGCTTTTTCAACTTTAATTGGTGCTACAACATACGATGACGGATGGTTGGAGCGTTATCATTGTGATTACGATGTAATAGAAATTTGCGAGGGTAAATATAAAGGTCAACGTTGTACAAAAGAAATTTTCGAAGAAGAACGTCGCGAACATCCTGAACATCTTACAGTTTGTTATGTAATGAAAGAAGAGGATGTTGATTTGGCATTACATACTCTTAATGTCATGCTCTCAAGTGACGGCATCATGAATAATGGTCAAGGTCATCCACGTGCAGCAGGTTCTTTCACACGTCTGTTTAGCGAATTTGTACGTAAAGGCAAATTATCATTGGATGAAGCGATACGTATGTGTACAGCTATGCCAGCAGAAAAGTTAGGCTTAACCAATAAAGGCACATTAAAAGTAGGTGCTGACGCCGATATCGTTATCTTTAATCCAGAAAAAATTAAAGATAATGCAACTTTTGCAAATCCGACCTTACCGGGAGAAGGAATCGATTACGTTTTAATCGGTGGTCAAATTGCAGCTAAGGATTGTAAAGTGGTAAATGCGCATCTAGGTTGTGCTATACGTAAATAAAGGAGGCATTATATTATGCAGTATGGTTTTTTATCTGTAGTTCCGCCATTGGTAACGATTATTTTGGCTTTAATAACCAAAAATGTATTTGTTGCTTTGTTAGTTGGTATCTTTTTAGCTAATATGATTTTAGCGGGCGGGGCCTTGTTTGCAGGTTTGAATGGTACTTTTTATAGTATTGTCAAAGTATTTGCATCAAACTCTAATACTATTGTTTTATTATCTATTTTTCTAATTGGCGCAGTTTTATATTTAATTGAACGTTCTGGTGGTATCGATGCGTTTATCGATATTATGGTTAAGAAGCGTGGCATTATAAAATCAAAAAAGGCTTCAGAATTCTTTACCTGGTTATTGGGCTGCATTGTATTTACATCTGGTTCTTTAAGTTGTATGGTTACAGGTTCTGTAGCACGTCCTTTGAATGATAGCATGAAGGTTTCTCATGAAAAAGCTTCCTTCCTCGTGCATTCTACTTCTACTCCGGTATGTGTATTGCTTCCTTTAAGTGGTTGGTTAGGAGCAATGAGTGGTTATTTAGCATCTGGTGGCGTACCTAAAGATGAGGCGATATCAGTTTTGTTTAAATCTATTCCTTTGAATTTCTATTGCGTTATTGCCGTTGGCTTTGCACTGTTAACTTGTTTCTTACCTTTAGATTTTGGACCAATGAAGAAAGCAGAAGAACGTGTTGATGCTACAGGACAATTGGATGATCCTGCGTCTGTTTCTGACGATAGTGGTAATGTTAATGTAGAAGTAGCAAAGAGTGCTAATCCTAACGTGTGGAATATGATTATGCCTATGTTAGTCATGATAGTTGGCATCTTGGCAGTATTACTTATTACTGGTAAAGGTAATCCTACAAAAGGTGCTGGGATGCAAGCTTTATTGTGGGGTTGCATGTTCTCGGCTGGTTCTATTTGTCTGATGTGCCTTGTTGAAAAAGTTTTCACCCTTGAAAAACTCACTTCTGAATTCATCAAAGGCATGGGAACAATGTTATCCATTGTAGTAGTTCTAACTTTGGCATTTGCAATGGGTCCATTAGTAAAACAATTAGACACAGGCCATTATCTTTCTGGCGTGTTTATGAGTTTTCTGAGCCCGGCTTTATTGCCTGCTCTGACTTTTGTCATGGCTATGATTCTTTCCTTCGCAACTGGTACTTCTATGGGAACGATGGCCATTATGGGTTTAATAGCTATTCCTATGGCAATGCAAATGGGTGTTAATATTCCTTTAACAGCTGGTGCAATGTTTGGGGGAGCAATCTTCGGAGACCATTCTTCTCCTATTTCAGATACAACCATCATGTCTTGTGCAACGACTGGCTGCAACATTATGGATCATGTAAAAACTCAACTGCCTTACGCTATTTGTTTCGCAGTAGTATCCATAGTCCTCTATGTTGTCATGGGTTTTGTAATGTAAATATATGACTCTTAAATATAATTCTACAAGTTTATTATATTTGAACCTGTAGAATTATATTTTTTATGTAATACACATAGAAAGATCTAAATTTTTTACGAAAAGGTAAAATTAAAATGAATGTAGATAATTTTAGAATAAGAAATGCTACACTTAGTGATATT
>JAUNIS010000036.1:0-649 GCA_030523325.1 Phascolarctobacterium sp.
AGGAGGACATTTCTCATGACGAAGATTAACATTTTCTCCGGTTTTCTCGGAGCTGGGAAGACAACTTTAATTAAAAAATTGATTTCCGAGGCTTATCACGACAAAATGGTGCTCATCGAAAATGAATTCGGCGAGATTTCTGTGGATGGTGGCTTTATGAAGGACGCAGGCATCGAGATTCGCGAAATGAATTCTGGTTGTATTTGCTGCTCGTTGGTTGGTGATTTCGAAATTGCTTTGCGCAAGGTAATGGAAACTTATCATCCCGACCGCATTATCATCGAACCGTCCGGTGTTGGTAAATTATCCGACGTACGTAAAGCTGTAGAAAAGGTTTGCGACGAAAACGTGCAAATCGAAGGCAGCATTGCTGTAGTTCACGCAGGCAAATGCAAGATGTATGCGAAAAACTTTGGTGAATTCTTCATCGACCAAATCGCTTGTGCGGATTGTATCGTTCTCTCCCGCACTCAAGATGTTAAAGAAAAAAAATTGGCAGAGACCATGACAATCATTCGCGAGCATAATCCTAAGGCACCCGTGGTTACGACTCCCTGGGATGAGATTGATGGCGACCAAATCATGGAAGCTTTGCATCATTCTGAACTCCTCGATTTAGCTCACGAGGTGCATGAGCACGAGCATCATC
>JAUNIS010000036.1:749-21849 GCA_030523325.1 Phascolarctobacterium sp.
ACCATCATCATGAAGATGAATGCGATGATCCCAATTGCTCTTGCCATGACCACGAGCATCACCATCATGACGAGGATGAGCATGAGCATCATCACCATCATCATGAAGATGAATGCGATGATCCCAATTGCTCTTGCCATGACCACGACCACGAACATCATCATCACCATCATGCGGACGATGTTTTCGTATCCTGGGGCAAGGAAACAACTCAAGAATATACCCAATCACAAATCGAACATATTCTGGAAGAGCTTGTGCATGCGGATGAATACGGTATCGTTCTGCGTGCGAAAGGCATCGTTAAAGGTGAAAATGGTACCTGGTTACATTTTAACTACGTACCCGGTGAAGGCAGTGTAGAACTTGGCAGTGCCGATTATACTGGGCGTTATTGCGTAATTGGTAGCAAGCTTGACGAGGAAGCTCTTGCAGAGCTCTTTGCTTGCGAAGATTAATGAGGAGATAAAGCTTGATGGAACAAGAAAAACGTGAGGTACCCGTCTATATATTTTTGGGCCTTTTAGAGTCTGGCAAAACTTCTGTTGTCATGGATTTTTTGTCCAGCAATGATTTCGGCAGCAAGGCTTGCAATTTAATTATTTGCTGCGAAGAGGGTGAAGAAGAATACGAAGAAGAAATTTTAGAGCAAAGTCATTCAAAAATTATTACTGTCGATTCTGCTTCTCAGTTGCATTATCGTTTCTTCCGTGAACTGGAAGAAAAATATCAACCGACAACCGTTATGATTGAATGGAACGGTATGTGGGACCTGCGTGAATTCATGGCTGAGCCCATGCCCAACAATTGGTTTGAATTCCAAAACATTGGTCTCGTTGATGCTTCCACCTACGAGGTTTACACGAAGAACATGAAGGACCGCTTCCTGCAAATCTTCCGTTATTCCGATATCGTTGTTTTCAATCGCTGCAATAAGGCTACACGTCAACAAGATATTCGCAGAAATATTCGTGTCTTAAATAAAAATGCGCGCGTTTATTTTGAATCCGAGGATCCTGGGTTCGTACAAGAAAAGCCAGAGCTTCCTTACGATATCACCAAGACTCCTATCGAGGTTTCTTTTGATGATTATGGTGCTTTGATGGCTGATATTCAAGAACAACCAGAGGTTTACAACAAAAAGGTGATTAAAACCGATGGATTTATTTGCTGCGGTATGGCTGGACGTGAAATGCGCACTGTTTTCGGTCGCATGGGTATGGCTTGCTGCGCTGATGATATGATGTTCCTAGGCTTCACTGCTTCCGGCGATTGTTTCAAACGCATGAACGCTCGTAAGAACGAAAAAATTTGGGGCAATGTAACGGGTCGTTTAACCGTAGTTTTAAATCCTAACGGTGAAATTGAAGACGTACATATTGAAATTCTTGACTTCAAAAAGAAGGCAAAGCCCGAGGACACCGTCGTATATTTTAATTAATTTGGCAAGAAATTTTTGAATATTTCAGAAAAAACACGAAAAAATCCTGCTTTAGGCAGGATTTTTTGTATTTAAAGGAGAATTATATACGTTATAAAAAATAGGCGAGGTGGGTCCAAAAGTGACCTCCTTAATATAGCGAGGAGATGAGATTATGGTATTATTGATGGTCGTTGTTATCGTCAGCATCTTGGTTGCATTATTTGCGATGCAAAATGCAATGGTAGTCGAACTCAATTTTATCTTCTGGGAATTCACTGCTTCTCTCGTAGTAGTAATCGTAAGTGCATTTGCCTTAGGTATGCTTGTGGCGATGTGCTTCATGCTCTACATGAAAGCAAAGCATTACATGAAAGACCGTAAGATGCAGGAGGAATTAAAAAATTTGCAAGCGGAGAATGCAAAATTAACCGAGCGCATCACCATGCTTCAACACACACAGATTGCTCATGATAATGCTGGCTTAAATAGAAACGAAGAAATCATTAAGAAAAATAACGAAAACGTAGGCAAATAAAATGATAGCAAAAGCTCGTAAGTGGATTATCCACGAATACAACAAAGAGAAGGCTAGTTGCTTTGCAGATGAGCTAGGCATCAGCCCCTTAGTTACGGGCATTCTCCTAGAAAGAGGTTTCTCCAATACGGACGAGATGAAGGATTTCTTGTACGGAGCAAGTGAGCCCTTCCATGATCCTTTTCTTTTGAAGGATATGGAAAGATGCGTAGCTCGCATTGAAGAGGCATTAGCCAAGGAAGAAAAAATTACCGTCTACGGGGACTATGATGTGGATGGCATCACTGCATCAAGCCTTTTATACATTTACTTAAAAAGTCGCGGGGCCAACGTTAATACTTATATTCCTAAGCGCGAAAGCGAGGGCTATGGTTTAAACGATGACGCCTTAAAAAATATTTATGAAGATGGCACAAGCTTAGTCGTAACCGTTGACTGTGGGATTAGCGGCATCAAAGAGGTTGCCAATGCCCCTCAAGGCCTTGACATCATTATTACGGACCATCATACTGTTCCTGATGAATTGCCCAAAGCTTATGCCATTGTCAATCATAAGCAAAAGGATTGTCCGTATCCCTTTAAAGATTTATCAGGCGTAGGCATTGCCTTTAAGCTGTGCCAAGCCTTGGAACAAAAAACTCCAGGACAGTTACCTACCTGGACCGAATACACGGAGCTTGTGGCTCTTGGAACTGTGGCCGATATCGTTCCTCTTTTAGGCGAGAACAGGGAGATAGTTCGTCGCGGTCTCAAGGCTATGGCGACGACAAAATTAATTGGTCTGCAAGCATTAATGAAAGCAGCAGGCTGCAACCCGGACAATGTTAATTCCGATAATATTGGCTTCATGCTAGCGCCTCGCTTAAACGCAGTTGGTCGCCTCGAGCATGCCCAGAGCGCAGTGGAATTGTTGGTGACAAAAAATCCTGTGACAGCCGAAGAAATTGCCGATAAGCTCAACCGCGAGAACGCAGAGCGTCAAGAAATCTCTCGTAAGATTACCGATTCAGCCGAAGCAATGCTTGCTAAAGAAAAGCATATCGATACGGCAGTTATTTTGACGGACCACGATTTGCCGGAGCATCTTAAATGGCATCCAGGAGTCATCGGTATCGTAGCAAGTCGTCTTGTGGACCGCTACCATTTACCGACAATAATTATGTCTGTCAATGAAGAAGGTATGGCGAAGGGTTCCTGCAGAAGTATTCCGGCTCTCAATCTTTACGAAGCCATTGCAGCTGAAAGTGATCTCTTAACACAATTTGGTGGACATCACCAAGCAGCAGGCTTAACACTTCCTTTTGCCAATGTTCCCGAGTTCATTCGTCGTTTTAAAGAACATGTGAAGAGCGTTTTAAACCCTGATGATTACATTCCTCATCAAGAGGTGGATGTCATCGTGGAACAAGGTCGCATTACGGAAAAGGATTTACAAGAGCTGTCCATGCTCGAGCCATGTGGTTGCAGCAATTTATCTCCGGTCTTTGCTTTCCAAAATGCTTTGCTCAAAAGACCTCGCAGCATGGGTAAGGATAGAACGCATTTGCAGTTCGACGTGGATAAGGGTGACAACTCTTACCGGGCTGTCATGTGGAACGGGGCTAACCAAATCCCGTATCTTTTTGATGCGTCGATTACGGATATTGCCTTCAGTCCTAAGCTGAATGTCTGGAAGGATACAACAAGCGTCCAGCTTTACGCACATAATATTCGTCAAGGTCTCGCCCTTGGTGATATGCGAGAAGCCGTTGATAAAAAATATAACTTGCTCAAGGCCGTGGCTCGTACGGAAAGTAAAATTTCCTGCTTCGCAAGCTTAAGTGCCAGAGAATTAAAGGGTGCTTTACTCGAAGATGGCTTAGAGCAATACGTTGATGTTTTAAAATTTTCTGAAATAGATAAGACTTGTAAAACGGCAGTGATTTATGATATGCCCTCCTTAAGCATGAAGCAGCTTGTGAAAGAGCTCAAGGCTAGGGGAGTACGAGTAATTATGGTTCTCTATAAAAGGGCGGAGGGCGAGTCTCTTTTAGACAGATTAAACATAGAATGCCCGGACAGAGAGATGATGGCTAATGCCTATCGTCAAGTGATGGTAGCCTTGGGTAAGGGAAATACAGCTAAGGATTATTTACTGGCTTTGCCTTATACCTGCGAAAATTCTTTAAAAATCATGGAAGAATTGGGCTTCATCATTAGCACGGGGGACGATTACAAAAAAGGAGAGATCACCAAAAGAAATCTCGAGGAGAGTCGTCTGTATGTGAAGCTTCAAAGTGTAAGAAGTCAAAGGCAAAAGGTTTATCAAGAAAACATGCGCATTGGTCATTACGATTTAGTGCGTGGTTAATTTTTAAAATTCGAAGCGTTTAATTCGCCTTGCACAATTAAGCGTTTTATTATAAGGAGTGGGGAAGATGCCCTCTACAGCTGATTGCAAAACAATTGAAGAGTTTCAAGAGAAAGCGAAATATTTAGGTATTGATGAGCTAGAGTTCGTCATGAAGGCCTACAATCTAGCTAATGAAGCCCATAAAAATCAGGTTCGTAAATCTGGCGAGCCATATATTATTCATCCTATTGGCGTAGCTAGTATTTTAACCGGACTGAACATGGATAAGGAGACTTTGGCTGCTGCATTTTTGCATGACGTAGTCGAAGATACGGATTATACTTACGAAGACATCAAGAATATGTTTGGCGTAACCGTGGCTAATCTTGTTGATGGTGTAACTAAATTAGGCAAATTAGATTTTATCTCCAAGGAAGATCGTCAAATCGAAAGCTATCGCAAAATGTTTCTCGCAATGGCTAAGGATATTCGCGTAGTATTAATCAAATTGGCGGATAGATTGCATAACATGCGTACCATGAAATACATGCCGCAGCATAAACAACAATCCATCTCCCGTGAGACCTTGGAAATATTTGCACCTCTTGCACACAGACTTGGTATCAGTGCCATTAAATGGGAACTGGAGGATTTAGCCTTCCGTTATATGGAACCCGATGTTTACTACGACCTGCAACAACAAGTTAAGGTGCGTCGTAGCGAGCGTGAGGCCATGGTTAATGAAGCCATGGATACCTTGAAGGCAGCCGTAGAAAAAGCTGGCATTAAATGTGAGATTCAAGGTCGTCCGAAAAATTTCTACAGCATCCATAAAAAAATGAAAAGGGATAACAAATCCCTGAACGAAATTTACGATTTAATTGCCATCCGAGTTCTCGTTGATACCGTTACGGATTGCTACGGAGCTCTCGGTATTGTGCATAGCATGTGGAAGCCAATCCCAGGTCGTTTCAAAGACTACGTTGCAGTTCCGAAGACTAATATGTATCAATCCCTGCATACGACGGTTATGTCAAATGCAGGTCAACCCCTGGAAATTCAAATCCGTACCTTTGAGATGCATCGTATTAGTGAATATGGTATCGCAGCTCATTGGCGTTATAAAGAATCCGGCGGTTCTAAGGTAGCAACTGGTTCGGACCGAGCCTTTGATACTAAGATGAGCTGGCTGCGTCAGCTCTTGGAATGGCATGGGGACTTAAAAGATTCTCGTGAATTTGTCGACACCGTCAAGATGGATATCTTTGCGGATGAAGTTTTTATCTTTACTCCTCGTGGAGACGTTATCGACTTACCTCTCGGTTCCGTGCCCATCGACTTTGCTTACCGTATTCATACGGATGTAGGTAATCGTTGTGTTGGTGCTAAGGTTAACGGACGTATCGTACCCTTGGATTATCAGCTGAAAAACGGCGATATTGTCGAAGTAATTACTTCTAAGCAATCCAACGGTCCTAGTCGTGACTGGGTAAATATTTGTGGTTCTAACGATACCAAGAATAAAATTCGCAACTGGTTTAAGAAGGAAAGACGTGAAGAAAACATTGCCAAGGGTCAAGAAATGCTTGAGCGCGAGGTTAAACGTTTAGGCTACGAACCCAAGACCATGCTCGCTCCTGAGAAATTAAAAGAGGTTGCGACAAAACTGCGCATTGATACAGGGGAAAATTTAATTGCGACCATCGGTTATGGCGGGGTAACCTTAAACACCGTCATGACGAAATTAGTCGACATTTATAAACGCGAACAAAAGGCTGATACTCCTAAGGATTTACAGGAGGTTCTCTCCGAGCTGAAGCCCCGTCAATCGAAAGCAAAATCTAGCCACGGTATCCTAGTTAAGGGTGAAGACGGCATTATGGTCAAGCTGGCTCGTTGCTGCAACCCCATTCCCGGTGACCCAGTTGTGGGTTACATTACACGCGGGGCTGGTATTAGCGTCCATCGTTCGGACTGTCCTAACGTATTAAGCAATAAACCAGAAGAGCAGGCTCGTCTTATCGAGGTTGCTTGGGATGTTAAGGTAACGGATGTTTACAAGGCCAATCTTTTGATCACCTCCGCCGATAGAACTGGTCTCATGAGTGAGATTTTAAATATCGTCAGTGAGTCCAAGCTGAACATTTACGCATTAAACGTGCATACAGATAAAACCAAAACCTGTATTATTAATCTTGGCGTAGATATCTCGGCAGTCGATCAATTGAACTTTGTCATTAACAAAAT
This sequence comes from Phascolarctobacterium sp., assembly GCA_030523325.1. Lineage (GTDB taxonomy): Bacteria > Bacillota > Negativicutes > Acidaminococcales > Acidaminococcaceae > Phascolarctobacterium_A. The sequence goes on from JAUNIS010000036.1 coordinate 7,287, forward strand.
CCGTAGACTTAAGGGTGTTTATACCGTTGAACGTATTATTTCCAATGGTGGAGGAAAAATATGAGAGCTGTAGTACAAAGAGTGAGTCAGGCTTCTGTAACCAGTGAGGGCAAGCTCACAGGCAAAATCACAAAAGGACTCCTCGTTCTTCTAGGTGTTGCTGATGGAGATACCGATAAAGATTTAGCTTATATTGTCAATAAAGTTTGTGGGCTGCGCATTTTTGAAGACGAAAATGATAAAATGAATTTGTCCGTTAAGGATGTGGGCGGAAAAATTCTTGCCGTTAGTCAATTCACCTTGTTTGGTGATTGTCGTAACGGTAAGCGACCTGCCTTCGTCACCGCAGCTAAACCGGATATTGCGCAAAGCTACTACGAGAAATTTGTCAAGGGTTGTGAGACCGAAGGCCTCCAAGTTGAATGCGGCGTTTTTCGTACCCACATGATGGTGGACCTGACGAATGACGGACCGGTGACGATACTTCTGGATAGTACGAAATTGTTCTAATTAAATCTTTAGAGTGACGATAAAAAAGTGCTGAGTTCATAGTGCTGAGTGCTGAGTGAAGGAGCAAGCTTCGCTTGCAAATTAAATATATTCTTCATAATCTGAAGTTTGCAAATTCAATCTGCAGAACTCAATTTGGCTTTGATTAAAGAATTTGCGAAGCAAATTCATCCTTAATTGCTCATTGCTCATTGCTAATTGCTAATTTTATTAATGGTTTTTGCGTAGCAAAAACAACATCCACTCAGCACTATGCACTCATAGAGGTTAGGAGTAAAAATGAAAATCTACAAAACCGAGGTTAGGAGTAAAAATGAAAATCTACAAAACTGAGGTTAGCAGCTTTGCTACCAACTGCTATTTTGCAGTAAATGAAGATACAAAAGAAGGAATCATCTTCGACCCAGGTGCGGAGATTCATAATATTCTGGGTATGATTAAGCAAGCAGGTGCCAAATGCGTTGCAATCTTTTTGACTCATGGTCACTCGGACCATATTGGTGCGCTGGAAGATTTACGCAAGGAAACAGGTGCCGATGTTTATGTTTCTTCTAAGGATAAAAAAATGCTTAGCGATGCGCGCACCAATTTATCTTTATATTTTGGCGACAACATTAAATGTGCTGAGCCAGAGCATGTTTTAGAAGGGGACACCCATATCAGCGCTGCTGGTATGGAGTTCGATGTATTTGCCACACCAGGTCATACACCCGGCGGTATTTGCTTTTATAATAAAGAAAGCAAGATGCTTTTTGCCGGGGATACAATTTTCTGCGAATCCATTGGTCGCACCGATTTTCCTGGTGGCAGCTATAAAGAAATTTTGAATTCAATCAAAACAAAAATTTTGGTTCTGCCGGACGACACGAATATTCTTCCGGGTCACGGACCAACATCAACGGTGGGCTGGGAACGCCGTCGTAATCCGTTCCTGCAATAAATATCATGAATAATATTAAATGGGTGGATATAAGAAAGAGCACTGTTTTTAAGCTCGGCGTGGTAGCAGGCGTTTCTTATGTACTCTATTCTATGGCAGGTTTTTTTCTGCCGGTCTTAATTTCCATAGCATTAGCCTTCGTCCTTTATCCTCTTGTTGGCTGGATCAATAGCCTCAGAGTAGGGCGGGGCATGTTCAGAGTTCCCTGGATTTGTGCAATTATTCTAGCTCTTGGTGCCTTCTGCATCTTTTTGTTGGGCATATTTTCTTTCTTGATTTTGCCCTTGTTCGGGCAGATGAATGAATTTGCTCAAAAATTACCAGAACTTATTAAACAGTCCCAGGCAAGCGATCTGAACTCCTTTTTGACTGATCCTACCAAGTTACCCGTGTTGCCTAGCAATTTAGATATGTTCGTAGAAGATATTATGCAATGGGCCATGGGTTTTAGTGGTAATTTGTTGCGCAATCTATTAAAGAGCAGTATGGATATCGCTTCCAACCTCATCGGTATGGTTGTAGTTCCGTTCCTGACATTTTATTTATTGAAGGATTGGCGTGAGATGCGTTCCTGGGTTGTTAATTTCTTCAACTATGAGGACCAGGAAAAGGTTGCCCATGTTATTGACGAGATTGGTCTCACCATATCCGCCTACGTGCGTGGTCTTGGTAAATTATCTTTGCTTTCTGGTTGTATTATCGCTATCGGTACCATGAGCTTAGGATTAGAATATCCTTTGGTTTTAGGCTTTTGGGCAGTGCTTGCCGAAACTGTTCCCGTTGTAGGTCCTGTGCTTGGAGCGATTCCTGCAGTTTTCTTGGCTTATCGCGTTGATACGACAACAGCAGTACATGTAGCAATTTTTTATCTTATTTATTATCAACTGGACGCCAATGTCATTATGCCTAAAATTATGGGCGGCAAAATCGATTTGCATCCCTTCGTAATCATTGCTTCCTTAATTATCGGAGCGAAGCTTTTTGGTATTCTGGGTATGGTTTTTGCCGTTCCTGTAGCTGCAGTTTATCGCGTGCTCTATAAAGAGCTTTGGCATTTGGGAGAAGAGAAGGCTTGAACACCTTTGCACTGATTAATCACTTAGATTTAGATATAACTCGGGCCGTTTCCGATATGGCTCGTTACTACGACTTTGCCTCAAATAAATTTGCAAATGTAAAAGTAATTTTTACGCAAGAAACAGGGCTGATTAAGGCAGAGCTTTCGTTAGACGATGGAACAACTACATTTTTCGTCGAAAAGCCAAATGAGGCTTTGGCGCATACTAGTGGTGAGATTAATCGTTGCGTGAAACTTTTATCACTAAAAGTTTTTGGCAAATTAGCAGGTAAGACCATCGAGCTTCCTTGGGGAATTTTAACTGGTGTGCGTCCAACTAAGCTTGTGCATAAATTAATGGACGACGGAGCAGAAAATCCTGCCGAATATTTGCAAAATAAATATTTGCTCAGCCCCTCGAATGCAAATTTACTCTGCGATATTGCCAAACTACAAAAGAATTTGCTGGCTGACGAGGCACGTTTTGAGGAAGCAGGTATCTATATTGGCATTCCTTTTTGTCCTTCTAGATGCACTTATTGTTCTTTTCCTAGCGGAATTATCCCCCAAGACGAAGAAAGTCAACAAAACTTTTTAAATTTCATTGAACAAGATATACAAAATGTGGTACAATTATTAGGTATGCGTAGTATTAGTCCTACTAGCCTATACATTGGCGGTGGGACTCCCACAAGTTTTGCAGAAAAACCTTTCGCGAGACTAATGGAGTTATGCAGCAAATATTTTAATTTGCCATCCATAAAGGAATTTACAGTCGAGGCAGGCCGTCCCGATTGTTTTAGTGTTTCTAAATTGCAGGCTATGGAAAGCGTGGGAGTAAATAGGGTCAGTGTGAATCCCCAAACTTTTCACGATGCAACTTTGAAAACCATTGGTCGCAATCATACGGTCAACGATTTTTATAAGGCTTACGATTTAGTTCGCGCAAGCTCCATTCCCATTGTCAATATGGACCTTATCATCGGTCTGCCGGGAGAGAGCGAAAAAGATATTGAATTCTCTCTGCATGAGGCGAAACGTCTTGCTCCTGAGAATTTAACCATTCATACCTTAACCTTGAAAAAATCTGCACCCCTTTTTGGTTCTAAGCTAAGTCTCGAGCCAGAGTCTGCTAGCCGCATGGTGAAAAGGGGACTCGAGATTGCTCATGACTTAGGTATGGTGCCCTACTATTTATATAGGCAACACTATATGCTTGGTCACTTGGCAAATATTGGTTACGCGCTCCCAGGCACGGAAAGTATTTACAACGTGCAAATGATGGAAGAGCGTCACCCCATCATCGGCATCGGGCCAAGCTCTGCAAGTAAAATGCCCTTGCCCGACGGTCATCATTTAGCGAAACTCAATATGCCGAAGAACATTCGAACATACGAAGAAAACTTGCAGGTTCTTTTTGAGAAACGGAGAGAAACGCTAAATTCAATTAGCAATTAGCAAAGAGCAATGAGCAATTGAGGATGGATTTTGCTAAAGCAAAATCCTATGATTAAACATTGTTGACAAATCGATAGGTAGAATTTGGAAACGAAAGATTTACGACGAATAGATTAATTTATCAAGCGAAGCTCGATACCTTCACTTAGCACTTATAACTTTTTAAATTTACATATTCTACGTATTTAATAAAATTAGCAATTAGCAAAGAGCAATGAGCAATTGAGGATGGATTTTGCTAAAGCAAAATCCTATGATTAAACATTGTTGACAAATCGATAGGTAGAATTTGGAAACGAAAGATTTACGACGAATAGATTAATTTATCAAGCGAAGCTCGATACCTTCACTTAGCACTTATAACTTTTTAAATTTACATATTCTACGTATTTAATAAAATTACGATTTAGCATCTAGCATTCAGCAATTAGCAAAAAATTTAAATCATCAAGCCATAGGCTTGATACCTTAATTGCTCATTGCTAATTGCTCATTGCTAATTCGATTTATACAAAGAGGAGATATAAACATGCTTACTTCTGCCCCTCGTGGAACAAAAGATATTATGCCATCCGACGTGAAGTCATGGACTTATCTTGAAAATATCGTTCGCAAGATTTGCGGACAATACGGTTACAAGGAAATCCGTACACCGGTTTTCGAACACACCGAGCTTTTCCAACGCGGTATTGGTGACACTACCGATGTTGTCGAAAAAGAAATGTATACCTTTACGGACCGCGGTAATCGCAGCATTACCCTGCGCCCGGAAAATACTGCATCAGCCGTACGTGCTTATGTTGAACACAAGCTTTACAAGGAAGATGCTGCAACTAAATTTTTCTATATGGGACCCATGTTCCGTTATGACAGACCACAAGCTGGTCGTCTTCGTGAATTCCACCAATTTGGTGTAGAAGCACTTGGTGTTGATGGTCCTAATGTTGATGCTGAAATTATTCTCTTGGCTGTTCAAGTTTTGCAAGAGCTGGGCCTCAAGGATTTAAAACTGAAGATCAATTCCGTTGGCTGTCCCAACTGCAGACCTGGTCACAGAGATAAATTACAAGCCTTCTTTAAACCTCATCTTGCGGAAATGTGTGAGATGTGTAAGAGTCGTTACGATCGCAACCCCTTGCGTCTTTTAGACTGCAAGAACCCCCATTGCCAGGAATTAGGCGTGGGAGCTCCTTCTTTAGAAGAATGCTTATGTGACGATTGCAAGGCTCACTTTAACGGTTTGAAAGAACTTTTGACTGCAGCTGGTATTGAGTACGAGGTTGACCACAACTTAGTGCGTGGCCTTGACTACTACACTAAGACTGCATTTGAAATTCAATATTCTCCCTTGGGAGCTCAATCCGCTGTATGTGGTGGTGGTCGTTACGACGGACTTGTTAAAGAAATTTCCGGTGATGACGGTCGCCCAGGTATTGGTTTTGCCATGGGTATGGAACGCGTACTCTTGGCTTTGGAATCCCAAAACCTTTTGCCAAAGTTTGACGAAAGCATTGATGCATACATCGTTTGCCCCAAGAAAGAAAACTTTACGCTTGCCTTCAAGACAGCCATCGAGCTGCGTCGAGCAGGCTTCACTGTTGAATACGATTTTAATGGACGCAGCATGAAAGCTCAGATGAAGCAAGCCAACAAATTCCAAGCGAAAAAAGTAGTTATCTTCGGTGAAGACGAGCTTACTCGCAACGCTGTAACTCTTCGTGATATGGCAACCAGTGAGCAAGTGGAAGTCGGACTAGAGGAGCTGGCGAGCAAGTTCTAAGTGAACTCGGGGGAAGAGGCCAATCAATTAGCAATAAGCAATACGCAAGTAGCAATTGAGGATGGATTTGCTGCGCAAATCCTACAATCACTCAGCACTCATAATTTCCCCACGAAGGCGCAAACCTTTCGTTTTTTTCTAAACTGTTTTTATATAAAATTAACTATATATCAAATTAATGAGGTGTAAGAAATGATTAATGAAAAACGCAGTTCTAGCTGTGGTGTACTTGACGTTGCCAATGCAGGTCAAAGCGTAGTTCTCTGCGGTTGGGTTTCCAAACGCCGTGACCATGGTGGATTAATTTTCGTTGACTTGCGTGACCGCAGTGGTATTTGCCAAATCGTTGTTGACCCTGAAGCAGCAGGTCCTATTAACTTCAAAACTGCAGAAGATATCCGTAACGAATATGTAATCAAAGTGAAAGGTGATGTACGTACTCGTGATGAAGCTGCAATTAACCCGAACCTGGCAACTGGTAAGATTGAGGTTCTTGCTCGTGAAATCGAAGTATTAAACAAAGCAAAAACTCCTCCGTTCTACATTCAAGATGGTATTGATACCGACGAAAACATTCGCCTGAAATATCGTTATCTTGATCTCCGTCGTCCGGAAATGCAAAAATGCTTGATTCTTCGTCATAAAGTTACCAAACTTATGCGTGACTTCTTGGATCAACGCAACTTCTTGGAAATTGAGACGCCTATGCTCACCAAATCCACTCCGGAAGGTGCTCGTGACTATCTCGTTCCTTCTCGTGTAAACCCTGGCAAATTCTATGCACTTCCGCAATCTCCGCAAATCTTCAAACAATTACTGATGGTTTCCGGTATGGAAAGATACTTCCAAATCGCTCGTTGCTTCCGCGACGAAGACTTGCGTGCTGACCGTCAACCTGAATTCACCCAATTAGATATGGAAATGTCCTTCATGAGCGTTGATGAAATTCTCGAGCTTATGGAAGGTCTCATTAAATTCGTTTTTGACGGAGCTCTCGGTACCGATATCAAGATTCCTTTCCGTCGTATGACTTGGGACGAGGCTATGGATCGTTATGGCTCCGATAAACCGGACCTGCGTTTCGGCATGGAACTTGTTAACATGGTTGATGCAGTTAAGGATGCCGATTTCACTGTATTCCGCAGTGTTGTAGAAAACGGTGGTCAAGTTAAAGCCATCAACGTAAAAGGTTATGCAAATATTCCTCGTCGTGAAGCCGATGCTCTTAAAGATTTCGTAGGCATTTACGGTGCCAAAGGCCTTGCTTATATCCAATATCAAGCAGATGGCAACGTTAAATCCCCGATCGCAAAATTCTTCACCAAGGAACAAATGGATAACATTTTGGCAACTGCTAAAGCTGAACCTGGCGATTTGCTGTTCTTCGTAGCAGATAAACCTTCCGTTGTAGCAGCAGCTCTTGGTGCTCTGCGTATCGAAATGGCTAAACGTTTGAATCTCATCGATCCTAATGCTTTGGAATTCCTGTGGGTTGTTGATTTCCCCATGTTCGAATACGACGAAGAAGAAAAACGTTATGTTGCTATGCACCATCCGTTCACTTCTCCTCGTGACGAAGATTTGCCCATGCTTGCAACTGATCCTTCCAAGGTTTATGCAAAAGCATACGATATGGTTCTTAATGGTACAGAAATTGGTGGCGGCTCCATTCGTATTCATCGTCGTGACGTTCAAAAACAAATCTTCTCTGCCATTGGTCTTACCGACGAAGAAGCCCAAGAGAAGTTTGGTTTCATGATGAATGCCTTCGAATACGGTGCTCCTCCTCATGGAGGCTTGGCATTTGGCCTTGACCGTCTCATTATGATTATGGCTAAACGTGAATCTATCCGCGACGTAATTGCTTTCCCGAAAACTCAATCTGCTTCCTGCCTCATGACTCAAGCACCTAATGACGTTGATGAAAAACAATTGCGCGAGCTTCATATCAGAACTTCTATGCTGGCGAAGAAGGATAAATAATATTTCAAGAAAATTTTTGAAGTGAGAGCATTGAAAAACGCTCTCACTTTTGTTATCATATAGGTAGATAATTAATCGTTTAATTTCAACTTTAACCCCTGCGATGTACGTTAAGACACTCCACCGGTTTTGAGCCAACACTCATACCTAGTGAACCCGATCTCTTTCTACTAAAAACCAGCCTCCTTTGAGTGGACTTTTGCGGTAGCAAGGAGGGTACACACCTGCACATGCAGGTTCAAAACATGGAGTCAAACGGCATTGTGGGGATTAATTGTTTTTTTGAAACTTTTTTAGGTTTTGTTCGGCGTAGTAGATTGTTCGAGGATTTTTATCGTAATTTATTCTTTTGCATTACAAAATAGACTAGCGTATAAGCGCAAAAATATAAAATATGGAAGATTTATTCGGAAATTTATTTGCAACTGAAAATAAAAATACTAAGCCTTTGGCGGACCGCATGCGTCCTGAACATTTGGACGACTTCATCGGCCAAGAAAAGGCAGTGGGCAAGGGGAGTCCTTTAAGAAGGATGATCGAAAAAGATTCCCTTACCTCCGTGCTTTTTTACGGACCGCCGGGAACAGGTAAAACGACCCTGGCTCGCGTGATCGCTAACCAAACCGGTGAACAGTACGAAGCAATTAATGCAGTTTCTTCCGGCGTTCCCGAGCTGCGCAAGCTCATCAAGAAGGCGGAAGATGATAGGCATCTCGGTCGCGGACGCACCATCGTTTTTATCGACGAAATCCATCGTTTTAACAAAGCTCAACAGGATGTGCTCCTGCCCTATGTGGAGAACGGTACTATCGTCCTCATCGGTGCGACTACAGAGAACCCATTTTTCGAAATTAATTCTCCCTTGCTCAGTCGCATGAAGGTCGTACGTTTGGAAAAACTCACCAACGAACACATCGTGCAAATTCTTAAGCGTGCTATCGGAGACGTCGATAATGGTTTCGCAGATAATTTTTCCTGTGACGAAGATGTTTTAAAAATTATTGCAGATTTTTGTCAGGGGGACGCGCGTGGTTCCTTAAATATTTTGGAACAATGTGAGTTCATGCTTCCTGAAGAAGGCGAGCGCAGGGTAACGCGTGAGATTCTTGCAAGTGTTATCGGCAGTGCCATGCAGCGTTATGATAAAAAGGGCGACCAGCATTACGATATTATTAGTGCTTTCATTAAAAGTATGCGTGGGTCCGACGCTAACGCAGCGCTGCATTATCTCGCACGCATGATCGAGGGCGGTGAAGACTTGCGTTTTATTGCGCGACGCATTGTCATTTGTTCGGCTGAAGATGTGGGTCTTGCAGACCCACAAGCATTAGTAATTGCTAATGCAGCCGCGCAAGCCTGTGACTTTGTGGGCTGGCCCGAGGCCCAGCTCATCCTCGCTGAAGCCGTCGCGTATATTTGTAACGCACCCAAGTCAAACTCTACGACTAACGCCATCTTCGAGGCACGTCAAGATGTGCGTGCAGGTAATGTTGGCAGTGTACCTAAGCATTTGCGTGACGCTCACTATCCTGGAGCCAAGGAGCTTGGTCATGGGTTAACTTACAAATATCCTCACGATTTTGGCGGCTGGTGTGAGCAACAATATTTACCGGACGAACTTAAGGATAAAATTTATCTCGTACCGACTATGAACGGTGACGACACTGGACGAAAGTTTTAAGGAGAAATGTGATAAATTCGTACATTTATTTTTTGTTACGAAGGATGGTATAATAAAAGTAACGAGAGGAGGTACTGACATATGGATAAAGTTATGTTCGTTGAGTTAATTAACGGATTGAAAGAAATATTTTCTTCAGATTTAGACAGCATTATTCTATATGGTTCGGTAGCTTGTGGAACTGCAACAGAGGAGTCAGATATTGACATAGCGATTATTTTGAAAAGCAAGCTCACGTCTGAACTAGAAAATGCTTTGTCTGATTTTGTTGTTGATATGAACTTAAAGTATGATAAATTGTTTTCTGTTGTAGACATAGAATACGCTCGTTATCAAACATGGCAAGATGCATTGCCTTTCTATAATAATATTAGCAAAGAAGGAGTGGTATTATGGAAGGCAGCGTAATCGAGTTGTCGCAATACAGACTTTTAAAAGCAAAAGAAGTTCTGCGTGATGCTGAGCTAATGTTTGAAAATGAAAGTTTTGCTTCTGCAGTTAATAGAGCATATTATGCATTGTTCCATTGTCTAAGAGCCGTAACTGACCTTGATAGTTACGATTCTAGCAAGCATTCTGGAATTATTTCTTTTTTTAATAAAACGTATGTGAAGACTGGAGTATTTGACAAAGAAGTTTCGAAAATACTTGATAAATCATTTAGGATTCGTGAAAAAGCAGATTATGATGATTTCATCGTCATCACTGAGCAAATGGCAGAAGAGCAAATTGTAAATACAAGAAGAGTTTTGCAGATAATTGAACCTTATTTAACAGCAAGATGGAATAAACTATAGCTAAACAACAAAGCAGCCTCTACGTTTGGTAGGGGCTGCTTTTAGTATTTCGGGATTGTTTTTGTGGATGTCTGTAATACATCATTAACTTTACCGCCAATTGACGGTAAAGTTTATTAAGAGGTGATAGTTGTGCGTATTTATCATGGTTCCAAGGAGATAATTTATCAGCCATTATATGGCAAAGGGAAACTTAATAACGATTATGGTCAGGGTTTTTATTGTACGCCGCATATAGAATTAGCCAAGGAATGGGGTTGCGGTGAGGATTATGATGGCTACGCTAATATTTACGAGCTAGATGTGAGCCATCTTAAACAGCTTTACTTAATTGATATTTCGCAATTGCAACGACTAGAATGTGGGGAACGCAAATTGGAAAATGTTTCTTTGAAAACGGCGTTGAAGCTGGCAAGGGCTTTAGGAATTAACGTCGAACAGTTATCATGTTAAAGCCAATCATTTCCCTAAAAGAGTTCTCAGCTCTTTGACTCCTGCGGCAAATTTTTGCAGTGTTACTTCGACTGGCTTAGGAGTGTTTAGGTCCACACCAGCTTTTTGCAAGATGTTGAGGGAGTAGTCGGAGCCACCGGATTTAAGGAAGCCTAAATATTTTTCTACAGCATTTGTTTCGCCATTTAAGATAGCGGTGGCAAAGGCAGTGGCCGCACTATAACCAGTTGCGTATTTATAAACGTAAAAGGGTGTGTAGTAGTGGGGAATACGACTCCATTCGTAAGCAAGCTCGTGATCGAGTGTAAGGGCTTTGCCATAATAACGAGCATTGGAGTCAAGCCAATAGTCCTCAAGAGTTTGGGCTTGCAAGGAAAGTCCTTGGTCGATTTGGCCGTGCATAAATTTTTCAAATTCTGCAAATTGAGTTTGACGATAAACGGTAGTGCGTACAGCTTCTAAAAATTTATTTAACAAGAAGATTTTTTGCGTAGTATTTGCCGATTGCATAGTGTGTTCCAAAAGCAATACTTCATTTGTAGTGGAAGCAATTTCTGCACAGAAAATGGTGTAGTCTGCATTAATGAAGGCTTGATTTTCGGCACTGTAGTAGCTGTGCAAAGAATGACCGAGCTCGTGGGCAATGGTAGAGATGGAACTATAGCGAGGCTGGTAGTTTAGGAGAACGTAGGGGTGAACGCCGTACACGCCCCAGGAATAGGCACCGCTACGCTTACCCTTATTTTCATAAACATCAATCCAATGCTCGTCGAAAGCACGACGTATATTTTTAGCGTAATCTTGGCCCAGGGGTGTAACTGCGTCTAAAACCTTTTGCTTGGCATCGTCAAAAGAGCAGGCAAAGCTTTCTTCTTCATTATTTAAGGCTACATACATATCGTAGTAATGAAGTTCCTCCAAGCCCAAAAGCTCTTTTTTTAAAGCGATGTAGTCGTGCAGGGGCTCAAGATTTGCATGTACGGTGTCAATTAAACCGTCGTAAAGGCTGGTGGGAATTTTATCCGCGTCCAGACTTGCTTCCAAAGTATTGTTGTAATTGCGTACGGTGGAGTTAAAGCGTGCTGCTCGACAATTGGCGGTCATTGTTGCGGCAAATGTGTTGCGATAATCACCGTAGGTTTGATGAAGTTTTAAGAATGCGTCCTTGCGTAGTTCACGGTCCTGCGCCTCTACAAGCAGCAAATAAGATCCGTTGGACAGAGCATGCGCAGTTCCCTTGCTATCAAGTGCGGCGGGAAATTTCATATCCGCATTAGTCAAAGCACGAAAAGCCGCAGCGCCTCCATCCGTAGCCAGGCTGCTTTTGGCCAAAATTTCTTCCTTGTCGGCACTTAAGGTGTGGGATGCATTTCGCACCATCTCGAGCATGCTAAATCTATAGTCAGCGAGTTCGGTGCACCTTGCAAATTCGCATACTATGTCTTCTCCATTAGCAAGGAGCTCGGGCTCAATAAAGGAGCATGCATCTTGAATGAGAGCGAACACGCCCTCCGCTTCGCCCTTTAATGCTTGAAAATGTTGGTCAGAAGAATCTGCGTCACAGGAAAGTCCTGCATAAGCATAAAATTTTTCTAAATGCATAAGAATTTCATCCCGTAGCTTGAAGCAAGCAAGAATATTTTCGGAAGAATGAAGCGTGCCTTTAAAACCTGTCAGTAAGGTTAGCAAACCCTTAGTTTGCTCAATAGCCGCTTTCCATGCAGTATCATCTGGATAAATGTCGGATGTGTTCCATTTGTAATCTTGGGGAACGGCATTGCGAGGGACAGAGCCGCCGTGTTTTGGAGCAAATATTGTAGTTGGCATAGTTGATTTCCTTTCTTAAAAATGCTAAATTGTGGATGTTTTTGCTGCACAAAAAATTATTATAATTAGTAATTTCGGATTAATTTGCTACGTAAATTTTTTGATTAAAGCCATGGTTTAAATCTTAAGATATGAGTTACAAAATTTTTTGTTAAATTTATCTGTAAAAATCCGAAGATTGAATTTCCAATAGTTGGATTCACTTATTGTTTCTAACACTATATATTATAGAGCATCTTCATCTTTCTTGCCACGAATTTATTTGACACGTTATTGCTGTTGGTCTATACTATTTCCATCCTAGGAAGAGAAGGTTTCGTTATGAAGGCAGTTTTAGTTGGTATTAACAGTAAATACATTCACACGGCGCTTGGTTTAAGGTATGTGGGCGAGTATGCGAAATCTGTGGGTCACGAGATTACGCTTATCGAAGAGACAATTAATTCGCAAAGTCTTGCCGTGCTAGAAAAAATCATGGAACATAAGGCTAAGGTATATGCGTTTTCCGTGCATATTTGGAACAAGCCCTTTGTGTTTAAAATTGTGCGCATGCTTAAAAAACTTCGTCCCGAAAGTATTATCGTGCTAGGTGGACCCGAGGTTGCTTTTGATGTGGAGCGTATTTTTAGTGAGCTGCCCGTGTGCGATTATATTATTGAAGGCGAGGGCGAGCTCGTCTTTGCTGAACTTTTGACTGCTTTGGAAAATAGGGGAAACGTACCTAGGCATATCGCTTATATAAAAGACGGCGACGTGCAAATTAACGGTGGAACCACTGTCATCGAAGACATGAGTATCCTTCCTTTTCCCTATCCGGATTTGGATAAGGTTTTGGCGGAGCATCGCATTGTTTACTACGAAGCAACTCGTGGTTGCCCTTTTAATTGTTCCTATTGTTTGTCCGGTATTACAAAATCAGTGCGTAAGCGTCCTCTCGACCTGGTTCTTGCTGACCTCGATCGCTTCATCGCAGCAGGTGCTAAATTAGTAAAATTTGTAGATCGCACTTATAACCTTGATGAACGTTATTTTTTGCCCATGCTTGAGCATTTAGCTGTGCAAAAAACTGATGCAACCTTCCACCTAGAAATCAAGGCCGATGCCCTAAGCGAAAAAGTGATGCAATTTTTAGCTAATGTACCAAAGCATAGATTTCAAATGGAAATTGGCATTCAATCTACAAATCCCCCTACACTCAAGGCAATTAATCGCGTTGACAATTGGCAAAAATTATCTAGTAACGTCAAGAGATTGCTTTCCTATAAAAATATGCACATTCACGTGGACCTTATTGCAGGGCTGCCTTACGAAACTTTAAAAGAATTTGCCAAATCCTTTGACGATGTTTATGCTTTGGGAGCTGATATGCTGCAGCTGGGATTTCTCAAGGTGCTTCCTGGGACGCAAATGCGTTCTGAAGAAGAGCAGCATGGCTTGAAATACATGGATGAGCCACCTTATGAAATTTTGGCTACGAACTGCGTTCCTTATGAGGACATGCAATTTTTAAAACGGTTGGAAAATGTTTTCGACCAAACAGCTAATGCAGGTTGCTTTAAACATATTTTGCAGAGTTTAATTAAGCATAGTAATTTGCAGCCCTTTGAGTTTTACACTGCTTTGGTTAATTGGTGGGTAAAAAAGGGTCACTATCCCCAGAACCACAACGCCAAAGGCACTGCAGAAATTCTTGCACAATATATTAAGGAAATGTATAGTGGGAAAGAAGCCGAACTTTTGTTAGAAGTTTTGCGTTATGATGTGTTTATAAATATTCCTGGTTGGGAACCAAGCTGGCTTACTTGGCAAGCACAAGCGATTTTTGATAAAACTAGTGAATTTTGGCGTGCTGAAGAGCTGGCAAAAAAGTATGTTCCCAATTATAAATTCTCTAGTTGGCGAGCAATTCATAAAAATTATCCTATTGAAAGATTCAATTTTCATCCGGATAGCGAATTAAGTGGAGAATATTACGTTCTTGTTGATAATACGTCTGCAGGTAAAATAATTTTCTTGAATTTGTAAAAAATTTATCTTGTAAAAGTGCATTTATAAAAACATTTCGTCGGCAACGGAG
>JAUNIS010000037.1 GCA_030523325.1 Phascolarctobacterium sp.
CACGACCTTCTCGGCGTTCATCCTGCATTTGAGCACTTAAACTTACCCAATTCATGTCGCATTCCTTCCCTTCTTTAATTTCTTGGAGTTTGGCGTCAAGACGTTCGATGAACGAATCGCCTTGCGTCTTTTCGCCATTAACATACTTTAAAAAATTCTTGAGTTTCGGGCTAATGCTTTCGCCCTTGCCCTTGCTATTCAGCAGGATAATTGTACGACCATCATCAAGCACTAAACTACTATTTTTAAGACAGACATTTTTAAACCTGTACTGATTATATTGTAATCCAAACGGGTCGAATGTGCAAATGAAAAAGCAGTATGAACAAGCCCAAGACTTCACTTGGAATTGAAACATACTGCTTAAATAGAACCATATAAAATTGTTAATTGCCACTCAAATCAGCTTGAACCTTCAATCCGACAAGAGCCCTATTGCCTCCGCTTAGCATCCCGCCAATACTTCATCAGCAAAAATTGTTTCGATTAATTATTACACTATTATTAAATTTTGTAAAGGAAAATATTTTTGGTGATTTTTATTTAGGAAGGGGATTTTTACAGTTCTGAGTGCTGGAGTTTTCCCGAGCTTTTCCAAATGCTCGCGCTTTCCTTTGGCACTTTCATTTGGCGACAAAGGAAAGTGCATGAAATTGCGGAGACAAACAGAGAATCATTATTGAAATATGCCAGCGAGAACCGTCCCCGACTGACATTATAAAGCATCAACAAAAGCTCCAACCTCTGCATTAAACTTATCAGCCTCAAGATAGAACATCATATGTCCGCCTTCTTCGAAACCAACGAATTTGCCTTGAGGAATTTGACTAGCCACCCATTGACCTTGCTTTTTACCTTGGGGGAAGATACCGCTGTCCGCACTCAAAACTAAAGTCGGCACGTCGATAGTAGGCAGAACATCGGTAAAATCGTTGTAGCAATAGTCACCGTAGAGCGCTACACCAAGATAAGGGGGAAGGATTTCCATCTCTCTGCAAATCCATTCGCAGTCGATAGTGGGCTCGCAATTTTTGAAAATTTTCGCACTAAATGCTTTAATAAAGCCCTTGGGATTGGCTAGGTAAGCTTGTTGGAAAGCATTAAAGCCTGGTGCATTATAATTGCGCAGGTTGTGGCAATTGTCCGGATGGGGGCTAAAGGGACAGGGAGTCATGTCGATAAGTCCAAGGCCAGCCAAATGACCATTAACCTTGCCAAATTGTTTGAAATAGCTTAACATGGTAGGCCCACCCAAAGACCAACCCATCAGCATAACATTTTCCAAGCCCAAATATTCAATAACCTCGTGAATATCTTGTGCCAAGCGTTTAATGCAATAACCGTCGATACCCTTAGAGCTATTGCCATGGCCACGCATATCTATGGTAATAACCTTGTATTTTTTAGCTAATTCGGGAACATTTTTGCTGTAGAACTTGTTGCTGCAAGCAAAACCATGTACTAAGAAGATGGGCTTGCCTTCGCCTTGAACCTCGTAATAGATAAATGCACCATCTGTAGTATTGACAAAACCTTTTTCCATATTAATACGCCTCCTAATGATATTTCTCATGGAAAAACAAAAAGTACCTACCTATATTATAACACAAACTATTTTTAGATGTTATAGAAGCCCGGGAAAACGCATTAATTCTTGACCAGAGTCGCGAAATTTTTTATAATTTTCCTAGGAGCGAAGGTATATTTAATGAAGAAAATTATTTTAGAATCAAAATTAGTCAACAAGGGTCACTATGTTCCCGGGATGATTGCGAGCTGCATAATGGAGCCATGGTCGAAATCGAAGCCGTTGCAGAGCTTGCGAAAAATTAAGGAGAAAATTATGAATTACGTATGTGCAAAATGTGGTAAGGTGGAAGAAGTTACAACGAAAGCAGCCCACTGCGAATGTGATGGGCTGTGGGAATTAAATTTCGTTCCCCCTAAATTTACTTTAGAGGATATCGATAAAAACGAATGGAGTATTTTCCGTTACAGAAAATTTATGGCCCTAAATGACGACACCTGGAAAAGTGTTTCTATGGGCGAGGGCATGACTCCCATCGTAAAATTTAACGACGACATTCTTTTGAAGATGGATTATTTTATGCCCACCCTTTCCTTTAAGGATCGCGGTGCTGCCGTTTTAGTTGCTCACGCTAAATCCATCGGCGTCACAAGCTGTGTGCAGGACTCCAGCGGTAACGCAGGCAATTCCGTAGCAGCTTATTGCGCCAAAGCCGGGATTAAATGTGGTATCTTCGTTCCCGAGGGCACATCGCCGAAAAAAATCGACATGATTCGTGCTCACGGAGCCGAATGCACCGTTGTCCCCGGTACTCGCGACCATTGTGCTGACGTGTGCCGTTCTAAAGTTGAAAGTGAAGGTGCATACTATGCTAATCACGTTTATAATCCTTTCTTCTACGAAGGCACCAAAACTTATATTTACGAAACATACGAACAGTTGGGTCGCATTCCGGAAAATATTTTCATCCCCGTGGGCAATGGTACACTTTATTTAGGTGCAATCTTCGCCCTGGAACATTTACTGGCCAGTGGTGTCATTGACCACATGCCCCAAATCATCGCCCTGCAAAGTGAAAACTGCGATCCCTTGCTCCTCGCAAATGCAAGTGGGGACGACGAGCCCGCCAAGATTACTCCTAAACCAACCATCGCCGAAGGTATCGCCATTGGTAAGCCTATGCGTGGACAATTAATGTTAGCATTAGCGAAAAAACATAAAATTCGTTTCGTCCATGCTCCCGAGGATAAAATTCTCGCATGCCGTGCACTACTCGCTAGCAAGGGTATTTACTGCGAGCATACTACCGCAGCCAACCTTGCTGCCTATGACGAGTACTGTCGTATTTACGGCAAGACAAGTGATGCACTTATTACTATGTGTGGTGCAGGTTTAAAAAGCGACCATTAATTACTCGCAGAATTTGCGGTTAAAAACTACCACACCCACCCTATTCCTCGCGACCGCCTTCTCTTCTTCTAAGTTTATGTCTTAAGGCTGCACCAGTTTTATCGTTAGATAGTCCGTCTTTAATTGCTTGTCTATTCTTGATGTAGTCCTCGTGACGCAGGAAGGCTTCGTATTCTTCCTCGGAAGGAATCCCAAAGAGATGTAAGCCGCCAAAGGGCTCACCCAGAGGCAATAAATCTTGCCAACTGCCATTCATTGCCCACCAGCGTTTAAGAGCTCCTCTGTCTATAAAAATTGTATAAAGAAGCAGCCAGGCTACTAAAAATGGCAGCTTGACAAGGGCGAAACCGACCGGCATTAAAATAATTACAATACCAAAGATAATGATCGCCCCAATGCAGCCCGTGATATCTTCCATACCATTATCATATTCAACGTAAAGACAAACAGCCGAGACCATCAGCCAGGTAAATAACATAAACCGCCAATTCGTATACACAGCACTCTTCTCCTTTACCACGCAACTTTTCTCTGTTAATTTTATCATAGATTGACGAATTTTTGAATTAAGACAATCACAAGTTCCATTAGAGAATAATCTTCTCCCTTGCTTGTTTTCAGATAAAATTTACTATATAATAGCCATGCAGGAGGGTGTTCATATGTATAACAAACATCTGGAAACATTCATAGAAGTCGCGGACAGCGGCAGCTTCACCAAAGCAGCCGAAAAGCTTTTCATTTCCCCCAACGCTGTCATAAAACAAATAAATATTTTTGAAGATAAGCTTGAACTCAAGCTGTTCGAGAGAACCCATCGCGGCCTCAAGCTGACTCCTGCAGGCGAGTCCTTGTATCGAGATGCCAAATATTTAATTCAATACGCAGGTGATTCCTTAGTCAGAGCGAGAAAAGCTGCTGGTCGTGACGATAATTTAGTTAGGATTGGTACGTCCTTGATCACACCCACCCAATTTTTAATGGAGCTTTGGCCCCACATCCAGACTATTCACCCCGACCTAAAATTCAAGCTCGTTCCCTTTAATAATACTCCGGAGAATGCCAAGGAAATCATGAAGCATTTTGGAGAGAATATCGACATGGTCGCAGGTGTTTATGACGACTCCATGCTAGCTTACAGGGAGTGCAGGGCGTCCTTTATCAAGGAGATTCCCGTGCGCATTGCAGTCAGCGCCCATAGTAAATTGGCCCAAAAAACACAGCTTGCCTTGAGTGATTTATATGGCAAGACACTGTATATTCAAGACAAAACAAAAATTTTTTTAGACATAGAAGCATGGCTCAATAAAAATCATCCCCAAATCACTACGGAAAGGTTTACCTTTTACGATGTGAGTGTCTTTGACGAATGTGTCAACAGTGATAAGCTTTTGATCGCCTTCGACATTTGGTCGCAAATCCATCCCATGATAAAAATTTTACCCGTGGAGTGGGATTTTACCATGGCATTTGGTATCCTGCACGCGACGAACCCCTCGCCCAATGTAAAAAAATTTATTAGCGGGCTCCGAAAAAATTACAAATAAGTGTATACTAATAGACAGTGTGAAGTTTAGGCTTCACACTGTCTTACTTTATGAGACTTCTTATTTTCTTTGAATGAGCATATACTATAAGCAGAGCAAATGATTAAACGCAAAATAAGGAGGCTAGACAGTTGCAAAAAAGAATTTTAGGTAACAGCGGGATTGAGGTTTCTGCCCTGGGACTCGGTTGCATGGGTTTTTCTCATGCATACGGCAAGCCCACAGAAAAAAAGGAAGCCATTAAAACATTGCAGCAAGCAGTTGATATGGGTTACACATTCTTTGACACCGCAGAAATTTACGGAACATACGACAATCCTTACGATAACGAAACGCTTTTAGGAGAAGCCTTCGAGCATTATCAAGACCTGGTAATCGCCTCAAAGTTTGGGATTCGCTTCGATTTAGAGGCCAAGGTAACTCCCTACCCCATCATTCCCGATGCAAGCCCAGAGCGCATTAGAAAATCTATTGACGGCTCTTTAAAAAGACTCAAGCGTGACTATCTTGATATTTACTATCAACATCGCATCGACCCCAGAGTGGAACCGGAAACGGTCGCAGAGGTCATGGCCGAGCTCATCAAGGCAGGAAAAATTCGCAGCTGGGGTATTTCCGAGGCCAATGAAGAATATCTTCGTCGAGCTCACGCTGTCTGCCCCGTAACTGCTATCGAAAACCGTTATTCCATGATGGCTCGCTGGCATGAAAGTTTGTTCCCGCTTTTAGAAGAACTCAACATTGCTTTCGTCGCTTTCTCTCCTATGGCCAACGGTTTACTCACGGGTAAGTACGGCAAGGGAACGACTTACGATAAAGAATTCGACTATCGCAGTAAGATGCCGCAATTCACGGACGAAGGCATAGAAAAAAATCGCGAGCTCCTGGAGTTAATCGCAGCCACAGCTCAAAAACACAAAGCAACGTCTGCACAAATTTCTTTGGCCTGGATGCTTTGTAAGAAGCCTTACATCATCCCCATCCCCGGGTCTCGTAAGATTGAACGACTTATGGAAAACGCAGGTAGTGCCAGCGTACTTTTAACTGCTGAGGAAATTGCCGAGCTTGACGACAAGCTTGAAAAAATTTCCATGTCAGATGTTTTTGGCGGCACAAAAATTATTCAGAAATAAGTGAGGTAGAGAAAAATGAAAAAATTAGTCAAAGCTTTAGTATTGATCTTAGGAACAAGTATCTGCAGCAGTGCAATGGCTGCTAAACCTTTACAAATTACGGAGCAAGGCATGTTCAGTGCTGGTGGCGTCGTAGTAAAATCCGAGGGAAAATTTGATGTGAGCAATTACTATACATCTCGCACAGGCTCCACTCTCCACGCAGACCACGCCAATGTTTTATTCCAAATTCCTCAAGTAGCTAAAGGATTGCCCATGATGTTTTTGCATGGTTATGGACAATCCCGTATGTGCTGGATGATGACCCCCGACGGAAGAGACGGCTGGTCCAATATCTTTTTGAAAAAAGGGCACGGAGTCTTTTTAGTTGACCAACCTAGACGAGGTGAAGCAGGTCAAACATCTGTGGCTGGAACAATCTCCACAGCTCCCCAGGATCAAACATGGTACACACAATTTAGAATCGGCACCTATATCAACGATGCATTTACTTACAACGACAAGAGTAAGTTCCCCCGTGGCGAGGCTGCTCTAGACCAGTTCTTCAGACAAATGACACCGGATACGGGCATGGATTCGGCGAATGGTAGTCAAAGCATTGACAATGTAGTCGTAGCTAAGGCAGTTGCCGCTGCAGTTGATAAGGCTTATGCAAAGACCGGGGAAAAGGTTGTCTTAGTCACCCACTCTCAAGGTGGTCGTCCCGGCTGGCTCGTGCCCATGTATACGAAAAATGTTGCAGCCATCGTCGCTGTTGAACCTGGTCGTGCTGCCGAAGTTAACAGCGATAGCTATCAAGAATTAGTCGCTCAAAAAATTCCTGTCATCTTCTATTATGGCGATTATATTGGCGCTAATTTCAAGAATGTTCCCGCTGCAAGCATGTGGGAGAAAATGCGTAGCACCGCTTACGATTTCCAAAAAGCATACACCGCTCAAGGTTTAAAATGCGACGTCCTCAATTTACCTGACTTAGGTATTTACGGCAACGATCACATGTTGTTCCAGGATACAAATAATGTAGAGATTGCCGACCATTTGGAAGCTTGGTTAAAAAAATTAAAATAATTTAAAGCTTATTGCGTATCTTCGCCTTGAGTCTTGCTCTCCCCAATTCTAAAATTATGGAAGGCATCACCGCCAACGATATGCAGGTTAGCTCCTGGTTAAGCCAATTAGGTTTAAAAAAATAATTCTCTAAAATAATAGCAACCATCTAAAAATTTTATAAACTCCCTTTATGGGATACAGCGAAACAAAAACTGTATCTCACAAAGGGAGTTTTCGTTTGTCTAGAAGTCTGAAAAGCCAATGGATAGCAGTTCACTTGAACTGAGCACGGTCTTTATTTATTCGCCAAAATAAGTTTTGGTAAGATTTTTAAATTCGCCAGAGCGTTTTACCTCGTGCAATGCTTTGTTGACATCGGCTTGCAGCTTGCTGTCTTCCTTACGCATGGCAATACCCAAAGCATTATTCTTTACGGTACCATCACCTTTTAATTCAGCCGCGATCTCGGTATTTTTATTATAACCATTAGTTACGAAGAAGCGACCAACATATTTGTCGGTGATTACATAATCCGCAGCGCCTGCAGCAACCATTTTAATTCCGTCCTCAGTGCTACGGCATTCGATTACGTCTTTGGTATATTCTTTAGCAAGCTCCACAAAATGACTATTTTTTTCTGCAGCAATGCGTTTGCCATTTAACGGGCTATTTGCTTCAGCAGCTTCTGCCTTGGTAAAGGGAGTGCCTTCTTTATGACCGATGGCAATGAAACCAGTAGTCAGATAAGCATCACTGAAAACATATTTTGTTTGACGTTCAGGAGTGATTGCCATGCCGGCAATTGCTAAATCGTATTTTTTAGCATCCAAATCAGTTAAAATTTTATCGAAATCGGTAGGAACAAATTCAACCTTGGTGTAACCCATTTGTTTTGCCATAGCTTGAATCAAGTCGATATCAAAGCCAGTGAATACTTTACTATTTTTTTGATAATATTCAAAGGGCGGGAAGTTAGCATCGGTACCAACCTTGAGAACCTTGGCAACATCTGCCTTCTTTTGACCGCCGCC
This sequence comes from Phascolarctobacterium sp., assembly GCA_030523325.1. Taxonomy (GTDB): domain Bacteria; phylum Bacillota; class Negativicutes; order Acidaminococcales; family Acidaminococcaceae; genus Phascolarctobacterium_A. Next base: position 7,700 of record JAUNIS010000037.1, read on the forward strand.
ACAAGCTGTTAAAGCGAAAACACAAATAATCATCATAAGCACAGCAAATAATTTTTTCATTGTTATCCTCCTTAATATTTAAGATATAAAATATAGATTAGCAGCTTCGCGCTGAATAAGACGAGTGAAAGTGAAACTTTTTGGACGCTCGTTTCACTTTCTATATTGACCTTTTCTCTCTCCGTGTTATACTATAAACTAGTGAGTAACTCACAGGTCAAGTGTTTTTTAAAAAAATTTTTATAAGATAAATTTATTTTGTTTGTATGCTGCTTTCAGAAAGGACAATTAAAAAATGTCTCTCCAGATAAACACAAGCCAAACAGAAAGTTTTATGACTATCAAAGAATTTTCCCGTCTCACTTCTACTCCCATTGACACCTTAAAGCATTACGATCGCATCGGTTTATTAAAGCCGGCTTACGTGGGAGAAAATAATTATCGTTATTACTTGCCTCAGCAGGCAAATATTTTAACACGTATTCTCTTTGGTTCTAGAGCACACATCCCTCTTAAAGACGTTAAAGAAACAATCAAATATGATAATGTTCAAAACACTATGCTTCAATATTCCGCAGTAAAAAAAAACATCAATAAACAAATTGAAGACCTAAGAGCCATTCAAAAAACAATCAATTATCTCGAGTTCTACTATAATTTAGTCCAAACCAAACCAATTGAAGAATTGTTTACTATAAAACTAGCAGATTGGTGTTTTATAAGTGCTCCTAATCAAGATATGCCTCAGACAGATGTTTTAACAACGAATGTGGCTAACTCTCTATATCTACGAGGCTATAAAAATGGTGAATGGCCTCACTACCAACTAGGTTGTTATTTTACTCCTGTTGATTTAGTTCTTCATAAATTTTCCAAAGTCAATTATTACTTGAAGATTGACCGTCCCAAATGGTACGAGGAAAATGAACTGACCCATGTTGATGGTGGAGAGTATATTTGTATGCTCACGAAAAGTTCCGTAAGAGATTTACCAGCCAGTGTGCATCTTCTTCTAGAGGCTTTAGGCAAAGCTCGTCAACCAACTAGAGGTAATATTTATGTACAGCTTGCAGTAAATAATTTTATTACTAACGATAGAGACAAATATTATACGATTGCTATGGTTAAAAAAGGCAATAGCTGTCACAACATTTCCCGCAAATAAGAAAAGGTGTTGTTTCGTTTTCGAAGCAACACCTTTGTTGTTTAAGGATTATTGAACCTTTTTGTAAAGAATACGAATTGAATTCAATACGCAAAGCAAGGATACACCTGTATCAGCAAAAATTGCCGCCCACATAGATGCATAGCCAAACATACCTGCAATCATAATAACGACTTTAACTGCAAGAGCAAAGATTACGTTTTGCCATGCGATTTCACCCGTATTACGAGCAATAGCAATTGCTTGAGGAATACATTTTACTTCGCTATTCATAAACACTACGTCAGCTGCCTCGATAGCTGCGTCTGCACCACTTCCCATTGCCGCACCAGCATCGGCACCTGCAAGTACAGGAGCATCGTTAATGCCATCACCTACGAACATAACCGGACCATATTTATTACGCAGATTGTTCAGTTCAGTAAGTTTATCTTGAGGCAAAAGTTTAGCACGAACCTCGTCGATACCTGCTTCGCTAGCAACAGCCTGAGCTTCTTTTTGTTGGTCGCCTGTCAGCATTGCCGTAACGAGACCCATCTTCTTAAGAGCGGAGATTGCTTCCTTCGCATCATCCTTCAAGGTATCATTTATGAGAATTTGCCCTAAGTATTTACCATTTCTTGCAACTAATACTTCAGAACCGTAGCTTGCTTCTGCATAGCCAGTTGTGTCAACTCCGTAACGTTTCATCAGCTTCAGGTTGCCGCAAAGAATTGTATCTTGTCCGGAATAAGCTACTAAGCCCTCGCCAGCAATTTCTTCAAACTTATCAGGACGAACGAGGCTCAACGCTTTATCTTTGGCATTGGTTACAATGGAAACAGCAATCGGATGAGTAGAAACTTGTTCTGCACCAGCACAAACACGTAACACCTCGTCTTGGTCGCTACCCAATGCAGTGACAACTTGTTGTACCACGAAATTACCCTTGGTAACAGTACCAGTCTTATCCATAATAACTGCTTGCACGTTCTTTAAGGCTTCCATGGCAACGCCGCCCTTGAAAAGGATGCCGTATTTAGAACCAGCACCAATTCCTGAGAAGAAAGCCAAAGGTACGGACAGAACTAAAGCACAAGGACAAGAAATAACAAGGAAGGTTAAAGCTGAATATAAGGTACCGTGTTCGCCGCCATGTCCTCCGCCAAGAAGAATGGTCATGTAAGAATCGGGATTACCAAATGCTTGATAAACAAAAGGTAATACAAAGGCAGTGATAATGGAAAGGAATACTACGATAGGAGTGTAGATACGCGCAAAACGAGTGATAAATTTATCAATTGCAGGTTTAGAAGCAGCAGCATTTTCTACGCTGTCGAGAATCTTTGTTACCATGGATTCTTCAAGCAGCTTTTCAACGCGAATCTTCAGCATACCACTAGTATTTACGCAACCAGATACAACTTCATCACCGTATTTTTTCTTCACAGGTACGGGTTCACCAGTAACAGGAGATGTATCGATTAAGCTTTCACCATCAACGACAACGCCGTCAAGAGGAATGCGATCGCCAACACGAACTAACAGAATATCACCAACGTTAGCTTCTTCAGCCGGAATAACCTTGACGTCTTCACCAACAAGCAGGTTAACGACTTCAGGGCGCATATCAACGGCAGTCATAATTTGGCCACGACTCTTTTCAACAGCACGCTGCTCAAAATATTCACCCACGCGATAGAAGAAAATTACGCCTACAGCTTCTTCCCATGCTTCAACCCCGAAAGCACCAAGAGTTGCTACAGTCATTAAGAAGTTTTCGTCAAAAATTTGACCCTTCATTAAATTCTTAACTGCTGTCAGAACAATATTCCAACCTAAGATTATATAAGCGACTACCAAGCAATAAATATGATATTGTTCAGGTACAAGACCAAGCCATTCAGTGATGATGAAAATCAAACCACCGATAACTACCTCTAAGAGAGCTTGGTTTTCACGCAAATTAGAGAGCACGCCGCCAGATTTTTTGCGGTCGTCAAGTTCTGGGTCAAGTACAACGCCCGAACCCATCTCTTCAAGCACAACGCCTTCTTCAACTCTATCAACAACGGCTTGCATTTTTGCTAAGAGGCCGTCATAGCTTGCAGCAGAAACCTTCATCTTTTTCGTGGTAAAGGTTAGCACGCATTCGTTAATCTCTGGTAAATCATTTAAAGCAGCCTCAATTTTTGCACCGCAGTTAGCACAATCAAGATTCTTCACGAGATAAATCTTCGAATTTTGTTTGTTAATCTTGCCGGCTTTTTCTTTAAGAACGACTCCCTCTTCTACTCTATCGACAACGGCTTGCATTTTTTCTAAGAGGCCGTCGTAATTAGTAGCAGAAACCCTCATCTTCTTCGTTGTGAAGGTCAGCACGCATTCCTTAACTTCTGGCATTTCGTTGATAGCACGTTCAATCTTGGCACCGCAATTAGCACAGTCAAGATTTTCCACCATGTAAATGCGAGCGCCATCTTGATTTGCAGAAGCTTTTTTATCACGAGGAACTACAACAACCTCAGATTCAATTGATGAACAAATCTCTTGAATTTGTGGTAGCAATGCTTCGTGATTGGCCGCACTTAAACGCAATTGTTTCGTGACAAAGCTTACGTTGGCATAAGTTACGCCAGGCAGCTCTTTAATTTTATGTTCCATCTTCGCTGCGCAGTTCGCACAGCCAAGATTCTTTAAGATATAAACCTTTTTAATTTTATCTGCGTCCGGCATTCTGCAGGTACAATTCTCTAAGCTTTCGCCACATACATCACAATATTCTTCATGAGGATGACAAAGCTCGCATTGGCAATCGTCGGGATGACCTTCTACATGGTGACTATGTTCGTGTCCGTGGTCATGTCCGCAGCCGCACTCGTCTTCATGTTCGTGATGATGCTCGTGGCTATGCTCGTGTCCGTGGTCATTACCACAACAACACTCTTCTCCATGTTCGTGATGATGCTCGTGCTCGTGAGTATGAGCATGGTTTCCATCTCCGTGAGAATGAGCATGAACGTGTCCTTCGTGATGGCTATGGTCCTGACTGCAATGTCCACAAGTACAGCCTTCAGGGTGATTTATAGAATCACTATCATGCACAACATGTCCGTCTACCTTTTGGAAAGTGCTTACTTCGTCAAAAGTATTACGTACATCTTCTAAATCGTGAATTTCTTTCATCTCTTCAACCTCTTTTTTTCAAAAAATACTAAAAAACATTATTTAACATAGTTTTCAACTATGTATATGTATAGCACAGAAAACTTATTTTGTAAAGTTTTTCCGAAAATTTTCAAATTCAAAAATTTTCTTCAAAATTTTTGGGCACAACCAAAAAACAGCTGTGCCCAAAGCAGAAAGGAAAGAAAGATTATTTATCGTAGAGGTGACAGGCAACCCAATGACCATGCTCAACCTCTTGTAATTGTGGTTTTTCGTTCAGACAACGTTCTGAGCGTTTTTCGCAACGACTATAGAAAGGACATCCAGGAGGCAAATCCAATGGACTGGGAATCTCACCATCTAAGGGCTGAATTTTATAGCGAGCATCTGCATCTACCATAAATACAGATTTCATCAAGGATTTAGTGTATGGATGCTTGCAGTCTTGGCCAATGCGACCAGTCTCCATCCATTCCATAACATTGCCCAAATAAAGTACTGCAACTTGATTACACATTAAATCGACAAGGCCCAGGTCATGAGCAATGAAGAGATAGGTAATCTTTTTTTCTTTTTGAATCTTGCAAAGCAATTCGCAAATTTTTTCTTGTACGGATACGTCAAGTGCGGAGGTTGCCTCGTCGCAGACGATAATCTTAGGTTCAAGCGCCAAGGCACGAGCGATACCCAAACGTTGACGTTGACCACCGGACATGCTATGAGCATAACGGTCCTTGAAGGAGGTTGGCAGTTCAACCATCTCTAAAAGCTCTGCGGCCTTGGCATCGACTTCGCTATCTTTGATCATACCAAAGTTTTTCAGAGGTTCGGTAAGAATATCCTTTACTAACATCTTCGGATTGAAGGCTGCGTTAGGATCTTGGAAAACCATCTGAATTTTTTTGCGATTTTGACGAACTTCTTCACCCTTTGCTTTTAAAAGATCTTTTCCTTCAAAAATTGCTTCACCACTGGTGGTAGATTGAATACATAAAAGACAACGAACAAGGGTTGACTTGCCACAACCAGATTCACCGATAATACCTAAGGTTTTTCCTTCGTAAGCGGTGAGCGTAATATTATCGCAAGCGGTCAAAAATTTACCGCCGTCTACAGGGAATTTTTTTGTTAAATTTTTAATTTCCAGAACGACAGGAGTGCGTTCGTATCCAGCTGTTTCATTCGCCATAATATGGAACACCTCCAATGACAGGAACTGCTTTTAACAGGCCTTTAGTATAATCGCTCTTAGGGTTCTTCAGAACATCCTCGCGTTTGCCGTAGTCGACAACACGACCACCCTTCATAACCATGATTTTATCAGACATATAGGATGCAACACCCAGGTTATGCGTTACAATGATAACAGCAACACCAAACTCGTTGCGAACGTCGATAATTTGGCGAATGATTTGAGCTTGCGTGGTAACGTCCAATGCGGAGGTAGGTTCATCGGCCATAAGAATTTTCGGTTGGAATACCATGGACATTGCAATACCTACACGTTGTCGCATACCACCGGACAGCTCGAAGGGATAACTGTTCATAATATTGTCAGGGTTCGGTAGACGTACATTAGTTAACATTGCTGTTGCCATTTTGTACGCGTCTTTTTTAGATTTTTCAGGAGCATGGCATTGAATGTAGTCAATGAATTGTACGCCAATCTTACGAATGGGATTAATCATATTGCCACTGTCTTGGAAAATCATAGACATTTCCGTACCGGACATTTTACGCCAATCTTCTTTTGTGTTTTTCAGCAAATCTCTGCCTTCGAAAGTGATGGACCCACTACTAACACGTCCTGCACCTGGCAAGCAACCCATAGCAGCACGAATAACAGTAGTTTTACCAGAGCCGGATTCACCTACGATGGTAAGAATTTCGCCTTTTTCCAGCTCTAGGCTAGCACCTTGTACAGTCAAGTTGTCGCCATAGCTGATATCTACATCTTTTAATTCCAGAAGCATTAAGCGATACCTTCTTTATTATAGAGTAAATTCGCAGGGATGGACCTTGGGTCCACCCTTACGAATTTTAAAGTTTGTTGACAGTAAAATTATTTTGCTGCAGCAGGTTTAATATCTTTAGTTACCCAGTAGTAGTCGCAAGGTTGAATATCAGCATTTGCGATAGCGGAGGAGGATACCATGTTGGTCTTCGGATGAGCGAATACCAGGGAAGCAGCGTCCTTCAGGATAACCTTTTGCATGTCGATAATAATTTCGCGACGTTTAGCAGGATCGAATTCTACGCCAAGTTTATCGGACAGAGCGTCGAATTCTGCAGAGCTGTAGCCACAGCCGTTTTGTTCTTGACCAGTCTTCAGATACATGTTCATGAATACTTCTGGGTCACCTGCTTGCATGCAGAGTACGTTGGAAATAATGAGGTCAGCGCCGCCTTCACGACCAATCTTATCGAGTACGTTGTAGTCAACAGGTTTCAGGTTAACTTTAATACCAACTGCTTTAGCATAGGATTGGGTGGATTCTGCACAGATAGGCAGTTCTGCACGAGAAGAATAGAATGCGAAGTCGAGTTCGAGGTTCTTGCCGTTCTTATCTACATAGCCGTCGTTGTTGGTATCTTTCCAGCCAGCTTCAGCAAGAAGCTTTTTAGCGGATTCAACGTTGAATTTATCCGGGTTGGAAGCATAGAGATCTTTGTAGCCATAGTCAGTAGAAGGAGCCATGTAAGGACCGCCCGGGAAGAAGGTGCCTTTTAATGGTCCCTTGCAGATTGCTTCGCGGTCGATAGCACGGAGCAATGCTTGACGAACTTTAAGGTCAGACAAAGGTCTGTCCTTCTTAACATTCAAACGAGCTAATACGTCACGCAGGGAAGCGATTTCGGATACTTTGAATTTATCCTTGCCTTGGAAGAGAGCGAGGTCGCCAGGTGCTACGTTAACAGCGATATCGATTTCGCCTTTTTGCAGAGCCATTGCACGAGTAGAAGGATCGTCGATAGAAGGAATTTCTACTTTCTTGTAAGGAACTTGGCCATCCCAATATTTTTCGTTCTTAACCATAACTGCTTTAGCCTTGGTGAAGGATTCAACAGCATAAGGACCGGTGCAGATAGGACCCATCTTGCGATAGTCGCGGTCTTTAACGGTGGTATCGATGATGATGAAGAGAGGATCGCCTAACATACCGGGCAGGGTCGGAACAGGTTTTTTAGTTTTGATAACTACGTTTTGACCATCGCCTTTAATGGATTCATATTCGAACATGGATTTTGCACGAGCTGCTTTTTCAAAGGTACGGAGGATGGATGCTGCTGCAGCTTCGCCGGTAACTTTTTTGCCGTTGGAGAATACTGCTTTATCATTAATATGGAAGGTCCAGGTCAACTTGTCAGCGGATACTTCCCACTTATCGCAGAGCCAGCCCTTGGTAACCATTGCTTTGTCGAATTTAGTTAAGCATTCGCCTAAGCCGTAACGCATTACAACCCAACCAAAGTAGTTATCGGTAGGTTCGAGAGAGTCAGCGAAGTTGGTAACGCCAACCTTTAATACGTCCGGATTAGCTTTTGCAGTTGCTGCTTTCTTATCGCCACCGCCGCAGCCTGCTGCTGCCAGTGCTAATAAACCAACCATAGTTGCTGCTGCGGAAACTTTGAATAATTTTTTCATGATACATCGCTCCATTTCTTAAAAAGTAAAATTTTATACTTACTAAATTAATAGACAACAAATAGTTAAGAAAAATTTTTTAATCTTCTACATCGTTGCGCGGGTCGAGAACGTCGCGCAGATTATCGCCCCAAAGATTAAAAATTACTACGGTAACAAAAATTGCTAAGCCTGGGAAAATCATCAGCCAGGGAGCAGTTTGTAATTGTTGACGGCCTTCGTTCAACATTAAGCCCCATTCAGGAGCAGGAGGTTGTGCACCAAATCCTAAGAAGGAAAGACCTGCCAGTTCCATCATCAAACCACCAATATCGGATGCTGCTGTGATAACCATCATCGGCAGGATATTAGGAAGAATGTGAGTCCAGAGAATGTGAGAACTGGTACCGCCATTTACGATAGCAGCATCAACGAAATCCCTGCGTTTTATTTTCATAACCATAGAACGTGCTAGGCGAGCATACTTGGTCCAAGATACGATGGTCAAGGCAATAATTGCATTCAAGAGAGAACCGCCCATAACACCAGCAACTGCAATTGCCAGAATCATACCAGGGAAGGAAATCATCATATCGGAAAAACGCATGATGATGATATCGACCTTGCCTCCGAAATAACCGGAGAGAACACCCAAGGTAGTGCCAACAGCAAATACGCAAAATACTAAACATAAAACGCCGGTCAAAGAAGAACGACCACCGTAAAGAACACGGCTAAAGCAGTCACGACCGAGCTTATCAGTACCAAACAAGTGACTACCACTAGGATCCATATATGCGTCCGACATATTCGCGAAGGTAGGATCATAAGGTGCCAAAACAGGTGCTAGGGCAGCAATTGCAAGCAAGAACAGAACCAAACCCGTGGTAATTGCAAAGGATCGATTAGTTTTTAAACCTTTAATAATTGTTTCCATATCAATTACCTAGCCTTTCTCAGACGAGGATCTAGATAATTGTAGGACAAGTCAACGCAAAGGTTAATAACCATATACATCAACGCAATCCAGATTACAACGCCTTGTACTAATTGGAAATCACGATAGGTAATGGCTTCGATAGCCAGACGACCAAGGCCAGGCCAAGAGAAGACAGTTTCTACTACGGCTGCGCCACCAAGCAAGTTACCCAAGGACAAGCCTAAAAGAGTAATCAAAGGAAGCAATGCGTTAGGAAGAACTTCTTTCCAAAGAATGTGGCTTTCACTCATACCACGTGCACGAGCACCAACAACATAGTCTTGGTGCAATTCTTCTAGAACAGCCGTACGAACTTGACGAGTGTACTTAGAAGACATGTTGATAGCTAGCGTAACGGCAGGCAAGATCAAAGTATCGATACCAATGTCACCGCCAACGATAGGAACCAGGTCTAGCTTCAAACCGAATACGAAGAGCAGCATCAAGCCCATCCAGAAACCAGGAACGGATACGCCGAGGAAAGTCCAACCGCGAACAATGTTATCAAACCAGCTACCACGATGTACCGCAGAATAAATACCAGCGGGAATAGAGAATAATAACATCAATATGGTAGAAGTTACGGATAAAATAATAGTACCAGGCATACGTTCCCAAAGAGCCTCAGTTACAGGCATCTTCATCATAAAGGATACACCAAGGTTACCAGTGATAGCACGTCCTAGCCAACTTAAATATTGCATAAAGAACGGCTGATCCAAACCCAATTCCTTCTTTAAGGCTTCGATTTCGGCTTGGCTGACAACAATATCCTCGCCACCAGCGATCATCTGACGTACAACGTCGCCAGGTGCCAACATAATAAGGCAGAAGGTTATAAAGCTTATGCCTAAGAGTACGAGGACGATTTGACCCAAACGAGACGCTATTTGCTTATTTGTCAAAGTTCATCATCTCCATTAAAAAAAATAAGACCTTTCTCTTCCAAAAGAAAGGTCCAGGAATACTGTGCACTATTACTCCCAACTTCTCTCGAAGAGAAAACAATTAAAAGATTGCTCCTTTAATCGGTTTAGAATATTTAATCTATAAATATCACTATTAATAAAAATAAATTAAATAAACTGTATCAATTAAATAATAGTACTAATTCTCAATAAAGTCAAGAATATTGTTGGTATATAGTTGTAAATTTTTCGTCTTTTTATTTTTCAGAATTAAAATCCTAGCTCCTTTTTTAATTTTGTGAGGTAATAAGACAGTACTATAGCCTGACTAATGAAAAAACATTGGTAGGCCATCCATAACCCATCATTTCCTTTTAAAGGAACCAGTAATTTTTCAGCTGCATAAAATACGGTTAAGCTAATGAGCATCATATTCCTAACCGGAGCTGTGCGAGTAGCTCCACAGAAAACTCCGTACAAAACCATACCGATGCAACCAAAAACTGGCCAGACAAGAATGTAGATATTATATTGAAGAGCTAATTGAATAACTGAATCGATGTTGGTAAAAATTTTAATGACTAATCTATTACCAAAATGGAAGCAAGCCATTAAAAAAACTACCAAGACAATCATCCACTTGTAAGTCATAGAAATTGTCGCATTAAAAAGCTCCTTACTGTGCTTACCGATTGCTCGACCACTAAAGATGGATGCGCCATTAGCCATGCCATCAATTAGATAGCTCATAATATCTTTAATTTGAAAGAGAACTGCATTAGCTGCTAGAACTGCTGTACCAAAGCTTGCGCCAACAGCCGTCAAAATATTATTAACCGTTAAAAGACAAGCCGTGCGGATCATCAAGTTCACATTAACCTTAAGCATATCGATAAAGGTACGAATATCAACAAGCTCTTTCGTTGGCAATTGACTGAGATTAAACTTACCGTATGCGTACATCAGAATCGCCGTCATAACACCGCCATAAATTTGCGAAAGTAAGGTCGCCCATGCAACTCCTTCTACACCCCACTGCATCCAAAAAACGAAGGCAATTGAAAGGAGCATGTTCATGACATTCATGCTCATTTGTAAAAAAACGCTAGCGCGAATCATAGTTTGACCCATCAGCCAACCTAAGCCAACGTAATTGCCGAGAACCATAGGTGCTCCCCACACAAGAATTTTATAATATACTCTCGTTAATTCATCAACCTCGGGAGCTGCACCAATCATTCCAAGATACGCATCTACAATTGGCTTTTGAAAAATGATACATAGAACACTAACCACCATTGCTAGGACGAAGGGCTTAAAGAAAGCTAACATGCCCAACACTTTATCCCCTGCCCCATGAGCTTGTGCAGAGTAACCAGTTGTACTTACTCTTAAAAAGCCAAAGACCCAATATAAATTGTTAAAAAGCATAGCACCCAAGGACACAGCAGCTATATATTTAGGATCGGGAAGTTGACCCATAACAGCAGTATTAACTGCACCCATTAGCGGTTGAGTCATGGTGGAAATCATGAAAGGAATGGTAATCCCAAGATACTCACGATTGCTAAGAACCTTATCTTGTTCATTTGGAGTAAAAAGCGACATCTTTACATCCTCTTTTTATTAGTAATTTATCTCAATTAAATTATTATTCTTGTATCAATAGATTAACATATGTTATAATATATTGCAATAAAATGGTATTCATTTCAAATGAATGATTTAAAGGAGAACCTTAAATATGTCTAATACATTTAATGTATGTGGCTTGACCATTGAACGTGGTCAAAAATTGCGCACTTTTTTGCCGGTACCAGACACAAACGTGCAAATTCCCATTACCATTATTAACGGTAAAGAAAATGGACAAACCTTATTGATTACATCCGGTATTCACGGTGGTGAATATCCTGGTATTGCAGCAACTATGGAATTGGGCAAGGAAATTGACCCTGCTGATATTCATGGCCTGCTCATTTTAATCCACCCGGTAAATATTCAGGGCTTCTGGGCGCGTCGAGAATTTATCGTTCCAGAGGACGGCAAAAACCTGAACAGAGTTTTCCCGGGTACACCTATGGGAACCCTTGCAGACAAAACTGCTTACCTGATTAGCAGCAACTTCTTTAGCATTGCCGATTATTACGTCGATGTTCACAGCGGTGATATCCACGAAAGTTTGCATCCCTATGTTTATTATCCTGGCGCTTGCAAGCCTGAGGTTGAAAAGAAATCTAAATCCATTGCCAAGGTTCTAGACATGGAATACATGGTTCGCTCCCTAGCGAAAGGCGGCGCTTATAACTATGCTGCAACGACTGACCTGCCTTCTATTTTAATTGAACGTGGGGGAGCTGGTCTGTGCCTACATGAGGATATTGAAGCATATAAAAACGATTTGCTCAATATCATGCGTAAGTTAGCTTTATTTGACAAACCGGTTAAGCCTCGTCATCATCATCCTCGTGATGTTGAAAATATTATTTATCTTGAATCCTTGGAAACTGGTTGCTGGCTCCATCATATGCATAGTGGTGACTTTGTTGAAGAAGGTCAAGTACTCGGACGCATTACCGATGTCTTTGGAGAAACTCTCACAACTTATTATGCAGAACAAACCGGTGTAGTTCTTTACGTTTGCCCTGCCCTCTCCTCGCCCAAAGGTACCATCCTAATTGCTTACGGTCGTTATGCTGAGGAAGATGAAGATTAATTATTTAATTAAGAAAGAAGATGAGTTTTCTATGAAAAAAGTCTATAAGGTCATGACAGCCGCATGTATTGCTGGTATTTGTGCTTTTGCTCTTGGTTGCGGTGGACAACAAAAAGCTACAGAAAATAAACAAGTCACTCAAAAAATTATCGATAGACCTTCTGTTGTAGAATTTGCTCCTCTGGGAGAAATTAAAGAAGGGCGCAAAAATGTTTATGCAGTCCTGAAAATTATGAAGGGCAATTATTGGGGCGTAGTCATTGACGGCATCAAGGACGGTGCAAAAGTTGCTGATGTTAATGTTTATCTAGGCGGCGTGCTTCGAGATGGTGGTTGGGAGCATCAAAATGAGCTTCTTAAAACTGCTCTCGACAAAAAAGCTGATGCTATTATCCTTGCTACAACTGACGGTTCTAAGCTTGTAGATATGTCTAGAGAAATCATGAAGAAGAATATTCCTCTTGTTACTGTAGACTCCCCGCTTAATTCCAAAGAATTTACTGCATCCTTTAATACTAACAACTTAAAAGCTGGTGAAGAATGTGCTAAGGCAATGCTTGACGAACTAAAAGCAAGCGGTGTCAAGGACAGCGATAACATTAGTGTAGCTATCTCAGCTGCTAATCTGATGAACGCAACTCAACTTGACCGTGCCGAAGCAGTAATTGCAACTTGGGCAAAGCTTGCCCCCAAACAATGGAAGCTAATAGAACAACCTTTTATTAGCGGTGGCGATATGCAAAAGGCAGAAGAAAATGCAGTAAAAGCACTGCAAATCAAAGATTTAAAGGGTATTATCTGTGTAAATAACAGTTCTACCGATAAAAGCGCTTTGTTTGTTATGAAAGCCAATCGCAAAGATGTAGTGGTTTCCGGCTTCGACTATGGTTCAAACACTAAAGAAATGATTAAAAATTCTGCTTATCATTGTTCTACCATTGTGCAAAATCAATACAAGATGGGCTTTGAGGGTGTAAAGGCGGCTGCTAGCAATATCGGTAAGGACGTAAAACAATCCTTGACCGTTGATACCGGTATTACGATCGTTAATGCTAAAAGTCAAGCCGAATACGAAGCAAGCTTGAAAAAATAATTTAAATTAATTTAAAACATTAAAGCTATCGCTTGCGAATTCTCATGAGGATTCAAAAAGCGATAGCTTTTTATTTTGCTTTAAAAAATTTCTGCACATAATATTAGAGCATTTTTAATAAAAAGAATT
>JAUNIS010000007.1:0-206 GCA_030523325.1 Phascolarctobacterium sp.
TACTGTACTCTTACCCCAACCAGTTTTTTGTACCACTAAAGTTCTATTGCCGTCTAAAACAGATTTTATCGCTTCTAACTGACCTTCACGAAAATCTTTATCATAGCCATACACTTCGTGAAATGATTCAATAATATCACTTTCACTGTATTTCATGCTATGTTCCTCCTTTATAACATATGATTTATAAATTTCTAAAAACATTA
>JAUNIS010000007.1:216-77258 GCA_030523325.1 Phascolarctobacterium sp.
TTTTATCTGGTGTTAGATGCTGCTTAGGCTAGTTAATTTTTATTTATCATGCACTATTTTCTCAACATCCAACAAAGGCTTTTTCCGTTTCTCAAAACCCATATCGGCTGTTTTCTTTTTCCATACCTCAGAGCCAAACTCATCTTCCCAATCTGTTCTAAGTGCTTTTTTCAAAATTTCTATTCTTTGCGAATATTCCAGTGGTTCTTCCTTACAATACTCAAATACACTATTTGACCTGGAATGATTTTCGCAGTTTTCAACATAATCTTTAAATTGTGCTACTAAAGATGATGATTGACCAACAGGTAAAATGCTATAATCGTTCCACGAGTCACCTTCGAATAATTTTTTGTAGTAATCTTCGCTTCTTTCAAAGATTTTGCAATCTTGAAGAATTACTGTGCCCATTCCCAAATTCTTTGCAGCACCTAACTTTATGCCTGTATTTTTTTCTTGTAGAATTTGGAAAAGATAAAGCAAAGAACCAAATTCTAAATCACTTAGATTCTCGAATCTGATTTTACCAACAAAGTTTTTTTGAGGTTTAATCGGGTGTAATATTGTCTTGACGTTATCATTTTTGCCAGTTGTTTTTTGTTCAGTATTATTCTGATAACTTTTATGCCAATAGAATTTATACCCTCTAATTCTGACGTCTTCATCATAACTCGGAATTCTATTACTATAATTAGGTTCTAAGTAATTGGCAGTACAAGTAGCTTTAGGTTCGCCCAAAATCACTATATTCCTGGTTGGCTTAGTATTATCATTATCCTCTAATTGTAAGTTATCAAAGAATACTCTACTACCCCATAACTCTTTTTTCCCGAATATGGAATCGGTAAAATCAACATTAACAACATCCAAGTCATCAATAACTACATGGTCAGCTATACCTTTTTCGTATTGAATTCTGTAACGCTTGCATCCCCCAAAGTGTTTTACCTTACCATCTTCTTCAAAAAAGAAACAAGGATAGTATTCATCAAAATTCTCCGTGCCAGCATATTTTATTTCGGGATGGTCTTTCATACATTTAAGAATGTTCACCGAGCCACGATTTTTATCGTTTACATAAACACTTTTAGTTTCCTCCGTAATAATGAAGGGTTCTGACCAGTTAACGTTCTTTAAGTAAATGGTAAAACAATTATCTTTTTCCCCAATTACATCAGATACAATTTGTGCCGTATCTTTCTTCCATTTTACGCTTGGTTTATCTTTATCATAACCATATGCCTTTTTAGAGCCTGGATATTCACAAATGTAATAACAATCATCAATTTTGTTATGAACCAAAATTCCTAATTTGGGGATTTCCTTTCCAGGTTCGTTATCACTGATAAACATATTTCTATGGTAAAATTTTTGGTTTTTATAATCTTCTCCCTCTCTAAAAGCAGAGCAGCTGATGATTTTATACAGATTTTTAATACATCCCCTTATGCTACTTCCAGGAATATAGTACGTATCGTTAACTTTAAAAGGATTTTTCTCTCCCTCTTCACTTTCTCCATCTCCAATGAGAAGGTAATCTTTAGCTTTTAAAGAAATCTCAAAATAACCGGTATGCTTTCCTTTGTGCTGAACATGATTGATGTATTTTTCAGAAATTTCTTTATCATTGTTACCAGAAATTTCCGCAGGAACAACGCACGAGTTCAGAGGTATAAAATTGTATTGAGCCGTAGTATCAGTATCGTTAGCCATTTTTTATAACCCCCTTAATATCAACGAATCTAAAGAAACCATAACCTGCTTGTCCTGTTGTTTCATTGTAGGTAATGTATGATCTAGTAATTAGGTTACATTTATCAAATGGTCCAGCGCCATCTACAGGAACATTAAGATAAATTTTTCGATCATAGTCGCTTAACTTAGCAAATCCATTTTTAGGAACAATGGTCAATTTTTCATTTGCTTGGTCATATGCTTTATTAAATAGTTCTGCATGGACTTCCACATACTCATTGTCTCCATCAGCACTATCGACTATGATTGTTACGTAAAATCGGTTCTTTGTTTGACCATCATGATAATTATTTTTCTTTTTCTTGATATGTATTTCTTTGTGTTCATTAAAAATACGCATCTCGTTAAAATACTTCTCGTTGATAATAAAATCTTGAACATCATTTGGATATGTCAATTTGCCAAAATCTAAACGTGCAAATACCAGTTTATTCATCATGTATATAATTACTTTGTATTGACCATCGGAATATTTATCAATGATGTCCTGAAGAGCATCTTCTACCATCGCTTCAGACTTAAGCACAGAACAAGAATTGTGTTTTAAATAAATTTCAGTTTTTTCACCACTCATTTTAATTCACCTACCAGACAATCAACATAGTATTGCAAGTTGCTTTTGTCTCCTTCTTTGATAGAAATTCCTTTGCTATCATTTTCAAATACAATTTTTTCCCCTCTGTCGTCAATTTCGCATGAAATTCCTTGCATAAAACCACGACCTATGTTCTTGCCACCACCAAAGGCTACGTTTCCTAACCATATGTCCTTCATAAGCAGCAACAACAAACCTATTTCACTATCTATGTTACGCTGTTTATCTCTATTTTCAATAGTAATATTGAAAACAACGGTTTCGGTTTTGTGTTTGGGTGCGGTTTCGGGTCCAGATTCATTAAGATGCTCCCACAAAGTTTTTTCAAAGAAAGGACCTTCTAGAACGCCACCAGTAAAACGATCAATTTTTACTCTTGCTTGTCTTATTAGGCTATTCTCTTTCGGGTTTGCTTTGATGTATACTTCCTGAACTATAAGATTACTCTTGCGCGATTCTTGCTCAGTAGAATAACCCATCATCACATTGAGCTTATCATTTATTTTTTTCTTTGCAGCATCATCTTTGGGACGCATTAAGGTATTTAAAATATACTCAGCGCGATGGCGTAAAACCCCTTTTACACTAGTTCCAGGAATAACATATTCATCACCGCTCATAAGTTGCTTGGCTACTAAAGTTGTCTCGCTTTTATTCATCTTACCGTCTTCAGCATTATCCAGTTTATCATCCTTGCTTTGATTTTGCTCACCATCTTTAGTATTCTTCAGCTTATCATCTTCGGTATTATAATCCCTAACGAGCAAAGCATTTTGAAGTCTGCATGATAATTTCATAACGAAATTATCATGTGCAGGTCTAGGTTTACTAGAATCTAGCTTTCTTCTCTTTATATTATTCCAGTTTTCCTGGTCATTCTTTATATATTTTAGCCAATCGCCAGCCGCGTTGGAGTTATCGTTTATAAAATCAAACTCATAACACTCTATACTTTGAGCTTTCAATTTGCCAAATCCTTTAGTTGTCAGGCTTCCGACTTGCACGCCATCTGTAAGCAGTTTAATAACAGCATCAATATTCTGCAATATTTCAGTTTTTTTGCTTTCATGACAAGCCCGAAGAGTCAATTCCATAACCAAAGTTCCGTTAGCGCCTTTATCTACTAGTTCATAGTCAAACTTAGCACCTTTTATTGCAGTATTAAGCACTGATGAGATCTTCACACCATCTCTAATCACCATTTGGTAATTTTTAAGCAGTACATCATCAATTGCTAACAGGCTCTGATGGTCGTTATCCTTGCTGTCGCCGAACAATAAAGTATCATTAACGCCTAGTTTTTTTAGTTCGCTTCGTAATACTCCAGCCAAAGAAGTGGCGGGAATATATGGTCTGTTTTCAGCATCCTTCAATATTACAATATCAGTTAAATAATCATATTCACCGGAAGCAATACGCAGGGGGGATTCCAAAATTATTTTTGCCTCAATAATAAGTTTATATATCAGCTTTGATTTTTCATTCATTTTCATCACCTGCCGTATTCTTTAAACAATGCCTGAGGGCTCTTAACCAAAAAGTTTTATAATCCTCGTCTTTATCGTACACATCTTTTGTTAGTCCGAGACTTTCAATTTTCGATTTATAAAGTTCATCAAAATCGAGTCTTCCGTAAGGCTGTGAGTCACTCGTCAGGGCAACGTACAAATTAGAATTATCCTTAACAATAAAAATATTCTTAAGATTGTCTTTCGCGGTATCTTTAAAATTTTCTATATCTTTTATGATATCACCCATAGCTTTTTCGCTTTCCATTAAGTCAATAACGCTTCTAATAGCATGCTTATATTTATAATCTTCACTGTATCGCAGTTCAAGACTAACCGCAAGCTTGACAACTTCCGCAAGATAATATTCCTTTAAAATGTCTGCTATTAGCTCTTTTCCTTTTTTTAACTCAAATTTATTTTTTTCGTTCTTAATATTTTTATCATGATCTTTAAACTGAAGTTTTCCTGCAAAATTCCATACCTTGAATTGTCCGAATCCGTCCTCAGTATTTTCTCCAAGTCCTGCATAAAGAATATTTTGGAGCAATTGCTTTTCTTCCAAAGTTCTCAACGCACTAATATCAATTGGGAAAATGCTACCAGCAGCCATTGCCTTAAAGGTCGGCTTTTTGGCGTGCCATACTCCTACATAACCATTAATTTCCTCACAGTTAGCAAAAATATTTTCTGGTTCAAATGCATACTTAACCTTATTTTCTCCTAAAACTTCATTAATTTCGTTTACCAGAGAATTAATTGCTTCATCTGTAGTTTGCCAAGGCCCAGCAGGAATATACGGTGTAGTAGCGATCAACATTATCTTTTCTGGTATATCCCCGGACATTGATAGTGGCAATATTTCACTACTATCACATTTGCATTTGCCATATTGGGAGTTTCTAGAACGACCCAATCGTAAACTCCTAACTTTTTGGAAAATTTTAATCTTTTCCTCCAACTCATCATCGAAAATTAATGTTGTTTTAAAGCATTGATTTGGCTGAATATATTCGTAATTAAAAATACTGCCGTCATTGCTCTTTCCAGCAGATCTTTCATCGTCTTCATTTCTAGACATATGGAAAGAAATTTGTGTAACGACCTCTATCGGTTCAACGTTTCCACTTTCATCAACACTTGCAAAGCCAGTTAATTTTTTAAACCCAGCTCCGGTAATTTTGTCGGTGGCCATATCCTTAATTTCGGTACCTTTTTTGTTTTTCATCAAAGAAAGTGGTAATACGACCGTGTCATTTTTCTGGCTCTCAAAACATGGGTAAGCAGGTAAGAAGCGAACCTTTCCAGATAAAAACAAATCATAAAACTCATCGGTTTCGTCACTGTTTTTTTCTAAATATTTCGCAACTAGCGCACCACGAATAGCGGAGCCTGGAATATAATGCTTGGTAGCATACATATTTTGATCTCCACTTTTTTCAGCAAAGATTATTTCAGAGTCATTTGTAATTGTAATTTCTATTTTTTTCATTTTTAGTGCCTCTTGTTTTTACCTTTCTTTGCCTTAGAATTTTTCATTGCAGCCTGTTTTCTAGCATAATTGTTCTTCATATCTTTAGTTTCGCCGCAAGATTTCACAACAGTAATTTTCATATTTTCGAAAGAAACTTTTACCTTACCAAACCCGCGATTTCGTTGCTGACCCATACGTCTTAAGTTCAGGCATGCCATATTAAGGATATTTTCACAAATCTTTTTTTCTGTTTCATCATTGCCTAAATATGTTACAGTGCCGGAAAATTTTATATCTTCATTAAGCAAACGAATCTTTCTAAGACTGCCTTCCTTTGCGGTTCCAGTTTCCACGTCAATTGCGGTCTGACTCCTTATAGTAGTATACTTCTGAATAACTGCCTCTAGCGTAAAAATACCCGGAAACATTGTTCTTATATTGATAATATCGTCACGTAACTCACTGTAGTTTTCCAAATAGAAATTGTCTACGCGAATTTTCGAATCACTGCCTGTATGTTGCCCGAATAAATCCAATACTTTTTCCACAGAAAATTTTTCAACGTCTTGAATTTTTGTTCCCTCGACATAACTAAATATTTCAGCCATCTCCAAAGCACTTTCATAAAGCAAACCCTTTACTCGCTTACCTGGAATATAGGGGAATCCTAAATCGTCATGAACTATTTCAGCATCTAGAGTAAGTCCCTCTTTACCGCTACCAATATGAGTCGGAGATTTAATCAAAATTTTAAATTCATATTCTTTCATCTTTCTAGCCCTACCATATAATCAATAATCTCAATGGCGTCAATATAACGGGCACTGATAATTTCCTTATCAGTTTTTTCGTCGGTTAATTTCTCCCAAAAATCAGTCCCATTGATTTTGTTTTTGTTTTTTTTACGTTCTTCCATCAATACACTGACTATGTTGCCACGTTGCTTACTTAAATCGACTTCTACGGTCTGTTTACATTCATCAAGATACATTTGAATGTAGTGGTCATCTTCTTGTAAAACATCCCTCAGTTGCTTATATTTATTGCTATTTACCTTTGCCAACTTCTTCGCGAGTTCATACAATTTTTGATATGTTCTCGCTTCGTCAATCTCACCCGCAATGTAATACGGACCGAAGTGCAAATTACGTTCACCATTTAATGCTTTATATTGATGGTCTCGAAGCTGGCTAAGTTCAGGATATGCCTCGCCATGTAAAATAGCAAAGTCAATTAAACTTGCGTTTTTGCCACGTGATAATTTTTTTGCTTCTGCGCAAACCTGTTCAGCTAGTTCATATGCTCTGTAAAAAGGATAATTTGCATGTACTATTGCAACACCGCCGCAGCAATAAATTCCGTCTTCCTTTCCTTTGGCAGGATCAGGAGACAATGCTTCTATAAATTTTACAGAAAACTCTAGTCCTAATCGGCCTGTGCTAATTATAGTAATGTCATCGCCGCCTATAATAATCGGACGCATCGGAATTGAATCTTTTTTTTAATTTTAATTCATCATCATCCCAGAATAACTCTTCGTGTCTATCTTGAATGTATGCAACTAACTCCTTGACAGCTTTATCAACTTTTGCTTTTACATCTAACGAAAGATTCTTGTATGCTTGCACGGTCTTGCAGCTGCTAAATTTCATACCCATATTGTTACCATCTATATGTGATACACAAATATAGGATTCTCCCTTCTTAAAGCCTATTTCTTCCAGCAAAGTTGGGAATGTTAATTCAGCATCTGTTACATCAGAAACGATTTTTTTCAATTCCTTATCGGCTCTTTCATAATTCTTATATTTGGCTTCTACTTCACTGGATACCCTTTTACCTTCTCTCTCTGTGTCAGCTACCTTACCGGACAAATCACATTCGTAAGTTAAACCGGTGTAGGGAAGTTCAACCTCTGGGAATACATTATTTTGATTGAACTTCAATTGCTTTCTTAAATTATCCAGAGATGCTTTTGCACGACTCGTTTCAACGTTATTGGGATTATCGTCAGCATCAAAATCACCTATAACTACACCGGTTTTAAGACCTGGCGCATTAAGAAGAATATATCTTGTGAACTTTTGAACAATATTTTTGCAAAGCTCGTAGCACTTCCCTTCTTCGGTGCAAACGAGGACCAACATGTTGCCTCCGCCAATATATACTATCTTTGCTTCACATACTGTTCCGTCCGGAATAAGCAAAGTATCTTTTTCTTCTTGCCAATTAGTGGTTGCTTTAAGTTCCAATTCCTTAAAAGCATTAGTCATCGCTTCCTCAAAAATATGTGAAACTATATAAGAAGCACCTATATTGGTTATTAGTTTATTGCTGTAAAAAACGTATTTTTGAATTGACCTAGTATCGCATAAGATTGCCTTAAGTTCCATATTCTTCATCCTTTCAATAAATCTTCTTGATTTTTATTGTAAATTTTCAGATTATTTTATAAAAAACTGACCAAATAAAATTACGAGGCCGCCAGAGCAATAAATCTGACGGCCCTCTTTGTGATTGTCAAGGTTCTTTCTTTAACTACTTTTATTTCTATTGTATTCTCACTAATAATTGCACGACATTAACATATTATTGATTATCGCACCAGCCACTCACCTGGATTAGCCAATTTCTTCAAATATTCACTACCAGGTTCAGGCCGTCTATAAAGTGGCAGATACTTACTCTCAACGTAGTAGATATCCATACCTAATACAGCTCCCATCATAGCCGCGCCACTAGCCATGGCTTTTGTTCCGCCGGTTATATCAATGCAACAATTACCCTTTAATTTCCAAAAATCGTAGTTTTTCGTAATGGAAGCGTAAATTGTCTCCACGTCGCTGCGATCTACAATTTCACATACAATATTGTTTTTATCAAGACCTGCAAAAGCAATCAGCTGCGGAACTAATTCCATTGTTTTTGCCGTTCCCATCAGGCAAATTTTTTGCGGTTTAAGTGCCATAATAGAAAGAGCCAAAGGCTGCCAGGAGGTACCCAAGGTTAAGAACAAAGCGTAATATTCCTTCGCAACACCTTGTTCTCTAACAAATTTTGCTGCGGATAAGGGCATAAGCTCATCATCATAAAATTTATCAGCCAAAGCAAGTTCTTCCGGATTATTACGTGGCATGTTTTTCCAAATTTCAATTTTTGATTTAATCATCAGTTCTACCTTTGTGTTTCTTTCTCACGAATTCTAAAAACAACCACCATCTTTAATCACCTTTCAAAAAAGTGCAACATCATCCGATGCTGCACTTTTCTTTTTTTCAACACCATAAACTAGTTTCCTCTTTGTATCTGATCGCTGGACCGGTGAATCATTAGAAATTCTTTGGTCACAAAACCATAAACTGGTTCCCTCTTTGTATCGTTCTTCTTTGTTATGAAGGAAAAGGCAAATTTTGCCAGTCACAAAACCATAAACTGGTTCCCTCTTTGTAATTATCTTGGCTCTCACCGGAGTATTTTCGTGATCAGTCACAAAACCATAAACTGGTTCCCTCTTTGTAATAAGAAACTGGTTTGCTATACCACTGACTCTACGTTAAGTCACAAAACCATAAACTGGTTCCCTCTTTGTAATCTAATTCTATCTATACAGTATCCTTTACTGGTCATCGTCGTCACAAAACCATAAACTGGTTCCCTCTTTGTAATTTTGTTCTAGCAATCATAGTATCATCAGACGTAAACAGGTCACAAAACCATAAACTGGTTCCCTCTTTGTAATCAGAATTCCAGAGAACAAGTTGAATGATTATTTTGTCACAAAACCATAAACTGGTTCCCTCTTTGTAATCTCAGCAACCAACCCACATTACTATAGTGCAACCGACGTCACAAAACCATAAACTGGTTCCCTCTTTGTAATCTTGAGAAATTAATCTATACTTCTGAATCCCAAGTGGTCACAAAACCATAAACTGGTTCCCTCTTTGTAATGAAATTATAAGGTTGCTCAATCTAAAGTACGCTTTAGTCACAAAACCATAAACTGGTTCCCTCTTTGTAATCGTATTGAGGACCTGGGTACTACCAAAGATTCCGAGTCACAAAACCATAAACTGGTTCCCTCTTTGTAATTAGAAATTCTTTGCGATTACGATAATTATGTAAATGGAGGTCACAAAACCATAAACTGGTTCCCTCTTTGTAATAAGACCCAGCTTGGTAACCTCGTGATTGGCCTAGGTCACAAAACCATAAACTGGTTCCCTCTTTGTAATAGACCATAGGACCTGTCAGACAGCATCTCTACTACGTCACAAAACCATAAACTGGTTCCCTCTTTGTAATTAATGATATGCTCGTAAGTGAGATGAAGGACGTTAAAGTCACAAAACCATAAACTGGTTCCCTCTTTGTAATTTTGTTAAAAATTTCGAAATGTTAAATCCCTGGACTGGTCACAAAACCATAAACTGGTTCCCTCTTTGTAATTAGACGGAGGTAACTTCTAATGACTGCGAGTCAGTCACAAAACCATAAACTGGTTCCCTCTTTGTAATGCTATCCAGAGCCAAGTAGCATAAGTCACACCTCTTTTGTCACAAAACCATAAACTGGTTCCCTCTTTGTAATCCAAACCGGGAGTCTTCTATATAGTATCCCGAACGATCGTCACAAAACCATAAACTGGTTCCCTCTTTGTAATTTTATTTTTTAGTGCTTAGGAGGTAAAAAGCATGGTCACAAAACCATAAACTGGTTCCCTCTTTGTAATGGGAGTATGTGTCATGAGAAAGAGGTGATTTGCATGACTAAGTCACAAAACCATAAACTGGTTCCCTCTTTGTAATGTTATTGACAATTGTAAGAGCGAATCGTCCTAAGTCACAAAACCATAAACTGGTTCCCTCTTTGTAATCCAGTAGGTACATCGTTTACTGAACCAGCATTTATAGTCACAAAACCATAAACTGGTTCCCTCTTTGTAATTAATTACAGATGCACCTCTGGTTGCAGGTCCTTTTATGTCACAAAACCATAAACTGGTTCCCTCTTTGTAATATTACAGTGAATGCTAACAAAGATATCACCATCTCCCGTCACAAAACCATAAACTGGTTCCCTCTTTGTAATAAAATTATGTTTGAAAACTTTGTTAAAAATTTTAAAAGTCACAAAACCATAAACTGGTTCCCTCTTTGTAATAGTTACCATGACTAACATCAATATTAAAAATTACGTCACAAAACCATAAACTGGTTCCCTCTTTGTAATATAAATTCGGTTACGTATGGTACCGGTTCGCCGGGTCACAAAACCATAAACTGGTTCCCTCTTTGTAATTTAAATCTTCTTAATACTATGAGTCAGGGTTATCTGTCACAAAACCATAAACTGGTTCCCTCTTTGTAATGATATTGATCTAGATGAGTGCGAAAAAAGTGAGTATTAGTCACAAAACCATAAACTGGTTCCCTCTTTGTAATTCTATAAGAACGTGCCTATCTTTTAAAGGTAAATCAGGTCACAAAACCATAAACTGGTTCCCTCTTTGTAATTTTAAAGTCTTTTGTTATAGCATACATGCGTTCAAGGTCACAAAACCATAAACTGGTTCCCTCTTTGTAATTAGAATCTATGATGGATGCTGAAGGTCAGCTAAAGTCACAAAACCATAAACTGGTTCCCTCTTTGTAATTTACGGATAGGCCTAAGCTCATCCTCATCTATTATATAAGTCACAAAACCATAAACTGGTTCCCTCTTTGTAATTTATCTGAAGTAATAGTAGTAGCATCCTTTGTAACAACGTCACAAAACCATAAACTGGTTCCCTCTTTGTAATCGAAGATGCCCCTGACGTAGTAAAGATAATGCAGAGTCACAAAACCATAAACTGGTTCCCTCTTTGTAATTTATCTGCAAGGTACACAGACCTAGGTAGATATGAGACTGTCACAAAACCATAAACTGGTTCCCTCTTTGTAATTATCATGAAAAAATTATTTTTTTGCTCAATCTTAATCGTCACAAAACCATAAACTGGTTCCCTCTTTGTAATCTATTGAGTTTTTTCTTCATCAAGAAGAAATTCATCAGTCACAAAACCATAAACTGGTTCCCTCTTTGTAATGGAGAAACAACGCCAGCAATCCCAAAAAAAGAGCAAGGTCACAAAACCATAAACTGGTTCCCTCTTTGTAATCTGAGCGTGTTACGAATATCTTCGACAGAATTTAAAGTCACAAAACCATAAACTGGTTCCCTCTTTGTAATTTTAGTTTCATTCAGCCGTGATTGAGCCGTCTCGAGTTCGGTCACAAAACCATAAACTGGTTCCCTCTTTGTAATCGCACCCCTCAGAAACCCTTATTCTAAGCGGATGCGTAGGCCACAAAAGCAAAACCAAACGCACATTCATATGAATAGTGCCCATTTTTTACTATGCGACAATAAATTATTGATAAGAAGACATGTAAGATGGCTCTATATATAGCATTTTGGAGTTCAGTAAAACCTAGTGCAGGATAAATTGTTATACATCCATATACCGAACGTATTCCCAACCTGCAAAACTCTATATTTAGAGCATAATTTTATCTAGTTCACCCAATAGGACAAACAAAATAAAATTTGCCTGGTTTTGCTCCAAAGGTTTTCCGCCATCCCCAATATCAATAATACATTTATATTATAAACCAAATCATAACTTTTTACAATTACGTTAATTTTCTCCCGAGTCCATAATCATCTTTTTTATCTTCCGCACCGTCTGAAGAATTCCATACCTTATAGAATCTGAATCATTAAAATCTCCTACATAATCTTCATAAGCAGCCACAAACTTCTTCAAGAAAACCCTGCTCATCAAACAGCCTTCCTCTTCGCAAGTAAAATCTCCTGCGTTAGCAATGCGCAAATTAATGCATCTCAAAACAAATTTATCTGCCACCCCGGCTCTGAATAGTTCTAGGATATCGTACACAAGACTATCTTTTCTACAATCAGCCGCATGTAGATAGCCTATATCTAAAGCAAGTTCTGTTTCAGCAAGAGCAGCTCTCACATCTTTTTCCACTAAAACATATGTATAACTCAGCAATGCATTAACGGTATCCTTAGGAGGATGCTTCTTGCGACCAGTCCATACGAAATCTTTGTGTTTAATGATATATTGAAAGCACCCAAAATAGTTTTTTGCACAAATACCTTCGATACCCATCAAACTAGCAATATCAGTCTGAGCATCACACTTATTTTTAAATATGTTAAGCTTGCCGATAACTTGCGTAATCTCTTCGTTTTTAAAGCGTTTATTAAGGTACGACAAAAATTTTATCTCGTCACTGATTTTTTCTTTTAAAATATATTTGGCAATTTCCAGTCTTCTATCAGCATCTCTGTACGCATCTAACTGAGTAAGCAAATTTCGTCCAGATACATGTCTGTTATCCAAGGCTCCCATAATTTTTCCATATTTATCAAGATACACAATTCTACCATTGTTACGAAGGACCTCAACTATTACAGCATGACTTATCTGCACATTAGCCATAACCACCAATACAGATACATAATCAGAAGGTAAACAAGTAGCATTTCCATCTTTTTTTTTGAAAGCTATAGTTCCTCCCTCTTTATTAACGTGCACACCGTGTTCCGTCATATAAATCGTCGTCATTAGTTTCCCTTCTAAAGCACAAGATAATGCGATGGTAATTTTACATCATCTTCCTTGTTGCAGCTTTCCCAAATTTTGTAGATATTAAATTTGTAATCGTCTTCTCTTAAAAGCCTTTTGGAATAAGCAAGAACCTCCTCGATTTTCTGATCCGATAAATTCGCTTTGAAAACACTATACTGAACCCTGACCGAAAATTTTTCCAAATAATTAACCAATTTAGTTCTAAGCTTGTTGGAACTAACGTCATAACAAATTATAACTTGCATTTTTTTCTTCCTTAAGAAATCATTATTCGTACTTTATCTGCACTCGTCCCATACCTTGAGCATTCAGTCTGCCAACTCCTGTAAATTGCGAAAATTCTGCAAGCAAGATAAACAGAGAGCGATATTCTTCTGGCACTAGTTCTAAACTATAAGTAAAACTTCCAACAAACCCAAGAACACCTCTGTCCTTAGTGATGTTTACCATTCTAGTTTCTCCGTGCCATTTAACTGGAATGAACGAGCCTGATAGTTCTTTTATTTGCTCAACGTCAAAACTGTCCGTACTGCTGAAAGCATTCCATTTCTCAGCCAAAGAACCAAAGATAGACTCCTGCCTAGGGAAAGGCCATTCCGCGCCAAGATATTTAAACGTAGTAGGAGTTACGAAATCTAGTTCCAGTTTATTCATCACTGGTAAAGATAAAGCAACTTCCTTCAATGTATCCATGGTTATGAAGCCTGTACTCTCGTCAGAATCACTATCGCAGATAAAATTTTTAATTATAAACTCAACGCGACCCACACGCAACGACTCGCCAATTTGCAAGTTCTTAAAACATTGAAAAATGTCTTCACCAGCGCAGGTTATATGCCAACTAGCAATATCCCCTACTTGAAAGTTGTAACTATTTCTAACAAGCTTTATCTTGCTGCGTAAGATACCTACAGAAAATCTTTTAACCTGGTCATCGTGAAGTTCTGCAGATAATGGCGCGTCAAACTTTTTTATAATATTTAAGAATGTACCATGGAGTAGTCTCCCATGACTAATAGGAAGTGCAGAGGGACAAGTCGCCTCTAGTATGATTTTAAATGAAAACAGTAACATTTTTACACCTTATTGAAACAATGGTTATAGATGGAGAAGACTATTTAAAGTAAACTAACGAATTTCAATCTGGCTCAAAACCCTTGTTAGTTTTTATCCAACTATTCGTTGTTTATATTCTTCTGCACACCTATTGCACCGTTCACTGTCATTATGTGACATATCCTTTCTTAAATATAAGTTTAATATGTCACAAATACTATGTCCACTATTTTATTAAGCAGCAACTGAAAATCGCACCCATTTACCAGATACTTTTGCCAGCCCATGTTCTTTGATGTAAGTCATTAAATCTTTCGGAGATATGTATCTGCAAAATTGCTCGTGGTAAACATCTCTTCCCAAAACTCGATTTGAATGGTGCAATAGACGGGTTTTACCATTTGTGACTTCAAACCTGAATCGATCGTAACCGTTAGAAACTTCAAGCCAACCAAAGTATTCTGTAATCTTCAAACCCAGTTTTTCTCCGTAGTAGATATATTCCTGGATCTTTGCTTGTTGGCAAGAGTCTTCAAATTGTCTTTGTTGTTTCTTGTTTTTGTTCATGTGTAATTCTCCTTTCTAACTCACCAGATATAATCCACAGAATATCCTGCAA
This sequence comes from Phascolarctobacterium sp., assembly GCA_030523325.1. Lineage (GTDB taxonomy): Bacteria > Bacillota > Negativicutes > Acidaminococcales > Acidaminococcaceae > Phascolarctobacterium_A. The sequence continues at coordinate 14,887 of JAUNIS010000007.1, forward strand.
TTGCTAAAGGGAGATGTTTAGTCTCCCTTTAAGTACTTGTAAATTTTGTATACAGTATAGCCAACTACAACGACTGGTGTACCAGCAGTTGCAATTGCGATTGCAATTACTGTATTTTCATTCATTGGGATTTTATCCATGTTATCAGTTTCCTTTCTAACCCACTAGATATAACCCACAGAGTATCCTGCAATTGCTAAAGGGAGATAATTAATCTCCCCAAAAGAAATCGCAGATGCCAGCAACGACTACACCTGCCGCCACGAACGGAGCTGCGGCAACGGTTGCACCTGCAACAGCTGCACCTGTTGCGGTAGCGATACCGAGTGCGGCAGTTCCTGCTGTTGAAGCTGCGCCAAGTACGGCCGCGCCTGCACTAGTACTTGCAACAGCACCCAAAGCATAGCCGGTTGCAGCTGATACAGCAGTGTCTACGGCTGTATCAACGACAGCCTCGCCAACAGTTTTCTTACCATTGGCCACATCCACTATATTGGATCCCGCACTTATTAAAGCACCAACACAACCTGCGTTCTTGGCCATAGCCATACCTCCGGCTTTGACAGCCGCCATAGTGCCTGCTTTAGCGACTGTGGATGCAGCTTGTGTTCCTGCTGTTGAGGTTAAACTTTGTATAGCGCCAACAGCGTAGCCAGTTGCTCCGCTTTTTGCAGTATCTACGGCTGTATCAACAACCGCTTCACCAACAGTTTTCTTGCCATTGACAACATCCACTACATTGCATCCCGCGCTTATTAAACCGCCAACAGCAGCAGTTTGTTTGCCGACAGCCATACCAGCTTTGTTAGCTGCAATAGCTTTTGGTACAATGGTAGCTGTTTTGGTACCGAACAGATTTGCTTCTGCTCTCATAGCATCCGCAACCAGTTGTGATTCAGAGGCACTGACATTGCCACGTACTACTTTCACGCCGTGTTTTGCACCAGTTTTTTTAATTGCTTGAAAGTTAGGGTTTTCAGTGTCGACAATAAGTTGCTGACCTCTATATTTTTCAAAGTCAATATTGTTGGCATTATAACTTTTACCAACCTTCATTTGTTTGTAGTAGTCGTGCCCGTTCTTGCCGACTACCTTAAGGTCAGCAACACCGTTATCGTCTAATACAACAGCCTTTCTACCTGTTGCACTGATTTCTGCTGCTTCAAGATGTTCAGCAACAAAGCCCTTCGTTCCGCCTGCGCCACCACGGTTTACGTTGAGATTGCTCAAGCCATCTTTAAGTGAATGCATACTGTTGATGAGTTCACCGTTAGAGCCGACTGATACAACCATTCCGGCTGTTCCCAATAGCCCAACCTTATTTACATCATGATTCTCATTACCAGGGGCCGTGCCCATGATAATGATATCGCTCGATTGATGAGCATTCTCATTATTATGATTGCTAGGTTCTGCAGCTAATGCAGTAGAAGAAGCTAAGGTGAGTAAGGTCACAATTGCCGCAGTTTTATTCATTTCGAAATTAGCCATGTTATCAGTCTCCTTTCAAACTCCAAAATTCGTTGCAGAATTTTAACAAATATAACACCATTAAGTTTCCAATTTTTTTGAAAGACGTTAGATGTTATAGTGAAAATAAGTCTTGGCTCTTTCCTTCATAGACGCTTTAGGCGTATAACCGAAAGTTTTCGGATTATACATTTCGCCAGCATGAATGAAACGATCAGGGAGATGGTCACCCTCGCCAAGAGAATATATTGCATACTCATCTTCGGTAAGATCAAGAATCTCATTTACCGGGATAATGACTCCGTCAAATCTTTTCCACGGGGCTCCTCCATGCCCAGCCTCTCCTTGACAGAAGAGATTATATTCTTCCTCGGTAACACCAAGCACCTCATTAACAGGAATGGGCGTGAAATCCATTTTTTTAACTTGTTCTACCGGAACAAACCAATAACCATATTCATTCATATCGCTTGCATCGATAATCGTGCGCGATTCTTTGGACGGAATATAATGTAATGTGCCGTCATCTGTCTTACAAATAAGTTCAGACGCAAAAGTTGTATTCACAACACCCACACATAACATAGCCATTAAAGTTAAAATATTTTTGCATTTAAACATTCGTATCGTTTCCTTTCTAAATTTTCAAGAAACACATATTCCACTGGTTTATACCAGCGGAATATGTTCCTGTATTTCCAAGACGCAACCTCGCGTTCAATCATTCCTGACCATTGCTGTCGTCACAACCTCCCTGGCCCTCGCTGATGAAAGCTTCGTATTCCTCTTCGGTCATGTTCATCACTTTATGACACGGGATTGTTTCGCTAGTCATTGCTTTTACTTTATCTGGTACAATCCAAATTCCATCTTTACCGATATCGGCTTTGTCGATGACGGATTGTGCAGCAACGCTTTTTACGTAGTGCAGATTGCCAGCATCATCGCGGTAGATATTAGAACTGGTAATTTCACCAGCAAAAGCAGAAGTAGTGATTGCCATCAGAGCAGAAAGTGCGGTAACTGCAAGAATTTTTTTCATTGTGTTTATCCTCCATGATTCTTCCGTATTCGTCGTTTTTTTGTTATGCCGGTTTTATTTGTGTATCTAGTACATTTAGTTTTTACTAAAGCTAACTAGAATTTTCGAAACATGCTACCATGTTGCTTTCATCTCCCTTCACTATATATATCCTGTCCGATTTCTAGAATCTGCATTGGAAATATTAAATTTCCATTAAAATTCTAGACCGATGCGTCTGGTTACAGTTTTAAGCCTATGAGTTTTGTCTATGAAATCTTCAGAGCTTAGAGTCTTAAGCGATTTCTTGTCATACTCTTCCCCAGGCTGTTCAGACAATCTCAACGCGTGTTGCATTATCGCCTGTTCTAGCAAGTTACGAACAAAGCGACCATTACCGAAGTTATCCTCTTTAAGTGCGTTGGCGAAAATTTCCTCACACTTAAATCTTGCATCATTTGACAACTCGTAGTCCTGTTTATCCACCATTAGTTCAAGAATGCTAATCATTTCCCTTGCGTCGTAGTCGGGGAAATTTAAATGAAAGGCAATTCTACTTTTCAGCCCTTCATTCTGATTGAGAAACTCTTGCATTTTATCCGGATACCCAGCGAAGATTACAACCACATCATCTCGATGGTTTTCCATGAGTTGGACCAGAGAAGTAATAGCTTCTTGTCCGAAATCATTTCCTGAGCCAACGAGAGAATATGCTTCATCTATGAAGAGCACGCCACCTTTAGCTGCTTCAAACTTTTCTTGCACCAAATTTGCAGTCCATCCTACATATTTTCCTACGATGTCTGCGCGAGAACACTCCACTAGTTTATCGCTCTTGGTAATGCCGCTAGTAGCCAGAATTTTAGCAAGAAGTCTTGCAACAGTCGTTTTGGCACTGCCAGCGTTACCACTGAACAACATATGGAGAACCTGTTTGGCGTTTTTCAACCCCTCCTTTTGTCGTTGTTGATTGATCTTATGAGTAGCCAGCAACTGTTTCACCAACAATTTCACATCCGTAAGACCAACCATATTCATAAGTTCAGAATATGCATCGTCACTACTTGTTACTGTCGGGATTGACTCATTTACCTCCTTATAAGATTTATACACAACGTTTTTCAGAGTAGATATTCGCCATTTTCTGTACAAGGAAAGTACTTCTTCAGAAGTATAACCCTCTTCGCGTTCCGGCACAGAGAAATTCTTGGGATTATAGTAGGTAGATAACTCTGACTGTTTGATGATTTCCGCTACTTCCTTCGATGCTTTAACCGCATTCATTTTGCCTTCCTTAAGCGTAATGATGTTTAAGTCATCAGCAAGCTTTTGCGTAAGTGTATCGCAAAAATTATCCCTGCCAGAAATCTCTACAAATACTCCTAGTGTATGTTCACCCACACGCTTCATGACATCACTAATGGTGTCGATAATCGAAGCGGCTTCTTTTTCGTATTTCTTGGCGTCAAAACCATAACTAGTATCCAACACCAACGTAGAGCCAATTGCTCTTCTTGCAGCGAACTCTAAATCCTGACCTTTTGCAGCCATAGGATTCAGATTATATACAATGTCGACTCTATTGCTCAAAAGACGATTATTGCTATTAAGACATTGAACAAGCAATTCTGCCATCCTACAAGCCATATCTGTCGTTGTTGCCAGCAATCTGTAATGTACAGGGTGACCAGCATATCTTTTCTCATTATCTTTAGAAAAAATACGTCTAATTTCATCCGTGTAACTCTTATCAGCGTGAAAGCTACGTGCTCTCGCTAATGCCTTTACTAAGTTCAGTTCCTCTTCTGGAACAACTTTTTGAACTAGAGCGTATTTATCTGTTTCAAGAAGCGTTTTGAGTTTCTTGAACAATTCTTTTCTGTAGGACGCATGATCATCACGAATTGCTTCCAAGATAAACTGAGGAGATATTTCGCAGAAATCAACGTGTGTAACTGTATTGTTAAACTTTTTATTTACCTCCTCCTTGATACGTTCTCTCAAAGTGTTCAAACATACATTGCCCCACTCAAAGCAAGCGCAAATATGAGCTTCGTAATTCAACTTCTCGTCTAACTCCTCGCTAAACTGTCCAACACCTGGAAGTTCGTCTTCATAGTAGACTCCTAAAATAGGAATCCCTAATTCATCAGCAAGTCTCTTTACGATATTTTGCAAAGTTTTAACTGCTGCAGAAGAATTCTCTGTGGTATTCAAGTTTTGATATGTCTTTACTCTCATGTCGAATGCTATCATGTTTGTCATCCTTTCTATTCTCGCACCAATTGCAGTTGTCTTTTTTATACATCAAATTAAAGCGACTTGCTCCGTACAACGAAGTACCTCCTTAGGACGAGAGCCGTGCTTTCATTTTCGTCATCAAATCTCTCACACTATATTTATCTAGCAATATTATGAAAATCTGCATCAGCAGTTTCATAATTTTTATTTTCTTTGTCAGCAAACTATTTATTTCAGGCTATAAGCCTTAGGCGGACAGTCAATGATAGCATCAACTATCCCCATCTTCAGTGCCTCTTCTGGATCCAAGTAATTGTCACGCTCGCATGCCCTGGCAATACTTTCGTAACTTCGATTACAGTTTTTTGAGATTATGGTATAGATTTTCTCCCTTAGCTTCAGAATACGTCTAGCGACGATCTCTATCTCAGTAGCTTGCCCCTGTACTCCACCCAATGGCTGGTGTATCATCACCGTTGAATTGGGTAAGCAGAAACGTTGTCCCTTGGAACCAGACGACAACAAAAAAGCTCCCATAGAGGCTGCCATCCCAGTACATACTGTGATAATCGGACATTTTACTTTGTTCATGACATCGTAAATCGCCATACCATCACTAATGCTACCACCCGGACTATTGATGTACATGGTAATAGGCGCCTCCGTGTCTACTGACTCGAGATATAAAATCTGAGCAATAATCGACATCGCGCTATCGGTATTAATCTCTTCAGCCACTAAAATGATTCTATCCTTCAGTAGGCGTGATACTAAATCATAGTTTCTTTCCATTCCGTTGTCTTCTTTAACGATTACACTAGGCCACATATTATCTTTCTCCTTTATCACAGACTGCTTTCTATATAAAACGGAAAACAATTTTCCATCCCAAGCCTAAACCGAAAGAAGAAATAGCTTTTAGGGCTATTTCTTCTTTCAATTTCTTTATGCAACTTTATCGTTCTTCTCTTCCAAGTCTCCACTTGGTATTAGAGAATCGTTCATAGATTTATTCGCTCCGTACAGAGTACCCAAATAGGATTTAACGGCGTTATCATAAGAGGAATCTTCTGTAGACATCAAATTTGCGCCTATGCAGTAAAATCCTTGCAGCTCTTTTGTCACACCGGAAAAGGCAACGGTCCAACATGGCTTGTTAAGTGGTCTATCAGCTGCTATTGCAACAATCCGACCATCTCCAAAGTATTTATGGCTAACCTTTAGCCCTAAGACATTTTTTATCGGAGCGCCAATTTCCGAAAGATTACTTTCCATTCTTTTCTGCTCGTTGCTTTTAATGACTTTTTCTATCCAAGCATGGAAATGCATTCTTGCATAGAGTCTGCTATATCTCAAAAAGACCCTGACCTTTTTGTCAAAAGCAACATCCTCCGTCTCAAACTTTTTATTTCCTAAGCAGTAAAGGACATCTAGTTTTTTGACTCCGGATTCAAAAGCTACATGCCAAATAGGTTTCTTTTCTTTTATCGTTTCACTGACAGCTACAACGGTACCTTCGCCAAATTTTTTATGAGTAAGTTTGAGACCGATTGCGTTTTTAACAGGCATTTTTCTTTTCATAGTATTTTTCTCCTTTACTACATTCTCATATTTTGACAACGACAAAGTGACTACAATTTGTTTTCTGTATCTCAGTACATCTTACTTTAATTATCTTGACATTTTCGCAATATCTGCATTGTGAATTTAAAAATTCTTAAAATTTTTTTTGATGTTTTCACCCCACAGTATTTATCTCGACATTTTTCTCAAAACGGCATGACAAATATAAAAATCCTGACTTTTTCATTGCTCCCATTTTTTGCAATAATAAAAACACCTCGTTAGTAAAATCTAATTTACCAACGAGGTGTTTCATCCGCTTTACCTTATAGCCACTATATTAATCTACGATTACCTTGTCCAACAGTTTCAAGAACTCAACACTTTGGCCTTTCCTAAAGTCTCCAATTAAACTGTTCAAAATATTCAAACCAGTGATATCGCATATGTTTGTAGGAGCAGTACGTTCGAAATCGGTATTGCCAGTATATTTTTGACAATAAATCGAATAAACGATTTCAGCATCTTCAAAAATCTCTTCAGCAGCAGCTGCTGCAACAAACATTGCAAAGGAATAAGGCTTAGTTCCACGTGTAAAATCAACATATAACTGGTCCTCTGGTTGCAACAATTTTACAATTTTTTTAAAAAACACATGCAAGGCATGAGCCCCGGTAACATGCCCTAATGTCTCTACTCTTACGAATTCATACTTGGCGTCCTTCTTTTTCAAAATTTCTTCAACTTCTTTTTCGTAAGCAATTAACTGTTTGCCAGAGGCATTGAACTGTTCCTTGCCATTAATAACGTTTGGCTGATAAGAAGAAATAAGCAATACTTCCTCTCCATCCTCTACGTATTCATCCACAAAGTAACTCATAGGAAATTGAAATTTTTTCCCTTCAAAATCAAAATCAAAATCGTTGCTACAATAGCTAGGATTTTGATCATCAATTAAACCAATGCTAGTTAAAAATACTTTTCTTGTCATATATCCTCCCGAAACCTTTTATGGTTCCTTAAAACCCATTAATCGCTACTGATTATAATTTATAATCAGGCTATAGTCAAACAAAAACATTATATTCAGAAGATGTACGTTTTATTTTATGCTATGCAGCATATTCTAAAACGGAGTCGATGGAAACTAAAATATCTTTTTCTTCCTTCGCCTTTTTTAAAACAGTACACAAAACCCTACTGCCATATTTTAGACTTGCGAATTTATATGCAAATGCTCTGCTTCCGTTAGGCAGTTCCAAATACGCACCGTATCTATTGGTGCCAATTACAGTTCCATAGCAACCGTCAAACACTTCATATTGTTCCATAGTTTGTTCCTCCAAAATTTATCAAATTTCCATTACACTGTATATATCCTGGAAGGAACTTAAAATCTGCATTGGATTTATTCTAAAATTAGCATAAAAAATAGCAGCCAACTCATATTTAGAGTTGCTGCACTTCATTAGTTTGCTTATTTGCTATTAGCCAAAATTATTTTTATCAAATCTCCCATAGTAGGGCGATCATCACATGGTTTTTTGTAGTCCACTTTTTCACCTTCTTTCATCCAAAAATCTTATTTCGTATATTTAAATATAAAAATCACAGCAATAATTAAAGAAAGGGGGACCTACAGACAAGCTGCAGATCCCTTAGAAGCTAGAGCGTTTAAGTTCTTACGCGCGAGCACGAGGCTTTTAAGTACAGTTTCACGCTTATTACCGGTGTAGGAAACGATGGCGTCAACAACACTATCAAACTCTGGATGAGAACCCAGAAAAGACTTGAATGGATTGTCAACATATCGTTCCAAATCGGTTTTTACATCTCCATCATCCAATGGGGTGTTATGAATATGAAACGTCACCAAGAGGCTTACGTACTTTTGCGTATTGACGTTACCAGCAGAATATACTCTATCAAGTTTATTCAGCATGGCATCGACAATGGAACGTCTTTGAGCATAACGATTATATACTGTATAATCGCTAACACAAGTGGATCCTTCCTCGCCATCATCGTCAGAAGTAACGGTATCACTTGAAACATAACTAGTTTCTAAGATATCGCAATATCTCTCGATGTCTTCTGCGTAAAAGCCCTTTGAGCTCATATACTTCTCTACCTTGTCTTTGTTCAGTACATTGAATCTCAAATTCAAACCCTTAATGCCTCTTCTTGAAGCTGTGTCAGTGAGAAACACACGTACAGCGTGCTCAGTTGCTTTTTGGTTATCGCCTTGTTCGTCATCAAGCTTACGCTTAATGATTTCACCCTTTTGGCGATTGTACACGGAATTGGCCAACTGCATCGCAGGAATTACTTTTCCCGTTTTCTCATCAAGCTTTCCGTAGTTTTTGAGTGCATAGTCAACTGCTTTGACAATGATTTCACCATCGTATTTAAACGCGTTGGGTTTGTCAGTCAAGAGTCCGTCATCATATGCACCAGAAGAACCACAGAATGCACTAAAGTGCTTAGCTTGCATGAATGCAAGACTAGCCTTTTCTCTGTAGTTTTCCTTTTGAGCTTCACTGAGACCACTATTTTGGTATGCTACTACAGCTGCTTCAAATTTGTTGGTTGCTTGGTTTTCTTTTCCGTTGAATTGTTTTTCCATGTTATATTCCTCCTTGAATTTGGGCAGTCATAGCTACCCATATTAATAAACATCCTTCAAGAATTCCAAAACATGCATTCATCGAAAAGCCAAACAACTATGTCATTAAAGGCAGAATATGAAATTGTCAATGTACGTGCAACCTTTATAACTCAACTGATGACCACAACCTAGAGAAACTCACTCCCTCAGCAACAATCATCGTTGAATTATTTCATTTTACCAAAAAAAAATAATGTTGTCAATATATTATTTCAAAATTTTTAAGAATTTTTATATAGATGCAGAATATACTCTGCATCTATATAACTCCTTCATCAGTTATTTAGAACATAGCTTATATGCTCCGTAAGCTGCCAGGCCGCCAACTGCTACTGTACCAGCCATAATAGCAATACCAGCAGGAGACTCTGCTCTCACTCCGAACAGAACGAGCCTAACACCATTTGCGATCGTGATGCTCACTTAATCACCTTCCTTTCCTGTATATCAAGTTACGCACCATATAGATTTAAGCAACACTTTTGTCTGAACCATAACGGTTCTTCTACTTAATATATCTAGTATTAAAATCAAAATCTGCATTCTTTTTGTCAAAAAAATTAAAATTTTTTTATTAGAGTGTAAGCGTCAAACCTAACGGGGATTCCACCTTCAAATTCAATAATGTATAATCGTCGTGCGGGATTTTCTCACACGATTTTTTCTTTAGAGCAAATTAGAGTGTTTTTACCACTGTCGTAATCGCTCTAAATCACTCTAATCATACAGAACAGGAAGTGTGTAAAACATGTCAACAAGTCTCCAGTCCTTGAATGAAAACCAGTCAATACAAGAATGGGCAACCAGAATAAAAGAATGCCGTAACAGTAACATGACTGTTAGGGGCTGGTGCTCAGAGCAAGGCATCAGTACCCATACATTCTATTATTGGCAGAAGAAAATTTTCAATATAGTTTCTGCTCAGAGACACGAGACAGAATTCGCAGAAATACCTTTGGTTCCTAGTCCCGTTTCTTTGCCTTCACAAGATGTTCTCGCCAAGGTCAGAGTCAATGAGTTCGAAGTAGTAGTTCCGTCTGCCTCAAACATCGAGGAGCTTGCAAAACTTTTTGCAGTGCTGAAGAAATATTAAAGGATGCAGCCATTGAGCACGTCTACCTTGCGTAATGAAGCGCTGTTATCTATAGTCTTATTGAAACAGCAAAAGAAAATAAACTTGATCCATACCGTTATCTCGTGTACGTGCTTGACACAGCGAGAAAGCTTGACCAGACTCAGCCCAACTGGGTTGACGTGTTGCTTCCTGAAAATGCACCAAAGGAACGCAGCGTAAATTTTAGAAAATAATATTTCTTTGACAGGACCACTTAGCGCGGTCCTATTTTTTTTGAGGGTTTGCGCGTTAGATTTGACGCTTACCTTTATTTACCCTCCCACTACGATAACGTTATAATCAGCTGCAACGGTATGGACAACTCTTTCTAAGGCTTGTTTGGTGTTATCTTTGGCAAGTTGGTTCAATCTAGCATCATTCAGAACCTGCGTTACTGCTTCGTTTTTAGCTTCATTTTGAAGGCCATCCATTTCCTCTGCTTTAACCTTGTTCCAATCTAAGAGAATGCCTTCATTATGACGGATATTGGTTTTCGTAAGTTCGCTAGATAAGACCATTCCCTTAGGCAGTCTCACCTCAACAGTCTTTGCAAAGCCGTTTACCGAAATATCGTTCCTGTTTAAGGAAGAAAGGTCATACCCATACTTCATAGTGTAATGAAAATCGCAGATAAATTTCTTTTTGACGTAATTAAACCAACTATGTTCAATAATATTCTTTTGTATCGTACATGTAGTTTTTGCTACGGCAAGTTCTTGAATTCCGACTTTGTCGTTAATGATGACATTAGTGATGATTTGATTCTTCGGATATGTATTGCCTAAAAAATTGAAGATGCCGGAAAGACCATCACTTAAAAAGCCAAAACTAGAGAGGATAAAAACTCCGACACTAGTAACTATCGCTAATTTTACTGCTCCGCTGGCAGTCTTAAAGAAATTATTAACAGTCGCAAGAACAGAATCGATTTTGGATAAGATACCCTTCTTGGATTCTTGAGATTTATGCTCTGTATTGACATTTTTATGGACTTGATCTTGTTCAGTAGTATTTTCATTGTTAGTTTTGTTCAAATCCATTACTGTATCCTCCTCTGCCCCTTTGAATTTATTTTCCTCGCTACCTTCAGTTTCTAACTGCGTCTCTTCAAAAGACCCACCGCAATTAACACAGAATTTAGCCTCGTCAAGATTTTGCTTACCGCAATAAATACAGAATTTCATAAATTGTACCTCTTTCCTCACAAAAAAGATAAAAAGAATAATTTTTAAAGGAGATATGCGGAAAACTCTGCTTTTGTAAGCAATAATGATTAAGAGTTTCTACATATCTCCTTTTAATCTTAGTCAGTCAAGCAGCACCAAAGACCATAGCCAAGAGAACCAATCAACACAGCACCGCCCACAACGGGAATCGCGCTGAGCACGGCTGCTCCTGCTGCTACTCCACCTCCACCGGTTGCCACAGTTCCTCCACCTAATACGGCCATAGCGGCATTGGTAGCCGCAGCCCCACTCAAACTAGACACTGCTGCACCGGTAGAGGCTGTACCAAATGTAGTAGCCGCACCAAGAGCTGCAGATTGGCCTCCTGCAACAAGTGCAGTACCAACTGACGCGCCACAAAGAGCGTCCGTCAAGTTTTCTTCTTTTTCAGAAGCAAATGCGTATGCGCAAGAAGAGAAAGTCATAATAGAAGCTAAAGTTAAAGATAAAAGTTGTTTCTTCATAATAGTGTCCTCCTTAAAGACATATAATAAAGTTTTAGATTTTCTGAAACGGCTACCTTAAAGTTTTTCGTAAAAACCAAGGCAGCCAGTTTCATAAGATGCAGGAAAAATTAATCTAAAATTCTTTTGACAAGTCTAGATGAACCGATTAATAATACAACTGGTACTGCAAAGGGAGCAACGGTTGCAATAGCAGTGGATCCTAAAGCAGCAGCCGTTCCTATTGCCGCGCTACCAGCACTCGTGGAAGCAACTTCTCCTATGCCTGCTGCTATAGCCACATCAATCGCTGTATCAACAGCTGCCTCCCCAAGTTTTTTCTCTCCATTTGCAACGCCGACTAAATTCTGTCCAACCGCAATAGTCCCATCCACAACCGGGTTAAAGGACGCAATCGCATGAATGCATTTTGTGCCTAAAGAAGTAACCTTGGCAACCTGAGCAGCACTTGCTCCACTGGCAGCTAAAGCACTACTGCAGGAACCAAAAGTCATAATAGTTGCTAAACATAATGCTAATAATTTTTTGTTCATATTATTTCCTCCTTATAAGCCAATTGCGACTAAAATATACGAAAGAGCTTCACCAATACCAGCACCACAACCAACGAGATAGGTAGTGATTGCTATTTTAATGCCTTTCAATAAAAGATAGATTAAATACAATAATTCGAAAGAATCCATACTTTTTCACCTCATTCCTTTCCACTTAAGAAAATATAACGGTATGCCAGATAAATTGCGGTAATATCATCTACTTGACCCAGGACAGGAATAAAGTCTGGAATGACATCTATCGGTGATCCAAGGTAAGCAACTACAATGGCTGCAACAGCAAGCTTCGCAATAAAACTTGGCCCGTCTTGATTTGACTCTGGAATACGATGGGTTTCATACTGGATATTTTCATCTGTCGGTAAATTTGTTTTATTGTTGTACATTTTTATCTCCCATTATCTTGATTACAGAAGATTATCTTATATTCGTTATTGCGAAACACAAGATGATCAAACAAGATTTTTTGTCCTGCGTAATAGATAACCTGTGCTACTGTCGGGTGCAATGCTAAATAAGCAGCTTCACGAATTATTACAGAGCATAAGTAATCCGTATTCTGCAACTGAGTTTCGTTTATTATGTTCTTTACACAAGCTGGTTTCTCATAAGCTAAAGCATTAGTAGAGAAACCAAACATCATAAGTGCTGCAATAGATAAGGCCATTAGTTTTTTCATAGTAATATCTTCCTTTCTGATGTTCATTAGACATCCAACATCATCGTCTATACTGGTTTTACTGTTTTACTGCTAATCTAGTAATTGAGGTATCAGTGCCAGCAGTTTAAATAATAGTGTCACTTTTTCGTGGGCTATTATTTTATTAATACTTTTTCTACCTATATCGAAAATTTTAGTGTACGCGTTAGTTTTGACGCTTACTTTTGTCTGAACCATAACGGTCCTTCTACTTAATATATCTAGTATTAAAATCAAAATCTGCATTCTTTTTGTCAAAAAAATTAAAAAATTTTTTTAATGTTACCATCGGCATAATTAACAAGAAGCAGGACCAATCTTTTCTACAAAATTGATCCTGCTTCTTCCGTTGTCTTACATTTTTTAAAAGTAAAGTTACAAACTATATTTTGTTCCTTAAATCTCTAACAAGGTCTTTCATCTCTTCACGAAGGACACTTGCTTTAAAATCATCACTTGCTGATGCATGAGCAATTGTGTTTCTATATTTGTTCTTGTATTCACCGTACCTTTTAGCTAATTCAATCAATTGTTTTTTGGAAATATTTTGTTTTGCTGTTTTAGGAATAGTAATACAGTTTATTGCGAGCAAACTTTCAAACATTTCACCTCTATCAATTCCTTTTGCACCGTCATCCGGCACTCCTAAAATTTTAGTTAATCCCCGAACTCCATTATTTTGGTTTTCGTTAGCCATCAACAAGAGTTTTTCAAAAAGTTTAACGGAATTAAAATACTGTTTATTACAAAACTCTTCAAATGTATTTTTAACGTTCTTTTCCTTTTTATTCTTGATTGCTTCTACAACTATCTCTACAAATTTTTTATCACTAAAAGTTTTTAATGCGTTTATGACCTTGACTTTATCAATTTTTTGGCTATTATTAACCCATTCCTCTTTTTTGATTTTCTTAAAATCTTCATATAGAGATTCCAGCTTTTTTTTGCACTGTAAATTTGCTTCACTATCACAAATACAACCAAACAGTGGATGATTAACAATAACGTCATCCGACTGATATTGTCTAGAATTTAGAACCTGATACAAAGCATTGTTAGTTAATTTCGTGATTTTCAATGCAGGATTCCACTGATTATAGGCAGTGAATATATAATTATACCATTCGTTGTGATTATTATCTAACTTTTTGCAAAATGTTTTGAATCCATTCGGTGCTCCAATCCATTTATTTTCAACCAAAAATTCTGGTACCCATTCTGTGTAATATGTCAAGGCCTGTTGTAAATATCCTTTATCTGCCGCCCAATAAATTAAGGAAAATACATCCTTTCTATAATTGCAGTTATTTCCGTCTTTATAAGTACATGCATCCAATATTTCTTTATAGTGTTCTTTTATTATTGGAAGCAAGCAATTAAAGAACTGTTCGTGCGTTGTATTTGCTGCTTCATAAGTCTCAAATCCATGGCGCAATTTAGCCAGAGATTGAAACATAGCTTCTTGATTAGTACAAATCTTCAACTTTTCAGCAAAATCATTCATCGCATTAAGAATATCTTGCATTTTTGGACTAATATTTTGATTTTCAAAATATTTAGAAATGAGATTCGCACTACCATAATTAACAAATTCCTCAGCGCCACCAATCAAAGTATACATATTCATTATTTCGGTTGCGTCTTCAAGCAAAAAATAAGTTTCGTCTTCAGAATGCAAATCATTTTTACCATTACTATCATTTACTACTTTAGGTGGTTTACTGTTATTACTATCGTTACCATTGCGAGATGGTTTATAATTTCTATCTAATTCCATTTTGCTATACAGGACTTTTTCAATTTTCATATTAGCAAACTTAAGCATACGAACCAGTGACACCATAAGCATAGACGCATGACGGAAACCGCCAGTAAAATCAACATGCACTTTAAATTCTACACTCTGCCCGCAAGCTTCTTTTTTTTCTTCTTCGACATATAGATTTATTTCGTTCATCATCTTGGCAAGATAGCTTAGCGACTCAGAAGCGCTAGCATCTTGTTTAAAAGCAACTTCTTTAATATCCGGATAGAATTTTTTTAACCAATCCCAAGCATTATTTTCTTCCTTGCACTTTTTCGTAACAAAGGAAAATACCGCGTCTAGCTTTTCTCCTTTTTTCCTTAATTCACTTTTCAGATACTTCAAAGCAGTCTCATTTGTTTGCGTAGATTCTCCATATTTTTGTTCAGGATTTTTAACCATAGCAGGATCATCAAAAAAAGGATGTGATGTTGCGTCTTTCTTTTTATCACTCATAAAAAAAACCAATATGTTCTTCGTGATCATAGCGTTGCCCTCCTTATATATTAATAGCAGTTTTCACGTTAGGATGGTGAACTTCCATATTTATTTCATTAGATTTATTTTTACAAAATGCTTGACAAAAATTCTTCTATTCTTGCTTCCTTGGGATGGTCGAAAATTTCTTTAACCATTTCCGTATCCAGTGCCGAAATCGGTTCACAAGCAACCTTTAAAACCTTCGGAGCGTCAGCGGCTTTCTTTTCACCACAACCAGTTAGTAGCATGGATACAAGTGTAATTATTGCAATAATAAATGCTAAATTTTTTCTCATAACTCTTTCCTCCATGCAATTTTATTTCTGCAAGTACTAATAGACGGCAACATTATATAATAAATATTTTTTTCGGTAAAGTTTTCCAAAAAAATATCGGCCGCGTAAATATACTGTAGGAAAGAACAAGGCAGACTACACCATTTTTGTTACAATTAACTTTGGTTCGACGAGTCTGGCATGCTATTTAATGGCCGCCAGGCAATATTTGTTCGCAACTATTACCATTTCAATGACAAATGGTTGCGCCAGTAAAACTTTTTGGCTGCTTAATTTGAAATGGATGCTTGTATTCTATCATAATATTTTCCGTTTTCTTTATGTTGTCTATTCTCTTCTGCAAGCATAGCACTGCAAGAAAGAACCATCTCATCTGCTCCAACAACGACCTTTTTTCTCTGGTATCTCACAAGGCTCAGTGTATTTCCGCCATTCAGCAAATATGCTCTAAGCTTTGCCACCGCTTCGGCTCCTTTGTAACTCCAGCTCATGGGACGGCTGCTCATTCTGGAACTCATAATATAACTCACGTGACCTTCTGCGCTACACGGCAATATGGTATCATCTTCGCTTACCCTCGCTCTGGCCGCACTCCAGTTATTCAAAAGATATTTCATTGCCTGAAGCACTTTGCTTTCTTCTCCTGAAGTATCTGTTCCTTCAGCCACCATCTCTAATAATTTCTCCAACTCTTTCCTTTTACCTTCTTTAAGGAATGTATAAATCTGTTTTTTCAATAGACTCCCGTTCTCTTTCACACTATTCGCTATGCTATTAACAGATTTTCTCAAATGAAATTCATCAAGGACGTACTTTGCGCTTAGAATGTTTACACCTGTCTTAATCCATGCCTCTCCATTTGCATTAAGATAAATTTTCTTGACTCCTTCCAAATTGTAATGGCTTTCAATGTATTTGTACACCTTATTCCATAGCTTAACATTGTCTCCTCCGCTGTAAAGCCCTGAAAAGTAGTGCGGATTAACTAATCTCCTTCTTTTGCTTCCCGGAAATTCCGGGGCTATTCCTTCGTAAACATATACCAGTTTTATTATTGTAGAATGCATGTCCCGGTTCTGTTTCTGCAAAGCTGTATGGTCTTCGTTTGCGTCGATGTAGAGATAATCGACGTTCTTCCTTGGACCACTATATTTTTCTTCAGGGAACGCCAATTCATGCAGCCTGTCTTTAACTGTCTGTTTGGAGACCACGTCTTCAGTTATGCTAACAGCGTTTCCACCCCTGCTGTAAGAGGATTTGGCAGCTTCCTCGAGCAGCAGTGCCTCTGCGTCTTCAGTAATTCGTTCATGGCTTTCTATGCCCAACTGCTTGTCAAGCAAGTATGATCTAGCCGCAGTCTTCTTGTGTTTAAACAATGTTTTCGAGAAACAAATAGCTCCCAGGGAAGTAACGAGCTACCCGTCAAGAGGACAGTGGAATATTATAAAAAATTTTTACAAAAAAATGTAGTTTTTAACCGCAAATTTTGCGAGGTTGTAATATAACCACGTAAGGTTTGCGGTTATTTAATTTAGTACTTGTATCAAATTCTCAAGCCATTGGTCAAGAGACAGCAAAAAGCCTTGCCTCTGTCTCAGATATACCTCCGTTCGCAGAGAAACGTCGGCACTCTTGACCAATGTTTTCGGATTCGATGTGTCCTAGATAAAGGGCTGTTAATAAATTCCCCTAAAATAAAAAATCCGCTGAACCATATGGTTCAGCGAATTTTTTCGATATAATTTAAGTATGCAAACCCATAAATTTACCAATAACTATTATACACCAAGACAGCTGAAATTACCAGTAGATTATGAAAGAATTATCAGTTGTGACGATCCAGTATATGCATTTTGCATGTAAAAAGTAAAATAAAAGTGTAGGTTTTCTCCATAAAGTGATAACCTATTCATAAAGGTAATTCCATGAATACAGCACTTATTACCCAGCCGAGAATTCTAAAAATGAGCAGAACTAAACCTAACTATGCGGAGCTTGCCCGTATGTACGATCTTGACTGGCGAAAGGCCATCCCAGATATGAGACAGAGCCTGGCATTCAGGCTCAGGTTGACTGGAAAGAGAACCGCTTGGAAACAAGGCTCAAGTTCTTCAGCAAATATAAGGTTCTAATCATTGACGAAATAGGTTACATGCCTATAGACAATGACACCGCCAACATATTTTTTCAGCTTATAGCCAAGCGGTATGAGAAGAACAGCACCATCATAACCACAAACATGCCATTTTCTAAATGGGGCGAGTTCTTTGGGTCAGCGACCTTAGCCAATGCAGTGCTTGACCGATTGTTGCATCATTCTAGCATCATATCCATCAAAGGTCCGTCATACCGAATCAAGGACATTCGCCCGTTGCTGGAGGCTCAGGCGACTGAGGAGTAGGTGGTAAAACCTACATAATTATTTTCCACTTTTCCTACAAATTTATATTGACATTTACACGATGACTGCCAAACTTAAAAACGCAAAACTTTGAATACCTCTTTTCCTCCCACGATGTGATATGCTCGTGGGAGTTTTTTATTGAGTAAAAAGACAAACCGTTTCTAGTCATTCCTTTCTATAAAAAAATGCGAGCTGCATATCCGTGACTTTTCGTGAGTATGCAGCTCGCATTTAAATCAAACTATTTAGATTTTTTGAATGCATTCTTAAGAATTTTCTCGTATCTCGCAGAAATGTAATATTTATAAAATTCCTTTTGTATTGGAGAAAGGTATTCCTCTTGGTCTATAAAAGCATTAATTTCATTCAAGTCGATTCTCTTAATCATTCTTTCAAGTGCATTACCACAATTTTCATCATTCATTAAAGTAAGAAAATCGTAATAATTTATTTTCTTGCCGTTATAATGAATGGCAGATGTGGGAAAACGATAAATTCTTGCATTGAGTTCATCTACATTCTGTAAAACCTTAACCATAACTTTTTCGTCTGCTTGCGGCAACAAGCAACTGCCACAATCAAAAACAGGAGCAATTCTTGTCGAATCATTTGCCGGTTGATATAAAAAGCCCCAATTGCCGTTGTGCCTATCAAAATTTCCTAGCAGAGCATCAACTATGAAAACATTCCAAAAGTGATCTAATAATGTTTCTGGATTAACAAATTGCTGCTTCTCTATCGTTTCCAACAAATCATCTAGTTCCGTCCCTGCCCCCTCATGTTCAGAATCAATAATAGTGTTCTTTATAGAACAAAAATCATAGAGAATACTTCCATCCGCCGTAAAATCTTCACATGCGCAAACTATTTTCTCCTTGTTGCCTACAAAATATGTGCCAAGCATTGTCTTTTGAGCATCAATACCAAGCATATTAAATATCGTGCTTCCAATATGTTCCGAGAAACAGCTGTTTGTGTAAGATAAATCAGTTGGTTTATTTTTACCAGAAGGTGGGAACTTCAACATATATTGCTTCCCATTATATTCAATAGCTATTTTTTTACCATTTGCTCCGCTATACGCTTTTGCTAGAATTCTTTTGCATTGAGTAAAATTCATTTCGTCACCTTACAAATACTTATCTCTTAAATACTGAGCATGTTCATGTGTGATACTTTGCTCGTTTATTTCAGCGCAATTAATGCTGCCGTAAAGTTCTCCCCATAAACAGTCTAGCAAGGAAGATTTTTCCTTAAGGCCTTTTTTATATGCGTCCAAATCATCCTGTAAATATTTCGGAAGACCACATTCCCAGGATTTTATGATTGCAGCCTTTTCTATGCTATCACGGATAAGATCTTCTATAGAAACGCCTAGAACCGAGCTAATTTTATAGAGAGTTTCACCAGAACATTTTTCGATACGTGTTTTACCATTCATAATGTCGCTTAAGGTAGCATGTGGTACGCCACTTTGAATGGCCAATTTATATTGAGTCATATTTTTTTCTTTTAGTAACTTACTAATCTTCATACATATCACCTACTTTGAAGATTATTATATATCGTTACGCCGAAATAGTCAAACATTCTGTAAATTGCATTAGCATTCAAAAAACAGCAGATTATTATGCTCCAAACTACTTATTTTACAGACAAAAAATAAACCGTCTCCAGATAATCGTTACAATCAAGTGTTACGATTGACAGAAGAGACGGTTTATATATTTAAGTATAAAGCTGGCAGCCTACGTGTTGAACCAAGAGACAAGTAGTGGGTGCCAACGCATTTAACGTAGGATTAAAAATGAACTCTTTGCTGCAAGCTATGAACTATGCAACTATCAACTCTCAGCTGTGATCTTTGTGCTATGTACTATCTTTTCCTGTGAAAAGTGGCAAAAATGCTCTTTCAAAAATCACATACTGAATTTTCGGTTCTTCGCTAGTCCTATACTAAATATCTAAATTTATTGGTGTACCTCTATCTCTTAACTAAGGGAACTCTAATCTTATTTTTGATTAATCGAAGGCATGGGGTCAGTTATCTCTTTATTCGATTTTTCGTAAACCACATATGCGGCTAAGCCAACCGCTACTACAGTTGCTGCTACGGTCCAACTACAAGTCGTGAGGAGAGTTGTGGTACCAATGAGAGTATAACCAATATTATCGTGCATATGACAGCCTTCTTTCTGTTAACTCAATAAAGAGTCCAAGAATCAAAATAATTTACCAATTAATCGGGCTCTAACTGTTTTAGTAGGAATGCGTATTTTTCAGCATCATCCATTTGATTATTTTTAACACACTCGGTTATGTTGTTTTTCAATTTTTTGTTTAGTTGTTCAATTTCATTTTACAATTTACCTCATTTTTACAAAGGAGAAAAATCATGAACGCAAAACAAAAATTCTTAACCATGCTTGTAGCTTGCGTAGGTTTCGCAAGCACATCTTTAGCTTCCGAACTCGTCTACCACGACTCTAACGGAAACCTGCGTTCTAAACCCTTATTATTTTACTTTTAATATTCTGTTGGCAGAAGTAATGCAAAAAGCAGCGGATCTTTTTCACCTAAAGAAAGATAAAAGGTGTATTCCGTTTCTTGAAGTGTTTCTTCAGACTCAGGGTTGAAAGGGAAGCTTGTATCGTCGATGCCTTGCGAAACTAAGCAAGCTTCATCACCTTTATCACCCAAAGCAAAGTTAGAAATCTTCAGCTCGCCTTTGTTTTTGTTATTTACTTTGAGCTTTACTAAAAACATATCGTTAGACGCATCCTCTTGGTAAGCTTGGGTCAGCTTGTCAAGATGACTTGCAACCATTTCTACGAGCCAAAGTCCATCTAAACGCGTTACGATTTGGCATAAGCCTTCGGAAAAAACTAAAGCATTGCAATTGGGTGCACTAAAAAATGTTCCCGAAAAACCAGGTCTTTCTAAAATGCTTTGATACAAAGTAAATTTTTCTTCGTTCGTCATAACTTCTCCTTGAAAAACTGCCGATTGACGCAGATTTATTTTTACAAATCTATATTCTCGTTACGGATAGACAACTCAGCTGACCTGATTTTCGCCCCCACACTCGCCTGCTGGAAGGTTCGCTCCTAAGCATTTCTCGCTCCCCACTACTACTCCTCTCGCCTTTTTGCGGCAGGTCTTACATCTAAGCTGCACCGTGCTCACAGTCCATTTGACTGCTTACGTGGATCGTTTCGCCTGCAACTGGCCTCGACTTTCAACCACAGACCTGAGTTGTCCATAACATTATAAGCGTAAGAAAAATTTTCTGCAACCCCCAAAAGGTCTCTTTTCAATTTTTAAATGACGTGTTATACTATCTCTACACTAAATTGGACCGTGAAATTGAAAAAAACTATAGGTAGTATAAGATGATTGCCATACCACAATGTCTAGATTTCCCAGATGCTCACCGGACGAAAGAGATCTGTGATTTCTATTTAAAAATGTTAGAAATAAAAAATAGAGAATTATATTTACATAGTCAACAGGTTGCCAACTACGCAGCAAGTACAGCCGCTAAGCTTGGTCTTCCCGCGGCCGAGGTCGCTCGCATTAAAACTGCAGCTCAACTCCATGATATTGGTCAGCTTGGTATCCCCAATATGATCCTTGCCAAGTTTCCCTACCTTTCCACCCGCGAATATACTGTGTATAAGCGGCATGCAATTGCAGGTGCAGCCATGCTAGAGAATATGCCCGAGCTCATGTATATCGCCGATATTATTCGCGCTCACCATGAAAAATGGGACGGCACAGGTTTTCCAAAGCGCCTCAAGGGACAAAACATCCCTCTTGGTGCGCGTATTATTGCCGTATGTAATTATTACGACCGTTACCTGAACCCTTGCACCCAATACTGGTGCATTAAACACGGAGACGCCACCAAGGAGCTCTTAGACAAAATTGGTCTCGACTTCGACCAAACTGTCGTCAAAGCTTTCATCGAATCCGTTCTTCCAAAAAAATAAATCTCTCGAACCACGTTACTGGTCCGAGAGATTTTTTATTTTACTTTTAAAACTCAGCACGAAAAATTTTCGAACCGTAAAGCGCAGGAAAAATTTCTTTAGACGAGGCCGCAGGAAAATTTGCTTGGGGGACAGTACTAACACGTACGGACCACAAGCAAATTCTTCGAGAACGAAGTATGAAGGAATTTTAACAAGATGTTTTCTTCTAACCCGCGATTTTAAGAACGACGCAGGAAAAATTTCTCTAGGCGAGGCCGCAGGAGAATTTGCTTGGGGGATAGTACAGATTAGTACAGACCCCAAGCAAATTCGACGAGAACGAAGCATAGAGGAATTTTAACAAGTCGTTAACCCTTGGCGAGTTTTTGGTATCCAGCCAACCTCTCCATCGCATCCTTTTCCGTCTTTTGGAAGAGAGCTTCTGCAGTATCGGGGAAGAGCTTCTTGAGAGAGCTAAAACGAACCTCGCCCATGAGGAATTCACGGAAGTTGGCAGTAGGTTCCTTGCTATCAAGAATGAACGGATTCTTGCCTTCTTCTTTGAGTTGCGGATTATAACGATAGGTTGCCCAATAACCACATTCAACTGCACGTTTTTCTTCCAATTGGCTGCAGCCCATGCCTACTTGCAGACCATGGTTAATGCAAGGAGAATAGCAAATGATGAGAGACGGACCATGATAAGCTTCTGCTTCGGCAATAGCCTTCAAGGTTTGAGCCTTGTCGTAACCCATAGCAACTTGTGCTACGTAAACATAGCCATAGCTCATAGCCATCATACCAAGATCTTTCTTCTTAGTCTTCTTGCCGGATGCTGCGAACTTAGCAATAGCCGCAGTCGGAGTGGACTTGGAAGCTTGACCGCCTGTATTGGAATATACCTCCGTATCAAATACCATAATGTTAACGTCTTCGCCAGATGCAAGTACGTGGTCAACACCACCGTAACCGATATCGTAAGCCCAACCGTCACCGCCAAAGATCCAGTGAGAACGTTTGATGAAGAAAATCTTTTCTTCAAGGAGAGCTTTACATTTATCACATTCGCCTGCATATTTTTCGAGCACAGCTGTGAGTGCATCTGCTCTCTCACGAGTGCCTTCGCCCTCGTTCATATTAGCGAGCCAATTTTCCATAGCTTCACGCAAATCTTGAGGAATGTCACCAGCCAATGCTTCTTTAACCATATTAGCTACACGGTCACGGGATTGAATTGCGCCTAAGCACATACCTAAACCGTATTCGGCATTGTCTTCGAAGAGGGAGTTCGCCCAAGTAGGACCGTGACCGCATTTATTAGTTGTATACGGCATGGAAGGAGCAGAGCCACCCCAAATAGAAGAGCAACCGGATGCATTAGCGATGGTCATGCGATCGCCACACAATTGCGTAACAATTTTTGCGTACGGAGTCTCGCCGCAGCCACCACAGGAACCGTTGAACTCGAAGAGAGGTTGTTCAAATTGAGAACCTTTAACAGTTTTCTTGTTCATCGGGTTCGGTTTTTGTGCAACTTCTTTAACAGCATAGGTCCAAGCATCTGCTTGAGCAACTTGGGTAGCAATCGGTTTCATGACGAGAGCCTTGCCTTTCGGAGCCGGGCAAATTTGAGCGCAGTTGCCGCAACCAGTGCAGTCCATAGGAGATACTTGCATGGTGAAAAGATAAGGCTTAGCACCGATAGCCGGTTTGGATTGCATGCATGCGGGAGCCTTAGCTGCTTCTTCTTCAGTCATGAGGACAGGACGAATAGCTGCGTGAGGACAAATAAATGCGCATTGGTTACATTGAATACATGTATCTGCGTTCCATTCGGGTACGTCGATAGCAGTGCCGCGTTTTTCATAAGCAGCCGTACCAGTCGGGAAGGTGCCGTCCGGCATATCCTTGAAGATACTTACAGGTAAGTTGTCGCCTTCGAGACGGTTCATCGGTACAAGAATCTTGTCGATGAATTCATTGCCAGTAGGTTCAGGTGCACCAACAGATGTATCTGCATTAGCCCAAGCTGCCGGAACAGGAATCTCTACGATAGCATTGATGCCCATATCGATGGCTGCATTATTCATGACGACAATCTTTTGACCCTTCTTACCATAAGAATGTTCAACAGCATCCTTCAAATATTTAACAGCATCCTCGATAGGAATGATGTCAGCAAGTTTAAAGAAAGCAGATTGCATAATCATATTGATGCGACCACCAAGTCCGATTTCTTTGGCAATCTTAACTGCGTCAATGGTATAGAATTTAACTTCGTTATCGGCAAAATATTTTTTAATTTTACCTGGAAGATGTGCGTCTACCTCTTCAGGAGACCAGGTGCAGTTCAAAAGGAAAATGCCGCCCTTCTTGAGTCCGGAGGTTACGTCATATTTATCTACATAGCTTTGGTTATGTACGGCAACATAGTCAGCTTTGTTAATGAGGTACGGAGCCATAATCGGAGTATTGCCAAAACGCAAGTGGGATACGGTAATGCCGCCAGATTTTTTGGAGTCGTAGTGGAAATAACCTTGCGCATACATATCGGTATAGTCGCCGATAATTTTGATAGCAGATTTATTTGCACCAACAGTACCATCAGAGCCAAGACCCCAGAACTTACAAGCTTTGGTGCCAGCCGGATTAACGTCGATATCACGAGAAGCTGTAAGGCTGGTATTAGTCAAGTCTTCGATAATACCAACGGTAAAATTATTTTTAGGTTCAGCTGCTACAAGATTTTCAAAGGTTGCAACAACATCCTTAGGAAGAATATCCTTGGAGCCCAAACCATAACGACCACCAACGATCATAGGTTTACGTTTGGATTGGAAGAAAGCAGTGCAAACATCAAGATAGAGAGGTTCGCCATAGGAACCAGGTTCTTTGGTGCGGTCGAGGACAGCAATACGTTCAACAGTTTCAGGAATTGCACCTAAGAAATGTTTAACGGAGAACGGACGATAAAGATGTACGCATAGTACACCATATTTGCCACCTTCTTCGTTGAGCTTTTCAACTACGCGACGAACGGTATCGCAGCCAGAACCCATTACAACGATCATATCGGTTGCATCGGGTGCACCATAATAATTGAAGAGATGATATTCACGGCCCGTAACCTTGGAAATTTGACTCATGTAATCTTCAACAATTTCCGGAAGAGCTTCATAATAGCTGTTAACGGATTCACGAGTTTGGAAATAAATGTCCGGGTTTTGTGCTGTGCCACGAATAACCGGTTCATCCGGATTCATAGAACGTTTACGGAATGCTTTCACAGCATCCATATCTAACATTTTACCGAGATCTTCGTAATCGATGAGCTCGATTTTTTGAATTTCATGAGAAGTACGGAAACCATCAAAGAAGTTCAGGAAAGGAACGCGACCTTTAATCGCAGAAAGATGAGCAACTGCAGATAAGTCCATAACCTCTTGTACGGAGCCTTCAGCCAACATAGCAAAGCCAGTTTGACGGCAAGCCATAACATCTTGGTGGTCGCCGAAAATAGAAAGTGAGCTAGTTGCTAACGCACGGGATGCAACATGTAAAACGCCCGGCAATAATTCGCCAGAAATTTTATACATGTTAGGAATCATCAAAAGTAAACCTTGGGATGCAGTGTAGGTAGTCGTGAGAGCGCCAGATTGCAGAGAGCCATGTAATGCACCGGCTGCACCACCTTCGGATTGCATTTCTAAAACCTTAACGCGTTGACCGAATAAGTTCAGCTTGCCTTGAGCAGACCATTCGTCAACAACTTCTGCCATGGGAGAAGATGGAGTGATGGGGAAAATTGCAGCAACATCAGTAAATGCATAAGATACATAAGCCGCAGCTGTGTTGCCGTCCATGGTTTTCATTTGAGCCATGATTTTACCTTCTTTCCGTATAATTTTTTTGAATAAAGATGTAACAATAATGTTTCATTATAAAACGTTCAGCCATCTTGCTATATTATAGCAGGATTTGTTTATATTTTCTACAAGTTTTCAGAAAATTTAGTTAAGTATACTTTATCAAAAAAAGGGACAGCCGAAGCCGTCCCCTTGAGTAAATTTTTTTATGAATTAATATTTAAATTCACCTAAGTTTAAGCAAAGAGCAGCCAGCCATTTAGTTCTTTCGAACAAGGACTCAACAACTGCGTATTCCTTGATAGTGTGATTATCTTCACCGCGTACGCCAAAGGAACAAATAGTAGGAACACCTGCCATAGTCAGATATGAAGCATCGGATACACCGCCTAAAACGATTTTGCCTGCTTCATCATAGCCGTAAGCTTTAGCAACATCATTAGCAAGTGTATAAAGTTCCATAATGCCAGGAATAGTTTCAAAGGCAGGCATTGCTACACGATATTTGTATTGAGTATGGGTACCGTCGATAAAAGTTTTTTTGCAAATCTCTTCAGCAGCAGCAACAGTTTTTTCTAACTCGGATTGTTTGAGGAAACGCATATCGATATTGAGCTCGCATTTACCAGGAATTGCGTTGGCAACAGTACCGCCGTGAATAACACCACAGTTAACCGTGCTGCCTACTGCAAGATTAGTCAGAGCCTCGAACTCAAGCACCTTGTGACACATCTCGGCTACTGCGTTACGTCCGCCTGCAAAATCGTTGCCCGCATGAGTTGCAACACCTGTAACGGTTACATCGAAGCCTACGCGAGCACTACGGCCGATACAAAGATCGTTGTTAACGCGACCGGTTTCCATGTTGAAGGCGCAAATACAACCTTTAGCGGAATCCATAATAACTTCGCCAGCTTTATCGTTGAATTCATGACAGGATTCTTCGTCAGATACGTAGCAAATACGCAAGGGAGATGCGTTATAACCACAAGCGATGAGGGCTTTGATTACATAAAGAGAGATGATAATACCACCGCGCATATCAAGAACGCCAGGACCAAAAGCCTTGCCACCTTCAATTTTAAATGGATTGTCAGGATATGTGCCGGGTTTCATAATGGTGTCATAGTGACCGGAGAACAGGATGGGTTTGCCAGGATTTTCACTGCCCCACTCACCTACTAAATAATCTTGAGTCTTGTTGCCTTGAGGCAGCAGCTTGCAGGTCAAACCAGCAGCTTCGAATTCTGCTTTAAAACGGTCCACAACATTTTTCAAAGCATCCAGGTCTTCCGTATGACCTTGGAAATTGGTAATGTCGCGCCATAAATCCAGCATTTCTTGACGATGAGATTCTACATAAGCTTCGATTTCTTGTTTTAAAATTACTTGCATGGTTCTCCTCCTTTGAACACATAATCGTAAGATACAATATGAATAATTGAACGCACTGCCACGCAATTCCCACGAATGATTCACTGCGTACATTCATGTAAAATTTTTCCTCACGGGCAGCTTGAACTTTGATGTTTCCCCCCACAAGCACACCATTTTTGTTCTTAGAAATCAGAATTTTCTTTCTATAATATCTATGTTAATCATAAAATACAAAACTTATTCTTGTCAAGGGAGACTTTTTGAAAATTTTTCGCAGTCAAAAAACAAAGACGCAAAGCCTAAGCCTCGCGTCCTTGCGTGTTTTTATTTTATTTTTGTTTTAACAAGTCGCGTTATTTTCCAGCTAACTTCTTGTAGCCTGCGATTCTATTCATCGCGTCTTGTTCAGTCTTAGAGAGCAAGCCATCAGCTTGGTCCGGGAAGAGTTTTACGAGAGAGCTGAAGCGAACCTCACCCATGAGGAACTCACGGAAGTTTGCAGTGGGTTCCTTGCTGTCGAGGAAGAATGCTTGCTTACCCTCAGCTGCGAGAGCCGGGTTGTAGCGATAGGTTGCCCAATAGCCACATTCAACAGCACGTTTTTCTTCCAATTGGCTGCAGCCCATGCCAACCTTGAGACCATGATTGATGCAAGGTGCATAGCAGATAATGAGGGACGGTCCGTCATAAGCTTCTGCTTCGGCAATAGCCTTTAAGGTTTGAGCCTTGTCTGCTCCCATAGCAACTTGTGCTACATAAACATAGCCGTAGCTCATAGCCATCATGCCAAGATCTTTCTTCTTAGTCTTCTTGCCGGAAGCTGCGAACTGTGCGATTGCTGCAGTCGGAGTAGATTTAGAGGATTGACCACCGGTGTTGGAATATACTTCGGTATCAAATACCATAACATTAATGTTTTCGCCAGAAGCGAGCACGTGGTCAAGTCCGCCATAACCGATATCGTATGCCCAACCGTCGCCGCCAAAGATCCAGTGAGAACGTTTAACGAAGAATTGTTTTGCGTCATAAAGTGCTTTACATTTAGCACAGCCATCTTTGTATTTTTCCAAAGCAGCTACGAGAGCATCAGCTCTGTCGCGAGTGCCGCCACTTACTGCAAAGCCATCAACCCAAGCCTCGAGAGCTGCTTTGAGATCTTGAGGAAGTTCTGCTGCGAGCATTTCTTTAGCTTGATCCAAGGTGCGTTCACGAGATTGACGTACGCCTACAAACATGCCTAAGCCGTATTCTGCGTTGTCTTCGAAGAGAGAGTTGCCCCAAGAAGGACCATGACCACAAGCATTAGTTGTGTAAGGCATGGACGGAGCAGAAGCACCCCAGATAGAAGAACAACCAGTTGCATTAGCAAGCATCATGCGATCGCCAACGAGTTGAGTAACCAATTTAGCATACGGAGTTTCACCGCAGCCACCGCATGCACCGGAGAATTCCAGATACGGTTTTTCGAATTGGATACCTTTAACATTATTTTTAGCCATCGGGTTAGCCTTGGGAGCAACCTCTTTCATTGCATAATTCCAAGCATCAGCTTGAGCAACTTGGCTAGCCAAGGGTTTCATTACAAGAGCTTTACCTTTAGGAGCCGGGCAAACTTGAGCGCAGTTACCACAGCCGGTGCAATCCAACGGAGAAACTTGCATGGTAAAGAGTAAACCTTTGGTGCCGAGACCAGCTTTAGATTTCATCATCGCCGGAGCCTTAGCTGCTTCTTCTTCAGTCATGAGGACAGGACGAATAGCTGCATGTGGGCAAACAAATGCACATTGGTTACATTGAATACATGTTTCCATGTTCCATTCGGGAACGTTAATAGCAATGCCGCGTTTTTCGTAAGCGGATGTGCCGCAGGGGAAGGTGCCGTCGATATGATTCTTGAAAGCGCTAACAGGAAGGTTGTCGCCTTCGAGACGGTTCATAGGAACGAGCAGCTTATCAACAAATTCGTTGCCGGTAAGAGCCGGAGCGCCAGCAGATGCATCTGCGTTAGCCCAAGCAGCAGGTACGGGAACTTCGATAATTGCATCAATGCCTTTGTCGATGGCAGCGTTGTTCATATCAACAACGTCTTGACCCTTGTTGCCGTAAGAATGTTCAACAGCGTCCTTCAAATATTTAACTGCATCTGCCAGAGGAATGATATCAGCCAGTTTGAAGAATGCAGATTGCATAATCATATTAATGCGTCCGCCCAAACCAATTTCTTGAGCAATCTTAACTGCGTCAATGATATAAAGCTTAACATTGTTTTCTGCAAAATATTTTTTAATTTTGCCAGGAAGCTCTGCGTCTAGTTGTTCAGGAGACCAGTTGCAGTTCAAAAGGAAGGTGCCGCCTTTTTTGAGTCCTGAAGTTACGTCATATTTATGAACGTAGGATTGGTTATGAACAGCAACGAAATCGGCTTCATTAATAAGATAAGGAGCCATAATCGGAGTTGCACCAAAACGCAAATGGGATACGGTTACGCCGCCAGATTTTTTGGAGTCGTAATGGAAATAACCTTGCGCATACATATCGGTGTAGTCGCCGATGATTTTGATAGCTGATTTATTTGCACCAACGGTACCATCAGAGCCAAGGCCCCAGAACTTGCAGCCTTTAGTTCCAGCAGGAGTAACATCGATATCCTTGCCTGCAGGAATGCTGGTATTGGTAACATCATCGTTAATGGAAACGGTAAAATGATCTTTCGGCTCTGCAGCTGCCAGATTGTCAAATACACCAACAACATCTTTTGGCAGAAGGTCTTTAGAACCTAAACCGTAACGACCGCCGATAATTTTCGGTCTACGATTAGATTCATAGAAAGCACTGCGTACATCTTCCATGAGAGGTTCAGCAAAACAGCCGGGTTCTTTAGTACGGTCGAGAACAGCTACGCGTTCAACGGTTTCAGGAATTGCACCTAAGAAATGTTTAATGGAGAACGGACGATAAAGATGAACGCAAAGCACACCATATTTACCGCCTTCAGCATTTAATTTATCAACAACAGTGCGAACAACATCGGAGCCAGAGCCCATAATGATAATGATATCAGTTGCGTCTTGTGCACCGTAATAATTGAAGAGATGATATTCACGGCCGGTAATCTTAGAGATTTCGCCCATGTAATTTTCTACGATTTCAGGAAGAGCTTCGTAGTAAGAGTTAACGCCTTCACGAGTTTGGAAATAAATGTCCGGGTTTTGAGCTGTACCGCGCATAACGGGGGCATCGCAGTTCAAGCCTCTCTTACGAAAAGCATCAACTGCTTCCATATCGAGAAGTCCACGTAAGTTTTCGTAATCCATGACTTCAATCTTTTGGATTTCGTGAGAGGTACGGAAACCGTCAAAGAAGTTCAGGAAAGGAACACGGCCTTTAATTGCAGCCAAGTGAGCAACTGCAGCCAGGTCCATAACTTCTTGAACAGAACCTTCACACAGCATAGCAAAGCCAGTTTGACGACAAGCCATAACGTCTTGATGGTCGCCAAAGATTGACAGTGAGGAAGCTGCCAGAGCACGAGCAGAAACATGGAATACTGCAGGCAATAATTCGCCAGCAATTTTATACATGTTGGGAATCATGAGTAAGAGGCCTTGAGATGCAGTATAGGTAGTAGTCAGAGCGCCAGATTGTAAAGAGCCATGTACAGCACCAGCTGCACCGCCTTCAGATTGCATTTCAACAAGCTTAACTTTTTGTCCGAAAAGATTAACTTTACCTTGAGCGGACCACTCATCTACGGCTTCAGCCATAGGAGAAGACGGAGTAATTGGATAGATTGCAGCAACATCAGTAAATGCATAAGAAATGTGAGCCGCAGCTGTGTTGCCGTCCATGGTTTTCATTTTTGCCATGTAAAATTACCTTCTTTCCTTAAAATTATATTTATAATTAATGCGAGAGTGCATTATTTAACAATTACAACTGGAACACTTGCGTATTGAGATACTTTGGAACTAACGGAGCCTAAGAAAAATTCTGCGATACCTGACAAGCCTCTGCTGCCAATAACAATCGCATCGCATTTTTTGTCCTCAGAGAGAGCAACAATGCGTTGAGATGGGTGACCAACCTCCAGAATGTATTCGGCTTTAATTCCAGATGCTTCAAGCTTTTCTTTAGCAAGCTCTAAAACTTTATTGCCAATTTCTTCTAGGGCTTCATCTTGCGGAATAGCAACTCTTTCTAAGGGAATTGTTAAAAGGCTTACGTCGTTAAAGGTTTGTACAACATTGCAAATGATTAATTCGCCGGCAAATTTATCCGCCATAGCAATAGCACATTCAAGAGCATGCCAACTACCTTCACTACCATCAACGGGGACTAAAATTTTAGTAAACATAGTACACCTCCAAATTACGAATTTTAATGAAAAATATTTAGACCGCAAGAGGAATTTATTCTCTACCGCGTTTTCTACGAGCTTCGTGAATACGTTCAGATTTTTTGGAACGCTTCTTGGGATTGTCTTTGGGATCGTAGTAATCGTATTTTATTTCTTCCGGCTCGCCACCTATGGCTCTGTTCTCAAAGAAATAATAATAAATTGCAAGCCCGCCCACTAATAACAAGGGAATGGAGCCAATCATCCAATGATACCCGCTTTCAATGCTGCGGAAAATAATCATATTATAGAAAACGATAATCGCAGGAACAATAATATATTGACCAAATTTTGCTTTCGAACTCTCTTTGCCCCAGTATTTAACGACCATGGCATAAGCAAGATATGCTACGGCAAACGAGACCAGGGACATAAAGACGATGAACACGAAAAATTTAAAACCAAATTCCATGAAATGAAGACACCTCTCTTAAAAATTACATAATAATCCAAATAATATTATAACAGTAAATTGCTTTTATCGCTATGTTTCGAGCAAAAAGTATACAGAATTTTTTCTAGAATATTTTCTATTAGCCAAATCAGTAAATTAGATGTATAATATAATAATGAATAATCATCGATAATTCTTGGAGGGGATTTTATGATTTCTTATGCACCGCAGGGCGTTTGCTCGCGTAAAATTACTTTTGATATTGTAGATGGCAAGCTGCATAACGTACAATTTTTAGGTGGTTGCCCGGGTAATCTTTTAGCTATCGGTAAATTAGTCGAGGGCAAGGATGCTAAGGAAATTGCGGATACTTTACTTGGCAACGATTGTGGTGGTCGCGGTACTTCTTGTGCCGACCAGCTGGCACAAGCTATCTTGGCTAATTTATAATAAAAGCTTTATTGAAGATGTGTAAAGGAAGGAGGGAAAACAATGTATAAGATTCTTAGAAGCACCGAAGCAGGTGGCGTACAAGAGTTAGAACTGAAGGACCTGTGCAAGGGTTGTTGGATTGACATTGTTGACCCTTCTGACGAAGAGCTCGCTGAGATTATGCAAGCCACGAATATTCGTGAGGACTTTTTAAAGCCTGCGTTGGATGATGACGAAAAGTCTCGTATCGAAATCGAGGACGATCAAATGCTTATCATCACGGATATTCCTATTCTCCGTGCCAACAACGACTACGAAACCGTGCCGCTGGCAATTATTGCTACGGAAAATTACACGGTTACTGTTTGCTTGGAGCCCAACCGCGTCACGGCAGATTTTGGCGAACACAACGCGAAGGCCTTCGCCACATATAAACGCACTCGTTTTATCATCCAAATTCTTTATAAATCGGCAACGCTGTACTTAAGATATATTCGTACGATTATCAAACGCACGGATGATTTGGAAAAACATATTCGTCAGTCCCAAGAGAACAAGGATTTGTTCAGCCTGCTGGACCTACAAAACTCCATGACTTACTTCTCCACTTCTCTTCGTAGCAACTCCATCGTCATGGAAAGGCTGATGCGTTTGCGTACCAGCACCCAGACCTCACAAATCATCAGAGTTTATGAGGAAGACGAGGACTTACTTGAGGACGCAATCATCGAATACAAGCAAGCCTTGGAAATGGTTGAGATGACGAGCCACATTCTGAACAACATCATCGAGGTTTCGGCAAGCCTTATTTCCAACAATTTGAACAGAGTCATGAAGCTCCTTGCTAGCCTGACGATTATCCTCGCCATACCAACATTAATCAGCGGGCTTTGGGGTATGAATGTCACCGTTCCCTTTGCGGAAAATCCTTACGGCTTTGTCTTCGTCCTCGGCGGCGCCGTTACTCTGGCCGTGTGTGCGGCAGTACTGCTCTATAAGAAGGACATGCTGTAAGAGAAGTTATGAGGTAACAATATGTCTAAGATCAACAAAGAAAAACTTTTGGCTGGCTATGTGTTCGGTGATATTGATAACGAAGAATATGTTTACCTGCCGGGGAGCGAGATTGGTTCGGAGCATCCTATGTGCATTTTAGAGAAAAAAGGTGCGCGAGAGGATGTTTCTATCGAGGAAGCTGTTGACTTGGTCAATCGCTTGGCCCTAAGAGCAGTTAAGCATCCCCTACTTGGTTTCAAATCCTTCTAAAAATTATCATAAGCATACGGCTCTGGTTCAGAATTTGAACCGGAGCTTTATTTTTTATCTAAAACTAATTCGTCATCATACGCAAATGAAGTACGAGAAAATTCAGAAAAGTGTAATTTTTATCAAAAAAGTCCCTCATTTTTTTGTTAAAATCCTTGAAAAACTCCCTCATTTTTTTGTATAATAGAGAAAAGCCTTGGTTTTAGGAGGAAAAAATATGTACCTCAAAAGAAAAATAGATATTTTTTTAACAGAATGGCTCCAAGATGAAAATCGCAAACCGTTAATTATCAAAGGAGCCCGACAAATAGGTAAAACCGAATCCATTCTTCATTTTGCAAAAAAATTTTACGAATCTGTAATCTATATAAATTTCGTCGAAGAACCAAAATATAAGCACATCACAGACGATGGTTATAGCGTAGATAGTATTATTAAAAATATTTCACGCATGGACCCTGGTAAAACTTTTCTTCCAGAAAAAACCATTATCATCTTTGATGAATTGCAGGTGCATCCAGATATTGCAACTTCCTTAAAGTTCTTTAAGCTTGACGGTCGCTATGACGTTATTTGCAGCGGATCCTTGCTGGGCATAAATTATAAGCAAATAGAAAGCAATAGCGTTGGCTATAAAACGGATTATACAATGCATTCTCTCGATTTCGAAGAATTTCTCTGGGCCAAGGGTTACGATGAAAATATAACACAAGATATGTTAGACCATATCACTAAACTACAATCCTTCAACGAAGGGGAAATGCATATTTACGAAAATATTTTTCTCGATTATTGCTTGTTAGGTGGCATGCCCGCTGTACTCAGAGATTATATTGCAAAAGGAACATTCGAAGGCAGCTTAGAAACTCAACGCCAAATACTTGCCGATTACAAAGAAGATATTAGGAAATATGTTCAAGGTCTGGATCAAACACGAATAATAAACGTTTTCAATAAAATTCCAGTTCAGTTGGCAAAAGAAAATAAAAAATTTCAATTAAGCAAAGTTGCCACAGGGGCACGTTTTAAAGACTATCGAGGATGTGTCGAATGGCTAATAGATTCGGGAATCATCAGAGCCTGCTATTGTTTGAATTATCCAGAGTTACCGTTAAAAGGCAATTACGACGAAGATAAATTCAAACTTTATATGAGCGATACGGGGCTTCTTGTTGCCACGTTAGATGAAGAAGCTCAAGATGATTTGCGCATCAACAAAAACATAGGTGTTTACAAGGGTGCTCTTTACGAAAATATCGTTGCCGAAGCACTAACAAAGGCTGGGCTGGATTTATATTATTATAAAAAGGATGATTCGACTCTCGAGGAAGATTTTTTTGTAAGAACCATGCATAATCTTGTTCCCGTGGAAGTCAAAGCCAAGCGAGGTACGGCTAAATCTTTACGCGTGTTAATTAACAGCGATAAATACGAAGACATTACTTTTGGCATTAAACTTAGTGCAGGTAATATAGGTTTCGAAGAAGGTATTTTGACAATACCCTATTTCTGCGCTTATTTATTGAAAAAAATTCTAAAAAGCGACCTCTTAAATAGTCGCAAACTTTAATCAGGGTGTCCATATCATCAATGTCGGCCTCAGAAAATAGTTAATGCAGCAAAACGCAGGACCTCAGTTGGGGTTCTGCGTTTTTATTTAGCTTTTTTACTGAAAGATTTTGCGGGTTTTAGTAAAATCTTTCACTATACTGAAAGATTTTCTTGCTTTTGGTAAAATCTTTCAGTATAATAGGTAAGGAAACCTATACTAAGGAAAGGATATGATTTCATGATTGGCAGAGAGCATTATATAAAAATGATACGTCCTTTTTATGATTCTGATTTAATCAAAATCATAACCGGAATTAGGCGTAGTGGAAAGTCCATCATTTTAGAGCAAATTATGTTAGAGATGCGAGCTAAATCTGACAATATTATTTATCTTAATTTTGAAGACCGCAAGGTTACTTCCCAAATCACGAACTGCGACGAGTTAATTGCCTATGTGGAAAATACTTCCTTGCCAAGCGAACAAGCCTACGTTTTTTTAGATGAGGTGCAAGAGTTACCTGGTTGGCAGGAGGCGTGCAAGACCTTAAGGCTGCACAATTGCTCCGTCTTTATTACTGGCTCCAATTCTAAATTACTCTCGGGTGAATTCACCAAAGAATTAAGCGGTCGCTACGTTTCTTTTCGGGTGCGTCCTTTTGTTTACAAGGAGATACAAGAATACGCAAGTCTTTTAGGAAAAGAAGTAAGCGTTACCGACTATCTTATTTGGGGCGGCTTCCCAAAACGTTTTGAGTTTAACACGGTAGAAGATCAAGAGCGCTATCTGAACGATTTAGATGACACCATTATTCTCAACGACTTGGTGCAACGCTACAATATTCGCAAGGTACGACTTTTTCGTAAGCTTGTGAATTATATTTTACGCAACAACGCAAGAATTTTCTCCGCAGCTTCGGTAAATAATTATCTCAAGCATGAGTTGGAGTCCTGCTCTATCAACACCATCATTAAATATCTTGACTATTTGCAGGAAGCTTATATAATTGATTCCGTTAAATTATATTCTCCCAAAGTGAAAAAAGAGCTCAGCTATTATGCCAAGCTCTATAATGGAGACGTCGCCTTTAACTCCTTGCGTGCTTTGAATAATCGTTACGATTTAACGCACAACCTGGAGAATATTGTTTACAACGAGCTCGTCTATATGGGCTACGATATTTACGTCTATGATAATGCTGGCAAGGAGATTGACTTTCTTTGCACAAAAAACGGTAAGCAATACTACGTTCAGGTTGCCTATAGTGTTGCGGAAGACAAGACCTACGAACGAGAATTCAACGCCTTCAAAAACCTCGACAATCTCTCGCAAAAAATTATCATCACCAACGACGAGCTTGACTACTCCACAAGCAACGTCAAACATATAAAATTAAAGGATTTCTTGTTAATGCAGGAGTTGTAAAGCGGGTTGAAAAATTAATATCAAGGATGACTCGGACATCCTTATTTTGTATACATTTTAAAATGAGTTTACACTTGCTAACTGTCGTGGTATAATCAAAACAGCAATTAATTTTTGAAATAATACAAGCTTGGATTTCCTTGGACTTTTCAAGAAAGTTTTTACATGAAAAATAGCAAGTAATAATCTGAGTTGATTGCTATACATTTTTATTATGGAGGCTATTACTATGAAAAAATCTTTAGTTCTTGCAATGGCTATGGCTCTTGGTGTTACCGCATCCGCTTACGCAGCTAATCCGTTCTCCGATGTTCCTGCTGGTCACTGGGCATACGATTCCATCTCCAAATTGGCAGCAGCTGGCGTAGTTGAAGGCTATCCTGATGGTTCCTTCAAAGGCGAAAACCTGATGACCCGTTATGAAATGGCTCAAATCGTTGCTAAAGCTATGGCTAAAGGCGCTAACGTTGACGCTCTTGCAGCTGAATTCGCTCAAGAACTCGATAACCTTGGTGTTCGTGTAGCTGCTCTCGAAAAGAAAGTTGATAACGTAACCATCACTGGTGAAGTTCGTTACCTTTATGTTTCCAACCATGGAACTAACAGAAGTCACGAAAACAATCTTCGTTCCCGTCTGTATTTAGCTGGTAAGGTTAATGAAGATTGGTCCTACCATGCAATGGTACAAAACACCCAAGATTTTCACAACAATAAAGGTGAAGAAGGCGACATCAACTGGAAGGAAGCTTATGTAGACGGCAAGCTTGGTGGCTTGAAGATTACCGCTGGTCGTTATAATCCTTTAATTGCCCAAGGTAACGTTTATGATGAATTCTCCGAAGGTGCAGAGGTATCCTACGGCAGCAAATACAAACTGACTGGCTTTGTTGGTAAAGTTACCGAAGATATTTTTGATGACGTTCAAGGTGAATACAAAGCTTTAGAAGTTAATGCAGAGCTGGGCGAAAACGCAAGCTTGTTCGGTGGTGTATCTCAATTCGATTTGAAGACTGGTGGCGAAAAGATTGAAGACCAAGACGTATGGCATGCAGGTTTGAATTTTAAATTTGGCGATTTCGAT
Source organism: Phascolarctobacterium sp. (assembly GCA_030523325.1). Lineage (GTDB taxonomy): Bacteria > Bacillota > Negativicutes > Acidaminococcales > Acidaminococcaceae > Phascolarctobacterium_A. Next base: position 52,652 of record JAUNIS010000007.1, read on the forward strand.
CTTACCGGTATGTATCTCTATGGTAGAAGAGATAAAGTAGATACTCACGGCGACGGCTTCGTAGTTAACCTTGCTTACAAGGGAGCAGAAGCTGACGAAAAGGGTTCTTGGGGTATCTTCGCGAACTACTACGATCAAGAAGCAGAGACCTATATTCTTCATACCACCGATGCTGAATCCTTTACCGGTGAAGGCTTCAAGGGTTATGGCGTTGGCGTAAATTATGCATTCGCTAAAAATATTATCGGCACCGTTGCTTACTATGATACCGAAAGCAAATCAACTTCCGACAAGAGCCACAAGCTTTGGACCGATATTACCTTCACTTTCTAATTTAAAATTTTTAAATTAAGTGCAATTAAACAGGTCGTACGATAAAGATTTAATCCTTATCGTACGACCTTACTTTTTATTTTTAATTTTAAAAATATTTTTCCAAACAAAAAAGGATGTCCGAAGACATCCTTTGCTGAGCAAATAAACTATTACCAACCGAATTTAACCGGGTCAGCTTTGAACTTCTTGTTGCCAAGAGCCTTATTCATTTGACGACGAACATTGTCTCTGAAGGATTCAATTTCAAAATTGCTACGAGCCATGGTAGCCATAGGAACCTTATTGTCATCGCGTACAGAAGTAGATTTAAACTTACCAGTCAAAGCATTATAATATACAACTCTGCCTCTTAAATCCAAATACAAATAGTCCTCGATTTTACCCATAGTCATATCACTGCTCAGATTATCGAGTTGCATAGCAAAAATTACATCAACGCCTGTTTGAGCAGCAATATTTTTTAAAGCTTGTTCAGTAGGAAGAGTACCTTCCGGTAAATTTTTATCTAACACCGCGGTCAATTCATCACTATCAACCAAGGTGAAGCCTTCTACGTTATTAATGGCACGAACAGCAGCTGCATTATATGTTGCAGTAAGTTCTTCTTTATTTTCATAATCGGATTTATCAATAAGAGGAAGCAGAGCAACGGATGCAGCTTCTGCAAGGCAGGCTACGGAGAGGCAGCCAGCAGCCAATACGGACAAGAAGATATTTTTAGCTTTCATTAAGTATAAGCCTCCTTAAACTTTAAAAAAAGGGGATAGCAAGCTATCCCCTTTAATTTTAGAACTATTACTAACCCTACGAGTACTAGAATTAGAAAGTGAATACGAGTTGAGACCAGAGGGTTTCTTGGTGACCGTCTGCTTTGGTCTTCCATTCGGTGCTGTAGTATTCAACGCCAGCAACGATGTTCTTAGCGATGGTGTAGTAACCACCAACTGCCCAGCCTTTTTGACCTGCAGAACTGCTACCATCACTATGGTTCCAACCATTGGAAACCATGATGCCGTCTTCGATGTCGATGTATTTAGCATTGATGCCCCAAGAACCAGGTTTAGCAGCTTTAGCGCCTTTAATAGCAACGCCAAGACCCCAACCTTGGTTGCCGTCGATAACATCGTCGTCAGAGTTCAGTTTGTACCAGTCGGCTAAGAATTTGAAATCTTTGTTAAGTTTAAGAGCTAAACCAACGTTGATGATTTCTTTATCAACAGCAATCTTGCCGCCATCATTGAGGTCATAGTAACCAACGTTCAGGGTTGCAATCTTGCCGAGGTCGCCTTTAACGTTAACTGCCCAGAAATCTCCGCCAGCGGACAGGTCGGAACCTATGCCAGTGCCAAGCATACCAGTAGCGTCAGCAAGTTTACCAACAGCAGCAGTCAATTGGATATCTTTACCGTATTGGATTTGGCCATAGTCTGCACGAGTATCATAGATTTCGCCGCCAAAGGAAAGAGCGGACAGAGCATTCCAAGAAGTGAAGCCAGAACGACCTGCACGAACTTTCAAGCCGCCGAGTTTACCATCAACATATGCACGTTGGAAACGAACGTCGCCTTCTTCACCTTTGTTGGAAGATTTGAAGTTTTGACGGTTTTCGAGCATTGCGGTGTATTTCCAGTCTTCGTTAACTTGGCCAGCAATCCAAAGACGAGTACGGAGCATATCAGCATCAGCACCGCCATTCAATTTTGCATAGTTGTAACGAACTTGACCAGTGATCTTAACGTTGTCAACTTTCTTTTCGAGAGCTGCTACGCGAACACCAAGGTTATCGAGTTCTTGAGCGAATTCAGCTGCAAGAGCGTCAACGTTAGCGCCTTTAGCCATAGCTTTAGCAACGATTTGAGCCATTTCATAACGGGTCATCAGGTTTTCGCCTTTGAAGGAACCATCAGGATAGCCTTCAACTACGCCAGCTGCTGCCAATTTGGAGATGGAATCATATGCCCAGTGACCAGCAGGAACATCGGAGAACGGATTAGCTGCATAAGCGGATGCGGTAACGCCAAGAGCCATAGCCATTGCAAGAACTAAAGATTTTTTCATTTTGTTTTCCTCCTTCAGGAAATAATATATTTTTTATAAAACACCTAAGGAGTCCTCTCTAGATTTCTTGCTTAACCTTGCGCGTGTGTCCTTGTTTCCACTGCTATAAGCTTGATTTCTTTTGATTTTCCCGTGGTGATTTATACTAAATCTTGTGTAGACGGAGACCTGCTCAAACATCTACATTTGGTAGTATAGCATATTTGCAAAGAGAATGCAAGACAACAAAGGTAGTTTTTGAAAACTTTACAAAGTTTTCAAAAACTACCTTAAACGAAAGTGAATTTGTTAATAAATTAGCATTATTTTTAATCGCAAGTCTAAGGCTTACTCCTTCAATTGCTCATTGCGAATTATTTTAGAACTTCCACTCAACCCCCGCCTTGCCGTACACGCTATGTCCATCTTTACGATAGATATCACTGCCCGCCATAAGGACAACGTCAAGCTTGTTCTTGGTGTGGAAAGTCAGGCCCGCACCGATAGTCAAGCTATCACGTCCGTGATTCTTCACATCCATATTCCAAGTACCACTAATCTCCTTAAAGCCTGCGGTAAGCGTGCCTGCTTTACTTAATAGCTCATGGTTCCAGGAAGCCATTAAGTGAGCACTATAATCGCTGTCCTTGTCAAGCTTTTTCTGAGCCGTGCTCAGCTTCAAACCAACTAGAGTACGCAGGCTGTCGTATGTTTCACCATCAATATGCAGAGCAGCACTGCCGCTTTCATTAATGTTCGGTTGATGAGCAAAGCTATAGTCAACACCTGCAAAAGGTTTAACCTGCAGCTGACCAATACCAGTTGTATAAGCTGTGCCTACAGCAAGAGAGCCGCTCCAAGAAGTATAGTCGCTGTCATCGCTAAAGCCCTTGCCAATTGCCAGACTGCGATGCATGCGCATATCTTCAACGCCTAATCGAGCGAGTCCATAAGCACTTGCCTTGCCCCATTTATCCGGAGCATATTTTGTTTGCGCTCCTAAATATAAACCATCGCCTTTAAGATGGCCATTGGTCTTGCCCCTGGTACTCGTGTGAGCATAAGCTGCGTGATAGCCAACAGTCAGTCCGTCTGTGCCAGTTTTTTCGGTTAAAGCGAGGACGCCAGTTGCATGGCCATTATAACTATGTTGATTCGTATATTGAGTAAAAGGTGTCACGCTTGTCTTACGAACTACTCCGTCTTGTGCAGTACCTTTTGCATAGCCGTGAACACTTACGCTTGCACTATCTTTGGCATAAGCATTACCTACCGGACTCACACTGTCTTCGCTCAATACGAGTCCGTTGAGCAAATGATGAATGCTCTGAACATGAAGAGCTCCCATACCATAATTTTCACCGCTCAGCTCATGCAAGCTTTGACGAATCGCATTAGCACTGCCGCTAAAATCAAGAGCTTCGTAAACATCTTGGAGCCCATCGGGTGCATTGTTAGAATACGCATCTAAAACTTTAGCAACACCTAGTTCGATTTCATCTTGAGCAAGACTTGTATAAGCATCGTCCTTGTGCTTGAGCACAATATCGAAAATGCCGTTGTAAACGCCCTCGTTGTAACCTTTTAACGTAACAAGCTCGAGAGTTGGAGCATCGCTTAAGTCTACACTATAGCCGTACTTGCCACTTACATAGAATCCATCCCCATCATTTTTTTCCAGGTTAATTTGTTCAAGCTCCTTAGATCCATCAGTTTTATAACGATACAATTCAAGCGTATTAATGGTAATTGTATTGTCGCTGCTATAATAACCTACGGTAGGTTTCAAACTATAGTTACCAGCCATGGAAACCTCGCGTCCGTAAGAAATGCCTTTTCCGTCGAGACCTTCTTGAATGACAAGCTTATCACTTGCACCATCTACAGCAAAATCGATAGCCAGGGTGCCGCTCTCGGTTTGTTTATAATTACCCGTAATCGTAACCTTGCCAAACTCCGAGCCATTGCCAATAGCCAAGGTGCCGCTGTTATTAAATGTGCCAACGCCTTCAATATTATTAATAGTGTCTTTGGGTAAGTTATAGGTGCCTGCGCCCAATAAGGTTGCACCGCTCTTAATATTAACAACTCCAGCATTAGCCGTTTCGTTGTAAGTTAACTCGCCACCTACAACATTCATAACAAGACTATCTTTGCCGCTAATCTTACCACTATAAGTCATCTTGAAGTCGCTCATAGCCTTTTGATTTGCATCAGCACCAAAATTCAGTTGGATGCTACCGTCTTCACCTTCTGAGGGAAGCTGCACCAAGCCATCCGTATAAACCTTGCTAACATCATCACCAGGATAAATTTGCGCTAGATCAAGATTAGGGGACCAATTAGAAACAATGTCGCCACTAAGCACAGCGCCTTCCATAATATTAATGTTTTTTACAAGAGCATTCTCGCTAATATAAATAGCCGTGTCACCTTGCAGTGTGCCACTAATATTAACGTTTTGTACTAAAGCTCCTTTAATATCGTCTGGCAGCTCATCAGCCGTATAAGAAACCGCACCGGATTTCTTAACCTCACGAGACAAGTTAATATAAGAGCCCCTGTATTCTTTATCATTGCCAATTATATTATTGCCAAAGTCAAAAGAGAGAGCCTTGCCGCTTGTACCTGTTGCTTCAACAGTGCCTTGAATATTCACCTCGTGGTTCTTACCGTAGGTTACAGCAACACCTAAGCCCTCAGCACCATTAGCCGTAACCTTGGTGCCTTCACCAATAGTAACCTTGCTATTGGCACCATCTACACGAATACCAATACTATAGTCACCATCAGCCAAAATATCCGCAGCTTGAGTTACATCAACATATTTGCCGTAAACATGCAGGCCCACGCCATATTTTTGACTGCTTGCCGTACCATTTACATAAGCAGTGCCAGCCTCATTGCGTTCATAATATGGGTTATTATTAGTATAGGTAAAAAGATTGCCCTCTTCCCCACTATTATAAATAGAATAACCAAAGAGTGCCTTGCGATCTAATTCATAGCCCATATCCTCGAGGGCTGCCAGCTCGGCTTCCATAGGCACGCCCCAGTTACGATAATTTTGATGGCTCTCTAAGCTGTTTTGCAGTTCAAAATGGCTCAAATCCAAACTATAAGTTGTTGCTTCTTCGTTTTCTTTTTCCAAACCATTAACAGGAATGCCCGGCACTGCTGCTACGGATGTAGTATTGTCAGCCCAAGCGATAAGAGCCTGCTTGCCATCGACAGTCAAAACATCCTTGACATTTGTTCCAGTAAAATATGCACCACTACGGCTTTCCTCTTCAGTGCCCTTAAGCACATAAAAATTATTCGTATCGGATTTATACTTCTCCTGGTCAGCTGCGTTAATCGCAATAACTTTACTATTTTTGTTGCTTGCAAGAATTCCTATGGGTGTACCCTTGTAATCATAAATACCATTTACAAAAAATGTCAGCTTCGTATCTTCATCATCATCATTATCATTTTCCTCGGAAGGCTTCAGGGTATTAATATCGTATTCAAGATCGACCTGAGCATTCATACCCAAAGCGTGGAACATTTCATGAACAATAGTGGGCTGCAATTGAATATTAGTGCTTGCTGTAGGTAAAATGCGCAAGTCGTTAAAGCCCCAGTCACCTTGCTCAGGCACATCTATTTGAATAGTAGCAGCAGTATCATGGGAGTAGTCTTTTTGCTTATAGTATCTGCCTAGCATTGTATCCATATTAGAGCCAGCATCTACCTCGTTGCTTGTACCACCAGCATTGCCGTCCTTGTCTGCTCTCCCTACAATTTCGATTACAGGTGTACCGCTGTTAGCGCTGCCCAAAACGTAATACCAATAGCTTAAACCATTTTTCAAAGAAGCTTTTTCCGTATCCGTAAGCGAGCGACTAGCTGTGCCTTCCTTGAGCGTATTCTCCAATTTCTCGGTATATGTTTTAACCTTCTCATCTGTCAGGCTATTCTTGTTAAGTTCCGCTATTTGTTGATTAAGATTTTCTGCAATTTGACACGAAACAGAACCAGAAGCTAAATATTTTAAACGCAAATAATCATTACCGTCAATACTAAAAACCTCTTCACTCTCATAGCTTGTAGGTGGAATAGTAATGCTAATACTTGCGGCATCAACCTTCGCACAATTAGTCCAGCTCATCGCACCGGTTAAAACACTTAAAGCGATGGCCGTTTTAAAAGCGTTCTTGCCAAATTTTTTCATAATTTATTTCCTCCACGTATATTAATCTGCAAAAAAATGCTCATTTTCTACCGTTATTTATTCTCACATATTTTTAACTTTTGTGCAAGAAAAAAACTTTTAAATTAACGTATATAAGACAAAATGCAAGAGCAGCATCAAGGGCACGCCCAACATAAACTTAAGATGCTTCGTCTTATGACGAACGAGCTGCATAGCCGCAAAGCCTCCGAAGGCACCACCAAGCAAACAAAGAAGTAAAAGCTGGGCCTCGGGTATACGCCAAGAGTGAGACTTCGCCTTAAACTTATCAAAAACAAAGGCAAAAAAGGTTACTATATTTATAATAAGGTAGTAAAGAAAAATTGTTTTCATGATATATTCGCATTAAATAAATTTACACCCAGCTAAATATGACGTGAACACTAATTTTTGTTGCTAAGGAAAGTTTTCGCAAAGCTTAGGACCTCTGCAAAAATTTTCTTCAGCAAAGTTTGATGTACGTAGAGCTTAGATGTTTAACAATTTTTTGTAAAGCTTTCAATTTGCACAGAGCTTAAAGACTTAGAATTTTTTTGCAAAGCTTTCGATTTGCAAAAAACCTAGGAATTCAGCATTTTTTTGCAGAATCTTAGACTTACGCATAGCTTCATCACTAGCAAAACAAAAGACCGCAGGGCTTCGCGTTTAGAAGCTTCTAAACGCAAGAACTACGGCCTTTAAATTTTACATATCTTGAGTCAAATCCCAAAGCACAACATGGTCCGATTCAAGGGAAGCTTGCACGTCGATAACTCGTTGGTTAGAGCTACCGCGAAAACGCAGGGACGGATTCTTCAGCTCTTCAACAAATTCTCCATCCACGAGAACATCGATATAGGAAAGCATTTCCCTGGTAATATCCCAAGGACCAAGGCTACCCGTGAGCATATCCTTTTCAAAATCGTAACCACTATAACACCAAAGATCCTTTTCTGGATACATTTCTTTAAAACGACGAATGAAAGGAAGCAATGTTTTTTGATTAGCAATTTCAAAAGGTTCCCCGCCTAAAAGAGACAAACCACGAATATAGTTCGGCTTGAGAAGAGCCAAGATTTCGTCTTCGACCTCTTTAGTAAAAGGATTGCCATACATAAAGTTCCAGGTTTCTGGATTAAAGCAGCCCTTACAATGGTGAGTGCAACCACTTACAAATAGCGAAATACGAATGCCAATACCATTGGCAATATCATTCTTTTTTATAGATGCGTAATTCATGCCTACTCGCCTCATTTCGATAAGTAAAACGGTGAAAGCATACATACTATCACCAACATATGAAATATTATATCTACTGCCAACTGCAAATGCAAGGATAACTTGTAAATTATTAATTCTTTTTCGTTTCACCCATGATAAGTTACAAATTTTTCAAAAAAGCCTAGTAGCCACCAAATAATACTATGCTTGCAATTTTAAATTATGGTAAATTTAAAATAAATTGCAGTAAAACCATGGCTAATACCAAGCTCGATATTTCTCGCTGTAAATTTTTTACTAGCAGGAAACGCAAGACCTACATACTAATGGGTTTATCCGCAAATTCCTCTTGTCTTAGACGCATTTTTCCATTTGTTTCTTAACATAATATAGGGTATTAAGATTAAACTTGTAACACCCAAAAGGATAAAAAAGTTGGTATTACACAAGACGGGATCGTCAAGAGGTATAGGAACAGTTACGTAAGGATACCAGAATCCACCGACGTATTGCACAAACCACATAACCCATTCGTGAGTAATGAGAATCAGCAAGGAATTTTGACCGAAAAATCCTAGTAATTTCTTAATGCTGTCCTTGGACTTTAAGAAATTACAAAGAGTGAACAAAAAGAAAAACAGTGTCAAACCGCAAATCGGAGCGTAAAAATAGCTCCAGGCCTGGAAGGGCCCCCATTTGCCTATCGGGAGATCATAAAGGTAATCTTCTAATAAATAAAAAACAAAAAGTAAGACCATCGTTATCACAATTGTCGAGATTTTTGCAGATACCTTCGCATGCGTCAGTTTCCCTACGTTATATTCGGATAAGCATTTTCCGATTGTCAACACTCCGGCGAAACCAAAAATATTTGGCAGAATAAAAATCTTCGTTGTCATAGGGAAAAATTTCCCGTTCAGGCCCTGAAGATCAAGTATATAAAATATTGCTCCCAACCCTAATAGCAAGAGAGCACTGAGGATTTGCATCTGGCGAGGCTTACCCACGAGAATATGTTGGACAGGGATAAATACAATATACGCCGCCGCTACCTGAAATAGATACCAGCATGACCATGTACCATAGAACATTTCATGAACTATGGGCGCATCTGAAAAAAGATGTACGCCCTGATAATGACACAGGATGGAAATAAGACCGTCGGCAAACCAACCCAAAGAACGTCCTGCTACGAGTACATAAACGATAAAATACACGATAAGCATGGGAATAGAATATAGATAATACTGGTCAAGTAAAGATTTGCACCGTTGCAATATTTCTTTGGCAACAGACTCTCCCTTGAACTTGTAGACGATACCAGAGGCCATCATAAACACAAACATAGAAGGCACAGCCAAGGCAAGCATCATTTTGCCGACGCTTCCCCACAAACCTAGTGTACCGACCAAGAGTGAACAATGGAACGTCACGACAAAAGTAATTAACAGTCCTTTTATCATATCAAGCTCTTCTATTCTTTTCATAAACAAACACCTTCTTGAGTTTTAAAAATACAGAACACCTTATTTTTATTATAATTTGTTTTTTTCGCAGGGTCAATCGAACTCGTGCCAAAAAACTTAAAATATAACGTAATAAGCGTTAGTTATTTTCACTAAAAACTGTTCAATTTAAGCGAAAATCCCAGTAAACACAAAAAGTATTCACTAGGATTTCGTTTGATTTTATAACAAATCGTACACAAATTCCGGAGAAATTTTAAATTCAATATTCCCTTCCTTCAATTGTTTTACTATTTTAAGAATTAGAACAGCTTCTCCTTCGGTTATCTTACCGCCAGAATTCAATATACCTTTTGCTTTTATGAAATTACAATTACAAATTTTGGCTATAATTTTAATCGTTTCAATATTCGGATTCGCTGAGGCATTAATGAAAACAGAATAAATTGTATCATCCATATAAACAGGACTGTAGTATGTTGTACAAATTCCATTTCCACAGTTCGGGCAGCTATAACCACAAGTCTGCTCCTGCTGAAAATAAATCATTTCTTCGTTACATTTTTCACACTTCATTTCTTTCTCCTGAGAATGGAAAATTTCAAAAAGCCCAACTGCTGATACAGTCAGGCTTTTCATTCATATTATTTAATTTTAGAAAATAGTGTTTTAAATATGCAGCACGCGTGCTTTAATCTCTTTCGTCTTACCTTCGTTCCAGAAGTTTTCACCAAGATAACCACAAGTACGACGAGTAACATTCATGAGAGCATGGTCCTTGTTATGACATTGCGGGCATTCCCATTCATTATCGTCGTTAATGATGATCTCGCCGTCGTAACCACAAACATGACAGTAGTCGGACTTAGTATTGAATTCTGCATATTGAATATTGTCGTAAATAAATTTAACGAGCTCCTCAAGAGCAGGCAGGTTGTGACGCATGTTGGGAATCTCTGCATAAGAAATAGCGCCGCCTGCGGAAATTTGTTGGAATTGGGATTCAAAAGTAAATTTAGAGAAGACGTCGATAGGTTCACGCACATCTACATGGTAGGAATTGGTGTAGTAACCCTTGTCGGTAACGTCTTTAATGGTGCCAAAACGTTCCTTGTCGATACGAGCAAAACGATAGCATAAGCTTTCAGCCGGGGTACCATACAAGGAGAAATGCATACCTGTTTGAGCGCGCCACTTAGCACAAGCACCACTCATACGTTCCATAACTCGAATAGCAAATTCTTCGCCAACCGGATCGGTATGACTTACACCTTTCATGAGCTTGGTAACTTCATAAAGACCAATGTAACCTAAAGAAATGGTGGAATAACCGTCCAATAAGAATTTGTCTATCTTTTCGCCTTTTTTTAGACGTGCGATAGCACCATATTGCCAATGAATGGGGCTAACGTCAGAACGAACGCCCATCAAAGCATTATGACGGCACATCAATGCTTCGTAACAAAGCTCCAATCTTTCGTCCATCAGCTTCCAGAACTTCTTTTCGTCGCCATTAGCAAGAATACCGATTTGCGGAAGATTCAAGGAAACAACGCCTTGGTTAAAACGACCTTCGAACTTGTAATTGCCATTTTCATCCTTCCAAGGAGTCAAGAAGCTGCGGCAACCCATAGGCGCATAAACATTGCCTTCTTTATTTTTACGCATGATTTTGGCGCTAATGTAGTCGGGATACATGCGTTTTGCAGAGCATTTAACAGCGAGTTTAGTAATATAATCGTACTTGCCGCCCTTGAGACAGTTCAATTCGTCAAGAACATAAACGAGCTTGGGGAAAGCAGGAGTTACATAAACTCCCTTGTCGTTCTTAATGCCGGTATATCTTTGGCGCAGAATCTCTTCGATGATGAGTGCATTTTCTTCTAAATAAGGATCGTCTTCTTTAAGATGCATGAAGAGAGTTACGAAAGGAGATTGACCATTGGTAGTCATCAAAGTATTGATTTGATATTGAATAGTTTGTACGCCGCCCTTAAGTTCATACATCAAGCGTTCACGTGCAAGCTTTTCAACAGTTTCGTCGTCTAATTTGCCTTCGCTAGCTTCGATGATATTCTTTTTGAATTTTTCGTAGCTGCGACGCAAATATTTGCCCAGGTGAGAAGTATCAACGGATTGACCGCCGTATTGACTTGAAGCAACAGCTGCGATGATTTGAGTTACAACTGTGCAAGCAACCTGGAAGCTTCTCGGACTTTCGATGAGCTTGCCATTCATAACGGTGCCATTGTCAAGCATATCGCCGATATTAATAAGACAGCAGTTAAAAATCGGTTGAATGAAATAATCCGCATCGTGGAAATGGATGACGCCTTCATCATGAGCCTTGGAAATTTTTTCAGGCAGAACTACACGACGAGTTAAATCCTTGGAAACCTCACCAGCGATAAGGTCACGTTGAGTTGCTGCGAGAACTGCATTCTTGTTGGAGTTCTCTTCCATGACATCCTTATTGCGATTGCTAATCAAGGAAAGGATGGATTCGTCGGTGGTGTTGGCTTTACGAACCATAGCACGTTTATAACGATAAATGATATATGTTTTTGCCAGCTCGAACTTGCCTTCATCCATCAGATGATGTTCAACCATATCTTGAATATCTTCAACTAAAAGACGCATACGGTTTTTATTTTTAACTTTATCGGCAATTTCGTTAATTTTATCTTCACCGATACGATATTCTTCATCAACAGCTGCATTAGCCTTTTGAATGGCAATGATAATTTTACTAGGATCGAAATCTACAGTCTTGCCATCGCGCTTAATAACTTTCATGGACTTGCCCTTCCTTTCTATCGATTGTAAAAGTAGAAAATTTTACGAAATATATGTCTTCGGGTTGCTCAGTTTTGCAACACCGCTACCGCATAGTAATATACGGACTCGTACCTAGTCGGCACAGTTCCTATTCTACCACAATATATCTACCGTGTCAAAGAGAAAATACACTATATATTGTGGCTCTGATTTTTTTCGTGAATGTTTCACTATTTTTATTTTTTTAACTAATTTGCCTATTGCGTTTACAATTTTATCCTACTATGAGTATACAAACAAGGTTGATTCAGTAAAAATTTGCTTCTAATTGTAGATATAATTACTAATTCATCTGTACATAGCAGGAAAAAAAGATTACAATAATACTATATGTAGAATTTTTTTGGAGCACGTAATATACATAATGAAGAAAAAAGAAGAAAACAAAACAACCTTTAAGGGAATTCTCTCACTGACAATTTGTGCGCTTATTTGGGGCACTGCCTTCGTCGCTCAATCCATTGGTGCAAAATTTGCAGAACCATTTACTTTAAATTGGGCTCGCAGCTTGCTTTCCTCCATATTTTTAATTTTTGTAATTTTCCTGTTTGATAAATTTCACCGGAAAGCTTTTTCTATTTTAGGAAGCACGGATATTAACATAAGGAAGAAACTTTTAAAGGGCGGCTTAATTTCCGGCATCATGCTGACCACTGCATCTTTTTTCCAACAATTCGGTGTAATGAACACATCAGTTGGTAAGGCGGGCTTTATTACAGCACTATATATTGTACTCGTTCCTCTCTTCGCTTTTCTAATTTTTAAGAAAAAAATTTCTAAGCTGCAAATCTTTTCCATTGGTGTCGCTATGATTGCCATGTATTTTATCAGTATCACAGAAGAGTTCACCATCACCAAAGGTGACTTTTTAATTTTAGTTTGCGCTTTCTTTTTTGCTTGGCAAATCTTAAGCGTAGATTATTTTAGCGAGGGCTTGGATGGGATCCGTTATTCTATGCTGATGTTCGTCACCTGCACCATACTTAATGCAGTCTTAATGTTCATCTTTGAAAAGCCGAGCCTTGCGCTCATCCTCGAAGGCTGGGCACCCATACTCTATTTAGGCGTTATGTCAAGCGGCATCGCTTATACCTTGCAAATCGTTGGCCAACAATATTGCAATCCCTTGCTCGCATGCATGCTCATGAGTCTGGAATCTGTCTTCGCTCTTGTATCCGGTTGGCTCGTTCTTGGGCAAACTATGAGCGGCCGCGAAATTTTTGGTTGCTGCCTGCTCTTAACAGCCATCATAATGGCACAAGCACCGAGCAAGAATTAGCAATTAGTAATTGTAAAATCACAAGCTTTCGACCTACTCCTTCACTCTTAACTTTTAACTCTTAACTCTTAACTTTTAAATATTGGAGGAAAAATTATGACAAACCTACACTTCCACGCTCCCAGCCAAGTTGTTTTTGGTCCAGATACGGAGAAACAAGTTGGTTCTTTATGCAAACAATACGGCGCCCGCAAGGTTTTAATTCATTATGGTGGCGGTAGCGCTGTCCGTTCTGGTTTAATTGACAGAGTAAAAACCAGCCTTGAGGAAGCAGGACTTGCTTACCTTACTTTAGGCGGCGTCGTTGCCAATCCTCAGCTCGGACTTGCGAGAGAAGGAATCCAGCTTTGTAAAAAAGAAGGTGTCGATTTTATTCTCGCAGTCGGTGGAGGCAGCGTTATTGACAGCAGTAAATGTATCGCTTATGGCATTGTCAACGAAGGCGACGTGTGGGAATATTATGCTCGCAAAAAAGTTCCTACAGGCTGCGCACCTGTTGGCTCCATCCTGACGATTGCAGCTGCAGGCAGTGAGATGAGCAATACAAGTGTTATTACCAATGAAGACGGTTGGTTAAAGCGTAGCCTCGCAACGTCCTACGGTTTTTGTAAGTTCTCCATCTTAAACCCCGAACTCACTTATACGGTTTCCGCTTACCAAACGGCAAGCGGTTCAACAGATATCATTCTTCATACCCTGGAGCGTTATTTTGTTGCTCCGCAAACGCAAACTCTGACACTTTTTGACGGCATCGCGGAAACACTTTTAAAGACAGTCATGCAATACACACCCCTTGCATTAATTGATCCCAAAAATTATAACGCTCGTGCTAATCTGATGTGGTGTGCAACCTTTTCCCATAACGACGTCACCGGCGATCGTTCTATAGGCGATTGGGCAAGTCATCAAATCGAACACGAACTGAGTGGTATGTTCAAGGTTGCCCATGGTGCAGGTCTTGCGTCTATCTGGGGCTCTTGGGCTCGCTATGTCATGAAGGAAAACATTGACCGTTTCATCCAGCTCGCTCACAATGTTTTCGACATCGAAGACAAGGTTAGCAAGGAATATACTGCTCTTGCAGGCATTGAGGCTATGGAAGAATTTTTTAAATGCATCAACATGCCCACCTCCATCCCCGAGCTCATCGGCCGCAAATTAACTGAAGAAGAAATCAAAACTCTCGCCTTTAAGTGCAGCTTCATGGGTACGCGTACCGTCGGCAAATTCAAAGTCTTAGATATCCCTGACATCGAAGAGATTTATCGCATGGCAAATAAATAAAAGTCAAAAAAATCCTAACGCAACCGATATGAACTCAGCTGACTCCCAGAGCTACGCTTTTTATCCCTTGCATTATTAAGCTAACTAAGCCTCTCGAGGTGATACAAAAAAACAAAAACCCTTGCCCGTACGAGCAAGGGTTTTATAATTTCTCGGGAAATTAAATGAGTTCGATGATTGCCATCTCTGCAGCATCGCCACGGCGGGGTCCCAATTTATAAATACGGGTGAAGCCGCCATTTCTACTTTCATATTTCGGAGCAATTTCTTCAAACAGTTTCTTGGTGATTGCATCATCAAGAAGAACTGCCGCAACTTGACGACGTGCATGCAGGTCGCCGCGTTTTGCTAAAGTGATAAGTTGAGCAGATTTGCTTGCAACTTCTTTAGCTTTGGTAGCGGTAGTTTCGATCTTACCATATTTGAAGAAGGAAGTCAAAATGCTACGAAACAGAGCTTTACGGTTGCTGGAGTTACGACCAAGTTTTCTGTATGCCATGTGCTTTAAGCCTCCTAATTATTCTTCGTCGCTCTTGCGTAAGGATAATCCTCTTGCGAAAAGTTTATTTTTGATTTCATCCAAGGATTTACGACCCAAGTTGCGAACTTTCATCATATCTTCTTCGGTTTTCTTAATTAAATCACCGATAGTGTTGATACCAGCACGACGCAAGCAGTTATTACTACGTACAGATAAATCCATTTCATCGATGGAAGTACCTTCTATACCATCTTCTTCAGGTTCTTCCTCCTTAGGTGCATCCACGCCTATTACAACAGGAGTTTCAATTACGGATTCACCAATTTGGAAGAGATTCAGGCAACTGATCAAAATAGAAGAAGCTTGATTAACAGCTTCGTCAGGTTTGATGCTACCATCAGTCCAAACCTCGAGGGTCAGTCTATCGTAGTTGGTAATGTTACCAACACGGGTATCATTTACAGCGAATTTAACGCGGGTAATCGGAGAATAAATGGAATCAACAGGGATAATGCCGATAGGTTGATATTGTTGCTTGCCATCATCAGAATTTTTGATAAATTTATTTTTATCTGCAGGAACATAACCTAAGCCTTTATCAACATGGATTTCCATCTTGAAAACAGCATCTTCGTCTAAAGTAGCGATATGCAACTCAGGATTCAAGATTGTTACATCAGCATCTGCAATAATATCTTTCGCAGTTACTTCTCTTTCGCCGGAGCAATCGATAGTAAGAATCTTTTCTTCGTCAGTTGCAACCTTAAGGCACAAAGCCTTGATGTTGAGAATAATATCTGCAACATCTTCACGAACACCAGGGATGGTGGAAAATTCGTGCAGCACGCCGTTAATTTTAACACAGGTTACTGCAGCACCCGGGAGAGAGGAAAGCAATACACGACGTAAGCTGTTGCCAAGAGTAATGCCATAGCCTCTTTCAAGGGGCTCCCAAACGAATTTACCATAACGTTCATCATCACTGATTTCTGCTGAAACCATTTTAGGATTTATAATATTAATCATGTGTGGAAAGCCTCCTTCTAGACCAGCGTATTACCACAATACGCCTTATAAGTGGGTGGCGTAAGATATTCACTAATTATTTGGAGTACAACTCTACGATGAAGTGCTCTTCGATAGGAACATCAATTTCCTCACGAGTCGGGTAACGATCTACTTTACCACCAAAGTTTGCAGCATCTTGTACAAGCCAAGCGGGAACTGCTTTGGTAGCCAGAGTTTCATCCATGCCTTTGAAATATTCTTTAGCACGGCTGTTTTCCATTACGCTGATAACATCGCCAGCTCTGAGGAGAGCAGAAGGAATGTCAAGGCGCTTGCCATTAACAGCGATATGACCATGTCTTACGATTTGACGAGCTTGACGACGGGTATTAGCCAGACCAAGGCGATATACTACATTGTCAATTCTTCTTTCGAGGAGGATCAACAGATTTTCACCGGTGATGCCTTCCATCTTTTTAGCTTTATCATAGTAGCCACGGAATTGTTTTTCCAGTACACCATAGATAAATTTAGCTTTTTGTTTTTCAGTTAATTGAATACCATATTCGCTCTTTTTCTTGTTTTGGCGTTTTGCTTGGCGTTTGGATTCCTTGTTAACACCCAAGAATTGAGGAGCTAAACCTAAAGATCTGCATCTTTTAAGAATAGGTGTTCTATCAATTGCCATCTAGTTTTACCTCCTATTAAACTCTTCTGCGTTTCGGCGGACGGCAGCCATTGTGAGGAATCGGAGTAACATCTTTAATGGATTGTACTTCGAGACCAGCAGCTTGAAGCGCACGAATTGCAGCTTCACGACCAGCGCCAGGGCCTTTAACGTATACGTCTACATTTTTTAAACCATGTTCCATTGCGGCTTTTGTAGCTTCTTCAGCAGCCATTTGAGCAGCAAACGGAGTGCTCTTACGGGAACCGCGGAAACCGAGTCCACCAGCAGAAGCCCAGCTCAGTACATTGCCTTCCATGTCAGAGATGGTAACGATGGTATTATTAAAGGTGGAGCGGATATGTGCTACACCATTCATGATGTTTTTGCTAACTTTCTTTTTGTTTCTAACAACTTTCTTGCCAGCCATTTATTATCCTCCTCCTACCTATTATTTCTTCTTACCAGCGATGGTTTTCTTAGGACCTTTGCGGGTACGAGCATTGTTCTTAGTATTTTGGCCACGAACAGGAAGACCTGCACGATGACGACGGCCACGATAAGAACCAATTTCGATTAAGCGTTTGATGTTGAGGGATTCTTCACGACGAAGATCGCCTTCTACTTTATAGTCAGCATCCAAAACCTCACGAATTTTAGCAACTTCTTCTTCAGTTAAGTCGCGTACGCGAGTGTCAGGGTTGATACCGGTTTTAGCTAAGATTTCACGAGAGAGGGTCAGGCCGATACCGTAAATATACGGCAGAGCATATTCAATACGTTTGTCTCTCGGTAAATCTACACCAGAAATACGTGCCATTAACGAGCACCTCCTTCTCGATTAACCTTGTCTTTGTTTATGTTTCGGGTTTTCGCAAATTACCATAACATGGCCTTTGCGTTTAATTACTTTGCATTTTTCGCAAATTGGCTTAACAGACGGTCTTACTTTCATATTATTAAACCTCCTCGTTGCCTGTTGGATTATTTATATCGATAAGTGATTCTTCCGCGATTGAGGTCGTAAGGAGTGAGCTCGACGGTAACTTTATCACCAGGCAAAATTTTGATGAAGTTCATACGAATCTTACCGGAAATATGTGCAAGAATTACATGACCATTGACCAATTCTACTTGGAACATTGCATTAGGAAGTGCCTCTAAAATTGTGCCTTCAACTTCAATGACGTCTTGTTTGGACACTGGGTACCTCCTTATTTGCTTTCCAGAGAAGCTACAACATCGGCAAATACTTTATCGATAGCTTGGAGACCGTCGATTTCTTTGTATACGCCTTGCTTTTTGTAGTACTCAATCAAGGGTTCAGTTTGCGCATGATATGCCTGTAAACGATTCTTAACTGTTTCTTCTTTATCATCATTACGTTGATAGAGAGCACCGGAGCATTTATCGCAAACGCCTTCAACTTTAGTCGGATTGAAGCTTACATGGAAAGTAGCACCGCAGTTTTTGCAGATGCGACGACCAGTTACACGGCCAACCAATTCAGAATCGGGAACGTTAATATTGATAACACCGGTCAATTTAATGCCCAGTTCTTCGAGAATACCATCGAGAGCAACTGCTTGCTCCTCAGTTCTCGGGAAACCATCAAGCATGAAACCTTTCGCGCATTCGGGTTTGGACAAACCTTCACGTACAATGCCGATGGTTACGACGTCGGGGACAAGTCCGCCAGCGTCCATATATCTTTTAGCCTCTTTACCAAGTTCAGTGCCTTGAGAAACTGCAGCACGGAACATGTCACCTGTAGAGATGTGAGGAATATTATACTTGTCAATTAATCTTTCTGCTTGGGTGCCTTTGCCAGCACCCGGAGGTCCCATTAAGAGAATATACATTCTATTTTCCTCCTATTTCATAAATCCATGATAATGTCTCATGATAACCATGGATTCTATCTGCTTCATAGTTTCAAGAGCAACACCGACTACGATCAAAAGAGCAGTACCCCCGAAGTAAATACCTTCGATACGGGTAATCCAACCAATTGCATTTGGCATCAGCGCAATTAAAGAGAGGAAGATGGCGCCTGCAAATGTAATTCTGGACATTACTCTGTCTAAATAATCGGTTGTAGGTTTACCAGGTCTCAAGCCAGGGATAAAACCACCATTTTTCTTGATGTTATCACTAAGATCTTCAATATTCAGACTTACTGCTGTGTAGAAGTAAGTGAAGAAGAAAATCATTAGTACATAGAGAGTGGTTTGTAAGGGGGTACCCCATCTAAACCATTCGCCTATTTGTTTTACCCAAGGAATATCAACGAACTGAGCGATTGTAACCGGGAACATCAATACGCTGGATGCGAAGATGATGGGGATTACGCCTGCTTGGTTTACCTTCAGAGGAAGGTAGGATGAATGTCCGCCGTAAGATTTTCTACCTACAACGCGCTTAGCATATTGAACGGGAACCTTGCGAATACCTTGATAAATGATAATTACAAAAACTATCATCGCCAAAGCGATCACCGCGAACAAGATTACGTTCAAAATGTTGACCGTGCCTGCTTGCAAGTATTGATAAATTACTTGCAAGCCATCTGGTAATCTGGATACGATACCAGCGAAGATGATCAAAGAAATACCATTACCAACGCCTTTGGCTGTCATTTGCTCACCGATCCACATCAGTAAGCAGGTGCCTGTTGTTAATGTAAGAGCAATCAGCAGGATTGCAGGAATCCCGGGGTTATTGATTGCCATTTTCAGGCCCCATGCCATACCTATTGCTTGGATAAAAGCCAGACCAACGCTCAGCATGCGAGTCAGCTTATTGGTTTTCTTGTAACCCTCCTCACCCTCCTTGGACCATTGTTCCAAGGTTGGTACTACCACCTTCAAGAGCTGCAATATAATTGAAGCATTAATATATGGGGTGATACTCATAGCAAAAATTGAGAATTTGCTCAAGGCGCCGCCAGAGAACATATCGAGTAAACCTAAAAGGTTACCGCTTCTGAAAAGCTGTTCGATGATGGAGGCGTTAACGCCTGGAACAGGAATATGTGTTCCAGCCCTGAATACTATGAACATGGCGAGAGTAAATATAACTTTTTGCCTGAGTTCTTGAATTTTGAAGATGTTTGCAAGGGCTGCTAACACTTTAGATTACCTCGACAGTACCGCCTGCAGCAAGGATTTTTTCTTCAGCAGTTTTGCTGAAGCCCATAGCTTGAACGGTAAGCTTTTTGGTTAATTCACCGCCGCCAAGTACGCGGATGCCATCGCGAATGTTCTTAACGATACCTTCTTCGATAAGCATAACCGGTTCAACAACAGTGCCGTCCTCGAAGCAATTGAGAACGCCTACGTTGATAACAACGTATTCTTTACCGAATTTATTGTAGAAACCACGTTTCGGGAGACGCAGGTACAAAGGTCTTTGACCACCTTCGAAACCAGGGCGTTTAACGCCGCCAGAACGAGATTTTTGGCCCTTTTGGCCTTTTGCAGAAGTCTTGCCAAGACCGGAACCTAAACCACGGCCTACGCGAACTGCTTTACGTTTTGAACCCGGAGCGGGAGACAATTCAGACAAATTCATATTAGTAAACCTCCTTGTCTTACGCTTCTTCAACTTTCACGAGATGTTCAACTTTATGAATCATGCCGCGAATAGTCGGAGTATCTTCTTTAACAACTTGAGTATTGATTTTGCCTAAGCCCAGTGCTTTAACGGTTGCACGTTGATCTTTCGGATAACCGATAAGGCTGCGGGTCAGGGTAATTTTAATTTGTGCCATTATAATTCTCCTTATTAGCCCAACAATTCTTCAACGGTTTTACCGCGGAGAGCTGCAACAGATTCAGCACTCTTCATAGCTTTCAAACCTTCGATGGTTGCGCGAACCATATTGTTCGGGTTAGAAGAGCCTTGAGATTTAGTCAGGATGTCATGTACGCCAGCCAGTTCGAGGACTGCACGAACAGGGCCGCCTGCAATTACACCAGTACCTTCTGCAGCAGGTTTCATGAATACACGACCTGCACCAAAAATACCAGTGATTTCATGAGGAATGGTGGTGCCTTTCAGAGGAACAGATACGATGTTCTTCTTTGCATCTTCAACACCTTTACGGATAGCTTCAGGAACTTCTGCAGCTTTACCCAAGCCCATACCTACGTGACCATTTTCGTCACCTACAACTACAAGTGCAGCGAAGGAGAAACGGCGACCGCCTTTAACAACCTTAGCAACACGGTTGATGAAAACGACTTTTTCTTGTAATTCGTTTTCTTGTTTTTCAAAGTTTGCCACTTTATTTCCTCCCTCTCTTAGAATTCTAAGCCTGCTTCACGAGCAGCTTCTGCAAGAGCAGCTACACGACCATGATAAAGATAACCACCACGGTCAAATACTACTTCTTTAACGCCTTTAGCAAGAGCTTTTTCAGCAATTGCCTTGCCTACGGCTTTGGCAGCCTCAATATTGCCACCATAATTTTCTTTTAAACCTTTTTCAACGGTGCTAGCAGCAGCGATAGTAACGCCGGTTTCGTCGTTGATTACTTGAGCATAAATGTTGCTTAAGGAACGATATACGTTCAGACGAGGCTTTTCTGCAGTACCGATAATATATCTACGAGAACGGAGATGACGTTTTTGACGTTTCTCGTTTTTATTAACTCTATTAAGCAAGAGTTTCACTCCCTTCTTTAAGAAATTATCTTATCAAGCTAAATTATTTCTTACCTTTTGCGCCAGCTTTACCAACTTTACGACGAACGTATTCGCCCTCATAGCGGATGCCTTTACCTTTATAAGGTTCGGGGGGACGCAGGGTACGGATTTCAGCAGCAACTGCACCTACTTGTTCTTTGCTTGCACCGCAAACAACGATCTTGTTAGGAGCGGGAACTTCAAAGGTAATACCAGCAGGGGGTTCTTTAATTACCGGATGGGAGAAGCCGAGGGTAAAGTTAATGTTTTTGCCTTGAAGAGCGCAACGATAACCAACGCCTTGGATTTCCAGAGTTTTCTTGAAACCAGTGGTAACGCCGATGATCATATTGTTGATCAAAGTACGAGAAAGACCGTGTTGAGCACGATTTTCTTTTTCGTCGTTCGGACGTTCAACAGTGATAACACCATTGTCCATGGTCAATTTCATATTTTTATTGATTTGGCGAGAAAGTTCGCCTTTAGGACCTTTAACGGTCACAACGTTATTTTCAATAGTAACTGTTACACCAGCGGGAACAGTAATTGGCATTTTACCAATTCTAGACACGTACGAGCACCTCCTATCTTTTTAGTATTACCATACGTATGCAAGAACTTCGCCACCCAAGCCAGCTTTACGAGCAGCTTTATCGGTCATAAGACCTTGAGAAGTAGAGATAAGAGCGATGCCTAAACCTCCGAATACTCTGGGCAGTTGGTCTTTTTGAGAGTAAACTCTCAAACCGGGTTTGGAAATACGTTTGATGCCAGAGATAACTTTTTCTCTGTTAGCACCGTATTTCAAGCTAACTTTAATAACAGGTTGTGTTGTGTTAGCAATAACTTCGAATTCTTTAATGAAACCTTCGGACTTCAGGATTTCAGCAATAGCTAATTTAATCTTGGAGCTAGGGATTTCAACTGTATCGTGATGAACTGAATTTGCATTACGGATACGGGTAAGCATATCAGCAATCGGGTCGGTCATTACCATAGTTTAGTAGCCTCCTTCCTTGTTGTCTTACCAGCTTGCTTTAGTTACGCCCGGAATAGCTCCTTTGTAAGCATATTCACGGAAGCAGATACGGCACAGGCCAAATTTACGCATGTAAGCATGAGGTCTGCCGCATACTTTGCAGCGGTTATAAGCGCGAACTTCAAATTTAGGTTCAGCTTTCCATTTTTCGATCAGGGCTTTCTTTGCCACGAGTGTCCCTCCTAACTTAACGTGCGAACGGCATACCGAGGAGTCTCAGAAGTTCTCTAGCTTCCTCGTCAGTTTGTGCAGTGGTCACAATAATGATGTCCATGCCGCGAACTTTATCAACTTTATCATATTCGATTTCCGGGAAAATCAATTGTTCTTTCAAACCCAGTGCATAGTTGCCGCGGCCATCAAATGCGGTTGCGCTTACACCACGGAAGTCACGTACACGGGGAAGTGCAAGATTCATCAGTTTGTCCAGGAAGTAGTACATACGGTCACCACGAAGGGTAACTTTTGCACCCAAAGGCATGCCTTGACGAACTTTGAAGTTTGCAATGGATTTCTTTGCTTTGGTGATTACAGGTTTTTGACCAGCGATAGCTGTCATATCGATTACTGCGGATTCGAGAGCTTTGCTGTTAGCAACTGCTTCACCAACGCCCATATTAATTACAACTTTTTCAAGTTTAGGAAGTTGCATTACGTTAGAATATTGGAATTTGTCTTGAAGAGCAGGTACTACTTCAGACAAGTATTTCTCTTGTAATCTGGTATTTGCCATTTAAGTGTTTTCCTCCTTTCCCGGAAATTTTATTTATCGATTACTTCACCGCATTTTTTGCAGGTTCTAGCATTTACACCAGCAACAACGGTGATTTTTGTACGAGTAGCTTTTTTGCAAGCAGGGCATACAACCATAACCTTGGAAGCAGCAAACGGAGCTTCTTTAGTAATGATGCCACCTTGCGGATTAGCTTGAGACGGTTTGCTATGACGTTTAACTTTATTCACGCCTTCGACAACCACTTTCGCTTTCTTAGGCAGAGCTTCAACGATTTTACCTTGCTTGCCTTTATCTTTACCAGAAAGAACAAGAACGGTATCGCCTTTTTTAACATGCAGCTTTACAGCATTTGCCATGTCAAGAACACCTCCTTACAGTGCTTATCAAAATTTCTTACAGCACTTCAGGTGCCAGAGAAATAATCTTCATGTAATCTTTATCGCGGAGTTCGCGAGCTACAGGTCCAAAAATACGAGTGCCTTTAGGGCTCTTGTCGTCTTTAATAACTACTGCAGCATTTTCGTCGAAACGGATATAAGAACCGTCAGGACGACGTACGCCTTTTACGGAACGTACTACAACGCATTTAACTACGTCACCTTTTTTTACAACGCCACCGGGTGATGCATCTTTAACTGCACACACGATAACGTCACCAATATTAGCGTATTTACGGAAAGAGCCGCCTAATACGCGGATGCACATAACTTTCTTAGCGCCGGTGTTGTCACCAACATTAAGGATAGTTTGTTGTTGGATCATGGGATTTCCCTCCTAGTCTAAGAGATCAGGGCAAAATTATTTTGCACGCTCTAAGATTTCAATAACACGCCAGCATTTATCTTTGGAAAGGGGACGAGTTTGCATAATTTGAACTACGTCACCGATATGTGCTTCGTTGTTTTCATCATGAGCTTTGAATTTAATAGTATGTTTTACGCCTTTTTTGTAGAGCGGATGTTGAACAAAACGTTCAATTGCAACAACGACAGTTTTGTTCATTTTATCGCTTACAACTTTACCGATACGGGTAACACGCGCGTTTCTTTCTTCGGTCACGACTGTTTCCTCCTTAAATACTTCAGAACAATTATGCCTTCAGTTCGCGTTCACGTTGAATAGTTTTAATTTGAGCAATGCTTTTCTTTACTTCACGAATCTTCATGGGGTTTTCGCATTGACCAGTTGCCATTTGGAAGCGCAGGTTGAAGAGTTCTTCTTTCAGGCTTGCAACTTTGGTGTCTAACTCAGCAGCAGACATTTCACGAATTTCTGTTGTTTTCATTAAGCTTCACCACCCTTTTCTTGTGC
>JAUNIS010000076.1 GCA_030523325.1 Phascolarctobacterium sp.
CGCATTCCGAAGTCCGCATTCCGAATTCATTTATCAACAAAACTAAAAATAAAATCTTCACATTTAGGAGGACATTCATGGACTTTCAAACAATCATTTTGAAGCTGCAAAAATTCTGGGCAGACCAGGGTTGTATCATGGGCCAACCTTATGACGTAGAAAAGGGTGCTGGCACCATGAACCCCCACACCTTTTTACGCGTACTGGGTCCCGAAAACTGGCGCGTAGCCTACGTAGAACCCTCTCGTCGTCCCGCCGATGGTCGCTACGGTGACAACCCCAACCGTCTCTTCCAACATCATCAATACCAAGTAATCATTAAACCCTCTCCGGATAATATCCAAGAGCTTTATCTCCAATCCTTGGCAGAGCTTGGTATCCATCAAGAAGAGCATGACATTCGTTTCGTAGAAGACAACTGGGAATCTCCGACCCTGGGTGCTTGGGGACTTGGCTGGGAGGTTTGGCTCGATGGTATGGAAATCACCCAATTTACCTATTTCCAACAAGTTGGCTCCATCGACTGCAAACCCGTAACTGTTGAGATTACCTACGGCCTCGAACGTCTCGCCATGTATATTCAAGGCGTAGAAAATGTTTACGACGTAAAATGGGTAGGGGACTACACCTACGGTGACGTTTTCCATACTAATGAGGTTGAACAATCCTACTACAACTTCCAAATCGCCGATACCGATCTTCTTTTCGATCTCTTCGAAAAATATGAGAAGGAAGCTAAACGCGTTATCGAGCTGGGCTATATCCGTCCTGCTTATGATTACGTTTTAAAATGCTCCCACACCTTTAATTTGCTGGACAGCCGTGGAGCAATCTCCGTATCCGAACGTACCGCTTATATCGGTCGCGTGCGTGCTATGGCACGTCTGTGCGCTAATGCATATGTAAAACAACGCGAGGAGCTCGACTTCCCGCTGAACAAGAAAGGGGGCAAAAAATAATGGAAAAATTATTATTCGAAATTGGTACTGAAGAAATTCCTGCGAATTTTATGTCCGGTATTCTTGCCCAATTAAAAGAATTAACTGAAAAGAAATTAACCGAAGCACGCATTCCTTTTACAAAAGTCAATGTTTATGGCACTCCTCGTCGCATGACTTTCATTGCCGATGGAGTCCAAGCGACTCAAGCCGATTCTGTTGTAGAAGCCAAAGGTCCTAGCGCAAAGATTGCTTTTATTAATGGTGAACCCTCTAAAGCAGCACAAGGCTTTGCACGTGGACAAGGCGTTGATGTGAAGGATTTAGAGATTCGCGGCGAATATGTTTATGCCGTTAAGCATCTGGCTGGCAAAGCTGTTAAGGATTTACTCCCCGCACTTTTACTGGACATCCTCACTTCCATGAACTTCCCCAAGAATATGCGCTGGGCAGATCACGAATTCCGTTTCGTTCGTCCTATCCGCTGGCTCGTAGCAATGTTTGGCAGCGAATTAATTCCTGTGGAAATTACCGGCGTACAATCTAGTAAATTCTCTCGCGGTCATCGTTTCTTAAAACGCAATACTCTTGCGGATGCTGAAGCAGCTGCGAAAAAAGAAGAAGGCGGCTTCTTTGGTGCACTTAAATCGGCAGTTAATGTTGTAGCTACATCTGTTAAAAACGAAGTTGCAACCGCAGTAAAGGGCGGTGGCAATCTTGTTGTTATTCCCAGTGCTGATGCGTACGTCCAAACCATGATGGACAACTTCGTTATGGTTGAACAGGACGCTCGTAAGGAGCTTATTCGCAAACAAGTTACCGAGCTGGCTATCGCCGAAGGCGGTCATGCAGAAATTAACGAAGACCTTTTGGAGGAAGTCAATTATCTCGTAGAATGGCCCACAGCTTTATGCGGTAAGTTCGAAGAAAAATTCCTGCGTCTTCCCAAGGAATGCATCATCACCCCCATGCGTGAGCATCAACGTTATTTCCCCGTCCTCGCTGAAGACGGCACTCTTTTAAATAAATTCATCACCGTACGTAATGGCAATGCCGATCATCTCGCAGTTGTTGCTCACGGTAACGAACGCGTTCTGCGTGCAAGACTTTCCGATGCGGAATTCTTCTTTGACGAAGATCGTAAGCAACCTCTCGCTGCTCGCCTGGAAAAATTAAAAACCGTTTCCTTCCAAGAAGGCTTGGGCAATATGAATGATAAGACTAAACGCTTGATGGCTGGTGCTAAAGCAATTGCTTATGCAATTAACAAGAACGTTGACGAGACTAAGCTTGTACGCACAGCTGAGCTTTGCAAATGCGACCTTGTTTCCGGCATGGTTGTTGAATTTACCGAGCTGCAAGGCGTTATGGGTCGCGAATATGCACTCTTAGATGGTGAAGACAAAGAAGTTGCTGTAGGTATTTTCGAACATTATCTGCCTCGTTTTGCAGGTGATGAGCTACCTAAATCCGATATCGGTCGTATTGTTGGCATCGTCGATAAGCTGGACAACATTGCTGCAACCTTTAGTCGTGGCATGGCTCCGACAGGTTCTCAAGATCCGTACGCTCTCCGTCGTCAAGCACTGGGCGTAATTAATATTCTTATCGACGCCAATTATCATTTTGATTTAACCAAGGTTGTGGCTGCATCCTTAATCGGACTCAACGTTCCTACCGAAAAGATTGCTGAACTCGTTCCTCAAATTAATGAATTCTTTAAGCAACGTTTGAAAAACATGCTCATCGACCAAGGCATTCGCTATGACGTAGTTGATGCAGTACTTGCTGATAGTCGTGTCGTTGACATTGCCGACCTGAACGCTCGTGCTAAAGCACTCAATGCTTTCATGAAGACACCGTCCGCACCTGCATTCGTGCAAGCTGCATCCCGCGTTGCTAACTTGACCAAGAAAATCGAAAACGAATCGGCAATTAATCCCAACATCTTCGAAGCTGATGCGGAAAAAGAATTGCACGCGGCTACTATTGAAGTAAGCAAGGAAGTTATTGTTGCAACTACTAAATACGATTACAACACCGTCCTTTTAAAAGCAACGGGTTTAATCGCACCCATCAACAAATTCTTCGAAGACGTCATGGTTATGGTTGATGACGAACGCGTGAAGAATAATCGTCTGGCTCTCTTGGTTGCGGTTAAGGATTGTACGCATGCTGTGGGGGACGTCAATCTTATAGTTGAAAAATAAAATCGATTGTTTGCGGAGAAAAAAATTAGCAATT
>JAUNIS010000077.1 GCA_030523325.1 Phascolarctobacterium sp.
TTCAACGCCTAAGAGTCATCACATTCATACCGTTAAAATGTTTACAGAATTTCTTAATGGATGTATGACTACAAATCTTCTAAAAAAGAACTTTCCAGACGCATTAGATGCGCTTCCGGAATGGAGTGCCTTTATTCTTTCAGGATTTATTGAAGCTCGAAAGAAAGACGGAATGACAGAAAAAACTATCACCATGTGTAAAGCGGCCGGAAAGAATTTCTTTTTATATCTCGAAAAAATAGGTATTGATAACTGTCTTGAAATAACTCCTAAGGTTGTCATTGATTTTCATAATCAGGATTTTCACTCAACTAACGAGAGTAAAAATGCCTATAGTATAAAACTTAGGCAGCTATTAAGGTACATGGCGGAACAGGAATTGGTTCCCAAAACTCTAGAGTATGCAATACCAACTGTTTATGCCCCGCATCGTGATATAGTCGATGTTCTTAGTGATGATATGGTTGATAAAATCTTTGATTACAGAAACAAGGCAACAACAGCAATCGAATTAAGAGATATAGCCATTGTTATGCTTGGACTGAGAATGGGTATCCGAGGAATAGACATC
Source organism: Phascolarctobacterium sp. (assembly GCA_030523325.1). GTDB lineage: Bacteria > Bacillota > Negativicutes > Acidaminococcales > Acidaminococcaceae > Phascolarctobacterium_A. The sequence continues at coordinate 572 of JAUNIS010000077.1, forward strand.
CTCAATCTGAAAGTATCTGATTTTGATTGGCAGAACAAAACCGTATCATTTGTACAACAGAAAACTAGAACCGCTATAACACTACCTGTTCCAACAGATGTTGGTAATTCTATATATCAGTACATAGCTTATGGACGGCCTAAAGCAGCAAAAGAAGCTGATGGATTTATTTTTATCCATCACATAGCACCATATGTTCCCCTAAAAACCACAACAGCATGTAAAGGTGCTTTAAAAAGAGTTCTTGCGGCATATGATTATGAACTTCCAAAGGGACAGGGATTTCACATGACTAGAAAAACTTTCGCAACAAAAATGCTTAGGGCTAACAATAGGCTTGATGATATATCTAATGCTCTTGGACATGCCAGACAGGAAACAGCTGAAGTTTACCTTGAGCGAGATGAAGAAACTATGCGTTTATGCCCATTAAAGTTTGGAGGTGTCTGGTCATGAGTTATATATACGAAAGCAAGCTTGCCTCTTACATAGAAGGCTTAATACAACAAAAGCAGTCCAGCGGATTTAAATATCACACTGGTGAATTACATCTCAAAAGAATCGATACATTTCTTGTGGAAGAATTTCCAGATGCAGATACCATAACTTATGAAGTTGCAGCTAAATGGTCTGAAGCCCGTAATGGCGAAAGCGAAGGATATCATAATAGCAGAATGTCATCCATGAAAGCTCTTAGTACATACATGCTCTCGCTGGGTATTGATGCATTTGTACCTAACAGTTTTAATTGCAAAAGTTATAGACCGATTCTTTACATTCCTACCAAAGAAGAAGTAACAGCTTTATTAAAGGAGATGAACCTGCCTACATCGCACAACACGATTCAAAAAAGACTTACACAGGAATGTAAAATACTTTTTTTACTGTATTTCTGTTGTGGCTTACGACTTTCTGAGGGGCGTCTTCTAAAGAAACAGAATGTGAATCTTGAAACAGGAGTTATTACAATCCTTGATTCCAAGGGGCAAAAAGATCGTTTAGTATATCTTCCTCCAGATGGAGTAGATGTAATTTCGGATTATATGTCTAAAATGAATGAGGATTTACCACAGACACCGTGGATGTTTCCGGGTAATAATCCTGAAAAACCGATCTCTTGCAGTGGAGTTGAAGCCACTTTTAATAGATACTGGGATAGAATTTCAAACTCCGAAAATCTCAAAAAACATCCAACACCGCACTGCTTAAGGCATGCTTTTGTTGTAGAGCGTTTAAATGAATGGATGCTTAACGGCATAGATACTAATAAAATGCTTCCATACCTTAGTCGTTATCTTGGTCATACAAGCCCTGATGAAACCTACTATTACTATCACCTTGTAGATAAAGCATTTGATGTAATCAGAAAGAAGGATGTTACATCTGACAATGTAATTCCGGAGGTGCTGCCATATGAAGAATAAGATCACAACAGAACAATTATTTTTTTCTCGCACCTGGAATTTCCTAAATCACTACCTGGTAAAACAAGCTGGCCGAAGTCCTGAAACGGTGGAATCCTATAGAGATTCATTAACTATTTTTAAGAATTATCTTGTTGAAGAAGCTAATAAATCCATTGCAACATTTCAATACGCAGACTGTACAAAAGAATGCATCTACAACTATAGAGAGTACCTGCTTAGTAAGGGCTATAAACCTTCTACTGTTAATGTCCGTGTTGCTGCAATACGTTCCTACCTCTTTTACTCAGCTGATATGGATATATCAATCCAATCAATTGCTTTGGCAATATCACAGATAACGCCTTGCAAAACCACAAAAGAAGAGAAAAAAATCATATCTAACGAAGGACTTACAGCATTGTTTGCTGCACCACCTAATACAAAGTTTGGATTGCGTGACAGGGTAATACTTATCCTTTTGTATGACACAGCGGTAAGAATTAGTGAGTTGCTTAACATCCGTTTAGGCGACATTGCTTTAAATACTAAATATCCGAGTATTTTTATAACTGGAAAGGGTAATAAAGAGCGCACAATTCAGCTAACGGATAAAGCTACAGAGCATTTGAAAGAATATCTACGCATATATCATAAAAATCAATCGCCAGAAAGGTACCTTTTTTCAACAACCATAAAAGGTCACACTGACAGAATGTCAGTAGCAAATGTTCAGCGTGTTATAAAAAAGTACTCTACCATTGTGCGTGATTCTGGAATTGATTTGCCAAAATCTGTGCATTGCCATATGTTCAGAAGGACACGAGCAACAAATCTATATCAGGATGGCGTTGCAATTGAGCTTGTTTCTACAGTACTTGGACATGCAAGAACCGATACAACAAAGAGTTATTATGCAAAACCATCTGTAGAACAGTTGAGAGCTGCTATGGAATCAGTTCCAACACCCGTGGAATCAGAATCACCTTTATGGGTCGGTAATGAGGATGAAATGGCACGTATGTGCGGATTGCGATAATAACATAACCTTTTATTTCTGGGGATATCTAAAAACGATATCCCCATTTTTGACACTAATAATGCTTATCTTTTAACACAGAAAGTGAGGAAAATATGGATAATACACCAATTAATCAACATTTAAAAAACATGAGTATAA